>NZ_JBNHFN010000001.1:0-945366 GCF_059090325.1 Arthrobacter sp. B0316-5-4
CCGACGGGCACTCCCCCATCCTGGCCTCCACCAACCCCGCCGTACGCACCTACGACCCCGCCTACGGCTACGAAATCGGCCACATCATCCGCCACGGACTCGAACAAATGTACGGACCCGACGCTGACGCGCAAGGAACCAGAACTGCGTCAGATAAAAACGTGATGTACTACCTCACCGTCTACAACGAGCCCATCACCCAACCCGCGGAACCGGAAAACCTCGACGTCAACGGGCTCCTCAAAGGCATCTACCACCTCGCCGACGCCCCCGCACCGGTCAACGGAAACCAGGACCGGCCCACCGCGCAGATCCTCGCCTCCGGCGTGTCCGTGCCCTGGGCCCTCGAAGCCCAACGGATCCTCGCCGAAGACTGGAACGTCGCCGCCGACGTCTGGTCCGTGACGTCCTGGAACGAACTCCGACGCGACGGACTCGCCGCCGAAGACCACGCCTTCCTGAACCCCGGCCAACCCGCACCCACCCCCTTCATCACCGAACAACTCGCAGGCAAAACCGGGCCCGTCATCGCCGTCACCGACTACATGAAAGCCGTCCCCGACCAAATCCGCCAATACATCCCCAACGACTTCGCCTCCCTCGGAGCAGACGGCTTCGGCTTCTCCGACACCCGCCAAGCCGCACGCCGCTACTTCAAAAACGACACCCACTCCATCGTCGCCAAAACCCTCCAACTCCTCGCCGCCAAGGGCGAAGTGGAGGAAGGCGCACTGGAGAAGGCAATCGAGAAGTACCGGCTCCTGGATGTCAACGCCGGCACCACCGGCGGAGCAGGCGGCGACGCCTAAACAATTGCTGGGCACGTCCCACAACAAAAGCAGTACCGCGACGGCGGCTTCAACCGAAAAGGTTGGGGCCGCCGTCGGGCTTTAACCGGCCTCCCACGGTGTTCGGCAGGACGTGACGGGCAGCAACGTCAGTTGTAGCCTTCTCACAAATGGAGCTTGCCCGGGATGGGCCGTATGCTCATTCCATGGCAGAGCCCGTCAAAACAACTTCCAAGCGCAAGGCAGCAACCCCGGCATTGTCGCCGGAAAAGGCCGAAACCCTGCGGCAGCTCCGCGCCAACGTTGGGCAACTGTCCACCAGCACAATGCGAAAGCTTGAGAAGTCACTGCCGTGGTACAGCCGCCTCAGCTCAGACGAGCGTTCGGCGCTTGGATTGGTGGCCCAGAACGGCATCGCCGCATTCGTGACGTGGTACGAGCGTCCCAGCTCACCGTCGTGGATCCTCACCGACGTCTTTGGTAACGCGCCCACGGAACTGACTCGCTCCATCAGCCTGCAAAAGGCGCTGCAACTGATCCGCATCGTTGTGGAAGTTGTCGAAGACCAAGTGCCCGTCATCGCGCCGGAGTCGGACCAGCCATCGCTGCGGGAAGCGGTCCTCCGATACTCGCGGGAGGTTGCGTTTGCCGCCGCCGACGTCTACGCACGGGCAGCAGAATCGCGTGGTTCCTGGGACACCCGGCTTGAGGCACTGATCGTGGATGCCATCCTTCGAGGCGAAAACACTGACGCCTTGCGGTCCCGGATCGCCGCCCTCGGCTGGAAAGCCCAGGAGAGGTTCACCGTCATGGTGGGCAATTCGCCGTCGGAACCCAGCGCAAGCTATGTCAGTGAGCTGCGCCGGACCGCCGGGCGTTTCGCCGAGGATGCCCTTGTGGGAATCCAGGGCGACCGGTTGATCCTCATTCTCGGTGGAGTCCAGGACAGGGATACGGCCTACGTCAAACTCAGCGAACTGTTCGCCCCTGGCGCCGTCGTCTACGGCCCGGAGGCCGGTTCGCTGGTGGAAGCGAGCAGTTCCGCGCAAGCGGCCTTTGCGGGGCTCACCGCCGCCCGAGCCTGGCCCTCGGCTCCACGCCCGGTGGCGGCCGACGACCTGCTCCCCGAACGCGTGGTCTCCGGCGACGACGCGGCCCGCAGGTCGCTCATCAAGAACATCTACCGGCCCCTGCTGGCGGCCTCCAATGGCTTGGTGGAGACCCTGGGAACCTACCTTGAGCTGGGGCATTCGCTTGAAGCGACTGCCCGGGAACTGTTCGTGCATGCCAACACGGTGCGCTACCGTTTGAAGCGTGTCTGCGACGTCACAGGTTGGGATCCGCTCCTGCCGAGGGAAGCGTTTGTGCTGCAAACAGCCTTGGTAGTAGGCCGGCTTTCAGCCCAACCCAAAGCCGCCCCCGAACGTCACGCGTCGCGTTCACAGAACTGAACCGTTGTAGACTTCCTACAAACTGACCCAGTGAGCTTGGTGTACCAAAACACCAGTGGATCACGTGGCAATTTGGAAAGCTGGATACGTGCTTGCAATCGTCTGCCCTGGACAGGGCTCCCAGACCCCCGGATTTTTGGCCCCTTGGCTGGAACTCCCCTCCGTCGAAGGCCAGTTGGCCTCCCTGAGCGAGATCGCAGGCATTGACCTCAAGGCCCACGGCACCACTTCTGACGAAGAAACCATCAAGGACACCGCCGTAGCCCAGCCGCTGATTGTCGCGGCCGGCCTGGTGGCCGCCACTTCGCTCTTCGATGTCGAGCTCAGCAGCCTTCCCGTCATCCTGGCCGGCCACTCCGTCGGCGAAATCACGGCGTCCGCCCTCGCCGGCGTCCTGACCGACGCCGAAGCCATGGCTTTCGTCCGCGAACGCGCCAACAGCATGGCCGCGGCAGCAGCCGTAACTCCTACAGGCATGAGCGCCGTGGTGGGTGGCGATCCTGCCGAGGTCCTGGCAGCCATTGAAGCTTCCGGCGCCACTCCAGCCAACGTCAACGGTGCGGGCCAGACGGTCGCGGCAGGCACCTTTGATCAGCTGAAGGCCCTTGCGGACAACCCGCCTGCCAAGGCTCGGGTCATCCCCCTGAAGGTCGCAGGCGCTTTCCACACCTCGCACATGGCGCCTGCAGTCAGCGCCTTGGAAGCCCTCAAACCGTCATTGTCACCGCAGAACCCCTCGGTTCCGCTGCTGTCGAACTACGATGGCCAGGAAGTAACGGACGGCACGGCTGCCATCGAGAGCCTCATTGCGCAGGTCTCACGGCCTGTTCGCTGGGACAAGTGCATGGAAACCATGGTTCAGCGCGGAGTCACGGGCGTGATCGAACTTGCACCGGCAGGAACCCTTGCCGGCCTGGCCAAGCGCGGCATGCCCGGCGTGACGACCGTTGCAGTCAAGACCCCGGATGACCTGTCCGCGGCGCTTGCACTTTTCGCTGAATTGGAAGGACAGGCATGAGCACCCCGGTACTGAACAAGACTGCGGTTAACGAAAACGCCCGAATCCTGGGCATCGGCGCCTACCGCCCCGACGTCATTGTCACCAACGAGGACGTTTGCCAGTGGATCGACTCCTCCGACGAGTGGATCCGCCAGCGCACCGGCATCATCACCCGCCACCGCGCCGCCGCAGATGTCAGCGTGATCGACATGGCCGAAGGAGCTGCGCGCGAAGCAATCCAGCAGGCCGGAATCGAACCGTCCCAGTTGGGCGCCGTCATTGTCTCGACCGTGACGCACCCTTACGCCACACCGTCCGCTGCCGCCGCACTCACCGAGCGTTTGGGCGCGACGCCGGCACCCGCCTTCGACATCTCCGCCGCCTGTGCCGGGTACTGCTACGGCGTGGCTCAGGCAGATGCCTTGGTGCGCTCAGGCGCGGCACAGTACGTCCTGGTGGTCGGTGCCGAGAAACTCTCGGATGTCATCGACAACCACGAACGCACTATCTCGTTCCTGCTCGGCGACGGCGCCGGAGCGGTAGTCGTGGGCCCCTCCGACACCCCCGGCATCGGCCCGTCGGTCTGGGGTTCCGATGGAAGCAAATGGGACGCCATTGGCATGACCCACTCGCTGGAGGACGTCAGGAAACTGGGCGAATCCGCCCGGCACTCTGACGAAATCGATGACCCGGCCATCCTGTCAGCCACCCAGGATGTCTGGCCCACACTGCGCCAGGACGGCCAGACAGTATTCCGCTGGGCCGTGTGGGAGATGGCGAAGGTGGCCCAGCAAGCACTGGACGCAGCCGGCATCGAAGCCACCGACCTCGCTGCATTTGTTCCCCACCAGGCGAACATGCGCATCATTGATGAGATGGTCAAGAAGCTCAAGCTCCCTGAGTCCGTCGTAATCGGCCGCGACATTGCCCAAGCCGGCAATACATCAGCCGCTTCCATCCCGCTGGCCACACACCGTTTGCTCCAGGAAAACCCCGGGTTGAGCGGCGGCCTTGCCCTGCAGATCGGCTTCGGCGCGGGCCTGGTCTTCGGGGCTCAGGTAGTAGTCCTGCCGTAGAACCTGGAGTCCCAGTGGCCTCCAGCCAACTGAATACGACTTACAAACCCAAACCGTAACCGCGGTTTGCCCCCCTTTCCGGCAGTAGCCGGTACAAACAAGAAAAGGAGCCAACAATGGCTAGCAACGAAGAGATCCTGGCCGGCCTGGCTGAAATCGTCAACGAAGAAACCGGCCTTGCCCCCGAAGCCGTAGAGCTGGACAAGTCCTTCACCGAGGACCTCGACATCGACTCCATCTCCATGATGACCATCGTTGTCAACGCTGAAGAGAAGTTCGGCGTTCGCATTCCGGACGAAGAGGTCAAGAACCTTAAGACCGTCGGCGACGCCGTCAGCTTCATCGCAAACGCACAGGCTTAGTCCTGACACAGCTGTGCCGGGCCGGGATTGGATCCTTGCGCCCGGCACAGCCGCAATAACGCCCAGAGTTTTTCTTGCCTCCCCCCGTGCATCCATCGGGAGGGCTGGCTGATCCGACAGAGAGTGATCGCATGGCACGCAAAGTAGTCATAACCGGTCTGGGGGCCACCACTCCCATCGGCGGCGACGTACCCACAATGTGGCAGAACGCGCTGAAAGGGGTCTCCGGCGCCCGTACGCTCGAAGATGAGTGGGTGGCCAAGTACGACCTCCCCGTCCACTTTGCTGCCCGGTGCTCGACGCCGGCCCTGGACGTCCTGAGCCGGGTCGAAGCCAAGCGCATGGACCCTTCCACGCAGTTTGGCGTCATTGCCGCCCGTGAGGCTTGGGCCGATTCCGGAATTAGCGAGATCGACCACGACCGTCTGGCGGTGGCCTTCGCTACTGGTATTGGCGGCGTCTGGACGCTCCTGGATGCCTGGGATACCCTCCGTGACCGGGGTCCCCGCCGGGTATTGCCCATGACCGTCCCCATGCTGATGCCCAACGGTGTAGCCGCTGCCGTCAGCCTGGACCTTGGCGCACGCGCCGGAGCACACACCCCCGTTTCAGCCTGCGCGTCCGGCACGGAAGCCCTCCACCTTGGCCTTGACCTGATCCGGTCCGGTAAGGCTGACGTGGTGGTCTGCGGTGGCGCGGAAGCGGCCATCCACCCGATGCCCCTGGCAGCGTTCTCCTCCATGCAGGCGCTCTCCCGTAGGAACGACGAGCCGGAACGCGCTTCACGACCCTACGACATCGACCGTGACGGCTTTGTCATGGGTGAAGGTGCCGGCGCTTTGGTCCTCGAAGCCGAGGAACACGCCATCGCCCGCGGAGCACGCATATACGCTGAGCTTGCCGGAACGTCGGTGACCGCGGATGCCTACCACATCACGGCACCGGACCCCGAAGGCCTCGGCGCCACACGGGCCCTCAAGGCCGCAATGTTCGATGGCCGTATCCAGGCTGAGGACGTTGTCCACGTCAACGCCCATGCCACGTCGACACCTGTGGGTGACAAGCCCGAATACACAGCTCTCCGGGCCGCCCTTGGCGCCCACGTGGACAACGTGGCGGTCTCTGCCACCAAGTCCCAGATGGGCCACCTCCTGGGAGCTTCCGGAGCAGTTGAGGCCGTCCTGACGGTGCTGGCTGTATACGAGCGCAAGACACCGGTGACCATCAACCTCGAGAACCAGGACCCGGAGATCCCCCTCGACGTCGTGACGTCGGTACGTGATCTGCCCGCTGGCGATATCGTCGCCCTGAGCAATTCCTTCGGCTTCGGCGGACACAACGCCGTCATCGCCGTCCGAAATGTCTAGCAGCACCGTCCCGCCTCCGGCCCGATGACATGAGGAGGGCCCCACCATCCGGTGGGGCCCTCCTCATTGCTATGGGGTGTTCTTATCCCGGGTCAGCCGACCTGGTGCAACCAGCGCACGGGAGCGCCTTCGGCGGCGTGCCGGAACGGCTCAAGCTCCTCGTCCCACGCTTCGCCGAGCGCCAGGGACAATTCATGGTAGACGGCCGAGGGATCCCCGGCACCGGACTCGTAGGCGTAGCGAATGCGGTCTTCGGTCACCATGATGTTGCCGTGCACGTCCGTGACGGCATGGAAAATTCCGAGCTCGGGGGTGTGGGACCAGCGGGCCCCGTCCACGCCTTGGCTCGGCTCCTCGGTAACCTCATAGCGCAGGTGGGCCCAACCGCGCAGGGCAGACGCCAACTGGGCCCCCGTGCCCGGCGCACCGGTCCACGACAGCTCAGCCCGGAACATCCCGGGCGCAGCAGGCTGCGGGGTCCACTCAAGATCGGTCCGCTTATCTACGACCGATCCAATGGCCCACTCAACGTGCGGGCAAAGTGCCGTCGGGGCTGAGTGCACGAACAGGACACCGCGGGTTGTTGCAACAGACATTCCATCCTCCATAGCTGTAGGTACGTCTTCCCCAACGACCTCTGCCTTGATGTTTGCTGTTGCTGCCGGTGCCATGAAAATCATGCACGCCCTGACAGGCTATTTACTTGTGCGAACTACTACTGACGATACTGGCACAGATATAACCCTCAACCGTGCATTGAAGGTTTCCCCGTGGTGCTTTCATTTTGCCGTACGCTGCCCGTTTCCGCCAGTGCAGCGCGACCGTGCGCGGTGTCACGCCCGCGGGTGAGCCTGCTGATAGCTCTTACGCAGCCGATCCACGGAAACGTGCGTGTAGATCTGCGTCGTCGCCAGGCTGCTGTGGCCCAGGATCTCCTGGACGGCCCTCAGGTCCGCACCACCATCGAGCAGATGGGTGGCAGCACTGTGCCTGAGTGCGTGCGGGCCCTTGGCCGAGGTATCACCCAGCGCTTGCAGCACTTTGTTCACTACCGCCCGGATTTGCCGTTGATCCACCCTGCTCCCCCGCGCCCCAAGGAAAAGGGCTGGGCCGCTGGAGGCGGTCACGACAGCAGGCCGGCCCCGCCTCAACCAGTCGTCGACGGCAATGGCCGCCGGGACACCGAACGGGACCGTGCGTTCCTTGTTACCTTTGCCCAGCACCCGGAGTGTCCGGCGGTCGGGATCGAGGTCGTCAATATCCAGGCCGGCAAGTTCACCTACGCGGACTCCCGTGGCGTACAGCAGTTCCACCATGGCCCGGTTCCGCACGGCCATGGGACCACCGTCCTCGGCTGCCGTGGTCAGGTCATCCACCATCCTGGTCACCTGTTGTTGCTGCAGGACACCCGGCAGGGACTTGTCACGCTTTGGCGCCTGCAGCCTGACGGCAGGATCGACGGCGATGAGTTCTTCCCGCAACGCCCAGGAGGTGAACGAGCGTGCGGTGGCTGCTCGCCGGGCCAGCGTGGCCCGGGCCATACCTGCTTCGCTTTGCGCACCGAGCCAGCGCCGAAGTGAGCCGAGCTCCAATTGACCGAGTTCCCCGACACCTTCCTGGACGGCGAAACCGAGGAGGCTCTCCACGTCGGCAATGTAGGCGCGGACGGTGTGCTCAGACCTGGCGCGTTCCCCTGCCAGGTAGCGTCGAAATCCCTCAACTGCGCTTTGCAGCGATTCTGGTAATGATTGCCCGTCCACCCTTCCCACTGTGCCAGCCGCCGGCATTAACACCGGGCATCAACATGCCCATGCCCGGCCTGGCTAGGCCTTATTGGCTCTTTTCCACGTTCCGCCTGACGAAACGGCGAGCCCCAGCACATCCAACCGCGCCAGCCCTGCCCGGACTGCTTCGGGGCTGAGTCCGGCCACAACCGTCAATTTCTCTATCGAACTGGCGGATCTTAATGGCAAGGCGTCCAACAGAATGAGGTCCTCCAGGCACAAACCGTCATGCGCTGCGGCGGGCGACTCCTTCCCGTCACTGGTGGTTTCCCCCATTGCGCCTGCCAGCTCGGCGACCTCGCCGGCATCGGTGACGCATATTGCTCCGCCGTCCCGGAGGAGGCGGTGGCAGCCTGCGGAATTGGCACTGTGTATGGACCCGGGGACAGCAGCCACTGCCCTCCCCAGGGTCTCGGCATGGTGGGCTGTATTGAGGGCTCCTGAACGCCAGCGAGCCTCAACCACCACTGTCACCGAAGCGATGGCCGCAATGAGCCGGTTTCGTTGGAGGAACCTGTACCGCGTGGGAGCCGATCCGGGCGGCACTTCCGCGATCACAGCTCCCTGGTTGGACACCGCTCTGAGGAGCTCTTCATTGCCGGACGGGTAGAAACGGTCCACCCCGCCCGCCATGACCGCAATGGTGGGTACGTTGGCGGTCCCGCCGCTGAGGGCTCCACGGTGGGCATGGGCATCGATCCCGTAGGCGCCGCCGGAGACCACCGTGAATCCGCGTTGCGCCAGGCTGTAGGCAAGGTCTCCGGTCACTGATGCCCCATAGCTGGTGCTGTCCCTCGAACCCACGAGTGCCACTGCCTGCCGTGCAGTGGGGAGCGGTTGCTCAGTGCCCCTCCACCACAGGCAAAGTGGCTCCTGCAGGCCGAGGTCGGCCAACTGGGCCGGCCATAGCTCGTCCCCCGGAACAATCACTCTCCCACCCAACCGGCGCATCGTCGCCATGTCGCGCTCAGGGGCGAGGTCGGCGATGCGCGGCGCCCAACGCCGGAGACTGGCCGGCAGGCCGGGCCACGCGGCTGGTCCGCCCTCGTCCATGAGGAGGGCGGAGATTTCCTGTTCCAGCTTGGGTCCGGTCGCCAGTTCCCCTGTTGCGACGCCCAGGGCATCGACAGCTCCGACAGCCCGCACCAGGGCAAGACCCACTGAGTCCTGCGGCTCCATGAGCCGTGCCAGCGCCGCCCGCGCAATGCGTTCCTTTTCCTGACTGGTTGTTGCCACGTGGGTTAGTCCTTTCGTGAGGGTGTGTCTCATGCCGCGGATGCAGCCTGGCGGAGCCCGAGACCCTGCCCGATGTGGTTGATATCCGGCTTGTCGGTTTGGTCCAGGTCTGCCAGGGTCCAGGCCAGCCGGAGGACGCGATCGTAACCGCGCGCGGTCAGGGTGCCTCGTTCCAGGGCGATGTCCAGCACCCGAGTGGCTCCGGGAGGCAGCCTCAGCTCTCCGCGCAGTACGCGCCCTGGCACTTGGGAGTTGGCTTCGAGCCCGAAAGGTCCAAGGCGCTCCAGCTGCCGGGACCGCGCCGCCATTACCCGGGCCGCGACCGTGGCAGTGTCTTCTTCCTTTGCTGCGCTGCCAAAGTCCGCCAGGGACACCCGCTCCACTTGAAGTTGGATGTCCACCCGGTCCAGCAACGGACCCGATATGCGCCCGAAGTACCGGCGCCGCATCATCGCCGTACAAGTGCATTCCGTCCCCTTGCCCGTTGCCTTGCCGCAAGGGCACGGATTCGCGGCCAGGACCAACTGGAAACGGGCCGGATAGGCCGCTGTGCCCGCTGACCTGTGGATGACCAGTTCCCCGCTTTCCAGCGGCTGGCGGAGGGCATCAAGCACCCGGCGCTCATATTCCGGCGCCTCGTCAAGAAACAGGACGCCCCGGTGCGCCCGCGACGCCGCACCGGGACGGGGAAGTCCCGAACCGCCACCAATGATGGCCGCCGCAGTGGCACTGTGGTGGGGGTTTTCAAATGGAGGCCTGCGGATCAAGCGCACCGCTGACGACTGGATCGCAGCCAAGGAGTGGATGGCAGTGACTTCCATGGCCGCCGTATCCGCCAAATCGGGCAACAACCCGGGCAACCGTTCCGCCAGCATGGTCTTGCCGGCCCCGGGCGGTCCGGTCAGCAGCATATGGTGGCCGCCTGCAGCAGCGACTTCCAAGGCCCTGCGGGCCTCCCCCTGACCGGAAACGTCGCAGAGGTCCGGCTCCGGAAAACCGATGCTGTCCTCGTCATCTGCCGTGCCCTCATCCGATGGCTCGTAGTCCAGTACGAGGTCCTTGGGGTCTGCCCCGAAGTCGAAGGCGAGCCGCGCGAGGGTTTTGTAGCCGCGGACCTTTGCCCCCGGCACCAACGATGCCTCGGCGGCATTTGCGTCCGCCACGACGATGTCCGGGTAGCCCGCATGCACGGCGGCCATAACCGCCGGGAGGATTCCACGAACAGGACGCAACCGACCGTCCAGGCCAAGCTCGGCTATGAACACCGTCCCCCCAATGGAGCGGACATCGTTCGCTGCACAAAGGACAGCCATTGTGATGGCGAGGTCGAAGCCGGATCCCCGCTTGGGAAGTGAGGCCGGAATCAGGTTGGCTGTGATCTTTCGCCGGCTCAGTGGAATGCCGGAGTTCTGGGCGGCCGAACGAATGCGTTCCTTGGCCTCGTTCAGTGCCGCGTCAGGCAGACCCAGGATCACGAAACTCGGGAGCGTTTGTCCGATGTCCGCTTCGACCTCGACGATGTAGCCATTCAGGCCAACAAGTGCCACGCAGTAGCTGCGTCCCACCCCCATCTAGCCCACACCCCGCAGGTGTTCCAGTTGCGGTTGGCCGATGCCGTCGTCGATAACGCCGACGACGTCGACGCGCCTACGGATGGCCTTGACCTCGTGGGCACGGCACCATGACGACGCGAGCCGGTGCAGGCGGGCCAGTTTGGCTGTGCCCACAGCCTCGAATGGATGTCCGTAGTCCAAGCTTCGACGGGTCTTGACCTCAGCCACTACGAGAATGTTGCCCTCGAGGGCCACGATGTCTATTTCGCCGTCCGTGCAGCGCCAGTTGCGATCTATGATCCGCATTCCCTGGCTCTCCAGGAATTCAGCGGCCAGCGCTTCGCCATGTTGGCCAAGCAGGTCTTTTGCTCTCATGACCATCACCTCCGCTACCAGCTTTCAGGCTGGCAGCGGCGGGTGGCAGGCGATCACTGCGCTATGTGGGTAACTCCGCAGAAGTCATGCTTGTGGAGGAACACTCGGAACTAGTTGCCGAGGTCTCCCAAGTCGCCCAGTCCGCCGTCCTTGGGCAACGCCAGGTCTTCGCTCCGCGGAAGCTCTTCCACGTTGACGTCCTTGAAGGTGATAACCCTGACGTTCTTCACAAAACGGGCCGAACGGTAGACGTCCCAAACCCAGGCATCCTGCAAGGTCAGGTCGAAGTAGACCTCCCCGTCCGCACTGCGGGCCTGGAGATCAACATGGTTGGCAAGGTAGAACCGCCGCTCGGTCTCGACAACGTAACTGAACAGACCGACTACGTCCCTGTATTCGCGGTAGAGCTGCAGCTCCATGTCGGTTTCATAGTTCTCAAGGTCCTCGGCGCTCATGCTTCCATCTTGCACCATCTTCAGGACGGGACGCGCCACCCGGGGACAGCCGGAGCTTTGAAGCGTCGGTGGAGCAGGTCAGTCGGCTCCGGAACTGGTCAGGTTCCAGCTTGTCCGGTGGTAGGCGCTGGGACCTTGCTGCCGGATCACGTCCCGGTGGGCGGAGGTGGCATAGCCTTTGTTGACGTCCCACCCGTAGGCGGGCAGCTCGGTGTGCAGGTCAACCATGATGCGGTCCCTGGCTACTTTTGCCAGGACGCTGGCTGCCGCGACGCTGAGGCAACTCATGTCGGCTTTGACCTTGGTGTGGACGGGAGCTTCGCAGGCGGGTCCCGCGGGGGTGTCAAAGAGGGAAGCCTGGACCTCGGGGGAAAGCCAGTTATGGCTGCCGTCCAGGAGCACCACATCCGGGGTGATCCCGCCGGCCAGGATCTCGAACCACGCCCGCGTCCCTGCAAGGCGCAGGGCCGCGATAATGCCGATCTCATCGATTTCCTGCGAGGATGCGTGGCCCACGGCGCTTGCCACGGCCCATTCCCGGACCAGGGGTTCAAGCCGTTCGCGGTCCTCGGGCTTGAGTAGTTTGCTGTCGCGGACGTCGGCCAGCAAGCCGTGGTCAGCGAGGCTCACCACGGCGATTCCCACGCTCACGGGACCAGCCAGTGCCCCGCGGCCTACCTCGTCCACGCCCGCCAGTAAGCTCACCCCAGGGGCAAGGAACGTGCGCTCATGGTCAAGGGTGGGGAAACCCACGGCTTTCTTTGCCTTGGGGGCGGTTTGCTTCTTGCCCTTGGCCTTCGCTGGGGGCCTTCCCGTGGTGCCGGCTGCCGTGGTTGTCATTACTTGGTCGCAGTTGCCTTGGGGACGTCACGGAAGACGTCTGAGTGGTTGTCGAGTATTGTCCATCGGCTGACAGGCCACGCGATGACGGTCGCCTTGCCTTCGATATCGTCGATATTGATGAAGCCGCCATTGACTTCCTGGTGGGCCCGGGAATCTGCCGAGTGGTTGCGGTTGTCGCCCATGACCCAGACTTTGCCTTCCGGAACAACGATGTCGAATGCGCTCGGCTGGGGAATTTCTGCCGGATTGATGTACGTCTCGTTCAGCGGCACCCCGTTGACGCTGACGCGTCCCTGGGCGTCGCAACAGGAGACATGGTCACCCGGAAGACCGATGACACGCTTGACGAGGTGCTGATCGGTGTTGTCGGCCATCAGCCCCACGAATTCGAGGCTGTCACTGAACCAGTCCATGGGCCCGGCGGCCTTTTGCGGCACGGGTTCGAGCCAGGCCTGGGTGTCCTTGAACACCACCACGTCACCACGGGACAGGTCGAAGGGGCCCGGAACCAGGAGATTAATAAAGATCCGGTCGTTGACGTCCAAGGTGCTTTCCATGGACTCCGAGGGGATATAGAAGGCCCTGAACAGGAAAGTCTTGAGCAGGAAGGACAGCACCAGTGCGATCGCCACAACCGTAGCGATCTCTTTCACCCAAACGAGGACGGGATTCCGGTGAGTCTTCCCGGCCGAGTGCGCGGGGCCATCCGTGTCATTGGACGTCTGGTCAGGGGCACCATTGTGCTCGTCGGACGCTTCAGCGTCGTCCGGGCGCGATGGCGCCACTCCGGCGGTACTTGCCGTTCCGTCCGAGAGCCGCGCGTCGTCGTCGTACCGCTCGGGATTCTCAGGAGCTTTGTCCGGCATCTACTGTCCGTTCTTCAAGGGTGTTTCGGCCTGCGTGGAGCGAGGCATCTCTGCAAATCTATCAAGTGGCCAGACGATCTGGACCGGTCGGCCGATAACCCGGTCCACGGGCACCATGCCGCCCCCCGGTGCCCCCAGCAATCCGCGGGAGTCCGCTGAACGGGAACGGTGGTCACCCATCAACCACAAACGACCCTCAGGCACCACGACGTCGAACTTCTGCTTGCTGGGTTCATCCCCGGGGTACACATAGGGTTCATCAATAGGCTGACCGTTGACTGTGAGCCGTCCATCGGCCGAGCAACACCGGACGTGGTCGCCGGCGATCCCTATGACCCGCTTGACGTACGTGGTGTCGCTTCCCGTGAGTCCGAACCACTGGCTTGCGGCGGAGACTGCGTCGACCAGCGGTCCCTTGCCGCTGCTGAGCGGGGCGAAAGAACCGCGTCCGTCGAAGACAACCACATCGCCGCGGCGGATTGGTTCCGCTGCGTAGGCCGTTCGGGAGACCAGGATGCGGTCTCCGGTGCCCAGGAGGGGTTCCATGGACTCGGAGGGAATGTAGTAGACATCCAGCCACAATGAGCGCACCAGGCCACTGATTGCCACGGCAAGCACCAGTGCGAGCAAAACAAAACGCCAGCCCTGTTTCCGGGGCTGGCGTCCTGATGTTTCCATGATTCGTATCCCTGTTGCGTTGCGGATTGCTCCGGAACTACCGGGCACGAATCCTGGACCCGTTACGTAAGTCGGAGGACTTACTTGGCGAAGTCGCGCTTTTCCTTGATCTTCGCAGCCTTACCGCGCAGTGCGCGCATGTAGTAAAGCTTGGCGCGGCGGACGTCACCCTTGGTGACGACCTCGATCTTGTCGATGATCGGGGAGTGTACCGGGAAGGTACGCTCTACGCCGACACCGAAGGAAACCTTGCGCACGGTGAAGGTTTCGCGAACGCCGTCACCCTGGCGGCCCAGGACGAAGCCCTGGAATACCTGGACACGGGAGTTCTTGCCTTCGATGATGTTGACGTGAACCTTGAGGGTGTCGCCCGCGCGGAACTCAGGAACATCGTTACGCAGCGAGGCTGCATCTACGCTATCGAGGATATGCATTAATCCACTCCTGGTGAACGCCACAGGTCATTCACTTTGGGTTACGGCGGACAAGCCCGGGGCACATCAGGCCGCCGGAAATTTCCGCCGAAGTTTTCTTAGTGTCCGGTTCCGCCACTGATTGGCGTCACCGGGTTGTCCGACTGTTGGCTGAACTCCCCCTGTGGCAGGTGTCAGCCCAGCAGACACAAGGGTTAATTCTGCCATACGGCAGAGCCTGGGGCCAACTGCCGGGACCCGTGAAAGTCCGACGGCGGCTGCGCGCCCTTAGTTTGCGGCGTCGCCACCGGGCCGCGGACGCAAGCGCCCGTCAACCACCGCGTACCCGAGGTCCGCCAGGGCGTTGCGATCCGCGCGGCTCAAGCCACCGGCGTCGAACCCTTCCAGAAGGTCAGGCCGGCGCTCGGCCGTCCGGCGGAACTGTTCGTGGCGGCGCCACTGGGCGATTTTGCCATGGTTACCGCTGAGCAGGATGGCGGGAACTTCGTGGTCGCGCCACGCGGAGGGCTTCGTGTACACCGGGTACTCCAGCAAACCGTCGGAGTGGGACTCCTCAACCAAGGACTCCGGATTGCCGACGACCCCGGGAAGGAGGCGTCCAATGGCTTCCACCATGGCCAGCACGGCTACTTCGCCGCCGTTGAGGACGTAGTCGCCAAGGCTGACCGGACGAACCGTGAAGTGGTCTTGCGCCCAGTCGATGACCCGCTCATCAATGCCCTCGTAGCGTCCGCAGGCAAAGACAAGGTGCTCTTCCTCGGCAAGTTCGTAGGCCAGGGCCTGGTTGAACCTCTCCCCCGCCGGCGAAGGGACGATCAAAACGGGCTTGGAGCCTTCACGGGTCCCGGAAACAGATTCGAGGGCCTGCGCCCACGGCTCGGGCTTCATGACCATTCCGGCCCCGCCGCCATAAGGGGTGTCATCCACGGTGCGGTGCCTGTCCGTGGTGAAGGAGCGGAGATCGTGGACGTTGAGTTCGAGCAAACCGTCCTGGCGTGCCTTGCCTATGAGTGAGAGCTCAAGCGGGGCAAGGTACTCGGGAAAAATGCTGACGACATCAATCCTCATTCAGGCATCATCTCCGGCGCCGTCCTTGGGCTCCTCCGCGGTGGACTCGTTGATCTCAAAAAGGCCAGCAGGAGGGGTGACCAGGATGTACCCGTCTTCGACGTTGACTTCAGGCACGATCTCATCGACGAACGGGATGAGGATTTCCTTGCCCTCCGGCGTCTTGACCGTCAGGAGGTCCTGGACCGGGAGCGTGGTGAGTGCAGCGACTGTGCCCACAACCTGCGAACCAACGCGGGCCTCAAGCCCCACGAGCTCGTGCTCATACCAGCCTTCGTCGTCGTCCTCGTCGTCGAGTTCCTCGGTTTCGATGAAGAGCTTGGCGCCGCGGATGACTTCGGCGGCGTTGCGATCAGCTATTTCCTCAAAGCCCAGCAGGAGGATGTCCTTGTTCCACCGTGCGCTACGGATGGTCAGCGGGCCGGCAGAGGCCGGCTCAACGACAAACTCGGTTCCGGCGACGAAGCGCTCCGACGGGGCGTCGGTGAGCACCTGCACCGTGACCTCGCCGCGGATGCCGTGGGGTTTGCCGATCCGGGCCACCTGGAGCTGCATGGGTTCCTCTGAATTCTTGTTATGCCCGCGCCGCCAGGCGGCCACGGAGATGAATGTTGGATAAAGCAATCCGGCCCCTCCACCATATTCGGTGAAGGGGCCGGACCTAAGAAAAGTATTGCTGAGCGCGTTACCGGCGACGGTCGGTGTCGACGACGTCGACCCTGACCTGCTCGCCACCTGCCAAAGCAGCAACCACAGTGCGCAGTGCGCGTGCGGTGCGTCCTTGGCGGCCGATCACCCGTCCGAGGTCCTCCTGGTGAACACGCACCTCAAGGGATTCCCCGCGGCGATTGTTCTTGGCACTGACCTTGACATCCTCAGGGCTGTCAACGATCCCACGGACCAAGTGCTCGAGCGCTTCTGCCAGCAACTTACTCAGCCTCGGTGGTCTCTGCTTCAGCGTCGGCCGGAGCGTCAGCTTCGTCCTTCTTGGCCTTCTTGGTGATGGCTTCCGGAATGATAACGGAACCCTTCTCCGGTGCTACGAAGGCTTCCTTCGGAGCTTTGGTCTTCAGGGTGCCTTCCTGGCCCGGGAGGCCCTTGAACTTCTGCCAGTCACCGGTGATCTTGAGGATCGCAGCAACCTGCTCGGTCGGCTGGGCGCCAACGGAGAGCCAGTACTGGGCGCGCTCGGAAGCGACCTCGATGTACGACGGCTCTTCTGTGGGGTGGTACTTGCCGATTTCTTCAATGGCACGGCCATCGCGCTTGGCGCGGGCATCCATGACGACGATGCGGTAGTACGGTGCGCGCATCTTACCGAAGCGCTTAAGGCGAATCTTTACGGCCACTTTTGTGGTCACTCCTGTTTCTGAAACGGGGTTGAACCCGACGTTCTGCACCCGTGGGGCGGGCCATACTAGACGGTTCGAAGGACAAGATACGAGCACGGAGAGAGGGGCCGCACCGATCGAGTACCTGTCTATTGTGCCAGATGCCCGATGCAATTACGACTTACGCCACGAGGGGTGGCGTGTTCTTGGTCACTCCGGCCCGATCGACGCCCGGAAAACCGGGGTACCCGTCAGGCAGACCAGACGTAAAGTCCGGAGCGTTCGGCTTTTTCCACATCCGTCGCGAGGGCCGCCAGTTGCTGGACGTACTGGCGCGATTGGGTGGCATCGAACGGCATGTCGTCCTGGGCGGCCCAGGCGGCCGCAACGTCATCAAGTACGTTGCCATCGCCTTCGCTCTCGTAGGTGAGCAGTTCGGCAAGCGCGCGCACCATGGCCTCGGGAACTCCGAGGAGGGCATCGCTGGTGACATCCACCAGGGCGAGTTCGTAGTCCGCTCCTGCAGCGTGGACTGCCTGGCCGGCGAGGTCGCCCAGCTGTTCGACCTCAAAGTCGGTGATGCCCTCTATCCTGACGGCGGGACCCGTGGCTTCGGCACCGCGGTCCAGGGCGGCTGCCCGTTTGAGTGCTTCGTCGTGGGTGGCTACAAAAATTTCGGCAAAGCCCATGGAAAGTACTCTCAATCCTTCGTGCTGACGGGGCGGCGGCACAGGAACCGGAAGGTTCCGTGCCGTCATTGCCCAGCCTAGTGCAGCCAAGGGCCGCGGGGACGACTCAGCGAACGGCGACGCGCAGCTTGTTCCGCCATGGGTCGTCGAACTGAAGCTCCACCCCGGTGTGGTGGTTTTGGACGCCCGCGACCTTCAGCCGATCCGCCAGCATCGCTACGTCATCAGCCGTGGGAACTTCGATCAGGACTTCCCCCAGCCCGAGCGTGTCCTTCCGGGGTCCGGCGCCGCGGCTGTTCCAAACATTCATGGCCATGTGGTGGTGGTAGCCACCGGCAGATACGAACAGGGCCTGGCCGTGCCATCCCGCGGTCCGTTCGAACCCCAGGGTTTCCACGTAGAATTTTTGCGCTGTTTCGACATCGCCCACCTGAAGGTGCACGTGGCCGATCCCGGCAGCAGCCTCGCGCTGGCCGGTCACTGCAGCTTCACTCAGATGTTGCTGCAGGAACCGCTGCGGTGGAAGTGCGACGTTGTCCATGACGACATTCTTGCCGTCCCACTGCCACAGTTCGCGGGGCTTGTCGTAATAGAGCTCAATGCCGTTGCCCTCGGGGTCGGTGAAATAGAACGCCTCGCTGACGAGGTGGTCGGCGCTTCCGGCAAAGGCGCGGGGCTCATATTCTGCCGCCGTGGCAATGGTGGCCGCCAGGGATGGCTGGTCCTCGAAAAGGATGGCGGTGTGGAAGAGGCCCGCTTCGCCGCGCCCTGGAATTTGCAGGCCGGAGGCGGGCGCCAGGTGGACAACAGGCTTTCCCGTGCGGCCCAGGTACAACCCGCCATCCTGCTCGGCCACAATATTCAGGCCCAAGGCGCGCTGGTAGTAGTCGCTCATGACCTTCATGTCGCCAACCTTGAGCATGACCGTGCCCATGGTGAGTTCGGCAGGAAGAAGATCCTGGCTGTTTGCTGTAGTCATGTGAAGCTCCTGGGTTTGAGGCTGCCGCCCTTTCGGCACCTTCTACTACTACTAAATTACTTGAAGCTTCAATTTATTCCTAGCGGATGACCTCGCCCCGCAAAACAATGTGCTGAAGTTCGGCGACGGTGTTGAGTTCGATGCGGGGATCCGCACTGCAAAGAACGACGTCGGCACTCGCCCCTTCGCTGATGGCGTCGACACCCAGCCACGCCCTGGCGCCCCACGTGGCGGCTTCCAGGACAGCGGACGGCGGCAGGCCGGCGTCGTGCAGTTCCTTCATCTCGTCCGCAATCCGGCCGTGCTTGATCACGCTGCCGGCATCGGTGCCCGCGTAGATGGTGACACCGGCTTCGAAGGCTTCCAGCACGCGGTCGTGGCGGCGTTCCCACAGCCTGGCCATATGATCCGCATAGACCGGGAACTTGGGCGCAGCCTGGGCGGAGATGTCCGGAAAGGTCGCGATGTTGACCAGCGTCGGGACAATGGGCACACCCTGCTCCACCAGCCGGGGAAGGTGCCGCGGCAAAAGACCCGTCGCGTGTTCGATGCAGTCGATGTTGGCGTCCAGCATGTCATCGATGGTGTCCTCGGCGAAGCAATGGGCCGTGACCCTGGCACCCTCATCATGCGCGGCCGAAATGGCGTCCTTGACCAGCTTGGCTGGGAAGGATGCGGTCAGGTCCCCGACGCCGCGATCGATCCAGTCGCCCACCAGTTTCACCCAGCCATCGCCGTCACGGGCTTCCTTGCGAACGGTTTCGACGAGCTGTTCGGGTTCGATTTCATGCCCCAGCCCGCGGAGGTACCGCCGGTCCCTGGCAATATGCCGGCCAGCCCTGATCAGTCGCGGCAAATCCACGCGGCCTTGGACCCAGCGCGTGTCACTGGGCGATCCGGCATCGCGGATCAACAGGGTGCCGGCCGCGAGGTCTGCCAGCGCCTGGGCAAGGGTAGCCTGGCCATCAACCGCACCGCCGGGTCCCAGGCCTATGTGGCAGTGCGCGTCGACAAAGCCCGGCAGGACCCAGCCGTCGAGCACCATATCCGGCGCCCCCACGGGTTTGATGAAGGTCAGGCGGCCGTCAACGGACCACATGCCCCGGCGCTCCTTGCCTGCCGCCACGAGCACCGTACCGCTGAATTCGATGATGTTGGCCATGGCAAAAGCCTAGCCGGGCCTTCTGACCGCAGGCCCGTAACGCACATATGACTGTGCGCCCGATGGCAGCTGTGGTAGCTTCAACTACGACCACACGGGGGCCCCTGCAGGGGCTGAGATCGGACTGACGCAGTCTGCGACCGTTGAACCTGTCCGGGTAATGCCGGCGAAGGAAGTGAGCAGTCCCTTGAGCACCACAAAAGCACAGCACAGCCCTGCCCAAAACGAATCCGTCATGGACACCGGGGCAACAGAAACCGTGACCCAGTCGCTGAAATCCCACTCGCTGGGATGGCTCGAAGATCCCAAAAACGGGATCCGCGTTCCCGTCACTGAGATCGCGCTTGAGCCCTCCCCCAACGGCCAAGCCAACCCGCCCCTGCAGGTTTATCGAACGGCCGGACCGGGCAGCGATCCGAGAGTCGGGCTGGAACCGTTCCGCGCACCCTGGATAGAAGGCCGGGGGGACACGGAGCCGTATTCGGGGCGGGAACGGAACCTGCTCGACGACGGCAAGTCCGCGGTACGGCGCGGGGCGGCATCGGCGGAGTGGAAGGGCGCACAACCGGTGCCCCGCCGCGCCGTCGAGCAGAGAACCGTCACCCAGATGCACTATGCCAAGAAAGGCATCGTGACGCAGGAGATGCAGTTCGTGGCATTGCGCGAGAACTGCGATGTTGAATTGGTCCGCAGCGAAGTAGCCGCCGGACGGGCCATCATCCCCAGCAACATCAACCACCCTGAATCCGAACCGATGATCATCGGCAAGGCGTTCCTGGTCAAGATCAACGCCAACATTGGCAACTCAGCGGTCACCAGCTCCATCACCGAGGAAGTGGACAAACTGCAGTGGGCGGCGCAATGGGGTGCTGATACCGTCATGGACCTCTCGACAGGCGATGACATCCACACCACGCGGGAATGGATCATCCGCAACTCTCCTGTTCCGATTGGCACGGTCCCCATCTACCAGGCACTCGAAAAGGTCAACGGCGAGGCCAACGAGCTCACGTGGGAGATCTTCCGCGACACCGTGATCGAGCAGTGCGAACAGGGCGTGGACTACATGACCGTCCATGCCGGGGTCCTGCTGCGCTACGTCCCGCTGACTGCCAACCGCGTCACGGGAATTGTTTCCCGGGGTGGCTCGATCATGGCTGGCTGGTGCCTGGCGCACCACCAGGAGAACTTCCTTTACACGCACTTCGACGAACTGTGCGAAATCTTCGCCAAGTACGACGTCGCCTTTTCGCTGGGCGACGGGCTGCGTCCCGGCTCCATCGCCGACGCCAATGATGCCGCACAGTTCGCAGAGCTGGACACCCTTGCCGAGCTGACCCAGCGGGCGTGGGAGTTCGACGTCCAGGTCATGGTGGAAGGCCCGGGGCACATCCCCTTCCACTTGGTCCGCGAAAACGTGGAACGCCAGCAGGAGCTGTGCAAGGGAGCCCCGTTCTACACCTTGGGCCCCCTGGTCACGGATATCGCACCCGGCTACGACCACATCACCTCCGCCATTGGCGCGACCGAAATCGCGCGCTACGGCACGGCAATGCTCTGCTACGTGACACCCAAGGAACACCTGGGCCTGCCGAATAAGGACGACGTCAAAACCGGCGTCATCACCTACAAGATCGCCGCCCACGCCGCAGACCTCGCCAAGGGGCACCCGGGAGCGAACGAGCGGGACGACGCCCTGTCCAAAGCCCGGTTCGAGTTCCGTTGGCGCGACCAGTTCGCACTCTCCCTGGACCCTGTGACAGCCGAGGCCTTCCACGACGAAACCCTTCCCGCGGAACCGGCCAAGACCGCGCACTTCTGCTCGATGTGCGGTCCCAAATTCTGCTCCATGCGGATCAGCCAGGACATCCGCGATGAATACGGTTCAGCTGAAGCGCAGGCCGCAATCGCCGGCATGTACAGCGGGATGCAGGAAAAAAGCCAAGAGTTCCTGGCCTCTGGAGGGAAGGTCTACCTGCCGGAACTCCAGGTTCCCGGCAATGCGGGCAAAAGCAGCTCAGGAAGCGTGAACTGACATGGCGCGGCCAACGTCAGCAACAAATGAGCGGATGACGTGATCGCCATCGACTGAATCCTGGGGCCGGTGCCCGCCCGCTGCTACGCGGCGGAGGGCGCCGGTTTCCTGGAGGTACCCCGCGATTTCCTCGTAGAGCGGTTCCCATCCACCGGTGAGGACCAAGGTGGGGACGCCGGGCACGATGTGAAGCGGCGCTTCCCATGGCGGTGCCTGGAGCCTAAGCCTGCGCGCGGACCTCTGGGCCTCCGGCGTTTCCAGTCCCCCGGTTTCAGCCGAAAACGCCCTGCGGAAGTATTCCCGCTGGTAATCGGCGTCATTCAGTTGTGCCCGGACGTCGAACAACGGTTCCATGAGCGCACGGTGGGAGGCCGTGGCAGGGAGCTCGGCTGTCAGCGACAAGCAGGCCGGCTCCACCAGGGACAGCGAGTGCACAAGGTCGGGGCGCTCGATCGCTGCCAACATGGCGGAAATGGCGCCTTGCTCATGCGCGACGACGTGGCCTCCAGCGGAGTCGACCAATGCATTGATCACGATGGCGACGTCTGCCGCCACATTGGATTGCACCGGTTCGTCCACGGCCGAAAAGCCGTGCCTCCTCAGAAACAAGGCGTCATACGCCAGCGCCATGCCGTGTTGCTTCGGCCATGCTGCGGCGCCGAAACTCCCCAGGCCGTGAACGAAGACTACGCGCTGCTTGTGCATTGGTTCAGCCTATTCCACGGCTCTGACATCCCAACTGACTGACAGTTGGGACGCACTATCTACTTACCGAGGAACTTGTCGAAGCCCTTGGGAAGGTTCAGCGACGACGGATCGAAGTCCGCAGCGCCTTGTCCGAAAGCCGCGCCCGTAGGTGCCGCTGAGGCAGCATTGGCCCGTTTGGCCTCCGCGTCGCGAAGTTCCTGGGCGGCCTTGGCCGGGTTGCCGGAGCGAGCCTTCTTCTTGGGAGTGTTCTTCCCGTTCTTGCGTCCGCCACCAGGGCCACCGAGGCCGGGCATTCCGGGCATACCCGGCATGCCGCCGCCCTGGGCCAGCTTTTTCATCATCTTCTGCGCCTGCGCGAAGCGTTCCAGCAGGCCGTTGACCTCCGAGACGTGCACGCCGGAACCCTTGGCGATACGGGCGCGGCGGGAGCCGTTGATGATCTTCGGCGCAACACGCTCGTGCGGAGTCATGGAACGGACGATCGCCTCGACGCGATCGATCTCTTTTTCGTCGAAGTTCTCCAGCTGCTGACGGATGTTCTGCGCACCCGGCATCATCATGAGCATCTTCTTCATGGAGCCCATGTTGCGGATCTGCTGCATCTGGGCGAGGAAGTCGTCCAGGGTGAAGTCTTCCTGGTCGGCGAACTTCTTCGCCATCCTGGCAGCTTCGTCCTTGTCCCACGCCTTCTCCGCCTGCTCGATCAGGGTGAGGACGTCACCCATGTCCAGGATGCGGGAAGCCATGCGGTCCGGGTGGAAGAGCTCAAAGTCGTCCAGGCCCTCGCCGGTGGACGCGAACATGACGGGCTTGCCGGTAACGGACGCCACTGAAAGTGCGGCACCACCGCGGGCGTCGCCGTCGAGCTTTGACAGGACGATGCCGGTGAAGTTGACGCCTTCATCGAAGGCCATCGCCGTGTTCACGGCGTCCTGGCCGATCATGGAGTCGATCACGAAGAGGACTTCGTTGGGGATGATCGCCTGACGGATCCGGCGCGCCTGGTCCATCATTTCGGCATCGACGCCGAGGCGGCCGGCGGTGTCGACGATCACGACGTCGTGCAGCTTCTGGCGCGCTTCCTCGACGCCGGCCTTTGCGACGGCGACCGGGTCACCGGCAGGGTGTTCAAGTTCCGAGGTGGCGCCGGGGTGCGGAGCGAAAACCGGGACACCGGCCCGCTGGCCAACAACCTGGAGCTGCGTCACTGCATTGGGACGCTGAAGGTCGCAGGCAACCAGCATGGGGCTGTGGCCCTGGGCCTTGAGCCACTTGGACAGCTTGCCGGCAAGGGTGGTCTTACCGGCACCCTGGAGGCCGGCGAGCATGATGATGGTGGGGCCGTTCTTGGCCAAGCGGATACGGCGGGTCTCGCCACCGAGGATTTCCTTCAGTTCCTCGTTGACGATCTTCACGATCTGCTGGCTCGGATTCAGCGCACCTGAAACTTCGGCGCCCAGCGCACGTTCACGGATGCGCCCGGTGAATTCGCGGACCACCGATACGGCGACGTCCGCATCCAACAGGGCGCGGCGGATCTCCCGGACTGTGGCATCGACGTCAGCCTCGGTGAGGCGGCCCTTGCCACGGAGGTTCTTGAAGGTTGCTGTCAACCGGTCAGAGAGTGAATTGAACACGCGCCGTGCACTTCTTTCGATGGTCTACGAATGGCGGCCAATGCGGCACGCCATAGTCTTGACGATTCTTGCCCCGGCAATATGACTCCACTACGGGATGACTCAACTACGGGACTCGACTATCTAGGGTACCAAGTCGCACCTGCAAGATGGCATGCTGGCACGGTGACCAGTAAAACAACTGTAAAAACATTGCTCATCCTCGGCGCATCCGGAGACCTGACGGGCAGGTTGCTGCTCCCCGGCCTGGCAGGGCTGTTGGCCGCGGGCGGGGCTCCAGGACTGCGCTTGGTGGGTGCCGGGTCTGATCCCTGGTCCCCGGAACAGTGGAGGGAACGGGTCGACGGCGCTTTTGCGGCCGCGTCAAAGGAAGCCGATACCCAGGGCCAGGCGGCTTTGGCTGCCGTCGCCGGGAGCACCGGGTATCACCAACTCGATGTCACGGCGGACGGACCGCTGGCTGAGTTGCTGTCGCAACTGGAGGGTCCGGTCGCGATCTACTTCGCGTTGCCGCCCCACGTCAGCCAGAAGGCCTGCGAGGTCCTGCACCCCGAACAGCTGCCTGCCGGAACCCGCCTGGTCATGGAGAAGCCGTTTGGTTCGGGCACGGAATCGGCGCACGAACTGAACAAGACACTGGCTGCGCTGGTGCCCGAAGATCACATCCACCGGGTGGACCACTTCCTGGGGAAGGCCACGGTGTTGAACATCCTTGGCCTTCGCTTCGCCAACAGGTTCCTGGAGCCCGTGTGGAACCGGGACCATATTGAAAAGGTGGAGGTCGTCTTCGACGAAGACCTCGCCCTTGAGGGCCGGGCCCGCTACTACGACACCGCCGGCGCGCTCCGGGACATGATCCAAAGCCATCTCCTGCACATCATGGCGTTTCTGGCCATCGACGCACCTGCGACCATCGGCGAACGCGACCTTCGGGACGCCGTCGCCACGGTATTGCGTGCCAGCAGCATCAAGGCCCCCTACAGCGGGTCGACGCGTCGAGCCCGGTACACGGCAGGAACCCTGGGTGAACGTACGGTACCCGACTACGCCGCTGAAGAAGGCGTGGATCCGTCAAGGAACACGGAAACCCTCGCGGAGGTCCGCGTCGACATCGACAACTGGCGGTGGAAGGGCGTCCCGTTCATCCTCCGCTCCGGCAAGGCCCTGGGTCACCGGCGCAAGGAGGCCGTCATTACGTTCCGCCCGGTCCCCCACCTGCCCAAGGGATTCTCCGGCGTGGACTCGCCCAATCAGTTGCGGATCGGTTTCGGGCCCGACGTTTTAGAGCTCGACGTCGACGTCAACGGTCCCGGTGACATCTTCAGCCTTGACCGTGCAAGCCTGGTGGCCGAACTCAACGCAGCCGGGATGCTGCCCTACGGCGAGGTGTTGGAAGGCATCCTGACGGGCGACCCGCTCCTGTCCGTTCGAGGCGACACGGCTGAGGACTGCTGGCGGATCATCGAACCCGTCCTCGGCGCCTGGGCGAACGGCGACGTGCCCCTGGAAGAATACGACGCCGGCAGCGACGGGCCGGCGAACTGGCTCACCGGCGTCGTGGACTAAAGGCTGCGGCAACGCAAAGCGGGCCGGGTACCTTGACTGGTACCCGGCCCTCTTCGTGGTGCCTCAGTAGCTGGTGGTGGCTGGTGGCCTAGATGGCCGCCGCGCCTCGTTCACCCGTCCGGACCCGGACTGCTTCGTAGACATCCACGGTCCATACTTTGCCGTCGCCGGCCCTGCCGGTGTTCGAGCTGGCGATGAGGACATCAAGGATGTCGTCCGCCTGTTCGTCCGTGGCGAGGACCTCGATCCGGATCTTTGGCAGCAGGTCCACGTTGTACTCAGCTCCGCGGTACACCTCGGTGTAGCCGCGCTGCCGGCCGTAGCCGCTTGCTGCGCTGACCGTCAGGCCCTGGACCCCGTAGGCTTCGAGGCCTTCCCGGACTGCTTCGAGCTTTTCGGGACGGACGATCGCTGTGATGAGCTTCATGCCTGGACACTCTCCTTGCCTTCTGCGGGAGCCTTCTCTTCTGACTTTCCGGTCATCGCCTCATGGAGCGGCTGGAAGCTGCCCCTGTGGCCGTTGACACCGAACTCGTATGCCGTCTCAGCGTGCAGGCTGAGGTCCACGCCAACGTTTTCTTGTTCGGTGGAGACCCGGAAGCCCATGGTCTTGTGGATAGCCAAGGCGATGATGGCCGTCATGATGGCCGAGAAGGCAATTGCGATGCCGGCCGCTGCGAGCTGTGCCCACAGTTGGGTAAAGCCGCCGCCGTAGAAGAGGCCGCCGCCAACACCGTCCACCGGAAGTGCGATGAAGCCCAGTGCCACGGTGCCGATGATGCCGGACACGAGGTGGACACCCACGACGTCAAGGGAGTCGTCAAAGCCCCAACGGAACTTCAGGCCGACCGCCAGGGCGGAGGCGACACCGGCAACTACGCCGAGTCCCAGTGCACCGACCGGGCTGACGTTGGCACAAGCGGGGGTGATGGCCACCAGGCCGGCAACCACACCGGATGCTGCGCCGAGCGATGTCGGGTGTCCGTCGCGGATGCGTTCGGTGATGAGCCAGCCGATCATTGCCGCTGCGGGAGCTGCGAGGGTGTTGACCCAAATCAAGCCACCCTGCTCAGCTGTGGTTGCTGCGCCGCCATTGAAGCCGAACCAGCCAAACCACAGGATGGCCGCGCCAAGCATGACGAACGGGATGTTGTGGGGGCGGTGGTTCGGGTCTTTGCCGAAGCCGCGACGGTTACCAATGATCAGGACCAGGACCAGTGCTGCCACACCGGCGTTGATGTGCACCACGGTGCCGCCGGCGAAGTCGATGGCCGGGCCGAGTGCCTTTCCGATTGCGCCCTCCGGGCCGAACAGGCCGCCACCCCACACCATGTAGGCCAGGGGGCAGTAGACCAGCGTGACCCAGACCGGGACGAAGATGGTCCATGCGCCGAACTTGGCGCGGTCTGCGATGGCGCCGCTGATGAGCGCAACGGTGATGATGGCGAAGGTGGCTGCGTAGCCGACCTTGATCAGGCCATCAGGGGTGGAAATGCCCTCGAGGCCGAAAGTGGCGAACGGGTTGCCCACGATTTCAAGGAAGCCTTCGCCCGAGCTCATCGATGCGCCCCACAGCACCCAGACAACTCCGACGATGCCGATGGAGATGAAGCTCATCATCATCATGTTCAAGGCAGCCTTGGCGCGTGTCATGCCGCCGTAGAAAAATGCCAGACCAGGTGTCATGAACAGCACGAGTGCCGCCGCCACCATGACCCATACGTGACCTGCGGTAAGTTCCATGGTGCACGTTCCTCTCTTGCTTTGGTTCTGCGGTTCAACCGCTGTCCTGACGCCCTTTGCGTCCTGCTTAAGAGTTTTGTGCCACCGTGTTTCACCTGCGCAGGTTTTATATTGCGGGCTGGTTACAACAACCTCCCCAACGTAAATGGTGCATATCCCCGCTGTTACGGATATGTTTCAGGCGTCAGACTTCACCCGAAAACCAACCCGAAGGACCCCCACCGCATGACCCAGTCGCCCAGATCCGTCAAAGCTCCAAGGATCCGGCCTGAGAAGACTCCCTTGCCACGCGACATCAAGGTGATGTTGGCTGCGGCGTTCCTGATCGCGTTGGGATTCGGTTTGGTGGCCCCTGTGCTGCCCCAATTCGCCACCACTTTTGACGTTGGTGCTACTGCCGCCGCCGTGATCGTCAGTATTTTCGCCTTCATGCGCTTGGTCTTCGCTCCGGCCGGCGGTGCCTTGATCGGCCGGTTCGGCGAGCGGAACGTCTACGTTTCCGGCCTTTTGATAGTCGCCGTGTCCACAGCGGCATGTGCCTTCGCCCAAAACTATTGGCAACTGCTGGTCTTCCGTGGCCTGGGAGGGGCGGGCTCGGTGATGTTCACCGTCGCGGCCATGGGCCTGCTGATCCGGCTCGCTCCACCCGAGCGTCGTGGTCGTGTATCGGGGGCATATGCCTCGGCATTCCTGATCGGCAGCGTGCTGGGTCCGGTGGTGGGCGGCCTGCTTGCGGGCTTCGGACTCCGCGTTCCATTCCTTGCCTACGCGGCAGCCCTGCTTGTGGCCGCTGCGGTGGTCCGCACCATGCTGAGCGGCGAGGGACATGCCGCGACGGACGCGAGCCCGGCTCCGGCAATGACCCTTAAGGAAGCACTTGCGGACTCGGCCTACCGCGCCGCGGTGTTCTCCAGTTTCGGCAACGGCTGGGTGACGTTCGGCGTCCGCATGGCCACTATCCCACTGTTCGCCGTGGCGGTACTGCAGTCGAAGCCTGAGACGGCTGCGTGGGCGTTGGCAATCTTCGCAGTGGGCAACGCCACCGCGCTGACATTTTCCGGGCGGCTGGCGGATGCATGGGGACGGAAACCCCTGGTCATTCCCGGACTCGTCATCACAGGACTCGCTACCGCCGTCATTGGCCTAACCACGGGACTGCCGGCATTTCTTGCCGCTTCCGCCGTGGCAGGCTTCGGCTCAGGTTTGCTGGGGCCAGCCCAACAGGCCGCCGTCGCCGACGTCATTGGCCGCGGGCGTTCCGGCGGCAAGGTCCTCGCCGTTTTCCAGATGGCCGCGGACACCGGCGCCATTATCGGCCCCATCGTGGCGGGGCTTTTGGCCGATGTGCTCGGCTACGGCTGGGCATTCGGCATTACGGGTGCGGTCCTGCTGGTCACCGCAATCGCGTGGCTGCCGGCGCGCGAACCCCTGGGAAACAAAAACTGACCGACAGCAAGGGGTGCGGAACATCCCCTGCCGCCGGCCAGTACGCCGTGTTGTGATGTTGAGCTGCTAGTTGAGCAGCGCGTCCACGAAGCTTTCCGCATCGAACGGTGCGAGGTCATCCGGACCTTCGCCCAAGCCAATCAGTTTCACTGGAACGCCCAGCGACTTCTGGATGGCCACCACGATGCCGCCCTTTGCCGTACCGTCCAGCTTGGTCAGCACGATGCCTGAGATGTTGACCACCTCAGCGAAGACACGAGCCTGGTTGAGGCCGTTCTGGCCGGTTGTGGCATCCAGGACCAGCAGGACCTCGTCCACCTCGGCGAGCTTCTCGATGACCCGCTTGACCTTGCCCAGTTCGTCCATCAGGCCGGTCTTGTTCTGCAGGCGTCCCGCGGTGTCCACCATGACCACGTCGACTTCCTGGTCGATGCCCGCCTTAACGGCCTCGTAGGCCACCGATGCCGGGTCCGCTCCGTCAATGTCCGACTTCACGGTGGGCACTCCCACGCGCTGCCCCCACGTAGCGAGCTGCTCGGCTGCAGCAGCACGGAATGTATCAGCAGCGCCGAGCAAAACGTCCTTGTCCTCAGCCACCAGGACACGGGCCAGCTTTCCCACCGTGGTGGTCTTACCCACGCCGTTGACGCCGACGACAAGGACGACGGCGGGCCGGTCACCCTTGCGTTCGACGTTCAGGGAACGGTCCATGCCCGGGTCCACCAGCTTGATGAGCTCTTCGCGCAGCATGGCCTTGACGTCCTCAGGACTGCGGGTACCCAAAACCTTGACACGTTCACGAAGCGCATCAACCAATTGCATGGTGGGCTCGGTGCCGAGGTCTGCAAGCAGGAGGGTCTCTTCTACCTCGTCCCAGACGTTTTCATCGATTTTGTCGCCTGAAAGAAGCGCCAGGAGGCCTTTGCCCAGGATGTTGTTGGATTTGACCAGACGGGCACGGAGCCGGTTGAGGCGGCCCTCGACGGGGTCCGGGGTATCAATGGCGATGGTTTCGAGCCCGGCGGCGTCGTCGGGAACATCGGTGTCGGCAACCGTTCCGTCAAAAGTGGGTGCCGGTGCATTTACGGCATCCGGGCGGTCCTCCACCAGGGTTCCGCCGCCTGCTGCCGAGGACTGGACGGGGTCGTTCGCGTCCCGTGGTCCAGGGTATTTGGCCCCGGATTTCCGGGCCTTCAGCAGTACCGGCACGAGTCCGCCGACCACCACGAGCGCAGCGACAATGGACAGAATTATGGGAAGGAAATCGTTCACTCCCCTACCTTCTCATAAAGCTAAGCCCCGGCACCGAGCCTCTGGCTGATGACGGTAGACACCCCGTCACCCCGCATGGTCACTCCATAAAGGGCGTCCGCCACTTCCATGGTGCGCTTCTGGTGGGTGATCACGATCAGCTGGCTGGATTCGCGAAGTTCCTCGAAAATGGTGATGAGCCGGCCCAGGTTTGTGTCGTCCAACGCGGCTTCAACCTCGTCCATGACGTAGAACGGCGATGGCCGCGCTTTGAAGATCGCCACCAGCAGGGCAACGGCCGTCAGGGAACGCTCGCCGCCGGAAAGAAGCGACAACCTTTTGATCTTCTTGCCGGCGGGCCGTGCTTCCACTTCGATTCCCGTGGTGAGCATGTCGTCAGGATCGGTAAGGACCAACTTGCCTTCGCCCCCGGGGAACAGTCGAGCGAAGACGTGGTCGAACTGGGCGGACGTGTCGGCAAAAGCCTCTGTGAAGACCTGCTGGACGCGGTTGTCCACTTCCTTGATGATGTCCAGGAGATCCTTACGGCTGGATTTGAGGTCTTCCAGCTGGGAGCTGAGGAACTGGTGGCGTTCCTCCAGCGCCGCAAATTCCTCTAGCGCCAGGGGGTTTACTTTTCCCAACGCTGCGAGGTGGCGCTCAGCTTTCCTGAGTCGTTTCTCCTGCTCCGCGCGTACGAACGGGACTCCTTCAACCACTGGTTCGCCGTTCTCATCCACCGGCGCCCGGAGCTCGGCCCACTTGTCGGTGGTGGTTCCGGCGGGCAGGGGCACTGGCCGATCAGGACCGTAGTCGGCTATCAACTGCTCGGCAGATAGCCCCAGTTCTTCGATGGAGCGCGTTTCCAGGGCTTCGATGCGCAACCGCTGCTGGGTGCGCGCCATTTCGTCCCGGTGCACGGAGTCGGTCAGCTCAGCGAGCTCCCGTGCCAAGGCCTCGTTTGCCGAGCGGACCTCACCCAGTTCGCGCTCCAACTGCTCACGCGTTTGCTCCGCGAGATCGCGTTCGCGGCCGGCAAGGTCCACCGATATGTCCACGAAACGAAGGGTCTGCTCCACCGCCGACGCGACGGCAGCCGCTCGTTGAGCCTGGGCACGTCGACGCTGGGCGCGGCGTGCGGCCTCTTCGCGGGCACGACGCTCGGTTGCGGCGGCCCGCTCAAGGGACGCCGCCCTGTTGCTGATGGCGCCAAGTTGTTCTTCCGCGGTCCGAAGGGCAAGCCGGGCTTCGGTTTCCAGTGAGCGGGCAGTCCTGGCCTGGGCTGCGAGCTCGTCACGCTGGTCAGTGGACGGCTCCTCGTCGGGAGCTTCCTGCGCCGCGGCGAGCCGTTCCGCGGCGACTTCAAGGTCCAGTTGCGCCCCGGCGATATTGGCCTCGGCCTTGGCCATGGACGCGGCAAGCCGATCGCTTTCGCCAACCGCGCTGCGAAGGATGGAGTTCAGGTGCCCCAACCTCTCTGCGACGGCGGCAAGGCGGGCATCCGATTCGTGTAGCCGTTCCAACGCCGCATCTGCGCGGTCCTGCGCTTCGGCGCGCCGGGCCTGGGCGCCGGCCAGGGCAAAGCGTCCACGCTCCAAACGGGCAGCGACCTCCTGGAGGCGGGCCCCGGCGTCGTCCACTGCGGCCTGGACTTCCAACAGTGACGGGGCATTGGCCGAGCCGCCGACCACTGTCAGCGCGGTCAGGACATCCCCCTCCAGGGTGACGGCCGTGAGGTCCGGCCGTTCCGCAACCAGCGAGGCTGCTGCCCGGACGTCATCGACGACGACGACCCCGGCCAGGAGCGCCAAGGTACCTTGGGCAGCCGGATCACCGATTTTCACGACGTCGGCAACCCAGCGACTGCCGGCCGGAAGCCCGTTGCTGTTCCGGTCGGCCTGGTGGTCGGATCCACCGTCGGCCAAGAGCAGCGTCGCACGGCCGGCGTCGTCCTTTTTCAGCAATCCGATGGCGGCAACAGCGCCGGCGGCATCGCCAACCACCACCGCATCGGAGGCACTTCCCAAAGCGGCGGCGACGGCGGCCTCGTATCCTGGTTCAACGCTGATCATGGCCGGGAGTGGGCCAAGAATCCCGTCCGCTGTCAGGAGCCGGCCGGAGCCGTCCTTCCGGTTGAGCCCCAGCTGCAGCGCGTCCCGACGCGCCGTCAACGAGTCCCGCTCCCGAACAGCTTCCCGCTCGGCGGCTTTCAGCTCTTCGATTTCCGCGAGGACTGCGTCCAGCACCTCGTTGGCTTCCTCATACTCGGCGTCGAGGCTCTCTTCGCCGTCCTCGACACCCGCCACTTGTGTTTCCAGCGCCGTGAACTCGCTTTGGGCCTTCCGGCGCCTTTCGTCGCCTGAAGCAAGCGACTCCCGGAGCCGGCCGCGCTCAGCTTCGGCGGCTTCCGCACGGGAACGCGCTGCGGCAACCTGGCCAGCCAACCTGGCCAAGCCCTCCCTCCGGTCCGCGGCGGCTCGAAGCATTGCCGTGAGCCGCTTGTCCTCGGCGGCGGCGAGCGCCTCCGCCCCGTCCTTGGCCACGGTGGCTTCGAGCAGGGCCGCCTGTTTGGCGAGGATGTCATGTTCCAGGGCCGCTTGTTCTTCACGAACGCGGGCCGCTTGCCGTTCCAGCTGGTCGGGGTCGCGGCCCGAGTCCACGGCTGCTTCGGAGGAACCGAGGAGCCGCCGGCGTTCAGTGGCCAGGGAACCGAGGGAGCGCAGGCGTTCCCTGCCGGCGGAGAGCTGATACCAATGGTCGCGGGCCGCGTTGAGCCGCGGAGTCGCCTCGGCGGCCTGCTGTTCCAAGGCAGCCTGACGTCGGCGGCTCACCGCCAGGCCGGCCTCGACAACCTGGCGCCGCTCTTTCAGTGCCGCTTCGTCGGCGACGTCCTGTTCAAGGGAGGTTGTCAGTTGCACGAGGTCGTCAGCGAGGAGCCGGGCGCGGGCGTCCCGGACATCGAACTGGACTGTCTGTGCCCGTCGCGCGATCTCCGCCTGCTTGCCCAACGGCGTGAGCTGCCTTCGGATCTCCGCCGTCAGGTCGCCGAGCCGGGCCAAATTGGCCTGCATCGCTTCAAGCTTGCGGACCGTCTTTTCCTTCCGGCGGCGGTGCTTAAGGATCCCGGCCGCCTCCTCGATGAAGCCGCGGCGGTCTTCAGGAGTGGCATGCAGGACACGGTCCAACTGCCCTTGACCGACAATCACATGCATTTCACGGCCAAGGCCAGAGTCGGACAGGAGCTCCTGGATGTCCAGGAGCCGGCATGGCGCACCATTGATGGCGTATTCGGAACCGCCCGTCCGGAAGAGCGTGCGCGAGATAGTGACTTCGCTGTACTCGATGGGCAGGGCGTTGTCCGCGTTGTCGATGGTGAGCGACACATGGGCCCGTCCCAAGGGAGGGCGACCTGATGTGCCGGCGAATATGACGTCTTCCATCTTGCCGCCACGCAGTGTTTTTGCGCCCTGCTCGCCCATGACCCAGGCCAGCGCATCCACCACGTTGGACTTGCCTGAGCCGTTGGGACCGACGACGGCGGTGACGCCGGGTTCGAAGTCGAACGTCGTGGCCGACGCAAACGACTTGAATCCGCGGACAGTCAAACTTTTCAAATGCAAGGCGCTTCGGTTCTCCTGGATGGACCGGTGTTTGTATCCCCAAATCTACTGCCGTTGGTGCGAAATCCGCGGATCTGTTGCCGGAATGCCTTGCGGGCGGCCAGCCGCACCCCTACACTCCTGCCAAGGGTTACATGGACTTTTCGTTCCGGTGATCCGGCCCGGGCTTCGAACTTTTGTTGGCCTGCGCCGGATCCGGTCCCGTTTTTCGGAACGATCCGCCCATGTGGCGAACCCGTGTTCCACAACTGAAGATCTAGGTTTGACCCTGGCTGGGGAGCGACAAGCCGGGACCTGCGCATAAACCCCGTGGGCCCGTCTTAGCTATCGGCGTACCACTCCAGGAGTTCTGATGCCCGGTCCTTCAGCTTCCCGACCACAGCGAGTCTTCAAGGGTTTTCTCTTGCCCCTGGTGATCGCCCTGGTTGGGGCATTTCTGCCCCTCAGCGCAACGACGGCGATTGCTGTGGGACCTTGCGACCCCGTGGTGAATCCGGTGGTCTGCGAGAATTCGAAGACCGGCAGTCCGCCCTCCGAGTGGGACATCAACGGCGCGGGCGATGACACCATCCAGGGCTTCGCAACAGACATCAGCGTCAATGCCGGCCAGCCCATCCGGTTCAAAGTGGACACCAAGGCGACCACCTACACCATCGCGATTTACCGGACGGGCTGGTATGGGGGCAACGGGGCCCGCAAGATCGCCGATGTGACGCCGTCCGTATTGCGACAGACACAGCCAGCCTGCCGCAGCGACCTCACCACTGAGCTTTACGACTGCGGTACCTGGGCCGTGTCGGCAACGTGGCAGGTTCCGGCAACAGCTGTGTCCGGTGTCTACATCGCGCTCCTCACACGCCCTGATACCGGGGCAAAGAGCCACATCACGTTCATTGTCCGCAACGACGGGAACCGTTCCGCCGTCGTCTTCCAAACTGCGGACGAAACCTGGCAGGCCTACAACACCTATGGCGGCTCGGACTTCTACCAGGGTGCAGCGAACGGCCGGGCCTACAAGGTCAGCTACAACCGTCCGATGGCAACCCGTGATGGTCCGAACGGCAGGGACTTCTACTTCGCCAACGAATACCCCATGGTCCGTTTCCTGGAGCAGAACGGCTACGACGTCAGCTACATCAGCGGCCTCGACTCGGACCGCAGCGGCGCGGAGTTGCTGAACCACAAAGTGTTCCTTTCGGTGGGGCACGATGAGTACTGGTCCGGTCCGCAACGGGCCAACGTCACCGCCGCCAGGGACGCCGGCGTAAACCTTCAGTTCCTTTCGGGCAACGAGATGTATTGGCGGACCCGATTCGAACCCTCAACAGTGGACGGAACAGCAAACCGCACCCTCACCTGCTACAAGGAAACCTGGGGGAATGCCAAGATCGACCCCAGTGCACAGTGGACGGGCACCTGGCGCGACCCCCGCTTCGCCTCCCAGGCCAACGGTGGTGGCCTGCCCGAGAACGCGGTGACCGGGACCATGTACATGTCCAACCACTCCGACTTGCCCATTACGGTGAAGGCGGACGAAGGAAAGACCAGGCTTTGGCGGAATACCTCACTGGCCTCGTTGCCCGCCGGTTCTTCCGCGGCGCTGGCAGCCCATACGGTGGGTTACGAATCCGACGAGGACCTGGACAACGGCTTCAGGCCAGCCGGCCTGATCCGCCTATCCACCACTGTGGGGAGTGTTCCCGAGTACCTCCAGGACTTCGGCAATACAGTCAAGCCAGGTAATACCACCCACAACGTGACCCTCTACCGGGCCGCAAGCGGCGCGCTGGTCTTCTCAGCCGGCAGCGTCCAGTGGACGTGGGGGCTGGACCAGGAGCACGACGGCGCCGGCGCACCTGCCGATGCCAGGATGCGGCAGGCGCAGGTCAACCTGCTCGCCGACATGGGTGCACAACCTGCCACCCGGGCGGCCGGCCTGGTGGCTGCTGTTGCGAGCACAGACACCACCAAGCCCACCGCAACCATCTCTGCTCCCGCCAACGGAGCAACGGTGGCACAAGGCAGCAGCGTCACCGTCACGGGAACCGCCAGCGACGTGGGCGGCGTAGTGGCCGGCGTCGAAGTTTCCACCGATGGTGGCACCACCTGGCACCCTGCTCAGGGTAAGACGAGTTGGACGTACACGTACGTGCAGAAGGGCCTTGCCACGGCAACCATCCAGGCGCGGGCCATCGACGACAGTGCCAACGTTGGGGCGGCGGTGAGCCTGAACCTTACCCTCAACGGCCCCTACAGTGTGTTTGGCCAGACAGTTCCCGCTGTCCAGGACTCCGGTGACGGCGGCGCCTACGAAATGGGCTTGCGCTTCTCACCGTCAGTGGACGGTTTCATCACTGGCGTGCGTTTCTACAAGAGCACCGCCAACACCGGAACCCACACGGGTTCCCTGTGGAGCTCCACCGGCGAGCGCCTGGCCACCGCCACTTTCACGAATGAGACCGCCTCGGGTTGGCAAACAGTCCTGTTCACCCAGGCAGTCCCCGTGGCTGCGGGCCAGAAGTACACTGCCTCTTTCTGGGCCCCCAATGGCCACTACGCCACCAAGGACTATCAATGGGCAAGCTTCGGCTTCACTGACGCACCGTTGAAGGTGGCGGGTGGCTTCGGAGCGGAGCCAGCCGGCGTTTACAGCACGTCGCAAAGTTTCCCGACCACCAGCTACAACGGCGGCAACTACTTCGCAGACGCCGTCTTCAGTACCGTGGACAGCTCCCCCATGACGGTTTCGGGCCAGACGCCCATCCCGTCGTCGTCGAGCGTATCGGTCAACACCAAGGTGAGCGCCGTGTTCTCCAAGCCGGTCACCGCGGCCAGCGTCCAACTGACGTTGACGTCCCCGTCCGGGCCGGTGGCGGGCACTACCGCTTACGACGCCGCCACGCGGCGGGCGACCTTCACGCCGTCGAGCGCGTTGGCGTTCAGTACCCAATTCACGGCGACCTTGGCCGGCACTGATTCCGTCGGTGGTCCTGTGACGTCCGGTGGGACGTGGTCCTTCACGACTGCAGCGACCCTTCCGGTTCCCGGTTCTTGCCCCTGCAGCCTTTTCGATGACTCCGTCACCCCGGGGATAGCCGAATTGCGGGAAGGCGTTCCCGTGACCCTTGGTGTGAGGTTCTCGAGTGTTTCGGCAGGCCAGGTACTCGGCGTCCGCTTCTACAAGTCCGCCGGCAACACGGGCACCCACAATGGCGCCCTGTACTCGGCAACCGGCCAGCAGTTGGCCACGGTCGCGTTCACCAACGAAAGCACTTCGGGATGGCAGACGGCCATGTTCAGCCAACCCATCCAGATGGCTGCCAATACGGACTACATCGTGTCCTACAAGTCCCTGACCGGAACGTATTCGGCAACGACCAACGGATTCGGTTCCGGAATGAGTGTAGGACCGTTGCGGGCAGCTTCTGACGCTGGCGCTTACACGTACAGCGGAGATTTTGCTTCCTCCAGGTCCACAACCAGTTACTTGGTGGACGTCGTGGTCACTGTGCCGAACACTCCCTTCACAGTGGGCTCCCAATCGCCGTTGCCCAACGCGTCCAGTGTTCCCCTGAACACCACGGTCAGTGCGGTGCTCTCCGAGGCCGCCGTAGGGTCGAGCGTGAGCACGGCGTTGAAAGTGACCGGCGGAGCCGCCGTAGCCGGGACATCCAGCTACGATCCAGCAACGCGTAAAGCCACATTCACTCCCACTGCCGCCCTCGCAGCAGGGACGAACTATACGGCCACAGTGACAGCTACGGCGCAGTCGGGACAGCCGATGTCAGCTGGCGGTACCTGGACCTTCACCACGGTTCCGGCACCGAGAACACCTGGCGTGTGCCCTTGCACTCTTTACCAGGACACGGTGACGCCAACCACCCCGGATGCCAACGACGCCGTGCCGTTGTCCCTGGGCGTCAGGTTCGCGAGTGACACAGCCGGCCAAGTCACTGGCGTGCGCTTCTACAAGGCGGCCGGCAACACCGGAACACACACCGGTTCGCTCTATACCGTCAGCGGAACGCTCTTGGCCACCGTCACGTTCACCAACGAGTCCAGCAGCGGATGGCAAACGGCTGTGTTCAGTCAACCGGTGAACATCGAAGCCGACACGGAATACGTGGCAGCGTACAAGTCTCCCACCGGTAGTTACTCCTACTCTGCAGGCGGATTCGGTCCGGGCTTCACCAGTGGACCATTGCGCACGGATACAGATTCGGGAGCATATGCCTACAACAGTGACTTCCCCAATGCGTCCACCACTGCCAGTTACCTGGTGGACCTGGTCTTCGGGACGCCGACGGCACCGCTCACGGTATCGGAGCAGGTTCCGGCACCGGGCGCCACAGGTATCCCGACCGACGTGAAACCGTCCATTACTTTCTCCTCCGGCATCAACGCCGGTTCGTCCTTCACCCTGACGGCGAACGGCACCTCCATTGCCGGCACGGCCGCTCTCTCCTCGGACAGCAGGACCGTCACCTTCACACCCGCGGGCCCACTTCCCAACAGCACGGTCATCTCAGCCAGCGTGGCCAACGTCGTCTCTCAACAGGGGCAGGCGTTCCCCACTACCAACTGGCAGTTCACAACCGCGGCCCCGACAGTCCAGATGTCCACGATCTTCGGCTCGCTGACACCCCAGACTGCCTCCGCCACAGATGTCATGCCCGTGGAGTTGGGCACGGCCTTCACCGTTTCCCAAGCAGGCAATGTCACCGGCATCCGCTTCTACAAGGGGACTGGAAACACTGGAACCCACGTGGGCTCGCTCTGGAACTCGGCGGGCACGCGGCTGGCACAAGTGACCTTCACCAATGAAACGGCAACAGGATGGCAGACAGCCACCCTGGCCACACCTGTGGCATTGTCGACCGGCCAGACCTACGTGGTTTCCTACCGTGCCCCCGTCGGCCGGTACTCTTACACGCAGGGCTTCTTCAACCAGACGTGGACGTCCGGCGTCTTCACCGCTTCCGGGCCCAACAACGGGCGCTACCGGTACGGCTCGGGAGGCGTCATGCCGGCCAGTTCGTTTGGGGCGACAAACTACTTCGTGGACGTTGTCTACTCAAGTGCCGCACCCGCCCAGCAAGCGGCGGCGGCACCGTCCCCATCGCCAACCGCCACCCCGACGCCTACGCCAACGCCAACGCCAACGCCAACGCCAACAGCTACGGCAACGCCCAGTGCGACACCGAGCCCGTCACCAAGCCCCACCCAGTCCGGTGGCCTGCTCTGCGGACTGCTGCCGCTCTGCTGAACGCCCAACGGACGGTTTACTCAACGGACGACGCTGGGCGACCAAGCGTGTGCAATGAACAGCACGGGCTGTGATGCCGGTTCGGTGTCCAGCTTCCAGATGTTGCTGTCGCCCTCTACGGCTTGGTCCGCCAGGCCGTAGAGGACACTGCTGTTATCCAGCCATTCAATCTGGTCATCCACGCTGTTCTTCTCGGAAAGCACTGTTTCCTGTCCCGTTGCCAAGTCAAGCACAGCCACCTTCCAATGCGCAGCCAAAGCACCGCCGTCGTTCTTCTTGAAGGCAATCCTGGTCCCGTCAGGCGAAATCGATGGGCACTCCACGTTGTCATGCACAGCGGTCAGCGTCTTTGCCGAGATGCTTCCGCGGACCAACCAGATACGCCCCGACGACGCCGCCGTGGCGTAGAAGGCATCCTTTTGGCCTGGCACGAACGTCACTCCCCAGATGTTCCTGTCAGTGGCCACCAGCCGTTGTCCATTGACCAGGAGCGCGTAGTCCTCCAGGTTTTCCGGAGTTCCGCCCGGCTGCGTGATCTCCGTCGCCGTCGAGAACCCCGCGGTGGCGTAGGAGTGGCCCGTGACAAACACCGTGGTGGCGATCATCGAGCCATCAAGACTGATCCTGGTCCTGCTGGGTATGCCCTTGATGGGCCATGAGCGTTGGGGTTCCCAGTCCCGGTTCAACACGGCGGCTTCGAAGGCAGTGACCAGGCCCCGGTTGGTCTTCAGGCAGACGGAAGACTCCTTTGTTCCATAGACCCGGTCGCATTCCTGTTCGCTGACGGACCTGGTTCCCCCCGGAGCCGAGAGGGGAACGGTTGCTGCGTGGCCATAGCCCTGCCCGGAAGCTGTGTTCCGGAAAAGGACAAAAGGAACGCTTGGCAGTGGTTGGGCTGCCGTGATACCCACCGTCGAAGCGGCAGACCGGCTCTCCTCAAACCGCTGGTAAGCACCAATCGCATAGATTCCCGCCCCCGCCAAGACCAAGGCAGTCACCACCAGCAGAAGGCCCCATCGAACCTTGCCCAAGGCCAGCGCTCCACTCATGCGTCGGCGTTCACGTCATGTGCCGGCTTGGTCCCCCGCAGGATGAAGACGACAGCCAGGACCGCGCAAGCCAGCAAGGCGCCCGCTACGACCATGGCTGCTGATGCACCCACCGCGTACCAGAGCACGCCGAACCCGGCGGAGGCGGTCATCCTGGTGAGCGCCACAACTGTCTGGGCCGAAGCGATGCCCGTGGCCAGCTTTCCCGGCGGGGTCAGTTGGCTGGCCAACGCGGCCAGTACGCCGTCGGTGGCCGCATAGAACGCACCCAGCAGAACCAGGCAGCCCACCGTAGTGCCAAGACCGCCGAGGGGCGCAGCGGCAAGGAAATAGGTGGCAAGGAGCGCTACATGCCCGCCAACAAAAACCGGGATCTTGCCTACCCGGTCCGCCAGTCGTCCCAAAGGAACCGCCAAACCCAGGAAGACCACATTCGTGCCCACGAACAACAACGGGAACCACTGGACAGCAAAAGAATCCCTGGCCTGCAGGACCAGGTAGATGAAGCCGTCACCGATGGTAACCAAGCCCAGCAGCCCGGCGGCGATCAGCACCTTCCCCAGCCCCGGCTCCTTCAGGTGGCTCCACGAGAAAGCGAACAGCCTGCGCCCTTCACGTTCTCCTGGGCCCCGAAGACCATCCGCCCGGACATCCGGGACAATCAGCGCAAGGACGGCCACGCCGATCACCGCGAAGGCCAGTGACACAACAAAAACCGTGCTGAAACCATTGGGAATCATCAGCAGGACAAAGAACGCAATCAGCGGCCCTGCTGCCGCCCCGATATTGTCCAACATCCGGTGCATGCCGAAGGACCTGGCCAGATGTTCAGGCTGTGCGGACACGGAGATAAGTGCGTCCCTGGGGGCGGTGCGTATGCCCTTACCGATCCTGTCCCCCGTGACAATAGCGGCAATGGCCCAGAATCCCCCGGCAAACAGGAAACCGATCCTTGCAACCATGGACAGGCCGTACCCGGCCAACGCGATCCGTTTCGGGTGGCCGCTGCGGTCCGCTGCCCAGCCCGCGGCAATCCTGACTATGGCGCTGGCACCTTGGTTGATCCCGTCAATGAAGCCAAACGCGATGGTGGATAACCCGAGGAATCCGGTCACGTACAGCGGGAGGATGGCGGTCACCGATTCCGAAGAAACGTCGGTGACCATGCTGACGATGCCCAGCCACAGGATCACCGGTGACAACCGGAACGGCACCTCGCTTGGCAGTGCCGTTCCCGTAGCCTGCGGCTTGTCCCGTTTGCCGCCCCGGTCCGAAAGTGAAATGTACATGGCCGCCCCTAGCCCGCCGTCGTGTGCAAAGTGCCCAGCAGCTGGAAGCGTGAGGCGCCGGTACCCGTCGTCGTGACGGAAACGGTCACCGTGTCGGTTCCACGAACGAACCGTGAAGCTACCGCACCGTCAGCCGCGGGAGCCTGCTCGGACCAGAATCCGTGGGACACCAGGGACTGGCTGAAGGAGGCCAGCACGTCACTTTGGGGCTTGGCAACGATCCCGTCCGCCGTCAATTGAAGGGCGTTGCCGGATGTCGACACTGAGGTGGAACCTATGGTTGTTCCGGCAGGCAAGGTGAGTATGTCAGCTGGCCACCCGTCCACGACCTTGCCTGCGGCTGTTCCCGGCTCCGGCAGAGCACCCGAGATCAGTGGGGCTGGCGCGGATGGTTCGGGCAGGCCGGTGGGGCTCGCGGTCACCGGCGGAAGGACTTCCAGCGGTTTGGGCGTGGACTGGCCGTCGCTGCCGGTTGCCTGTGGGGCGCCACTTGGCGAGCCCGACGACGGCGTCACCGCACCCGGCGTGCCCTCGCCCGGAGCGTTTCCGGCCGAGGTTTCGGACGCGCCGGACGGGTTGGGTACGGGACGTGAACTGGAGGATTCCTGGGCGGTGGTGGATCCGGTCTTTCCAGCCATTTGATCGAAAATGACTGCCACGGCGGCGATCAGCACGGCAAGGCAAATACCTGCAATGACCAGCCGCCGCGCCATCATGGCTTGGCCGGGCTGGGTACGCCGCAGAGCGGCTGACGGGGGGCCACGCGTTTCATGGGGACAGTCTGCCATTGCGATCCGGATTCCGGAACAGTTTTGGCGCTACCAACGCCCATTCCGCGGGCGCGGTTGGCACACCGGGCAGGTATAGGAAGAGCGGTTCATGAACTGTTCCCTCTTCATGATGCTGTGCAGGCCGACAGCTTCACAGCGGCGGCACAATTCGCCGGCCCGTCCATAGGCGTTGAGGGAGCGGGCGAAGTATCCGGAATCGCCGTTCACATTGACGTAGAGGGAATCAAAACTCGTCCCTCCTGCAGCCAGCGCGGCGTTCATCACGTCCTTCACGGCCTCAATCAGCCGCCCGGCATCCGCACGGCGCATGGTATCCGTGGACCTGGCATAGTGGATACGGGCCCGCCATAAGGCCTCATCGGCATAGATATTGCCAATCCCGGAAATAACGGACTGGTCCAACAGCGCCCTCTTGATGCCCGTCTTTCGGTTCTTGATCTTTCGATAGAACGCGTCGAAGGAAAAGTGCGGGTCAAGCGGGTCCCGGGCAATGTGCGATGCTTCCTCCGCGATCTCAGGCAAGGGCGTTTCGCCCAGGCCGCCAGGGCCGCCGTCGGACGTGGGCACCATCGACGTCACGAAGAGACCACCGAAAATCCGCTGGTCCACAAACCGCAGCTGTTCCGGCATACCGTCCACCGGGCTGAGCTTGATCCGGACCTTGAGGTGCTTCTCATCCGGCACGTCCGGATCCTGCATCAGCAATTGGCCGCTCATGCCCAAATGCGCCATCAACGCGACCTGTGGAAGGTCTTCCTGTGTAGCCACGTGCGGGGTGTTCATGGCCAAGGGCATCCACAGGAATTTCCCCCGGCGAACCACATCCAGCACCGTGGCATGTTCCAGGTTCCCGATGAAGTCTTCGGTCCCGAGGTCATGGCGCCTGATGGAGCGCGGATCAAGGACGTCCACCCCGGTAATGGTCCGGCCGCGGACCCACCGGGCCAGGCCGCGACGCACTACTTCTACTTCGGGAAGCTCAGGCATGGGTTTTCAGGCAGTTGCAGGACCGGCAGGGGCGGGATCCAAAGCGGTCAGGGCACGCCATGCATCAGCGGCTGCTTCCTGTTCCGCTTCCTTCTTGGAATGTCCTGAGCCGCGGCCGTACGGGGTTCCACCGATGTTCAGGACGGCTTCGAACGTCCTGGCGTGGTCTGGACCTGAGCCCTCCACGGCATAGTGGATGGCCCCAAGTTGCCGGCTGGCAGTCAGTTCCTGGATGCTCGTCTTCCAGTCCGTCCCGGCACCAAGGGCGCCTGCGTCCTTCAGGAGCGGACCCACCAGGCGCATGACCAGTTGGCGCGCGGTTTCGATATCGTTCGAAAGATACGTGGCACCGATCAGTGCTTCCATGGTGTCAGCCAGGATGGAAGCCTTGTTCTTGCCGTCGGTCAGCTTCTCGCCCTGCCCGAGGTAAATGAACTCGCCGACGCCAATGGAGCGCCCAATACCGGCCAGCGCCCGCGTACTAACGACGGCGGAACGCCGCTTGGCAAGTTCGCCTTCAGGCAGCGAGGGGTTCTCACGGTATAGGGAATCGGTGACCGAGAAGCCCAGGATGGAGTCGCCGAGGAACTCGAGGCGCTCGTTGGTGGGTATCCCGCCGTTCTCATACGCGTATGAGCGATGTGTGAGAGCAAGACGAAGCGTCTCGGTGTCAATGGAGACACCGAGACGCTTCAGAAGCTCTTCAGTTGAAGACATCCTTAGTCAGCCTCTACGGCAGATTAGGCGTCTGCGACCTTGCGGCCCTTGTATTCAAGGAACAGCGCGGTGCCGGCAGAGTCAGTGACGACCTTTGCCTGGTGCGGCAGGCTGTAGGTAACCTGACCGTTTTCGATGGTCTTGACCAAGTTGGGGGCAGTTGCCTTCCACTGGGCACGGCGGGCGCGTGTATTTGCGCGAGACATTTTCCGCTTGGGAACAGCCACGGCTATCTCATTTCTCTCTTAGACGAACACTTACTAATCGGTTTGCCGGTCAGTCTTAGCCAGATCAGCTAGGGCAGCCCAGCGAGGGTCAATGACCTCGTGGTGGTGCCCCGGCTCGTCTTCCAGGCGCGCTCCACATTCGGAGCACAGACCCTGGCAGTCTTCCCGGCACACCGGCTGGAACGGCAGCATAGTGACAACTGCGTCCCGCAACACCGGCTCAAGATCGATCAGATCGTACTCGACTCGACGTTGCTCTTCATCGTCTTCTTCACCCGAAAGCTCAACGCCTTCGTAGAAGAAAAGTTCTTGCACATTGACCTCAAGGTCATACGCAAGGGGATCCAGGCATCGCCCGCACTCGCCGGTTACTTCGACGATGACGGAGCCAGATACCAGAATTCCTTCGTGTACGGCCTCCAGGCGAAGATCCAACTCGATATCCGAGCCTTCCTTCACGCCAATGAGCGCCACACCAAGGTCACTTGGCGCAGGTACATGCTCGTTGAGTGTCCGCATGGTCCCTGGACTGCGTCCAAGGTCCTTGACTACCAGCGCCAAGGGCGAACTTGCATCTCGCTTAATGAGAACTCCTGTAGAACATATGACCGACGTACCATCTTAGCCTGATCTCGCTGGAGGACTCAAACTGACGCCGGGCGCGCGCAGAGGCACGGTGGTTTCAGCTGGGAACTCTGCGTGAAGGCGCAAGGTACCCAGCAAGCTTACCCCTTGCGAGGCGGTTCGGTGGGCGGCTCGCCAGCGAGGAGCCGTTTCAGCACCGACTTAGGGACGAAATCGGAGATATCGCCGCCCAGCACGCTGATCTCCTTGATCAGGGTGGACGAAAGATGCACGTAATGCGCCTCCGCCGGCAGGAAGACGGTCTCGACGCCGGTCAACTGACGGTTCATGGTGGCCATCGGCAGCTCGTAATCAAAATCCGATGAGGAACGAAGGCCCTTGACGATCGCGGATACACCGCGGTTCCTGCAGTACTCGGCAAGGAGGCCTTCACCCATGGGCTCCACGATGATGCCGCGCAACGAGGCCAGCGTTTCGCGCGCCATCTCCATGCGGTCCTCGAGGCTGAACCGGTACTTCTTGGCATAGTTCGTGGACACCGCCACGATGACCTCGTCAAACAAGCCGGCAGCCCGGGCGATGACTTCGAGATGTCCGTTGTGGATAGGGTCAAAAGATCCAGGGCATACCGCGCGTCTCATGAGACGAACCTACCCCATGGCTCTGCCGGGATACCATGGCTCCCATGGCATCCGCAGGCAGCAGCCCCCTTGATACATACGCCGGCAACGGATCAGCTCACGGTACCGGCAGCACCGCCCCGTGGCAGCGGGCGGCCCTCGGAGCGAACCTGCTGTCCCCCGACGGCGGGCTCGGCGTAACCATCTTCGAGGAGATGACCACGCTGGCGGTATCAACGGGCGCCATCAATCTCGGCCAGGGCTTCCCGGATGAGGACGGCCCGTCCGAGATCAAGGCCGCGGCCCAGGCAGCCATTGCTTCCGGAGCCAACCAGTACGCACCCGGCAAGGGCGTACCCGCGTTGAGGGAAGCAATCGCAGCCCACCAGAAGCGATTCTACGGATTGGACCCCAATCCCGACACGGAAGTACTGGTCACCACTGGCGCTACCGAGGCAATCGCCGCGGCGTTGCTGGCTTTCGTGCAGCCCGGCGATGAAGTCCTGACCTTCGAACCGTTCTACGACTCCTACGGTGCCATCATTGGCCTGTCAGGCGCCAAACACGTCACCGCTCCCCTGCTCGCGCCGGACTTCATGCCTGACCTCAACGCCCTGGAAAACGCGTTCAGCAGCCGGACCAAGGTTGTCCTCCTCAACAATCCGCACAACCCCACCGGTGCTGTCTTCCCCCGGCATGTACTGGCCAAAGTCGTTGAGTTGGCTGCCAAGTACGACGCAATGATCGTCAGCGACGAAGTGTACGAGCACCTGACTTTCGGTCCAGCCCACATCCCGGTCGCGTCCCTCCCGGGAGCGGATGGGAGGACCATCACGATCTCCTCCGCCGGTAAGACCTTTTCCTTCACCGGCTGGAAAATTGGGTGGCTGATCGGTCCGGAACACCTCGTTGCGGCAGTGCGCACAGTGAAGCAATTCCTGACCTACAGTTCCGGTACGCCCTTCCAGAGCGCCATCGCGGTGGGCCTCGCGCTACCGGACGACTTCTACACCGGCATCGCAACAACGCTCCAGCACAAACGTGACATCCTGGCCGCGGGCCTGCGTGCCGCCGGGTTCGACGTGTACTCGCCCAGCGGAACGTACTTCATCAACGTGGACACCGCCCCGCTGGGAATCCTCGATTCAGTGGACCTCGCACGGCGCCTGCCCGGGCTGGTAGGAGTAGCAGCAATCCCTGTTCCAGTGTTCTGCCACCCCGAAGGTGCCGAACGGACCCGTTCCCTCCTGCGCTTCGCGTTCTGCAAGAAGACCGGCGTTTTGGAAGAAGCTGCGGAACGCCTGGCCACGCTCAAGGACCGGCTCTGAACCCCGCCCAGCCCCATGCTGCACGCTTCCTGCGGACCACGGGCCAACATGCCACCATCGAGGCGGACACCCTCATAGACGGCAGCTACATCCTCAGCATCGGCGGAGCAGAACAGTCCCACGTCAACCTCCAGGACCCGGCGGAGATCTTCTACGAATACCTGCGCAGGATCGGACACGTGGTGGACCTTGCAGCCGAACCGGGCACGCCCATCACGGCATTGCATCTTGGAGCCGGCGCACTCACGTTGGCCCGCTATATCCAGGCAACCCGTCCGGGTTCGGACCAATACGCAGTTGAGCTCGAGCGGGAACTCCTGGACTTTGTCCTCCAGAAGCTGCCCATGCCCGAGGGCACCAACCTGACAACCCATATCGGCGACGCCCGCGACGCGCTGGGTGAACTGCCAGCCCACCTGAGGTTCGACGTCGTTATTCTTGACATCTTCTCCGGACCGGAGGCCCCCGCCCATATCGCCTGCAGGGACTTCTACGAAGAGGCAGCGGCCCGGTTGGGCCCCGACGGCGTCCTGATCATCAACGTGGGCGATGAACCCGCGCTGACACTGGTCCGCAGCCAAGTGGCTGCACTCCGGGCAGCTATGCCCGACGTCGCCGCCTTCGCTGAATCGGGCATGTTCGCGGGCCGATACCCGGGCAACATCATCCTGGTTGGCACCCGGAAACCATGGCCGTCAGGATGGACGACTGAACTCCTTGCCCGTGGACCCCACCCGGCAGCGGTACTCACAGGCGTCGACCTGGACCGCATCACAGCCTAGGCAGGAACACGCCTCAGGACGGTTCCGCGAACCACAGTTTGGTCTCGCCATACTTCTTATCCGCGAAACACTCCAAGGACTCCGGCCACGCGGGCTCGGGACTTCGCGAACTTCGCTCCACCACGACTACGGCAGCCTCGTCCAAGTGCGGTGCCAGTTTGGCAAGCACAGCGCTGAGGGCAGCTTCGTCCAAAGGGTAGGGAGGGTCCAGGAAGACCAGGTCCCACAGATCAGCTTCCCCGGCACGTTCAAGGAACGATTCCACCTTTGACCTGTGGACCGATACCCTCTTGCTGCCTACCACCTGGTTCACCAGGTCAGCATTGCGCTGGCAGACATCGCTGGCCTTGGCGTCAAACTCCACGAGGTCCACGCTGCGGGCGCCGCGGCTGGCGCTCTCAATTCCCAGGGAACCCGACCCCGCATAGAGGTCAAGGACCCGGAACCCATCAATGACCGCCAAGGACTCCAAACGGGAGAAGAGCGCCTCCTTGACCCGGTCCGTCGTGGGCCGCGTCGCTGTTCCGGGGACGCTCGCCAACGGGTTCCCGCCGGCAGCACCGGCAATGATGCGGCTCATGGGTTGGTGCTTTCCAGGCCGCAAGGCGTCCCTGGACTCTTAACCGCGTTCAAGGAACGCCTCCTTTTCGGGGTTCAAATATTCGTCGATTGCCGCGGCGAGGGCCGGTTGGTGCTCCAAGGCAGGGTCCTCTGACACCAGTGCCTGGGCATCCGTGCGTGCCCGCGCAATGATGTCCTCGTGGTCAAGGACACGGAGCAGCTTCAGCGTCGAGCGGCCGCCGGACTGGGAAGCGCCAAGGATGTCGCCCTCCCGGCGAAGCTTCAGGTCCTCCTGGGAGAGCTCAAAACCGTCAGTGGTCGAGGCCACGGCTTCCAGGCGGCGGCGGCTCGGGTGTCCCGGTTCCAAAGTAGTCACCAGGAGGCAGGTGCCGGGCAACCCTCCGCGGCCCACCCGGCCACGCAGCTGGTGGAGTTGCGAAATTCCAAAGCGGTCAGCGTCCAGGATGACCATGAGGGTGGCGTTATGGACGTCCACACCCACTTCGATGACGGTCGTGGACACCAGGACCTTGGTCTCGTTGGCCGCGAATGAGGCCATGGTGTCGGACTTCAGCTGTGGATCCTGCCGGCCATGCAGCGGTGCCACCGGGACACCGGCCAAGGACGGCTCATCCAGGAGGCTTTCGACGACGGCCGTCACCGACGCGAGCTCGCGTGACGGGCCGTCGTCCGCTAGGTCGGCGTCGCTCGGTTCCGCTTCCCCCGGACTGAAGTCGCCGTCGTCGTCCGACCCGATCTTGGGGCAGACCACGTACACCTGGTGCCCCGATTCGACTTCCTCACGGGACCGTTTCCAAATCCGGTCCACCCATCCGGGGTTCTCCGCGAGCCCCACCACATGCGTTGAAATGGGGGCACGCCCCGCAGGAAGCTCGTCAAGGATAGACGTTTCAAGATCGCCGAACACTGTCATGGCAACGGTCCGCGGAATGGGCGTGGCTGTCATGACCAGCAAGTGCGGGGGGCGTTGCGCCTTGGCCCTGAGGGCATCCCGCTGCTCCACTCCGAAGCGGTGCTGCTCGTCCACCACAATTAAGCCGAGATCCTGGAAGCTCGTTTTATCGCTCAGCAAAGCGTGCGTGCCGATCACGATGCCTGCATTCCCGGATGCGGCGTCCAGCATGGCCTGTTTTTTGGCGGCGGTCGGCATGGAACCCGTCAGCAGCGTCACCTGGACAGTTTCTGGCGCCGCGTCGCCTCCAAGCATGCCTGCGCCACCAAAAACATGGTCCCGCGCAAGCCCGCCCAGGGTCCGGCGGATCGAATGGAAGTGTTGCGCGGCAAGGACCTCGGTGGGGGCAAGGAGGGCGGCCTGGCCACCGGCATCCACCACCTGCAACATCGCCCGGAGGGCAACGATGGTCTTACCGGACCCCACTTCACCCTGCAGCAACCTGTTCATGGGTGTGTCACGTGCAAGTTCTTCAGCAAGCGTCTTCCCGACGGCGGACTGGCCGGCGGTGAGGGTAAACGGCAGGTTTTGGTCGAACCTGCCCAGCAAACCGCCGCTGACCGGCCGGCGGGCCGTCGCTTCCTCCGCCGCAAGTTGGGCCCGCCGGCGAGCAAGGGCTGCCTGCAGGACAAGCGCTTCCTGGTAACGGAAACGCTCCTGTGCCCGCTGCCAATCCTTGGCGGTCTCCGGCGAATGGATCAGGCGATACGCTTCGGCAACACTGAGGTGCCCGTCCCTGCGAACGATGTCATCCGGGAGGGGATCACTCATCGCGTCCAGGTCCATGGTCTCCAGGAGGGCACTGATGACTTTGTGGATGGACCAGCTGGTGAGTTTCGCGGTGGCCGGATAGACCGGGATGGGCATTGCAGCGATCTTTTCGGGGTCCATGGAGCCCTCGGCTCCAGGGTCCTCGTCAAGCAGCAGGAAGTCAGGGTTGGTCAGGCCCAAGGCACCACCGTAGCGGGTCACCTTGCCCGAGAACATCGCCCGACGGCCGGGGAGGAGCTCCGACTTGGCCCTGAAGCCGTTGAAGAAGCTGACCTTCAACGTGCCAGGCACGTTGCTGCCGCCTGCTTCATCGGTTACCACGACATCGGTGATGGAACCTCGGCGGGCACGCATTTGGCGGGTGCTGTTGGACAGCACGCGTGCGATCAGTGTGACTTCCTCATCCAACGGGAGGTTGTTGATGGGTGTCAGCTCACCACGGCTCAGGTAGCGGCGTGGAAAATAGTTCAGCAAGGAACCGACGGTCTTCAGGCCCAGGTGTTTCTCGATGACGGTAGCGGACCGCTTGCCGATACGGCGTTCGAGGGGCAGTTCGAGTTCAGAATTCATGCCGTGACTGGCCCGGGTCGCCGGGTGCAGGGTTGCTTTGGGCAGCGTTGTTTTGGGTAGGTGTGTCTTGAGCGGCCCCGGTCGGAACCGCGAGCTGGCTGACGGCGATGTCCGTAGGTTCGCCCAACGAACGGATCAGGGCAACGGCGGGCTCAGGATCGGGGACGTGCACATGCACCCGCCAACGGTAGCTGGCTTCCACGGCGGGCTCGTCGTCGTCATCCGGGCCCTGCGCTCCGCCTACTTGGCTCATGATCACGGAATCGCCCATTTCGTCCAGGCGTTGCCGGAGGATGGCTGCGTTCAGCGGCGACAGGCTGATGGTGCACATGACTTCCACACCGTCGTCGGCAGGCATGTGCTCATGGATGTGCGGATCCTGCAGCTTGTAGCCGTGCAGGCCGTCCAACAGCTCATCCTGGAGTTCCTCTCCGAGGACCGCCGAGCGGAGGCAGTCAAGAACCAGGAGCATGCCAACGCCCCCGGCGTCGACCACGCGGGCTTCGTGAAGTTGCGCGAGTTCGTCTTCGGTTCGGACAACGGCCTGGTAGGCGGCGTCCACTACGGCATCAAGGGAAAGGCCCAGCGCATGGTTGCTGTCATCACCGTTCTGGGCCGCCTCCACGGCCTGGGCTGCGTTCGCGGCGGCCTCCAGGACCGAAAGCATGGTTCCGGCAACGGGTTCGCTCAACGCCGACCACGCCCGGATTTGTGCCCTGTTCAAAGCACTAGCGAGCAGGGGCGCGCTCAGCCGCGACTTGCCGGCCAGGGGCTCAGCTGCTGCGCAGAGAAAGACGGCGAAGAGCGTCCCGGAGTTACCGCGCGCCTGCTCCATGGCGGCCTGGCCTGCCCGGGAAAGAACCGCTCCGACGTCGTTTCCTGTTTCGGTGGAATCCGGGGTGGTGCCACCCAGGGCCGTGACGGCAGCCCGGACCGTAAGATAGAGGTTGGTGCCGGTATCGCCGTCGGCGACAGGGAAAATGTTGATCGCGTTAAGGCGGTCGCTATGGTTCCCCAGGACTACTTCCGCTTTGCCGAGCCAACGTTTCATGGCGTGCGCATTCGCGGCGATCTTAGTCTGCAAAGTGATCCCATCCAACGGTGTCAGCGGCTTGCCCGGCAATCCGGATACCGCTGCCTGGCGGCTCGACAACGGCTTGAACCGAGCCTATCGCAGTGAAGCCCTCCGGCAGCTGAACGCCAGCTGGGAACGTAGCCAGCAAGCCGTGGTCCTCTCCCCCGCCAAGGACCCAGGGCATCGCGTCTGCACCCAGTAGTGCTGCTGCCGGTTCCAAGGGTACCGCGTATGCTTTCAGGGCCGTGGGGTCGAAGTCCAGGACCACCCCGCTTGCCGAAGCCAGCCGATTGCCGTCGCGCAGCAGGCCGTCCGAGATATCAAGCATGGCGGAGGCCCCGGCGCGGGCGGCAGCAGGGCCGGCTGCCAGTGGGGGCAGCGGGCGGCACTGGTTGTCCACCAGGGCCCGGAGTTCCGCTGACAGGCTGCCCAGCGGAACGTCGCTTTCAAGGAGGGCCCACCCGGCCGCTGCCCGGCCCAGGGTGCCTGCCACGGCAAGAAGGTGACCGGGTTTCGCGCCCGAACGCACCACTGGCGCCAAACCGTCCAGCGAACCGACGACGGCCACTGTCACCGCGATCTCGCGGCCTCGGCCCAGATCTCCCCCGGCCACGGAGCAGTCGAGGGGGCCCAACGCCGTAATCGCCGCGGTGAGGCCGTCAGCAAAGGATTCGACCCATTCAACCGGGGTGCTCGGGGGCATGGTCAGGCTGACAACCAAGGAAGTAGCCGTACCTCCCATGGCGTTGATGTCGCTGAGGTTCTGGGCCGCAGCTTTCCACCCGACATCGAACCCTGTGGTTCGGTAGCCGTTATTCCACTGCAGCCTGAAATCCTGGTCCTGGGTCTGCGTGTCGATGGAGATCAAGGTCCGGCCATCGGGAGCGGCGACCAGGGCAGCATCGTCCCCAGGTCCCAACAAAATGCCGGGACTGTGGTTCAGGCGCGGAAAGATCCGGGCAAGGAGCTCGGACTCCGAAAGGTCTTGGACGATCAATTGTTCTGCGGGCACGGCTCTACGCTATCGCGATCCACCGACAGGATAACGCCGGGGTCTTCTCCACGGGACGCACCGGATTGTGACCGGGATAACGCGAATCTGCCCGGCAGCACACGCGGGATAGGCTGGATCCATGCACCACAAGACCCTCCGCCGGACTGCCATCTCCGCGTCACTGGCCGCTGCCTCCGCCCTCGCAATCACGGCCTGTTCACCGGCCGTAGACGTCACGGCAGCCTCGGATGCCGCCAATCCTGCCTGCGCCCCGATGATGGTGGCCCTTCCGGACCAGATCGGCGACGCCGCGCTCCGCAAGACGAACAGCCAGGCAACCGCAGCATGGGGCGACCCATCGCAGGTGATCCTCCGGTGCGGCGTGAATGTTCCCGGCCCCACCACTGACCGATGCGTGAGCGTCAACGACATCGATTGGGTCATCAAGGAAGGCGACCCCGTCTATACCTTGACGACTTTCGGCAGGGAACCGGCCACGGAAATCCTGATTGATCCCACCAAGCTTGAAGCGGCCAACATCAGTTCGGCGACGGTCCTGACGGAACTCGCCGCTGCCGTGGGCAAGATCAAGGCGACCGGGAAGTGCGTCGGCCAGGAAGACCTCCAGAACCTGCCCACCGGCAAGTAGTTAGCGCAGGCCTGTCTTGCGGGTCAGCGCCAAGTGGATCAGTTCATCAATCAGATCGGCATAAGCCAAGCCCGATGCCGCCCACATTTGCGGGTACATGCTCTTGGGGGTAAAGCCAGGCATGGTGTTGATCTCGTTGATGATCAGCTCGCCGGCCGGGGTGTAGAAGAAGTCGACACGGCTGAGGCCTTCCGCGCCTACGGCATCGAAGGCAACGGCGGCCAACTCGCGTACGCGGGCGATGGCGTCCTCGGGCATGTCTGCCGGGCAGCTGAGGGCCGCGGCGCCGTCCTCCACGTACTTGGCAGCAAAGTCGTAGAACTGGTGGTCTCCTGCAGCCACCGCGATTTCGCCCGGCATGGAAGTACGGGGCACGTCCGTGCCGCGTCCTTGGAGGACGGCGCACTCAATCTCGCGGCCAACGATTCCTGCTTCGATGACCAGCTTGAGATCGTGGCGGCGGGCTTCCTCGATGGCAGCGTCGAGCCCCTCCAGGGAGTCCACTTTGGAAATGCCCATCGAGGAACCTGCCCGGGCCGGTTTGACGAACACCGGGAAACCCAACTTGTCGACGCGTTTCCGGACTGCCTCCGCATCGGTGAGCCAGTCACGGTCAGTCACCGCCACATAGGGTCCCACGGTCAATCCGGCGGCTTCGAACACCACTTTCATGAAGTGCTTATCCATGCCCACCGCCGAGGCCAGTACACCGGCGCCAACGTAACGCGTATCCGACAGTTCAAGGAGGCCCTGGACAGTTCCGTCCTCGCCCCACGGCCCGTGCAGCAGCGGGAAGACGACGTCGACGGAACCGAGCTCCTGCGGAACCTCATTGGGCTCGGTGACGATGAGCTGGTGCTCGCCGCCGATCTCTGCCAAGGTCACAGTCCGGCCCGACGGAGTTACCTCGGGAAGAGCTGCGGAGCTCAAGGACCACTGGCTGGTGTCGCCGGAGGCCAGAACCCATTGTCCTGACTTGGCGATGCCGATGGGGATGACCTCGTACTTGTCCTTATCGATGGCGCCCATGACACCGGCAGCCGTGACGCAACTGACCGCATGCTCACTTGACCGCCCGCCAAAGAGGATCGCTACCCGGGGGCGGCGTGTCGCAGGAGTGGAATCTTCAGTCACCATCAGTAGTCGCCTTCGGACTTCAGTGCCCGGGCCAACAGTCGCGGCCCCAGGTCATCAACGGACATTCTGCCTTCAAGCACGGCCACTACGGCAGCCGTGATGGGCATTTCGACATTCAGTTTGCCTGCGAGCTCATGGACGGCAGGCCCGGATTTGATGCCCTCGGCGGTCTGGGTCATCTGTTCGGCCACTTGCTCCAGGCTGAGGCCTTCGCCGAGAAGGCGGCCAGCTGTGTGGTTACGCGAAAGCGACGACGAGCAGGTGGCCACGAGGTCACCGAGCCCGGCAAGCCCGGCCATGGTGAGGGCCTCTCCGCCCAAAGCCAGGGCAAGGCGCGAGGTCTCCGCCAGGCCGCGGGTAATCACGGATGCCTTGGTGTTGTCGCCCATCTGGCGTCCCTCGCAAATACCCACCGCAAGGGCAATAACGTTCTTGACGATCCCGCCGATCTCCACGCCAACAACATCGGTGCTGGTGTAGGGGCGGAAATACGGCGCCGTGCAGCAAAGAGCAATTGCAGAAGCTGTTTCGTTATCGCTGCAGGCAACCACTGAGGCAGTGGGCTGCTCCCTGGCGATTTCCATGGCCAGGTTTGGTCCGGAGACCACGGCTACGCGGGAAGCGGGGAGCCCCAGTTCCTGCGCAATGACTTCACTCATGCGCGCATCCGTGCCCAGTTCCAGACCCTTCATCAGGGACACCACCACAGCCTCGGGTGCCAGGAGTGCTTTCCACTCGCCCAGTTGCGGCCGCAGGGACTGCGCCGGGACGGCCAGGACCACCAATGTGGCTTCCTTCAGCACTTCGGCGACGTCGGTGGAGGCAGTGATGGACGAAGGCAGTTCGATGTCCTTGAGGTACTGCCCGTTGCGATGTACCGAGTTGATCTCAGAGACGACCTCGGCTCGCCGGCCCCAGATCCGGATGCTGCGTGTGGCACCGGATGCGGCGGCCGCGTCTGCCAGGATCTTGGCAAACGTCGTTCCCCACGATCCTGCCCCCAGGACGGCAATCGTCTCCGGGGTCCCTGCCGGGCTTTCCAAAAGGGTCATTCGCCGTCCTCCGGTTCCGGAGCGCCTGTGGATCCACGTTCGACAAAGCGTCCATGCTTGGACTGTTTGTGCACAGCCGGGTCCCAGCGTTCCGCGGGAGCAGCCTCGCCGCGAAGTGTTTCAAGGAGTTTGGTGATGGCATCCATGATGACGTCCGTGGCCTCGGACAACGTGGCCCGATCCAACGGACGGTCGGCGAAGGCACTCAGGTCCACGGGCTCCCCCACAAGTACGCGGGCAGTCTTGCGCGGGAAGACGTGGAAACGCTTGGCGTACCGCGGAAAGACTTCATGGGCACCCCACTGGGCTATGGGCACCACGGGCGCCCCCGTCTGCAGCGCCAGCCTGGCCGCCCCGGTGTGCCCCTTCATGGGCCACAGGTCCGGGTCACGGGTCAGTGTCCCCTCGGGATAAATGATGATGGCGCCGCCGGCGTCCACCACCTCCTTGGCGACCTGCAGCGAACGGTTGGCTCCCGCCGTCGAGCGCTCAACCGGAATCTGCTTGGTGGCCTGAAGCAGGGCCCCCAAAACCGGGACCTTGAAAAGTCCGGCCTTGGCCAGGAAGTGTGGTGGCCGCTTCTGGTTGTACACCATGTGACCTACGACGATGGGGTCGATCTCGGTGCAGTGGTTGGGTACCGCGATGAAACCGCCCTGCGGCAGTTTCTCCAGCCCCTCCCATTTTTTGTTCATCAGGATGTTCATCAAGGGGCGCGCCAGGCCCGCCAGCAAGATAAACGTGGCACGGCTCTTGGCCGATTCCTTCACAGGATCTCCCGCTACTTGGTGGTAGTGATGTCGAAATCGGCGCCCAGGCCAGCCAGTTTCTCGGTGAAGCGCTCGTATCCGCGGTTGATGATGTCAATGCCGGTCACCTTGGAGGTGCCCGTTGCGGCAAGCGCAGCGATGAGGTGGCTGAAACCTCCGCGGAGATCCGGAATGTCGATGTCCGTTCCCCGCAAGGGAGTGGGTCCGGAGATTACTGCCGAGTGCAGGAAGTTCCGCTGGCCGAAACGGCAAGGTACGCTGCCCAGGCACTCACGGTGCACCTGGATGTTCGCACCCATCCGCGCCAGGGCTTCGGTGAACCCGAAACGGTTCTCGTAGACGGTCTCGTGGACGATCGAAACGCCCTCGGCCTGGGTCAGGGCAACCACGAGGGGCTGCTGCCAGTCCGTCATGAAGCCAGGGTGAACGTCGGTCTCCAGGACCAACGGGGAGAGCTTGCCGCCCTGGTGGTAAAAACGGATGCCGTCGTCGCCGATGTCCATGCCGCCACCGACCTTGCGGTAGGTGTTCAGGAAGGTCATCATGTCGCGCTGCGACGCGCCTTCGACGAAGATGTCGCCACGGGTAACCAGTGCAGCAGAAGCCCAGGAAGCGGACTCGTTGCGGTCCGGGAGCGCCTGGTGGTTGTACCCGCGCAGGTCCTTGACGCCTTCGATGCGAATGGTGCGGTCCGTCTGGACGCTGATGATCGCGCCCATTTTCTGCAGGACCGCGATGAGGTCGATGATCTCCGGCTCCGTCGCAGCCCCAATGAGTTCGGTAATGCCCTCGGCGCGGGTCGCACTGAGCAAGACCTGCTCGGTGGCTCCCACGGACGGGTATGGGAGCGAAATCTTGGCGCCATGCAGGCCATGGGGAGCGGAGATGTGGATGCCACCCGGACGCTTTTCCACCACTGCGCCGAACTGGCGGAGCACGTTCAGGTGGTAATCGATCGGCCTGTCACCGATTTTGCAGCCGCCGAGGTCGGGAATGAAAGCCTCGCCGATGGCATGGATCAGCGGCCCACACAAGAGGATGGGAATCCGCGAGTCGCCGGCGTGCGCGTCAATAGCGGTGCTGGAAGCGGTTTTGGCGCCTTGGGGATCCAAGGTAAGGTCACCCGTCACGGGGTCCTTCGCGACGGTCACTCCATGGAGCTGCAGCAGGCTGGTGACAACCTCTACATCCTTGATCTCCGGCACGTTCCTCAGCACCGATGGTTCACTGCCCAGCAACGCGGCAACCATGGCCTTGGGCACCAGGTTCTTGGCACCGCGAACGGTCACTCGCCCGGTCAACGGGACGCCACCGCGGATTGTCAGAACACTACTCATCTATACCGGTTTCCTCACGACTACTCGCCCCCCAAACTTACAAAGGCTCCAGCTAAGCATAGAAGCTCGCGTTACCGAACCGAAATGGACGCACCCGGCGGCACGAGGATCGGCTTCGCGCCGAAGTGCAGCGACAGCGCAGTCAAAGCGCAGCAAAAGTGCGGTCAACGACCGACGAAAAAGGACCGCCCGCCCCTTCTACGGGGCGTCGACGGTCCTCTCTCAGCGCAATTCCGAAGCCATCAGCTGTGGCTACTGAACTTTCGCCGGAGCGTCCTTGGTTTGAAGGACGGACGCGTGGCCTCGTACGCCGTGATGTCTTCTTCATGCTGGAGGGTCAGCCCGATGTCGTCCAGGCCTTCCAGGAGGCGCCAGCGTGTGTAGTCGTCGATCTCGAAGGGAGCTACGACGTTGCCGCACTCCACTGTCTTGCTCACGAGGTCCACTTTCACCTCGGTGCCAGGCTGGTTCTCCAGCACCTTCCAGATCAGCTCAATGTCGTCCTGGGCAACCTGGGCGGCCAGCAGGCCCTGCTTCCCGGAGTTGCCACGGAAAATATCGGCGAACCGCGAGGAGAGCACGGCCTTGAAACCGTAATCCTTCAGGGCCCAGACAGCATGTTCGCGGGACGAACCGGTGCCGAAATCAGGGCCGGCCACCAGCACGGAGCCGGCGCTGAAGGGCGCCTGGTTGAGGATGAAGGACTCGTCCTTGCGCCAAGCAGCGAACAGGGCGTCCTCGAAGCCGGTCCGGGTGATGCGCTTGAGGTAAACCGCGGGGATGATCTGGTCGGTGTCCACATTGCTCTGGCGCAGCGGTACACCAATGCCGGTGTGGGTTGTGAATGCTTCCATGGGATCCTCCTAGACTGCGATTCCGGTCAATGTGCCCGCGGAAGCGGACTCCAGGTCCGACGGCGAGCTCAGCGTGCCCCGGACGGCTGTGGCTGCTGCCACCACGGGCGAGACCAGGTGCGTGCGCCCACCCTTGCCCTGGCGGCCTTCAAAGTTCCGGTTGGAGGTGGAGGCGCAACGCTCTCCCGGCTCCAGCTGGTCCGGGTTCATGCCCAAGCACATGGAGCAACCGGCGAAGCGCCATTCAGCTCCGAATTCCTTGAAGACCTTGTCCAGGCCCTCTGCTTCGGCTTCCAAGCGGACCCGGGCGGATCCCGGAACCACCAGCATGCGGACGTTGGGGTCCTTGGCGCGGCCGCGAATGATGTCTGCAGCGGCGCGGAGGTCCTCAATGCGGGAATTGGTGCAGGAGCCCAGGAAGACCGTGTCAACGCGGATGTCCTTCATGGGCGTGCCGGCTTCGAGGCCCATGTATTGCAGCGCACGCTCGGCGGCAGCTTTTGCGTTCTCGTCGCCGAAGTCTTCCGGGGACGGAACCTTGGCGGAGAGCGAGACGCCCTGGCCGGGGTTGGTACCCCAGGTCACGAAGGGCTCCAGGGTGTCGGCGTCGAGGTCGACTTCAACGTCGAACGTTGCGTCAGCATCCGTGTGGAGCGTGTTCCAATACTCGACGGCGGCATCCCAGTCGGCGCCTTCCGGCGCGTGGGGCCGACCCTGCATGTAGTCGTAGGTGGTCTGGTCCGGAGCCACCATGCCAGCACGGGCGCCAGCTTCGATGGACATGTTGCAGATGGTCATGCGTGCGTCCATGGACAGCGCCCGGATGGCCGAACCACGGTATTCCAGGACGTAGCCCTGTCCACCACCTGTGCCGATCTTGGCGATCACGGCGAGGATGATGTCCTTGGCCGTGACGCCGGGGCGCAGGGTGCCCTCAACGTTGATGGCCATGGTCTTGAACGGCTTCAGCGACAATGTCTGGGTTGCCATGACGTGCTCAACCTCGGACGTGCCAATGCCCATGGCCAGTGCACCAAAGGCACCGTGCGTGGAAGTGTGCGAGTCGCCGCAGACCACGGTCATGCCCGGTTGGGTGAGACCCAACTGGGGACCAACCACGTGCACAATTCCCTGTTCCTTGTCACCCAGGGAGTGCAGGCGGACGCCGAATTCCTTGCAGTTGGCCCGCAGCGTTTCAATCTGGGTGCGGCTGGTGAGGTCGGCGATCGGCTTGTCGATGTCCAACGTTGGAGTGTTGTGGTCCTCCGTCGCGATGGTGAGGTCCACGCGGCGCAGCTGCCTGCCCGCCAGACGCAGGCCTTCAAAGGCCTGCGGGGAAGTCACTTCGTGAACGAGGTGCAGGTCGATGAAGAGAAGGTCGGGCTGGGCATTGGCTCCTTCGCCCTCACCTTTGCGCACGATGTGCGCATCCCAGACTTTCTCGGCCAGTGTCTTTCCCACGGCCTGCTCCCTTCACTGCGGTTTGGTTGTTCCTAGTCCACTGAAGCAGCACCGCTGCGAAATAGGCCAGTGAAACAACTTGCATCTCAGATATTGAGACGGCAATATCATTACATGGACAATTCTAGTGGAGTCGGTGTCATTGATAAAGCGGCCCAGGTCCTCGATGCTCTCGAGGCCGGGCCAACGACACTCGCGCAACTTGTAGCGGCCACGGGCCTAGCCCGGCCTACGGTTCACCGGCTCGCGCTGGCGCTGGTTCATCACCGCCTGGTGAGCCGCGACATCCAGGGACGATTCGTCCTCGGCAGCAGGCTCGTGGAGTTGGCATCCGCTGCGGGAGAAGACCGGCTCATCGCTTCAGCAGGTCCTGTCCTCATCCAGCTACGGGACGCCACGGGTGAAAGCGCCCAGATTTTCCGCCGGCAAGGCGACTGGCGCGTCTGCGTCGCGTCGGCCGAGCGCCCCATCGGCCTCAGGGACACCATTCCCGTTGGTACCCAGCTGTCCATGAAGGCCGGCTCCGCCGCCCAGGTGCTGCTGGCATGGGAAGACCATGACCGCTTGCTGGAGGGGCTGCAGAACGCCCGCTTTACGCCCACCGTCCTGGCGGGAGTACGACGCCGGGGCTGGGGTCAGAGCCTCGGCGAACGCGAACCTGGGGTCGCCTCGGTTTCGGCCCCCGTCCGTGGGCCGTCCGGAAGGGTGATAGCTGCGGTCTCCATTTCGGGTCCGATCGAGCGCCTTACCCGCCAGCCCGGTCGCCTGCACGCCGAAGTGGTCTGCAACGCGGCCCGCGTCCTGACTGAAGCACTGCGGAAGAACAACGACTAGTCCGGCGCCGGTCTGCGCTGATCCAGCATCCACCATCGGGACGGGAGCCCAGCATGAGCAACTACGCCGTATTCCTCCGCGGCATCAACGTCGGCGGGATCAACATCAAAATGGCTGATCTCAAGAATGCGCTCAAGGATTACCCGTTCACCAAGGTCAAGACTTTGCTGGCCAGTGGAAACGTCGTGCTGCAAAGCGAGCTCAGCGCAAAGGACGTCAAGGCCCAGTTCGAGAAGTGCCTGCGGGACGCGTTCGCCTATGACGCCTGGGTGGTGGTTCTCTCCGCACAGCGGGTTGCCGAACTCGTCGAGGCTTGTCCCTATCCTGCCGACGACAAGTCCACGCACAGTTACGTGACGCTGGCCTCCGATACCGCCATGCTTGACGAACTCTTCGACGCTGGCCAGGCCTTGGGAAGCGTCGAACAGGTGCGGCTCGGCCCTGAAGCGTCCGCCTGGCTGGCCCCTGCCGGTGGCACCTTGGAGAGCCCTTTCAGCAAGCTCTCGGCGAAAGCACGCTACAAAGCAAGCACCACCACCCGGAACCTGCGGACCCTCATCAAGGTCAGGGACGCCGCAGCAGCGCTCTAGGACGAACGGGCAGCCTTCAACGCCGCATTAAAGGCCTTCAAGCGCGTGATCTCCACCTCGACGGGCTCAACGATCCGTGTTTCAGCCACCGCCGCAACGGATTCCTTCAACCGTTTGGCGGCTCCGGATGCCCGTATTTTCGCTGCCCAGCCACCAAAAATGCGGCCGGCGATGGCGAGGAGGATTCCCAACGCGACTCCCCCGGCCACCATCAACGTGGGCCAGGGCCAACCCTCCGTTCGAGGAACCTCCGGCACCGGCATCTGGAAGTAGCCCAGCGCCGCCAGGACTCCGAGCCAGCCCAGGCCACCCACCGCCAACAGAAGTGCCAACCATTGCAGGGAGTTGAAAAGCGCCCACCACAGAGGCCGTTTGGTCGCCTTCAGGTCGGTTCCTGCGATGGCCTGGTCCAAGGCATCCGGCAACTGCTCGCGGCCGTCTCTGGCCACACCCCGGATAGCGGCGCGCCACGGCCCCGGAGCACCCGTGGACGCGTCGTCCACGAAGTCCCTGACAGCCGCATCCGTCCGCGCCCGCTCAGGAGCGCCTGCCGGAGGCAAGGAGGTCCGGCTCAGTTCCGGCTTCGTGTCGCCCCGGCCCAGGTTCAGCCTGCGCAAGGGGTCCGGCCGGAAACGCAACAGCCACCGCGTCACGGGCCACCCTGTCCTCCGGGCCGACTCCCTCTTGAACGACCGCTGGACCGCGTCCACCACTACAGGTACGTTCGCGGCGGTAGCCAACTCCGACGCGAGGTGCGCCTTGGCATTTCCCTTGATCCCGCGCGCTTCGCCCTCCCCGGAGGCCAGGGCCAATTCCGAGGCCGCCTTCGCGACGTCGGCCGCGAGCCGCTGCGTCGTTGCCTCCCGCTGGACCACGACGTTCCTGATGGCGCCGCGGACGGCTGCAACGCCGTCGCCCGTCACTGCCGAGGCGCTGAGCACGCGAACCTTGCCTAGGCCGTCGCGGGCGAGGATGCCCTCCAGAGACTCCAAGACGGCTGAGGCGTCCATGGGGCTTAGCCTGTCTACCTGGTTCAAGACCACCAGCGTGACGGCACCATGGGAGGCCATGGGCTTGAGGAAATCGTTGTGGACCGCTGCGTCTGCATACTTCTGGGGATCAAGGACCCACACCAGGACATCCACCATGCCCACCATGCGCTGGACGATCTCCCTGTTCTCCGCACGGGTGGAATCGAAGTCCGGCAGGTCGAGGAGGACCAGGCCAGTGTCTTCGCCCGCGAGTCCGGCCACCGGGGGCAGGGTGTGGCGCTCCTTGACGTCCAGCCAGTCCAACAGCGGTCCACTGCCATCTTCTCCCCAAATCCCTGCCAAGGGTTCCGAGGTGGTGGGACGCCGCGCCGTCGCTGTCGCGAGCATGCTTCCGGACACTGCGTTGAACAATGAGGATTTGCCGCTGCCGGTGGCACCGAAAAAACCCACCACCGTATGTCCTGCGGATAATGATCGCCGGGAGGCGGCGCGCTCCAGGACGTCGTAAACCGATTGGAGTTCCACATCAGGAAGGACGCCTTCGGCAAGTTCACGGGCTTCGTTGAGCGATTCGAGCCTGCGCTGCAGGTGGGAGGATTCGCGGACCTGGCTGTGGCGGCTCATGCGGCTTCCGCCAGGCGGCGAAGTGCGGCGACGTGCCGGGCGAGGTCGCTGCCGGAACGGGGATGGGCAGCTTCAAGGCGGCCGAGGAAGCGCTGCCTTTCGTCGTCCAGGAGCCGTTGACATTGTGTGTGCAGGTCCTCCCGCGCCTGTTGGGCGAGGCGCCTGACTGCGTCCTCGCCAAACACGGCTTCCAAAAGCTTCTGCCCCACTACTGCCGTTCCACCCGCGATCCCGATCTCAAGGCCTGTCAACCCGGCCGTCATGGAAAACACCACCACCATGAGCGCGGCACCCAAACCGTTGATGCCGAAGGACAGCCAGCGTGCCTGGGTCCGTTTGCCCTGTCCCTGGGTACGGATCATCTCCATGAGGCCTTCCTGCCACGAGCGGATAGCGGCGGCGGCCCTGGCATCGAAGCCTTCACTGGTACCGGACAGGTCATCGGGGCCCAGGAGTTGGCGGCCCGCGGGATCCGAACGCCACCGCCTGTCAACGTTCTCCGCGGCGTTGGCAGCCTCATCCAGGATCACGGCCTGCAACCCGGTTTCGATGGCCGTCTCCACCTTCACGGCCGGGGCAGGTTCGCCCCGGAAGAAGGCCCCCATGCGGTCACGCATGCGGCCAATATTCTGCTCAAGGGTCCGGAAGAACTCACCCGTGCCGACAAAGTCCTGCCACCGTGCCAGGACTTCACCCCGCAGGAGTGCTCCATCCTTGGTTGCGGCGAGAATGCGTGAGAGTGCCAGCTCATATTCCTCCACGCAGCTTCCTTCGAGTTCGCGTGCTGCGGTGTCCTGCGCTGCCGCCGCGCCGGCTATTCCGTCCAGGCGGACGCTGACTGCCTTGACGGCTCCGTTGAGTGTTCGGCGGGCGACGTCGGCGCGGCCAGCTGCATTGGCGGCCAAGGCTCCCAGCCACTGGCGCAACGGGGCCGCTGCCTCTTGGGGCAGCATTCCAAGTGCGTCCAGTTCGCTTTCCGGAACAACAAAGAGCTTCGCTTCGCCAAGGCCCTGCCGGTCCAGCATTGCCTGCAGATCGGCCCTGACCTCGTCCTCGGCGGCGGCCGGCACCCGGTCCAGGACCACGGCGACGGTGATGTCCCGCGAAGCCGCGTCAAGAAGCAGCCGCCACGGGACGGCGTCGGCGTATCGGTTGGCGGTGGTGACAAACACCCAAAGGTCCGCGGCGGCAAGGAGCTGTCCGGCCAGCCTGCGGTTGTCGTCCGAGATGGAGTCGACGTCGGGCGCGTCCAGCAGCGCGATGCCTTGGGAGACGTTGTCGTGCGCCACCAGGACCAGCGAAGTGATCGCCTGGGCGTCAGGGGAAGCGCCGGCCTGGTTGGCCGGCACGGGACTTGCCGACACCGTGCCGCGGATCCGGTCCAGGTTTGGCAGGATGCGGTGCCCTTCGAACCACTCCGCATCCTGCGGGTGGTGCAGCAGGATGGGCTGGCGCGTCGTGGGCCGGATAGCGCCGGCACGTGTGACCGGGAAGCCAACCAGCGCGTTGACCAGGGTGGACTTGCCGGCTCCGGTTGAACCGCCGACGACGGCCAGCAGCGGCGCATCTAGGCTTCGGTAGCGGGGAATGACGTAATCGTCGAGTTGGGCAAGGGACTCGCGGATCCACTGGCGGGCTTCCTGCGCTTCCGGCACCGCGAGCGGCAAGGTGGTGGCCGCAAGTTCGGCGCGTGCAGCTTCCAGGGTATCGACGGCGGCCGCCGCCCCTCGGGGTACTGGACTGGCCCCGGATGCTGATGGGTCTTGGTTTGCGATCACAGCATCATCATGCCAGCCCGATCCCGGTCCAACGCACGGGGCAGGCGCCTGGGCAAAAAGAAATCCCCCGGAACCGTGAAGTTCCGGGGGATTCACCTGTGACCCCAGCGGGATTCGAACCCGCGTTACCGCCGTGAGAGGGCGGCGTACTAGGCCGCTATACGATGGGGCCTTGCACTTTTTGTCACCGTTTCCGGCGATCAAGCTGAATGAGTATTTCATACTTTCAGCTCCGCTCCAAATCGCTTCAGCGAAGTGGAAGTTCCGATTTTCCGGCGTATTTACGCGGATTTTCAGAGCTGGGATACCAGGACTCGAACCTAGAATGACGGTACCAGAAACCGTAGTGTTGCCAATTACACCATATCCCAAAGTGACTTTCGGACCGGAGTTCCCCGCCGCGGTTTCCCTTGGCTTTTCCCTCCGTGCCCCTCAGCACGAGTAATGACTCTACCGGAGTCTCGCCACCTGCACAAATCGTAAAGCCGTTACCTGCATCACACGGAGTTCAGGCCGCCGTCGGGGCCTTCATCAGCAACCGGGACAGGGAATCCACCTGTCGTCCGGTGAACTCCTCCACCACTTCCCCGGTCCTGTTCAACCACACGCCAACCAGTCCCGCCGCGGTTGCTCCGTCCGCATCAAGGAGCCGGTTATCGCCAACATAGAGGGTTTCCCCGGGAGCAGTCCCCAGGAGGCGCACACCTTCGAGGTAGATGGCGGGATCCGGCTTGGGCACGCCCACAGTGTCCGTACCCACCAGGGTCGCGATCCTCGCCAAGCCGGCGCCGTCCAACTTGGCGCGTTGGTAGTCATGCACGTTGTTGCTGACCGCACCGTAGGGAATCCCCGCTGCGTCCAGGGCATCCAGGACTTCCTCAACGTCGTCAAAAGCCCGTACGTACGCCGTTTGGCGCTGGTGATACTCGGCTACCCACGCCTGGGACTCCTCGCCGTCGCCCAACTCCACGCCAAAATGGCCCAGGGCGGCCCTGCCACGAAGCAGCCGCTGCTCGTTGAACGTCAGTTCCCCGGCCAGGTAGCGGTCATAGAAATGCGTGGTCTCGTGCGTGAAGATGCGGCCGAACTTCACCCACCCGGCCTGATCCAGGCCGGGCAGGAGATGTTCACTGACATCACGCAACGCGGTGGTCATGGCGTACTCAAGGTCCACCAGGGTGTCATCGATGTCGAACAGGACACCGCGGATAGTGCCAAAAGTGCTTGCGATCGCCATGACGTGGGCCTTTGCTAGCCGCGGAAAGCGCGGACGCGGGCCAGCGAGGAATCCTTGCCGAGGATCACCATGGACTCGAACAACGGAGGGGAAATGCGACGGCCGGAGATGGCCGTGCGCACAGGACCGAACGCGGCGCGGGGCTTGATGCCGAGGTCCTCGACCAGCGCCTGCTTGAGCGCAGTCTGGATGTTCTCGGCAGTCCAGTCCGTGATCGGCTCCAAGGCTGCCAGGGCTGCGTCGAGGACTTCCTCAATGTTCTGCGGGAGACCCTTGCGGGCATCGTCCGCGACGTCGATGGCGTCATCGGCCTTGAACAGGAACGCCAGCATTTCCGGAGCCTCGCCCAGAAGGGTGATGCGTTCCTGGACCAGCGGAGCTGCCTCTGCGAGGATCTCCTCCTGCCGGGGGGTGAGGATTTCACCGACGAAGCCGGCGGCCCGGAGGTAGGGAACCAGCCGCTCCTTGAAGTCCTCCGGCGCAAGCATCCGGACGTGGGTTCCATTGATGGCTTCGGCCTTCTTGATGTCGAAGCGTGCCGGGTTGCCCAGGACGTCATGGATGTCGAAGTTGGCCACGAGCTGCTCCACCGTGAAGATGTCCTCATCCGCGCTCAGGGACCAGCCGAGCAGCGACAAGTAGTTGAGCAGGCCCTCCGGGATGAAGCCACGCTCGCGGTGCAGGAACAGGCTTGACTCGGGATCGCGCTTGGAGAGCTTCTTGTTGCCCTGGCCCATGACGTACGGCAGGTGCCCGAACTCAGGCATGTACTCGGCCACCCCAATGGCGTAGAGCGCCCGGTACAGCGCAATCTGGCGCGGGGTGGAACTCAGCAAGTCCTCGCCGCGCAGGACGTGGGTGATCCCCATCAGGGCATCGTCCACCGGGTTGACCAGGGTGTACAGCGGGGCGCCGTTGGCGCGGACCACTGCGAAGTCAGGGACGGAGCCGGCCTTGAAAGTGATTTCCCCGCGGACGAGGTCGTTGAAGGTCAGGTCTTCGTCCGGCATGCGAAGGCGCAGCACAGCCTCCCGGCCTTCAGCCTTGAACTGCGCGAGCTGCTCCTCCGTCAGGTGGCGGTCAAAGCCGTCGTAGCCGAGCTTGGGATCGCGGCCGGCTGCCTTGTGGCGGGCCTCGATCTCATCAGGGGTGGAATACGACTCGTAGACGTGTCCCCCGGCCTTGAGCTTGGCGATGACGTCCTGGTAAATGTCGCCGCGCTGCGACTGCCGGTACGGTTCGTGCGGTCCGCCGACCTCAACGCCTTCATCCCAGTTGATGCCGAGCCACTTGAGGGCGTCCAGCAACTGGTGGTAGCTCTCCTCGCTGTCGCGGGCAGAGTCGGTATCCTCGATGCGGAAGATCAGCTTGCCACCGGTGTGGCGTGCGTAGGCCCAGTTGAACAGGGCCGTTCGGATCAGCCCAACGTGCGGCGTTCCCGTCGGAGACGGGCAGAAGCGGACGCGGACCGGAGTCTCGGCGTTGACGGCAGGGATGGCGCTGGGGGCAGCGTTCGACGCAGAAGCAGTAGTCATAGTGGTTCCAACTTTACCGCTTGACACCGCCTCGGTTTCCCGGCCGTAAACGCTCGACGGCGGCACTCGCCTTTCGCACGAAAGGTGGGTGCCGCCGTCGAGGTTTGGCTGTGGCTGGATGCCTAGCGGCGGACCACCGGGTTGGAGAGCCGGCCGATGCCTTCGATTTCCACTTCGAAACGGTCGCCTTCGCTGACCAGGCCGACCCCTGCCGGGGTGCCTGTCATGATGACGTCTCCGGGAAGGAGCGTGAACGCGTGCGAGACGATCGAGACGAGCTCGCGTACGCCACGGATCATCTGGTTGGTGCTGCCGTCCTGGCGGAGTTCACCGTTCAGCCGGCCCTGGATGGCCAGGTCTTCGTGATCCAGGTCAGTCTCGATCCACGGCCCAAGCGGCGCGGACGTGTCGAAGCCCTTGGCTCGCGCCCACTGGAGGTCCGTTTTCTGGACATCGCGGGCCGTGAGGTCGTTGCCGCAGGTGTAGCCGAAAATGACATCGTCCGCACGCTCTTCCGGAACGTCCTTGCAGATGCGGCCGATGACAACACACAGCTCGGCTTCGAAGGAAACCTCCTCCGAGAACTCAGGAAGGATGATGGGGTCATTCGGGCCGATCACCGAAGTGTTGGGCTTGAGGAACAGCAGTGGCTGCTGGGGAACTTCGTTGCCCAGTTCCGCGGCATGCTCAGCGAAGTTCCGGCCAACACCGATCACCTTGCTGCGCGGAATGATCGGAGCGAGGAGCCGAACGTCCTCGAGCTTGTGCTTCACGTGGGTACGTTCGACGCCATTGAAGAAGGGGTCGCCGTTGATGACAGTGATTTCCTCACTGCCGGCCTCGCCTTCAACAACGCCGTAAAGGGGATCAGAATCAACTACAAACCGGGCGATACGCATGGGCTCAAGCCTACCGTTACGGTTCAGCTTCGCAGGTAATCCAACTGGGCCGCCACGGATGTCTCGGCCGCCCACCTGACGGAAGGGTCGACGTCGGGATAGACGGCGTCGGTGACTGCCGCGATGGACGCGTCCTGGCCAAGGCGGTCAAGGGCTGTCCTGATCTGGTCCAGTCGCTGCTCACGGTGGTCGCGATACTCCCGGCACTTTACGTCCAGGGCAGGGAGCACCGGACCGTGGGCCGGCAGCAGGGTTGCGGGCCCGAGTGCCTCCAGCCGGTCCAAGCTTGCGAGGTAGTCCCCCAGCTTGCCATCCGGATAGTCCAGCACGGTGGTCCCACGGCCAAGGATGGTGTCGCCGGTGAGGACCGAACCCGTGGGGCCATCGCCTGGCAGGTGGAAGCAGACGGAATCGGAGGTGTGGCCGGGGGTGGCAACCACGCGGATTTCAACATCGCCCACATTGAGGACTTCGCCATCGTGGAGGGGCTCGCCGCCGTGGCAGTATTCGGCCAAGGCGGCCCGGACAGGAGCACCGGTCAGAGCGTGGAAACGAGCCGATGCCTCCGTGTGGTCCGCGTGCCGGTGCGTGATCAGTACGACGTCCACCCGTCCGGTCGCGGCAAGCTCGGCCAGGTGCTGCTCATCCTCGGGTCCAGGGTCCACCACAGCAATGCGGCCGGAACCGGGCGCACCGATGACGTAGGAGTTGGTGCCGTTCAAGCTCATCGGCCCCGGGTTGGGGGCGAGCCGGAAACGCGTCAACTCGCTGCTGCGCTGCAGGGAAGAAGAGCCGCCGCCACTGTGTGCGCTGCCCGCGGACGGGTTGCCTGAGGATGCGTTGCCAGAAGTCGAACTGTTGGAAGGTGAGTTGCCGGAAGTCGCCATTGATTCAGAAGTCACTCCCCCATCTTGGCACTTCCCGATCCTCTCTCACATCCCACCCCCTTTCAGCCAACCCTCTCTCACATCCCACCCCCTACCACCCAACCCTCACTCACATCCCACCCCCTACCAACCAACCCTCACTCACATCCCACCCCCTACCAACCAACCCTCACTCACATCCCACCCCCTACCAACCAACCCTCACTCACATCCCACCCCCTACCAGCCAACCCTCACTCACATCCCACCCCCTACCAGCCAATCTCCGTCACTGGTCCGACATCCGAAGTATGCTCGACGGCGATATCCGGCGCCTTCGGTTCGTGGCCACTTTGGACTCTTGTACGCAGAACGTGAGAGAGCGCCCCAGGCAAACGGGTGGGACGTGAGAGAGCATCCAAGGGAAACGGCCGGGACGTGAGAGAGCATCCACGGCAAACGGGTGGAACGCGAGAGAGCATCCGGGGGAAACCGGTGGGACCTGAGAGAGCGTCAAAGGCAAACGGCCGGGACGTGAGAGAGCATCCGGGGGAAACAGTTGGAACGTGAGAGAGCATCCAAGGCAAACGGGTGGAACGTGAGAGAGCATCCAAGGCAAACGGGTGGGACCTGAGAGAGCGCCCAAGGCAAACGGGTGGAATGTGAGAGAGCATCCTAGGGAAACAGTTGGAACGTGAGAGAGCGTCCGAGGGAAGCGGGTGGGACATGAGGGAGCGCCCAAGGCAAACGGGTGGGACGTGAGAGAGCGCCCAAGGCAAACGGGTGGAACGTGAGAGAGCGTCCGGGAAGCAGGACGGCGGCCCTTCCGCTTGATAACCAAGGGAAGGGCCGCCGTCGTGCGGTGGTATTTCGGGACGTTCGGAAGGCTAGACCAGGCGGGTGAGCCAGCCGTGGGTGTCCTCGACGGTTCCGGTCTGGATGCCCAGGAGTTGCTGGCGGATGGCCATGGTGGTGTCGCCGGCCTTCGCGTCTTCGGAGCCGATGAACTCGGTTGCGTCCTTGAGGACACCGATCGGCGTGATCACAGCAGCGGTACCGCAGGCGAACACCTCGGTGATCTCACCGGAGGCGACGCCGTCGCGCCATTCGTCCAGGGTGATCTTGCGCTCGCTGACTTCGCGACCCATGTCCTTTGCCACCTGGATGACGGACATGCGGGTGACGCCTTCAAGGATGGTGCCGCTCAGGGCAGGGGTGACGAGGGAGCCGTCCTTCATGACGAAGAAGACGTTCATGCCGCCGAGTTCTTCCACGGCATCGTCGTTGAAGTGATCCAGGAAGAGGACCTGCTTGCAGCCGTTCGCTTCAGCTTCCTGCTGTGCAATCAGGGAAGCCGCGTAGTTGCCGCCGCACTTGGCTGCGCCGGTACCGCCGCGGCCGGCGCGGGCGTATTCGCGGGAGATCCAGATGGAGACCGGCTTGAGCTCGCCACCGAAGTAGTTACCGGCGGGTGAAGCAATGACGCGGAAGGACACCTCGCGGGCAGCACGAACGCCAAGGAAAGCCTCGGTGGCGATCATGAACGGACGCAGGTAAAGGGCTTCGCCGTCGCCCGACGGAACCCATTCCTGGTCGGCCTGGACGAGTTCACGGATGGCACCGAGGAAGTATTCCTCCGGCAGTTCCGGAAGGGCGAGCCGGCGGGCAGACTTGTTGAGGCGGGCGGCGTTGGCCTCCGGACGGAAAGTCCAGACAGAACCGTCAGCGTGGCGGTAGGCCTTGAGGCCCTCGAAGATCTCCTGGCCGTAGTGCAGGACCGCAGCCGACGGGTCAAGGGAAATCGGTCCGTAGGGCTCGATCCGGGCGTTCTGCCAACCGCCATTGCCATCGGCGTCGACTTTGTAGTCGACGACGGCGGTGTGGTCGGTGAAGTAGTCGCCAAATCCCGGGTTCGCCAGGATGGCTGCACGCTCCTCAGCAGACTTCGGTGTTTCCGAAAGCTGCTGGCTGAATTCGACGCCATGGGCAGTCTGAGTCATGTTTCCTCCACAGTCAGCTACCTGGCAGGGCGAACGCGGCCCCGAAGGGTGGGGTTCAGCGATGGACCAGGGAAGCAGGTAAATAATTCAAGACAAGCTTACGCCTGAGATTTGGGCCTAAAGTGCGGCCGCAATGGCGTCGCCAATGGCAGCTGTGCTGCGCGGCTCGCCGGTGCGGCTTTCGACGTCGGCGACTACTGCCGCTTCGATCTTGCGGGCCGCCGTGGTGTAGCCAAGGTGGTCCAGAAGGAGCACTGCGGAGAGGATGGCCGCGGTGGGGTCGGCTTTCTGCTGTCCGGCGATATCCGGAGCGGAGCCGTGGACGGGTTCGAACATGGACGGTGCTGTGCGGTCCATGTTGATGTTGCCCGATGCCGCCAGACCAATGCCGCCGGTGACGGCAGCGGCGAGGTCGGTGAGGATGTCGCCGAAGAGGTTGTCGGTGACGATGACGTCGAAGCGGGAGGGCTCGGTCACCATGAAGATGGTGGCGGCGTCAATGTGCAGGTAGTCGTGGGTGACCTCGGGGAATTCCTTGGCCACTGCCTCGACGGTCCGCTTCCACAAATGCCCGGCGAAGACGAGCACGTTGTGCTTGTGGACGAGAGTGACGTGCTTGCGCGGACGCTCGCTGGCGCGGCGGAAGGCATCGCGGACAACACGCTCGACGCCGTGTGCCGTGTTGAGGGAGACCTCGGTGGCAACTTCGTGCGGAGTGCCGCCTCGCAAGGTTCCACCGTTGCCCACGTAGGGACCCTCGGTACCTTCGCGGACCACGATGAAGTCGATCGTTCCGGGGTTGGCCAGGGGGCTGCCGACGGTTCCGTACAGCCGGGATGGGCGCAGGTTCACGTAGTGGTCAAGGGTGAAGCGGAGCTTGAGGAGCATCTCGCGTTCGATGATGCCCGACGGGATGCGGGTATCGCCGGGTGCAGCGCCCACGGCCCCGAAAAGGATGGCATCACGGGTGCGCAGGTCTGCCAGGACCTCGTCGGGAAGGGTCTCGCCGGTCTCAAGCCAGTGCTGGGCACCGAGCTTGTAGTTGGTCAGCTCAAGGGAGACGCCTTCGGCGGCGACGGCCTTTTCCAGGACCTTGACGGCTTCGGCGATGACCTCTGGGCCAATGCCGTCGCCAGGGATGACAGCGAGATTGATGGACGTTGCACTCATACGTCTATCTAGCCAAGCAATCCACATGCTGGTCAAAATCGTCTCACTCTGCGAACAGAGTGTCGGCCCAGGGTTAAGACCACGGCATGATGCCCGGACGGTCCGGCTCCGCATAGAGTCGTATGCGTGGATAGCAGGCATGCAATATACGAATGGTTCCGGGTCAACCGCTTCAAAGTGGACCTTACGGCTACGTGCCTCCTGATCCTGCTCTTTGGGCCGGTGTATCTCCTTGCCGGGCACCCGTGGCTCGCCCTCCTTTCCTGCAGCCTGCTGTTACCCCTTGCTTGGCGACGCACCCGGCCCGCCATGGCCGCCGTCGTCGTTATCCTTGTGTGCCTGGTCCAGTGGGCGGTGGGTGCGGAACCCGTGGCGGGCCAGATCGCAGTTCCACTCGTCATTTACGCCACCGCCGCTTACGGACCGGCCTGGGCAAGCCGGACAGTATTGCTCGCAGGGATGCTTGGCGGCATCATGCTGACCACACGCGAGTTCTCCAGCAGTGCCGAGTCGGGCATCATGGGCCTCACCATCGGGGCCCTCTATACGGTGCTGATTTGGATGCTGGTGCTGGTGAGTTGGACGTTGGGAGACCTCACCCGCGTCCGACGGCTCCAGCTCCAGGCATTGGAGGACCGCACGCGGCGCCTTGAAGTAGAACAGCAGCAGGAGCGCCAGTTGGCAGCAGCTGACGAACGATCCCATATCGCGCGGGAAATGCACGACATCGTGGCCCACTCGTTGTCCGTGATCATTACCCAGGCAGACGGCGCACGGTACGCAGCCGCAGCGAAGCCCGAACTCGCCACCGAAGCGCTGGCCACCATTGCCGCCACAGGCAGGGATTCCCTGGCCGAAATGCGACGGCTGTTGGGCGTCCTCCGCTCCGACGACGACTCCCCCACCCGCCCGCAACCCCGGCTTTCCGACCTGGATGAGCTCCTTTTGGGTTTCCGCGCCGCGACGCTGCAGGTTGCCTTCGACCAAAGCGGTGTCCCCCGCAGGGCGCTTCCCGCCGGGGCGGAGCTGACCGCCTACCGCATCATCCAGGAGGCACTGACCAACGTCATCAAGCATGCGGGCCCCAAGGCCAGCGCACGGGTGATGCTCGCCTGGCAAGGCCGGGGCCTGCAGCTGGACATCGTCGACGACGGCCGGGGAGCCTCCGCTGATCCGCCGGCGGCAGGTGGCGGCAACGGCCTGCGAGGCATGGGCGAGCGCGTGTCCCTCTACGATGGTTCCTTGACCGCAGGCCCGGAACAGGGCGGTGGTTTCCGCGTGTCCGCATTCATCCCCTATTCGGAGGCCTAACCCATGTCCGACGTTCCTGCGCCCATTCGGGTTGCCCTGGTGGACGACCAACACCTGGTCCGCTCGGGATTTGGCATGCTGATCAACTCCCAGCCGGATCTCGAAGTCGTGGCCGAGGCGGCGAACGGCATCGAGGCCGTCCAGGCCTTGAGCGCCACAGCGGCCGACGTCGTCCTCATGGATGTCCGCATGCCCGGGATGGACGGCATCGAAGCAACCCGGCGCATCCTGGAGCAGGCAGCAAGCCAACCCGCGGGCTCGCAGCGCGCAGAGGTCAAGATCGTTGTCCTGACCACCTTTGACCTGGATGAGTATGCCCTGGCGGCCATCCAGGCGGGCGCGAGCGGGTTCCTGCTCAAGGACGCCCCGCCCGAAGAGCTCCTGGAAGCGATCCGCACCGTTTACCGTGGCGACGCTGTGATCGCACCGTCCACCACCCGTCGCTTGCTGGACCATGTGGCGCCGCTCCTGAGGACCCAGACGCCCGAGCAGAGCCAGCACGCTGCGGCCGTCGAGAGCCTCACTGCCCGCGAGCGCGAAGTGTTCCAACTGATCGCCCAGGGGCAGTCGAACCCGGAGATCGCAGCGGGGTTGTTCTTATCCGAAGCCACTGTGAAAACCCATGTGGGTCACATCCTGGCCAAGCTCGGCGCCAGGGACCGCGTCCAGGTCGTGGTCATCGCTTACGAGACAGGCGTGGTTGCGCCGGGGGCTTAGCCTCATCCCGGGTTCCTGCCGGGCTCAGACCACGGTATGAGTTGACGTGCCCGGGAATCGGTCCCCGGCCCGATCCGGCCGGGGTGCACCGAACCCTAGCGTGGAAGCATGACAACATTCACGCCTCTCCCCCACCCTTCAGGAACCAACCGGCCCGAGGGATCGGACGCTGCCCAGGCCCGTCCCGCCGTCGAAGCTTTCGAGCTGACCAAAAGCTACGGGCGCGCCGATACGAGCGTTACAGCCCTGGACCGGGTGTCGGTGAGTTTCGATGCAGGGAAGTTCACGGCCATCATGGGACCCTCGGGTTCGGGCAAGTCCACCCTTATGCATTGCCTGGCAGGCCTGGACTCGGCGGATTCCGGCCGCATCGTGCTGGGCGGCACGGAGTTGACCGGTCTCAACGACCGGCAGCTCACCGCACTGAGGCGTGAAAGGATCGGCTTTGTCTTCCAGGCTTTCAACTTGGTGCCCACGCTCACGGCAGAGCAGAACATCACGCTTCCACTCGCGTTGGCGGGCACAACGGCCGACGCCGGGTGGCTGGATACCGTTGTCAGCACGCTTGGCCTGAAGGATCGCCTGAAGCACCGTCCACATGAGCTCTCCGGAGGCCAGCAGCAGCGCGTGGCAGTAGCCCGGGCGCTGTTGACCCGTCCCGACGTCGTCTTCGGTGACGAACCTACCGGCAACCTGGACTCGAAGGCCGGCGGCGAAGTTCTTGCTTTGCTTCGCCGGAGCAGCCAGGAAATGGGCCAGACCATCATCATGGTCACCCACGATCCCGTGGCCGCAAGCTACGCGGACCGGGTGGTGCTGATGAGCGACGGTGGCCTGGTGGGAGAAATCCACGACCCCACAGCAGATTCCGTCCTGGCCGCCCTTGGCAAGCTGGGGGCGTAAGGCATGTTGCGTGTTGCACTGTCCCAACTGACGACGCACTACCGGCGGTTCGTGGCGATCGGACTTGCCGTGATGTTGTCGGTGATGTTCCTCGCTGCCACCCTCATGGTGGGCGCAAGCACCAATGCCTCCTTGGGTGCGAGTATTGGCGAGGCCTACCGTAAAGCGGATCTCGTGGCGACGTCCAAGAACGGCGAACCGTTCACCCAGGCTGCAGTGGATGCTGCTGTTTCTTCACCTGCTGTGGCAGACAGCTACGCGGAGCGGTCCACGTATGTGACCTTCCAGGCCGGCGGAGGTGAGCAATTCGGCCGCCTTCGGAATGCAGCCCCAGCCTCCTTGGAGGGCGCTGTCCTCTCCTCCGGTTCCATGCCTTCGCAGGCTCTGGAAGCTGCTGTTGATGTCAAGACTGCAGGGCATCTGGGGCTTACCGTCGGCAGCACGCTTGAGTTGCACGGGGCGGGCCCGGTCAAGAACGCGAAGGTGACCATTACGGGGCTGATCCAGGCCACGAATGATCCTTTCTCGTCCTCGGCAGCCCAGTTGCTTGCCTCCGAGACGGTGCTCAACGCTGTGCAGGACGCCGGGGCCGGGTATACGGGTCTGCAGTTCGCACTCAAACCCGGGGAGGACGTGTCCGCGGCGAAGGACTACATCTCCCACAGGATGGAAGCTGCCGGGGCGGTGTCGCCTGTCGTCGAAACGGCCCAGGAGAAGGTCACCTCGACAGTCGCCATGCTCAGTGCCGGACAGGACCAGTTGACGGTGGTCCTGCTCGCCTTCGCTGGAGTGGCCATCCTCGTATCCACCCTGGTAGTGGCCAACACTTTCTCGGTCCTGGTAGCTCAACGGACACGGGAACTGGCACTGCTGCGCTGCCTGGGCGCCGGGCGTTCCCAGATCCGCGGGTCTGTCATGCTCGAAGCCCTCGCGGTCGGATTCGTCTCCTCGGTGCTGGGCGTCCTTGCCGCCACCGGCCTGATGACAGCCTTGATCGCCTGGGCCAAGTCCCAACCGGAGCAGGCCTTCGCGACGCTGGCGGTTCCGCCGTCGGCCATTATTGCCGGCTTGGTGGCCGGAACCCTGTTGACCGTAGTTGCGGCGTTGGTGCCCGCAAAGGCGGCGACCGCTGTGGCGCCTCTTGCCGCTTTGCGGCCCGCCGATGACGCGTCCGTCCGGAACCGGCGTGGCAAACTGCGCCTCGTCATTGGGTTGCTGGCTTTGTTGGGCGGCGCCGGCCTGCTGGCATACGGGAGCTTAAACGTGGCGCTGCCCGTTGCGTTGCTGGGTGGCGCAGCGTCGTTCGTGGGCATCCTGCTCTGCTCCTCCCTCTTCATCCCCTCGGTGGTCGCTTTGGCTGGCCGGCTCGCGGCACCGGCCGGCGTGCCCGGCAGGCTTGCCGCCGTCAATGCCACCCGCAACCCGGCGCGTACTTCGGCGACTGCTGCGGCCTTGCTGATTGGCGTGACCCTGGTGTCGCTCATGATGACCGGCGCGGCGACGTCGCGACAGGCCTTCAACGACACCCTTGCCGAGAACTACCCCGTTGACCTCTCCGCCCAGACTGCCGTGGACGGCACCGCCGACCCTTCCCAGGCAGTGGACAGGATCAAAACGCTCGACGGCGTCAGCGCTGCGGTCCTGCTGCAGGCGGTGGGAACCTTGAAGGACGAGGCTACTCCCGATGGCGGAGGGACCATCTATGCCCTCCCGGCAGCTGATGCAGGATCGGTGTTGCGGGATATCAACCTGAAGCCTTCTCCTGGCGTGGTGTACCTGCCTGAAGACTCGGTGGCCGGCCGGGCAAGCATTGGAACGACTGGCGGCGATGTTTCGCTCGAATCGAAGGTGCTGCGTACCCGGAACGTCCCTGCCTTCGTTGAAGCATCCAGCATTGCTTCGGCGGCGCTGCCGGAAACCCCGGGCATGGTGTGGGTGAAGCTGGACGACGCCGTCTCGGCGGACCGGGTTCAGGCCATCCAAAAGGAGATCGCGTCGGCCCTCGGCATACCGGAACGCACTGTCAGCGGAGCGGCGATCGAACGTGTGACGTTCAACAGCATCATCGATGTCCTCCTGCTGGTGGTCACAGGCTTGCTGGGCGTGGCTGTGGTCATTGCCTTGATCGGCGTGGCAAATACCTTGTCACTCTCGGTCCTTGAACGGACCCGCGAAAACTCGCTGCTTCGTGCCCTGGGGCTGACCAAGGGCCAACTCCGCGGGATGCTGGCTATCGAAGCCGTGCTGGTTGCGGGAGTGTCCGCCCTCCTGGGGGCCGGGATGGGCATCGTCTACGGCTGGCTCGGCGCGCAGGCCACCCTCGGCGGTGTGGCGACCGTCGTTCCCGCTGTGCCATGGCTGCAACTGCTGGCCGTCTTCGGTGTGGCCGTGGTGGCCGGGCTGCTCGCATCAGTGATTCCGGCCCGGCGTGCGGCACGGTTGTCACCTGTCGAAGGGCTTGCCACCGCCTGACGCTCCATCACCAAATAGCCCTTAAAGCGGAACGCTCCCGCATTTCCTCCGGTCCTGCCGGTGGAAATGCGGGAGCGTTCCGCTGATGGGGATGGTTCGTGGAAGAGCGCTGCTAGGCCTCGGCGGGTTCCTCGAAGCGCGGGAAGACCGGTGCAGGTGCCGGCAGTTCCGTGCGCGCGACGATCGGCGTGGCGATCGCAGCGAACTGTCGGGCCTCGCCTTCCGGCTGCCCAAGGACCTCGAGAAGCTTCGCCGACGACGACGGCATCACAGGCTGGGCGAGGATCGCTACAATCCGGACCACTTCCAAGGTGACGTAAAGGACAGTGTTCATCCGTTCGACGTCCGTTTTACGCAGCACCCAGGGGGCCTGATCGGCGAAGTAGGCATTGGTATCGCCCAGCACGGCCCAGATGGCTTCGAGGGCGCGGCTGAATTCCTGCTTGTCGAACGCCGAGCGAGCGATGTCCAACAGTTCACCGGCCCGGGCCAGCAGGGCGGTGTCCTCGTCCGTGAACGCACCGGGCGTGGGTACCATGCCCTCGCAGTTCTTCGCCACCATGGACAGCGAACGCTGAGCGAGGTTTCCGAAGTTGTTGGCGAGGTCGGAGTTCATCCGGCCCACGATCGCTTCGTGGTTGTAATTGCCGTCAGCGCCGAACGGAACTTCGCGGAGGAAAAAGTATCGGCACTGGTCCAGGCCGTACTGCGCCACGAAATCCTGCGGCGCCACCACGTTGCCCAGGGACTTGGACATCTTGACGCCGTTGTTGGTGAGGAAGCCATGGATCATGACGCGCTTCGGCAATTCCAGGCCGGCACTCATCAGGAACGCGGGCCAGTAGATGGCGTGGAACCGCGAAATGTCCTTGCCGATCACGTGGACGTCGGCCGGCCAGAATTTCCTGAACGATTCGGACTCGACGTCCGGGTACCCCACGCCAGTGAGGTAGTTGGTCAGTGCGTCCACCCAGACATACATGACGTGCTTCTCATCGCCCGGGACCGGAACACCCCAGTCAAAGGTGGTGCGGCTGATGGACAGGTCTTCGAGACCGCGCTTGACGAAGCTGATGACCTCGTTGAAACGGGACTGGGGAGCACCGAACTCCGGCTGCTCGCCGTAGAGCTCCAGGAGCTTGTCCTGGTAGTTGGAGAGCCGGAAGAAGTAGCTCTCCTCAGCCGTCCAGGTCACCAGCGTGTCTGTTTCCTTGGAGTAACGGAGGCCGTCCTCCTTGACCACCGTGTCGTCCTCGACGTAGTACGCCTCGTCGCGGACCGAATACCAGCCCTCGTACTTGGACAGGTAGATGTCGCCGTTGGCTTCCATCTTCTTCCAGATGGCCTGCGAGGCGGCGTAGTGGTCCTGGTCCGTGGTGCGGATGAAGCGGTCATGCGAGATGCCCAGATCCTGGCTCATCTGCTTGAACGCCGCAGAGTTGCGGTCCGCGAGCTGCTTGGCAGTGATGCCTTCCTTCTCCGCGGACTGCTGCATCTTGAGCCCGTGCTCGTCCGTTCCGGTCATGAAGAACACTTCATGGCCATCAAGCCGCTTGAAGCGCGCCATGGCATCTGTCGCAATGACCTCGTAGGCGTGGCCGATGTGCGGCACGCCGTTGGGGTAGCTGATTGCGGTGGTGATGTAGAACGGGGATTTCTCTGGAGACGTCACTCTAAAAAGTTACCTTTATTTCGGATGAAAGAGCTTAGTTAAGTTCGGTTAGCGTATCGCTGAGGCGGACCAACTCGTGGTCGTGGGAAGCAACCATGACGGCGATGCCGTCGCTGGTGGTGTCCTTCAGGATTCCGATAATGCGGTTGGCCGCGGCACGGTCGAGGCTGGCAGTGGGCTCATCCACCACCAGGACACGGGTGCCCAGGATCAGTGCACGAGCAATGGCCACGCGCTGGCGTTCGCCACCTGAAAGCTGGGCGGGACGGTGCCGCATTCGACGGCCCAGGCCAACCAGGTCCAAAAGGTCCTTGGCCATTTCCGTGCGCTGCTCCACTTCGCCATCGGGTACGGCGGGAAGCAGGACGTTCTCCAACGCGCTCATGCCGTCGATCAGGGCACCGCCCTGGTCTACGTAACCGATGAGGGCACGACGGCGGTCCGCGATTTCGTCGTCGCCCATCGTGTCCAGCGCCACGCCTTCCCAGAAGACCTTGCCCGACGTCGGCAGCGTAAGTCCGGCGCTGACCGTCAGGATGCTGGTCTTGCCGGAGCCGCTTCGGCCGGCGATGCAGTGCATCTCACCGGCGTGCAGCGTCAAGTTGAAGTCATCGACGACGTCGACTTCCTCGGCTCCGCCTTTGTCGCCACCGTAGTGGATGGTGACGCGGCTCAGTTCCAGGGGCGTGGCGTGGTCCGCTGCCCGCACGATCGTGTTGGCGCGGGTCTGCAGCGACTCTTCCGTGGATTCCGGGGTGGCCGCCAGCTCGGGGTTGAGGTTGTCAGTCATTTGACTACTTTCGTTGCAATCGGAATCCAGCAAATTACGGCCAGCAGACCGGCCAGTCCGGCCCAAAGGGCCGCGTAGGGGGCAAGGAGCAGACCCAGGCCCAGCGCGCCGAGGACGCCCAGGGGAAGTGCCACCGTGCCCACCAGTGCATTTTCGAAGAAGCGGACCTGTCCCAACATGTCCGGGTTCCAACCCATGGCCCGTAGCGTGCCCAGGTATTCCCGCTTGGCATGAAGCTCGAACCGGCCAGTGACAAGCGTCAAGAGCAGCCCAACCACGACGCCGAAGACGGCGAGGATCACGCTGGGCGCCGCAATGCTGGCGGCCGCGAGGCCACTCAGTGCGCTGGCACCGGCCGCGCGGGGAATGTCGATCAGCAGGGCGATCAGGGCACCTACCGCGGCGCCGAATACGCCAACAGCCACGGCCAGCGAGATCGAGTTGAACCTGTTGGTGGTGAGCTGCCTGTTCGCGAACGTCAACGGCGAGTCCACGGTGACCAGTCGTTCGTCATGCTGCGGTTCCTGGTCAACCACTACGCGGTGGCGCAGCTGTTGGGCGGCCAACAAGGCAGCTCCGACGTAGATGACCAGCATGGTCGCGGAGACGATCACGGTTGCAATGTTCCAGCTCAGGAGGCTGAGGACCACCCCGGCGACCGTCAGCGCCGCGGCGCCCACGGCGAACTCTTCCAGGACCCAGGACCGGATCCGTTTCTGGGTCCAGCCCATGGCCCGCAGAATGCCGGCTTCGCTTCTCCGCTGGCGGATGTAGCTCACGGTCGAGGCGCCGGTCAGCAGCGTGGCGCCCAACAGCGTCAGGAACAGGAGGGTGATGTTGGTCCCGGTCAGGGACCCGGAAACAGCGTCAGCAGCATCCTGGCGTACCCAAGACTGCTGGACGGTGCCCAGTGGTGACTCCTTACCGGCGTCGTCCTTGCTGTAGCCGGGAACAAAGATGTTGGCGTCTTCGCGGGCGGACCCGGCCACCACGGTGGCTTCGAGGCCGAGTTCACGGATCTGGGTGGCCAGCTTCTCAACCTCGGGCTGGGCTGTTTTCCAGTTGCCGGCCGCGTTGGCGCGGACCCGGACGGCGTCGATCACGTTGGCGTTGGAGTCGTAACCGCGGGCTGCGGCCAGGCCGTAGTAGTCCGTGATGGCGCCGGCGGACTGGCTTACCAGGCCTGTAGCGCTCAAGGAAGGCTTCAGGGCCGTGCCCTCGACGTCCTTGCCGTTGGCGTCCTTGCTCAGTGTCATCGGCGCGGGGTCGTAGCCACCCAAAGGCAGTTTGTTGACGTCACCGGCTGCGGCCTGGACGGCTGCCGGATCAAAGGTGCCGTACACCATGGGCAAAGGAGCAGCAGGCTTCTTGCCTGTTTCCAGGTCTTCCCGGTACGACCGCTCATCGACGGGCTTGCGCTGGGTCTGGTCCACAGGCGCTCCGAAGGAGGACTTCTCCGGCAAACGGTTGACGGTGACCCAGTCCCCCGGCGTAGCGCTCTTGTCTGAGGCGCCGTTGGCGGCGTCGTCGCCGTCCTTGTATTGCGGCGCAGCAGCGAAGGCGGTGCTCCACGTCGCCGGGTTGTACAAACCCTGGCTGAACGAGGCCGTGCTGCCCAGCAGTTGGCTGTGGTCGGTGGAACCGGGCCACTCCAGGGCGAACGGGGACTTGGAAACGAACGGGAGGTAATCCTTGTCCAGGGACCGGGTCACCGTTCCGACGTCCTTGACTACTTTGCCGCTCGCGTCGAGTTCCTCGATCTTGACCGAATACTGCAGGTCCAGGGAAGTGCCCGTCCGCACGATCAGCGGGATCGCCTTGGAGTCGTTCGTCAGCAGGCCGTCACGCTTGGCCTGCTGGTACTGCGTCATGAGGGGTGCCCAGTATTTGAGCTTGACGCCCAGGAAGTCCGGGCCTTCCTCCAGCTGTTTCATGCTCAGGCCCGTGGTGAAGAGGCTTTCGAAGTGGCGTCCGATGGCTCCGGCGTCGCGGGCATCTGCCGGCGGTGCCTTTTCAAGCGGCGCCAGGAAATCGCCGGCCGAGCCGAGGAGGGCCCGTTCGGCTGCGGGATCGACGGCGACGACGGACTCGGTCACCTCGGGTGCCAGGGGAAGCGCCACGGAAAGGTTGAAGAGGTTGTGCTCGGACCCGAGGGCCGGGGCGGGGAACTTGACCCCGGTCTCGCCATCAGGCCCGGCGATCCGGACGTTCGTGCCGCCGGCAGCCTGTTCCTGCACCAGGCGGCCCTTGCCCAAGGTGCCCTCGGCACTGGTCTTGAAAAGGGTCTGCTGGTTGACGCCGTCAGAGCTGGTCGCCGATGCCGTCAGGCGGTATTTCTTGGGGGTATCGGACAGCACGGATTCGGCTGCAGGCCACTTGCTTGAATCCATGGCGGAGGGGTCCCCCGCAGTTACTGCCCCGGCAAGGCCAGCGTTATATCCCAGGTAGTCCATGGCGTTGAGCCGGGGGGCTTCCAGGTTCTGGGACACGCGCGAGACCAGGCTGATGGGCGCCGCAACGGCCGTCTGGCCCATGCCGCGGATCTTCTCCAGTTGATCAAAGCTGATGCCGCCCTGACCGTTGGCGATTTCCGGCTGGATCAATGCACCGCCGTCGCCGTCTTGGGACTGGTCAGGCTTTGCCTGGACCAGGATGTCGTAGAGTCCCCGCGAGTTCTCGTCCACTGTACGGTTCAGGGCTGCCTGTGACTGGCTCTGAACTAGGACGGACAAACACATGGCGACGATCAAAATGGCCGCGGTCAGCAGCAGCACACGGCTTCTGATGAACCTTTGGACGGCGTTCATTGGGCTCCCTGAGACCTTGATTGCGGGCGCGCACACATGGTCCGGCATTTTGCGTGGAACGCAGGGGAATACCGGGCTGTATGTGCAAAAAGTTGTGGCCGGCCTGCTGCCGGGTCCGAATCCCGGACCCAGCCATTGTAAGCAGACCGGCCACTCCAGCGTGCCTAAGGGTGTGTCGCAGGCACGCGAACATCAGCTGATTCGGATCAGTCCTAGTCCTCCAGGTCCACTTCCCGGACCATGTCTGCGCCGATCCCGGCCTTGATGGCTTCAAGGACCTGCTGCGGAACGGAGCTGTCGATGGTCAGGAGCGCAAGGACCTGTCCGCCCTCGGTCTGGCGTGCAACCTGCATGCCGCCGATGTTGATGTTGTTCATGCCCAGGATGTGGCCGATGGTGCCGATGACGCCGGGACGGTCCGCGTACGCCACTACCACCAGGTGCTCGCTAATGGGGATTTCGACGTCGTAGCCGTTGACGCCCACGAGCTTCTCCACTTGCTTGGGACCTGTCAGTGTTCCGGCAACAGAGATCTGCGAACCGTCGCTGAGGGCTCCGCGGATGGTCAGGACATTGCGGTAGTCCTCAGCGTCCGGGGTGGTGATGAGGCGGGTGTTGATGCCGCGCTGCTCGGCGATGACCGGGGCGTTGACGTAGGAGACCTGTTCGGTGACCACATCAGCGAAAACGCCCTTCAGCGCAGCGAGTTCAAGCACCTTGACGTCCAGCGCAGCGATCTCGCCTGCCACCTCGACGTCGATCTGCGTGAGGGAAGCGTGGGTCAGGGCGGTGAAGATCCGGCCGAGCTTTTCGATCAGCGGGATGCCCGGACGGACGTCCGGCGCAATGACCCCACCGGCGACGTTAACGGCGTCCGGTACGAGCTCGCCGGCCAGGGCAAGGCGGACGGACTTGGCGACGGAAACGCCGGCCTTTTCCTGGGCCTCATCCGTTGATGCTCCAAGGTGCGGGGTTACCACCACGTTATCGAGCTCGAAGAACGGGAGGTCCGTGCTCGGCTCCTTGACGAAGACGTCCACGCCGGCGCCAGCAATCTGGCCTTCCTTCAGGGCGGTGTAGAGGGCTTCCTCGTCCACCAGGCCACCACGGGCAACGTTGATGACGTACGCCGATTCCTTCATCTTCGCGAACGCATCCGCTCCCAGCATCCCCACCGTCTCGGGTGTCTTGGGCATGTGGATGGTGATGAAGTCGGAGTTTTCCAACAATTCATCGAGGGTAACAAGCTTGACACCCAACTGGGCTGCGCGGGCAGACGTGATGTAGGGGTCGTACGCGAGGATTTCGGTCTCGAAGCCCTGCAGGCGGGCTGCGACCAGGGCACCGATGCGGCCCAGGCCAATGATGCCGATCTTCTTCTCGAAGAGTTCGATGCCGGTGTACTTGGAGCGCTTCCACTCGCCGTTCTTCAGCGCCGAGCTGGCCTGCGGAATGTGTCGGGCCAGGCTGAGGATGTGGCCTACGGTCAGCTCAGCTGCCGAGACGATGTTCGACGTCGGGGCGTTGACCACCATGACGCCGGCCTGCGTTGCGGACTTGATGTCCACGTTATCCAGTCCAACGCCGGCGCGGGCGATGATCTTGAGGTTCTTGGCAGCGGCGATCGCTTCGGCATCCACCTGCGTGGCCGAGCGGACCAGGATGGCGTCGACGTCGGCGATTGCGGACAGCAGCTGGGAACGGTCGGCACCGTCGGTCTGGCGGATTTCAAAGTCCGGGCCCAATGCCTCGACGGTGGCGGGCGAAAGTTCCTCGGCGAGGAGGACGACGGGTTTGCTGGCTGACACGGGGTGGCACCTTACTTTGGACAACTTTGGGACAGAACTGGACAAGGAGCGGATGCGTGGCCCGGGCACGGCTCCGGGACCAGCCCAGAATATCGAATCCGGGCGCTGTTTCCGGTGCCGGGGAGGGATGTTACGGACCGACCCGAGGCGTTGTGAAGAAGTTCACAGCTCAGGCAGCGGGCATTACCGAGGGAAAAGCGCCTGTGATACGGCGACGCCCGCCCGGCTGTTTTGCCGGACGGGCGTCTGTTACAGGGCTGTTGCCGGTCAGGCGATCAGCGGGCTGCGGAACCTTCGACGTAGTCAGCGTCCTGCTGCTGCCAGGAGAACAACGAGCGGAGCTCGCGGCCGACCTCTTCGATCGGGTGCTGCTCTGCCTTGGCACGCAGCTCCTTGAACTCGACGCCGCCGTTGTCCTGGTCGTCGATGAAGCGCTTGGCGAAAGCACCGCTCTGGATGTCCGCGAGGACAGCCTTCATGTTTTCCTTCACCTCGGGGGTGATGACGCGCGGGCCGGAGACGTAGTCGCCGTACTCTGCGGTGTCGGAAACGCTCCAGCGCTGCTTGGCGATGCCACCTTCCCACATGAGGTCAACGATGAGCTTGAGCTCGTGAAGTACCTCGAAGTAGGCGATCTGCGGCTGGTAGCCGGCTTCGGTCAGGGTTTCGAAGCCGTACTGGACCAGCTGGGAAACGCCGCCGCAAAGTACGGACTGCTCGCCGAAGAGGTCGGTCTCGGTCTCTTCGGTGAAGGTGGTCTTGATGACGCCGGCGCGGGTGCCGCCGATGGCCTTGGCGTAGGACTTCGCCAGGTCCCAAGCGGAACCGGAAGCATCCTGCTCAACAGCGATGATGTCCGGGATACCGCGTCCGGCTTCGAATTCGCGGCGAACGGTGTGGCCCGGAGCCTTCGGGGCGATCAGGATGACGTCGACGCCGGCGGGAGCCTCGATGTAACCGAAGCGGATGTTGAAGCCGTGTGCGAAGGCAAGTGCCTTGCCCTCCGTCAGCTTGTCCTTGATGGAGTCGTTGAAGATCGAGCGCTGGTGCTGGTCCGGAGCCAGGATCATGATGACGTCGGCCCATTCGGCGGCGTCGGCAACGTTCTTGACCGTGAAGCCGGCGTCCTCTGCCTTGGCGGCCGACTTTGAGCCGTCCTTGAGCGCGATGACTACCTCGACGCCGGAGTCGCGCAGGTTGAGCGCGTGGGCGTGGCCCTGGGAACCGTAACCAACGATGGCTACCTTGCGGCCCTGGATGATCGACAGGTCTGCGTCGTCGTCGTAGAACATTTCAGTCACTTGCGTAACTCCTCTTGAGTGGTTTCTTAGATATTGATGATGGTGCTGCGGTACTGGACGCTGCTCACGCGGAGCGGAGCGCCCTGTCACTCATGGAGCGGGATCCCCGTCCAACGGCCAAGGTGCCGGACTGCACTATTTCACGGATGCCGAACGGCTCAAGCACTGAAAGCAGCGCTGCGAGCTTCTCGGGGGTACCGGTTGCCTCAATCACCAACGAGTCTGTGGACACGTCGACGACGGCGGCACGGAACAGGTCTGCAGCCTGGGTAACCTGCAGACGTGTCGCGGCATCCGCACGTACCTTAACCAGGATGTGGTCGCGTTGTACGGAAGATTCAGAAGTCAGCTCCACAATCTTGATCACGTTGACCAACTTGTTGAGCTGCTTGGTGACCTGCTCGATCAGGTCGCCGTCGGCGTCGACGACGACAGTCATGCGGGACATGCCGGGAACCTCGGTGGGTCCCACAGCAAGGGAGTTGATGTTGAACGCGCGCCGGGCGAACAGGCTGGCTACGCGGGTCAGCACGCCGGGCTTGTCTTCTACCAGAACCGACAGTGTGTGGCGGGTCATGCCTAGTCCTCCTCTTCCCATTCGGGGGTCATGTTGCGGGCAACCTGGATCTGGTCATTGCTGACCCCCGAGGGCACCATGGGCCAAACCATCGAGTTGGGGCTGACGACGAAATCGATCACCACGGGGCGGTCATTGATTTCGAGGGCCTTCTGGATGGTGGCGTCGATGTCCTCGTCACGCTCGCAGCGCAGGGCCGCGCAGCCATAAGCGTCGGCCAGCTTGACGAAGTCCGGAATCCGGACGGTGTCGTGGCCTGTGTTCAGGTCCGTGTTTGAGTAGCGGCCTTCGTAGAACAGTGTCTGCCATTGGCGGACCATGCCCAGCGAGGAGTTGTTGATGATGGCGACCTTGATCGGGATGTTGTTGATGGCGCAGGTGGCCAACTCCTGATTGGTCATCTGGAAGCAGCCGTCGCCGTCGATGGCCCAGACCACGCGGTCCGGCTCACCAACTTTGGCGCCCATGGCAGCCGGAACCGAGTATCCCATGGTTCCTGCGCCGCCGGAGTTCAGCCAGGCGTGGGGGCGCTCATACTTGATGAACTGCGCGGCCCACATCTGGTGCTGGCCTACGCCGGCGACATAGATGCCTTCGGGACCCGTGAGCTCACCGATGCGCTTGATCACGCGCTGCGGTGCGGTGAGCCCGTCCTCGGGCTCGGTCCAACCCAGCGGATAGGTGTCCCGGAGGTTACCCAGGAACGCCCACCAGGAATCCAGGTCCGGGGTTCCGCTCAGCTCGAACTGCGTCTTCACGGCCTCGGTGAGTTCCGGGATGATTTCCTTGACCGAGCCCACGATGGGCACGTCGGCGGTGCGGTTCTTGGAGATTTCCGCGGGGTCGATGTCGGCGTGGATGACCTTGGCGAAGGGAGCGAACGTCTTGAGCACGCCCGTCACACGGTCATCAAACCTTGCGCCGAGCGTGATCAGCAGATCGGCCTGCTGGAGTGCGGTGACGGCGGACACGGATCCGTGCATGCCGGGCATACCGACGTGCTGCGGGTGGGAGTCCGGGAAGGCACCGCGTGCCATGAGTGTGGTGACGACCGGAGCGCCTGTTGCCAGGGCCAGCTCCATGAGCTCCGCCGAGGCGTGGCCCTTGACGACGCCGCCACCGACGTAGAGAACAGGCTTGCGTGCTGCGGCGATCAGCTTGGCAGCTTCGCGCACCTGCTTGTTGTGTCCACGGACCACCGGGCGGTAGCCGGGCAGGTCCACCTTCGGAGGCCAGGAGAACGTCATCTGGCCAACTTGGGCGTCCTTGGCGATGTCCACCAGCACGGGGCCGGGACGGCCCGTGGATGCGAGGTGGAACGCCTCAGCCATCACGTGGGGAATGTCGTTGGGGTCGGTGACCAGGAACGAGTGCTTGGTGATGGGCATCGTGATGCCCACGATGTCCGCTTCCTGGAAGGCATCGGTGCCGATGACTCCACTGGAGACCTGGCCGGTGATGGCCACCATCGGCACGGAGTCCATGTGGGCATCCATGATGGCGGTAACGAGGTTGGTGGCGCCCGGGCCCGAGGTGGCGATGCAAACGCCAACCCGTCCGGTAACCATGGCGTAGCCTTGCGCGGCGTGGCCGGCTCCCTGTTCGTGACGGACCAGGATGTGGTTCATGCTGGAGGCCATCAAGGGGTCATAGGTGGGCAGGATCGCGCCACCGGGCAAACCGAAAATATCGTCCACGCCGAGTTCTTCGAGCGAACGGACAATTGCTTGCGAGCCGGTCATCACCGTTGGGGGTACAACGTTGTTCGGCCCAAGTACAGGAGAGAGAGGTGCAGCAGCGTCGACGACGACGGCCTCAGCCGTACGGTCGACCTTTTCCGGAGCTTTGTGGGCTCCAGCGGACTTTGCAGCCATCAGCGAGGGGCTGATCGGCGATCCTTTGCTCATCGGACTCTTCCTTAGTGGATCTTCATTGGTGGGTCTTGGGAATAAAAAAACCCCTCAGCCTTCCGGCTCTTCGAGGGGTTTGCGCGTGACGGTTCGTAACCAGTCGGGCTAAGCCACGCGCTTGGTAAGGACGACGACGCCGACGGTAACGAATGTGATCATGCGTTCAGTGTTCCCTCTAAGGGAGATACGTGTCAATTGACGACTATCGTATCTCACTATTTGGACAGCGATGTCCGCCTGCCGGACTCCGACCGTCTCAAAACGGCCGGAGTCCACAGCAGGAATCAGCCGCAGTAAGCGCCCGTGGAGGCGCTGTGGACCAGCTTGGCGTACTTGGCGAGGACGCCCTTGGTGAACTTGGCCGGCATCGGCTCCCAGCCGACCTTCCGGGCTTCGAGTTCGGCTTCGTCGACCAGGAGGTCGAAGGACCGCGCAGCGATGTCCACCCGGATCCGGTCGCCGTCCCTGACGAAGGCGATGGGACCGCCGTCGACCGCTTCCGGGGCGACGTGGCCGATGCACAGGCCGGTGGTACCGCCCGAGAAACGGCCATCGGTGAGCAGCAGGACATCCTTGCCAAGGCCGGCACCCTTGATGGCTCCGGTGATGGCCAGCATCTCGCGCATGCCGGGACCACCCTTGGGGCCCTCGTAGCGAATGACCACCACATCGCCCTTATTGATTTCGCCGTTGTCCAGGGCATTCAGGGCGCCTTGCTCGCGCTCGAACACGCGGGCCGTGCCCTCAAAGACGTCGGCATCGAAGCCGGCGCTCTTCACGACAGCACCTTCCGGAGCCATGGAACCGTGGAGGATGGTGATACCGCCGGTCTTGTGGATCGGATTGTCTAACGCGCGGAGGATCTTGCCGTCAAGGTCCGGCGGGTTGATCGAGGCGAGGTTCTCGGCCAGTGTCTTGCCCGTGACCGTGAGGCAGTCACCGTGCAGCAGGCCGGCGTCGAGCAGTGCCTTCATGATCACCGGCACGCCACCGATCTTGTCCACGTCGGTCATGACGTAGCGGCCGAAGGGCTTGAGGTCGCCCAGGTGCGGGATCTTGTCGCCGATCCGGTTGAAATCGTCCAGCGTCAGTTCAACCTCGGCCTCGCGGGCGATGGCCAGGAGGTGCAACACCGCGTTGGTGGAACCGCCAAAGGCCATGGTCACGGCGATGGCGTTTTCGAAGGCCTTCTTGGTCATGATGTCGCGGGCGGTAATGCCCAGGCGCAACAGGTTGACGACGGCCTCGCCGGACTTCCGGGCAAAGTCGTCACGACGGCGGTCTGCCGAGGGCGGGGCTGCGGAACCCGGAAGGGACATGCCCAGGGCTTCGCCGATGCAGGCCATCGTATTTGCCGTGTACATGCCGCCGCATGCACCCTCGCCAGGACAAATGGCCTTTTCGATGCGGGTGAGGTCTTCCATGCTCATCTTGCCGGCCGCGCAGGCACCCACCGCTTCGAAAGCGTCAATGAGGGTGACTTCCTTTTCGGAGCCGTCCTCAAGCTTCACCCAGCCCGGCATGATGGAGCCGGCGTAAAGGAAGACCGACGCGAGGTCCAGGCGCGCAGCCGCCATGAGCATCCCCGGAAGGGACTTATCGCAGCCGGCCAACAGCACGGAGCCGTCAATGCGCTCGGCCTGCATGACGGTCTCCACGGAGTCGGCAATGACCTCGCGGGAGACGAGCGAGAAGTGCATGCCTTCGTGCCCCATCGAAATTCCGTCGGAAACGGAGATGGTGCCGAACTGCATCGGGAACCCGCCGCCTGCGTGGACACCTTCCTTGGCACCCTGCGCCAAGCGGTTCAACGAGAGGTTGCAGGGGGTGATTTCGTTCCATGAACTGGCGACACCAATTTGGGGTTTGGCAAAGTCGTCGTCGCCCATGCCGACCGCGCGGAACATGCCACGGGCGGGCGCCGCATGGATGCCGTCGGTGACGACCCGGCTGCGGGGCTTGATGTCCGGGGTGTTGTCTGTCGCAATGTGGGTGGTGTCACTCATGGACCAAAGTCTATGTGCACCCAGTGCCGCTGCACGCCGTTCCCTGCCGGGTTAAGCGCCTCCTCCCGATTGTTGCGGACTACCGCCGTCAGCCCGCGCCGGTCCCCGGGGGCCTGGGCCGGACCCGTCGAGCTCCCTGGCAATGCCGGCCGCTTCGCTTTCGAGCATGTCGAGGACGCCCTTGATCGTGGCCCGTGCGGCAACTTCCTGGCGCGCCAAGGCGACAATGCTCCTGCTCGCCTTAACGTCCGTGAGCGGCCGGAGCACCAGTCCCCGACTTGCGCTCGCCTTGGCCGTATACCGTGGCAGCAGGCAAATCCCATGCCCGGCGCCCACCAACGCCTCCAGCACCCGGAGGTCCGGGTAGCGTTGCCCCCTCTGGGCAGGCCTCCCCGCATGAAGCTCTATCTGGCGAAGGACCGTATCGAAGGGAAATCCTTCAGGTACCCCAATCCACGGAAAATCGATGACATCGGCCGGACGCAGCCGGGTCCGGGCCGCCAGCGGATGCCCGGCAGGCATGGCCACGTCCAGCGCTTCTTCCAGGAGCGGCACGACGGTGAGCCCCTTCCGGGCAAACACGTCGGGCCCGTCCACGCTATGCGCCAGGACAATATCGTAGTCAGCCACCAAGGGGGCGAAAAAGGCGGTTCCAGGGTCCTCAAAGTGGGCATCGAACGCCAAGCCCTCCACCGCCGCCACACGGTGGAGCACGCCAGGCAACAGCATCTCGGCCGCACTGGGAAAGAAAGCCACGGACACCCTGGCCTGCCAGCCCTTCCTGTAACTGTCCACGGTGGACTCTGCCTTGGCCATGGCCGTGGCAATGTCGGCAGCGGCGGCGGCCATGGCCTGCCCCGCTTCGGTCAGTTGCACACCCCGGCCGACTTTTTCCACGAGGACAACCCCGATTTCGGCTTGCAATGTCTTCAACTGCTGCGAGACCGCCGAAGCCGTGACATTCATGGCCTCTGCTGTTGCGCCTACACTTTGCCGGTCCGCCAATTCGCGCAAAATCTGCAGCCTTTTGAAGTCCATGCAGCCAGACTAGGCGACCCGCACGAATTCGGAGGCAGTGAATTTCAAAGCCATAATCACTAAGTAGGCTGAACAATTTGCGTAAACCAGCAGGTCAAACGCTGGACAGCCCAAAGACGGACACGTAACGTCGGAAATACCACGAGCTGCACCCCTGTGAGCAGAAGGGCACCCGCCATGGATTGGTTAATTTGGGTCATTGTCATTGTTTTGGTCGTCGCGATTATTTGGTGGCTCATGAGCCGCAACAAGGCGCCGGATTCCACCGCGGCCCAGGCCCGGGCAACAACAGCCCCAGCGGCCATGGAGCCGGGAAACCGGGGCACCATTCCTGATACCGCCGCCGCGGCCGCGGGCGTGGCAGGTTTGGCGGGCGTCACGAACCTGGGCACCACGGCCGCCGAGGGCAGCGGGCCGACCCGCGAGGAACGCGCGGCCGAAGAACCTGACCTCGCCGGCGAACCCGAGGTTGCCGGGGAACCCGAGACTGCCGGGGAGCCCGAGGTTGCCGACGCGCCTCGCGTTACGCCGGAACCCGAGGCCCACGGGCCGGCCCCCGTCGTCGACGATTCGCCGTCCACCGGTTCATCAGACCTGGAGCAGGGTCCGACACCCGGCCTCACGGTGGAGGAACCAGTCATTGACGCGCCTGTTGTGGACGAGCCCACGGTAGGCGAACCCATTGTGGACACCGAACCGGCGGTGGATACGGACGTTCAAGTGGATACGGACGTTCAGGTGGATACCGACGCGGTGGCGAATGATCCCGCCGTGGTCGACGGCGGTAGGGCTGACAGCAGCAGTGCCGATGCGGAAGCCGACAAAGCCGAGTGGGAATCGTCCTGGACGGACGAGAGCGGCGCACCCGTGCATCACCACGAGTACACGGACTCCCACTCCCCCACCCTGCCAGGCGCCGAAAGTGCCGCAGCGGAAGAAACGGTTCCTTCAGGGCACCTGGCCGTCGAGCACCCGTATGGGACGGGTTCCTCCAGCTCGGCCAAGGACGGCTACCCGGTGAAGGCCAGCGCTTCTGCCATGACCTATCACGACGAAGACACGGCGGGGTACGAGGACGTCGCCGCGGATGTCTGGTTCGAATCCGCGGCACATGCTGAAGCCGCAGGCTTCCGCCCTCCCCGGCGTAGCAGGCATTAACGGCCGCGACAGGTCTTGATCCGGCGGCAGCGGGCGGGCATGGAGCGATTCCCAGCGGGCAGACGGGTTGGTTTGGCGTGTGCCATCGCCGCCATCCTTACCCTTACCGCCTGCACCGGCAGCCCGTCGTCGCCGCGTTCGGCGGCAACTCCCGGTGGCAGCAGCGGGCCGGTGTCGCACGGGCCTCCCAAGAGCCTCCGGGTCGAGCAAAAGCTCGACGTCGGGTTGCAGCTGCCATGGTCGGTCACTTTCCTGCCAGACGGCACGGCTGTGGTCTCCGAACGCGATTCGGGCTTGGTGAAGAGCATTCGCGATGGCCAGGCAACCACCGTTGGCCAGCTACCGGGCGTGGTCCCTGGCGGGGAAGGCGGGCTGCTGGGGCTCGCGTTGTCTCCGACGTTCGAAACGGACCACTGGCTGTACGTATACTTCACGGCCTCCAACGACAACAGGATTGCCCGGGTTAAGCTCAGCGGCGATGCGAATGGCAGCCTGGCCCTTGGCGCAACCGAGGTGGTCTTCAGCGGGATACCGAAGGCGTCCACCCACAACGGTGGCCGCATCCGGTTCGGCCCGGACGGGCTCCTCTACGTGGGCACCGGCGACTCGCAGCGGCGTGACCAGCCGCAGGACCCCAGCGCCCTCGGGGGCAAGATCCTGCGCCTGACGCCGGAGGGCCAGCCGGCCCCCGGCAACCCTTTCGGCAATGACAACCCGGTATACAGCTATGGCCACAGGAACGTCCAAGGCTTGGCGTGGGACAGCGCCGGCCGGCTCTGGGCCAGCGAGTTTGGGCCCGACGTGGACGACGAGTTGAACTTGATTACCCCTGGCGGCAACTACGGGTGGCCCACAGTGACCGGAGCCCCCGGAAGGAAAGGATTCATCGACGCCAAGGTTGTTTGGCCGTCAACGTCGGAAGCCTCACCCAGTGGGTTGGAGATAGTAGACGGCGTGGCCTACACGGGGGCACTCCGGGGCCAACGACTTTGGGCCGTTCCACTCGAAGATGAGGCAGCCGGCACGCCTGTGGCTTATTTCACAGGACAATACGGGCGCTTGAGGGACGTGGCCAAGGCCCCGGACGGCAGCTTATGGGTCGTCAGCAACAACCAGAACCCTGATTTTGCGCTGATTTTGGGGCCTTGACCCCGGGCCAGGGGCGGTGGTGGGCGTCGATTTCACACTGAGGGGTAAGTCGTGTAGAGTTACTTGTCGTTGCGGAGATCGCCGGGGAAATCAAAGCCCCCATGCGGTTGAATACAACAGCTGCACCTCTAGCTCAACTGGCAGAGCAATTGACTCTTAATCAATGGGTTCCGGGTTCGAGTCCCGGGGGGTGCACCACAAAGAAAGGCCTTGGAGATCAATGATCTCCAAGGCCTTTCGCTTTTAAGCAGTGGCGAAAGATTAGCCATCGCGAAAGTTCGACATGCCACCAGAACAGTGGTCATAAGCGCACGAAAAGTAGTGTAGAGTTATTTGTCGTTGCGGAGGTCAATGAGGAATGCGAATTCCTCGAATTGACCACAGTAATTGCTGCACCTCTAGCTCAACTGGCAGAGCAATTGACTCTTAATCAATGGGTTCCGGGTTCGAGTCCCGGGGGGTGCACCATAAAGGAAAAGGCTCCGGATCGTTTCGACGATCCGGAGCCTTTCTGTTTCCCGCGCAGGCTACCCGGCGCGGGGCGTGTTGTTCATACGGGGTGCTGGACGCGCTCAGCCTTGGGACAGCTCGGTCCCGTCATCCTGGACTGCTTGCTCCGGTGCCGGGATGCCGGCCAGCCCCCGGACCACGATCCTGAGTTCTTCACGCAACCTGGCGGTGTCCACGGCTACGGGCGAAAGGACGTCCTGCTCAAGCTTCACAGCTTCCGCGAGGGCTGCCGTTCCGGCCTCCGTCAGTGTCACCACATGGCTCCTGCGGTCGGAGTCACTGCGGTGCCGCGTGACGTGCCCGTGCAGTTCGAGCCTCGCGAGGGTAGTTCCCATGGTCTGGGCCTTGACCCTTGCAACCTCGGCCAGGGCGGCTTGGGTTATGGCACCCTTGGCGGCAAGCACCTGCATGGCAATGACGCCGGCGTGGGTAAGGCCGATGGACTTCAATTTTTCGTTCCACGAGATTTCCACCAGGCGCGCAGCTGTTGAAAGCAATCGGGTAGTGGGCCATCTCTCCATATCTGGCATGCCGACAGTATATGCGCGCAACAGGCCCGGACGTGCCTTCTCCCCACTAAACTGGTAAATCGCGATCGTAAGCAAGGAGAATATTGTGGCTGAACGACTTATCCCGGGCGACACCGCACCGGACTTCACCCTTCAGGACCAAACCGGCAATAACGTGGGATTGTCGGACTTCCGTGGGCGAAAGACCATCGTCTATTTCTACCCGGCGGCCTCCACGCCCGGATGCACCAAGGAGGCGTGTGATTTCCGCGACACGCTGGGTTCCTTGCAGGCCGCAGGTTACGGGGTGGTTGGCATTTCCCCCGACACGGTCAAGGACCTGGCCAAGTTCGCCGATGCAGAAGCCCTGACGTTTCCGTTGCTCTCCGACGCTGACCACGCGGTGGCCGATGCGTACGCTGCCTGGGGCGAGAAAAAGAACTATGGCAAGACGTACATGGGGCTGATCCGTTCCACCATCGTGGTGGACGAGGAGGGAAAGGTGTCCCTGGCGCAGTACAACGTACGGGCCACAGGGCATGTAGCCAAGCTCCGGCGCGATCTGAAGCTGGACAACTAGCGGGTACACTGGAGGCCGGTAGAAGGCGGTCCATGGGCCGCTTGGCTGCCGCCGGCGCGAGTGGTGAAATTGGCAGACACGCAGGATTTAGGTTCCTGTGCCTTCGGGCGTGGGGGTTCAAGTCCCCCCTTGCGCACAGATGCAGTGAAGAAGCACAGCGGCTTCGAGCCGCAGGCAGTGCCCCTTGGTGAGAGAACCCGGGGGCACTTTTTCCTCCAGCAGCCGGGGAGCTTCCTGAAGATGCGCTGGGGAGTGCACTCAGGACGTTCAATTAGACTGTAATGCGGTCTGGCCGAAGCCGGCCACAGCACTTCCAACCGGCTTGAGGGGACAAGAGTGGCAAGCAGCAAAAGGCGGCGCCTGACCGTACAGTTCGGAGCCGTGGTTGTGGCCTTGGGGCTGGCGGCATGTACTGGAACAACAGGCCCCGCGCCTTCTTCCCCTGGCACCACCGCCACCGCTGAGCCGACGGCAACTTTCAATTTCGGAACATCCTCCATGCCGTTGGGCCTCGATCCGGCATTGACGTCGGATTCCGAGTCCTACCGCATCACCCGTCAGGTCCTCGAAGGCCTCGTGGGCGTCGACGGCGAAACCGGGCAGACTACCCCGCTACTGGCGACGGAATGGAAAGACAGCAACAACGGCCTCAGTTACGATTTCACGCTCCGCTCCCAGGTCACGTTCCATGACGGAACCCCGCTGGATGCCACCGCTGTCTGCGCCAACTTCGACCGCTGGTTCTCGTTCTCCCCTGAACTCCGGAAGCAGGCCCCGGGAATCTCCTTCCAGAGTGTTTTCAAGGCGTACTCCGACGCCCCGGTCTTCTCCATCTTCAAGGACTGCAAGGTAGTTTCGGCCAGCAACGTCCAGATCAACCTGACGCGGCCCTTCACTGGGTTCCTGAAGGCACTCACGTTGCCGGCCTTCGCGATCTCCTCCCCCGCAGCTTTGGCAGCCCAAAAAGCAAACGTCCTGGACCAGGTCCGTAATGGCGAGGCGATCTCCACCTACGCAAGCCACCCGGTAGGAACCGGACCTTATGAATTCAGCGCCTGGGACGACAAGCAAGTCACCCTGGCGAGCTACAAGAACTACTGGGGAAACCGCGGCCAGATAGCCACCATCAACTTCATCCCTTACGACCGCGCCGAGACACGCCAGCAGGCTTTGCTGGACGGGAAAATCGACGCCTACGACCTCGTGACTTCCGGAACCTTCGACCAATTGGTCAAGAAGGGTGTCCAGATCATCCAGAGGGACCCCTTCTCCGTGATGTACCTCGGCATCAACCAGGCCGTTGCGCCCCTGGACAAGCCGGAGATCCGCCAGGCGATTGAGATGGCCATCGACAAGGAATCGCTGATCCGGAAGTTCTTTATCGACAACACCACGCAGGCGTCACAGTTCGTGCCGCCGAAGCTCAGCGGCTTCAACAACAATGCCCCCTCGTTGGGGTACAACCCGGACAAAGCCAAGGAGCTCTTGTCCAAGGCAGGCTACAAAGGCGAAGAGCTGAAGTTCTACTATCCGCTGAACGCCACCAGGGCCTACATGCCGACGCCGGAGAAGATCTACGCGGAAATCAGCCGTCAGCTGGTAGCCGTGGGCTTCAACATCAAGCCTGTTCCCGTGGACTGGGAGGATGGCTATCTCCAGAAGGTGCAGTCACCCGGGGACCGCGCCCTGCACCTGCTCGGCTGGAACGGCTCCTACGCCGATGCCGACAACTTCCTTGGTCCGTTGTTCGGGGAAACCCGCGCAGAGTTCGGGTACTCCGATTCGGATGTCTTCCACAAGATCGAGCGGGCACGTGCAATGCCCGACGGCGATGAGCGCAACGCGCAGTACCAGGCCATCAACGCGGACATCGCTGCTTCGGTACCGGCCGTCCCCATCGCTTTCCCCATCTCGGCACTGGCTTTGTCCGACAAGGTGGAAAGCTACCCCGCCTCCCCCGTGCTGAACGAAGTTTTCACGAACGTCCGCCTAAAGCCTTGACGATCGGCCGTAATTTCAGTATTGAGACTGCGCGGGGATATTCTGTAGCAGCCAGTGCCGCCGCTAACGGAGATTGATTGTGACCTTCATTTCCAAGACTCAACATGCCGACGTCGTCCTTATTGGCGGCGGAATCATGAGTGCCACCCTGGGTGCGTTCATCAAGCAACTTGAACCCTCCTGGACCATCTCCATGTTCGAACGACTCGACGAAGCGGGGCTTGAGAGTTCCGGTCCGTGGAACAACGCAGGCACCGGACACGCCGCGTTGTGTGAGCTCAACTACTCCCCGGCAGCCAAAGACGGTTCCGTGGACCCGTCCAAGGCGCTGCACATCAACGAGCAGTTCCAGCTGTCCCGGCAGTTCTGGTCCCACTTGGTGGACAGCAACGTCATTGGTTCCCCCAAGGGCTTCATCAACACCGTTCCGCACATGAGCTTCGTCATTGGCGATGACCACGTGAACTTCCTGAAGACCCGTTATGAGGCCCTCAAGCCAAACACGCTGTTCCGCAGCATGGAGTACACCGAGGACCAGGCCCAGATCGCCAAGTGGGCCCCGTTGATCGTCAAGGGCCGTGACCGCAAGCAGCGCGTCGCCGCTACCCGCGCCGCGGAAGGCACCGACGTCGACTTCGGTGCCCTGACACGCGAGCTGACCGGCTACCTCCAAGGCAGCGGCGCCGAGGTCAACTATGGTCACGACGTCACCAACATCAACCGCGCAGCAGGCGGTGGCTGGGACCTCTCCCTCAAGCACGCCAAGTCGGGCGAGCACGGACGCATCCACGCAAACTTCGTCTTCGTTGGCGCCGGCGGCGGTGCGCTGCACCTGCTCCAGGCCTCCGGTATTCCGGAAAGCAAGGGCTACGGTGGATTCCCTGTCTCCGGCCAGTTCTTCCGCTGCACCGATGACGCCATCACCTCCCAGCACAGCGCAAAGGTCTACGGCCAGGCATCGGTTGGCGCGCCTCCCATGTCCGTCCCCCACCTGGACACCCGTTACGTGGATGGCAAGCGTTCCCTCCTGTTCGGCCCATACGCAGGCTTCTCCACGAACTTCCTGAAGACCTCCAGCTACCTGGACCTTCCGCTGTCCATCCGTCCGGGGAACATCATCCCGATGCTGGCAGTGGCCAAGGACAACATGGACCTCACGGCCTACCTCATCAAGGAAGTTGCCAAGCGCCACGAAGCCAAGGTCGAGTCCCTCCGCGAGTACTATCCCGAGGCTTCCGGCGGCAACTGGGAGCTGATTACTGCCGGACAGCGTGTGCAGATCATCAAGAAGCACCCGCAAAAGGGCGGCGTGCTCCAGTTCGGCACGGAAGTTATCGCCTCCCGCGATGGCTCGATCGGCGCTCTTCTTGGCGCCTCCCCGGGAGCTTCCACTGCCGTGCCGATCATGATCGAGCTGCTGCAAAAGTCCTTCCCCAAGAACTTCAAGGGCTGGCAGTCCAAGCTCAAGGACATGATGCCCGGATACGGCGTCAAGCTCAACGAGAACCCCGAGTTGGCTGCCGAGCTGGAAGCAAGCACGGCCAGGTCCCTGCAGCTGGAAGTGGCAAACGCCGTCCAAAGCTAGGCCATCCCGGGGCTGCGGCCGGTTCCCGTCAGACGAATCGTTTCGTAGACCTCAGGAGTCAATGCAATGTTCCGCCTGGCCAAGCTTTCCCTGGGAAACCGGGCCCTGATCGCGCTGATCACCGTCTTTGCGGCGGTGTTCGGCGTGATCACCATGGGATCGTTGAAACAGGAACTCATTCCCTCGATCGAGTTCCCACAGATCACGGTTGTCACCTCCATGCCGGGCGCCTCTCCAGAGGTTGTGGACAAGCAGCTCAGCCAGCCGCTCGAGACGGCCCTGAACAGCGTCGAGGGCCTTGAGTCCACCACTTCCACGTCCCGCAACGGCGTTTCCCAGATCACCATGGTGTTCACCTACGGTTCAAACCTGGACAGGGCCAGGAACCAGATCGACCGGGCTATTTCCAACGCCAAGCGGGCTCTGCCGGCCGACGTCGAACCACAGGCCATCGCCGGCAACATCAGCGACTTCCCGATCGTCTTCCTGGCGGTTTCCTCGGACAAGCCCCTGAGCGAACTCAATGCCGACCTGCTGCGGCTCAGCGTCCCCAGGCTCCAAAAGATCGACGGCGTTCGCGGCGCCGATGTGACCGGTGGCGCGCGCCAACACATCCTGATCCAACCCCGCCCGGCCGATCTTGCCAGCACCGGGACGTCGGTCCAGTCTATCAGCAGTGCGTTGAAGAACAACGGCACACTGGTGCCTGTTGGGACCATCGAGGACCAGGGCAAGACGTTGTCGCTGCAGCTCGGCAGCCCGGTGGATTCCTTGGACATCATCAAAGGACTTCCGCTGGCCGGCGCCAAGAATGCTGCGACCATTGGCGCGGTGGCCGACGTCAGCATCCAGGATGATGCCGCCACGTCCATCACCCGCACCAACGGCAAGCCCACGCTGGCGTTGTCGGTCACCAAGAAACCCGAGGGCGATACTGTCGCTATCTCCCATGCGGTGCGGGATGCCATCGGACCCATGCAGGACGAGCTGGGCAACAACGCGACGTTCACTCCGGTCTTTGACCAGGCCCCGTTCATCGAAAAATCCATCAAGGACCTCACCACCGAGGGCCTCCTTGGCTTGGGCTTCGCTGTGGCCGTCATCCTGGTGTTCCTGATGTCCGTGCGGTCCACCCTGGTCACGGCGGTCTCGATTCCGTTGTCACTGCTGATCACCTTCATCGGCATCTCCGCCACCGGGTACTCGCTGAACATCCTGACGCTGGGCGCACTCACCATCGCGATCGGCCGCGTTGTAGACGATTCCATTGTGGTGATCGAGAACATTAAGCGGCACCTCAGCTACGGGGAAGACAAGCTGACGGCCATCCTGACATCCATCCGGGAAGTGGCCGGGGCGATTACCGCGTCCACGCTCACCACCGTGGCAGTGTTCCTGCCCATAGCGTTCGTCGGGGACCTGGCCGGAGAGTTGTTCCGCCCGTTTGCCCTGACGGTGACCATCGCCCTGTTGTCGTCACTGCTGGTCTCGCTGACCATTGTTCCTGTTCTGGCTTACTGGTTCCTCTCTTCCAAGGGCAAAGGCGTGGAGGATCGCTCCTCCGCCAGGGAGTCCGCGGAAAAGGCAAGGGAAGCGGAACAGCGAAGCCGCCTCCAACGCGGCTACCTGCCCATCCTTGAGAAGACGCAGAAGCACCCGGTCCTCACGCTGTCCGCGGCCGCCGTGGTCCTCGTCGCCACCATCGCGGTTTCGCCGCTGCTGGCTACAGATCTGTTGGGCCGCTCGGGCGAAAACAGCATGACGGTGCGCCAGGTCCTTCCCGCCGGAACGAGCCTCCAGGCCACCAGCGATGAGGCCGCGAAGATAGAGGACGCCCTCAATGGCATGGATGGCATCAAGGACGTGCAGGTCACCTCCGGAAATGCCCAGACGGGCTTCGCAGCGCTGACGTCCACAGGTTCGTCCAACTCCACGTTCACGATTGTCACTGACGAGAAGATGAACCAGGCCAAGCTCCAGGACGCGGTCCGCGCCAAGCTCGAGGGGGCGGCCGGCAAGGTCACTGTTGGATCCCAGCAGGGTGGCTTCGGTACGTCGTCCACGGTGGACATCACCATCAAGGCCGCCAACTCAGCGGACCTGCGGACGGCCAGCGATGCCATGGTCCAGGCGATGACGGGAGTCCCGGGAAGCACCGAGGTGGCTACCAACCTTGCCTCTACCCAGGCGGTGGTCCAGGTTCGCGTGGACCGTGCCAAGGCGGTAGCTGCCGGGCTGACGGAGGAGCAGGTGGGCGCTTTCCTTGCTTCCACGGTCAGCCCCATACCTGCCGGCACGGTACGCATCGACACCAACGACTATCCGGTGCAGATCGGCGAGGGAACCCGCTTCACCAGCATCGCCGCCGTGCGCGCGCTGCAATTGCCGACGGCGCGTGGTCCCGTAACGCTGGAAAGTGTCGCCGCCGTCGAACAGGTGGACACGCCCGTGTCCATCACAAGCAGCAACGGTCAACGGACCGCAAAGGTGACTGTGACGCCGTCGGGTTCCAACCTTGGCAGCGTCAGCAGCGCAGTCCAGCAGCGGCTGGCTTCGGTCGAATTGCCGTCGGGTGTTACCGCCACGATCGGTGGAGCTACCACACAGCAGGCAGAATCCTTCCGGCAACTCGGCCTGGCGTTGCTTGCTGCCATCGCGATTGTCTACGTCATCATGGTGGCGGCCTTCAAGTCCCTGATCCAACCGTTGATTCTTCTGGTTTCGGTCCCCTTCGCCGCCACCGGTGCCGTCGGCCTGCTGCTGCTGACCGGTGTTCCCTTGGGCCTCCCCTCACTGATCGGCATGTTGATGCTGGTAGGCATCGTGGTCACCAACGCGATCGTGCTCATCGACCTGATCAACCAGTACCGCAAACCACACGATGGGCGCGCCGGCATGAACGTGGCCGATGCCATCACGCACGGGGCCCGCCAGCGCCTGCGCCCGATCCTGATGACTGCCCTTGCCACCGTGTTTGCGTTGACTCCCATGGCGCTGGGCCTGACCGGGGGCGGCGGCTTCATTTCGCAGCCCTTGGCCATTGTGGTCATTGGCGGCCTGGTCTCCTCTACCGCGCTGACACTGGTCCTGGTTCCGGTGCTCTACAAGCTGGTGGAGGGACGGCGCGAGAAAAGGCAACTGCTGAAGGACCTGCAGGATAAACCCACTCCACAACCCGAAGGCGCGGGCGGATCCGACGACTTCCAGGACTGGACCACGGGCATGATTCCCCGGGTGAAGGGCCGCCGCGCGGCCCATAATCCCGCGGAGTAACCGCGCACAAACCCCTTACGCAGGGCCGGGAACATTTCCCGGCCCTGTCCTGTTACAGCCACTGATACATGCAAATGCATCTAGTTTGAGGTACACTGTTTACAGAGCCCGGGACCACGGGCAGGGAGAAAGGCACATCATGCAGATCGGCGTATTCAGCGTCAGTGACATCACCACTGACCCCACCACGGGCCGCACGCCCACGGAGAACGAACGCATCAAGGCGTCCGTAGCCATCGCCAAGAAGGTCGAAGAAATCGGCATGGACGTGTACGCCCTGGGCGAGCACCACAACCGGCCGTTCTTCTCCTCCTCCCCTACCACCACGCTGGCCTACATCGCAGCGCAGACCGAGCGCATCACGCTCTCAACGGCCACCACCCTGATCACCACCAATGACCCGGTCAAGATCGCCGAAGACTTCGCCATGCTGCAGCACCTTTCCGACGGCCGCGTGGACCTGGTCCTTGGGCGTGGCAACACCGCGCCGGTTTACCCCTGGTTCGGAAAGAACATCCAGGACGGCATCGAACTGGCCATCGAAAACTACAGCCTGCTGCGCAAGCTGTGGGATGAGGACACCGTCAACTGGTCGGGCAAGTTCCGCACACCGCTGCAAAACTTCACCTCCACGCCCCGGCCGCTCGACGACGTCGCCCCCTTCGTGTGGCACGGCTCCATCCGCACGCCGCAGATCGCCGAAGTGGCCGCGTACTACGGCGACGGTTTCTTCGCCAACAATATCTTCTGGCCGAAGGAGCACTACCAGCAGCTGATCGGCCTCTACCGTGAGCGTTACGAGCACTACGGACACGGCAAGGCAGACCAGGCAATCGTCGGTCTCGGCGGTCAGTTCTTCATCCGGAAGAACTCCCAGGACGCCGTCAAGGAGTTCCGCCCGTACTTCGACAACGCGCCGGTGTACGGCCACGGACCTTCGCTGGAGGACTTCACGTCCCAAACGCCACTGACCGTGGGCAGCCCGCAGGAAGTCATCGAGAAGACCCTGACTTTCCGTGAGGCCTTCGGTGACTACCAGCGCCAGCTGTTCCTGATCGACCACGCCGGCCTTCCCCTGAAGACCGTCCTGGAGCAGCTGGACCTCTTCGGCGAAGAAGTACTGCCGGTCCTCCGCAAGGAATACGCTGCCATGAAGCCCGCCCACGTGCCCGATGCGCCCACCCACGCTTCCCGCGTGGCCGCAGCGCTGGAGGCCAAGGTCAGCGAATCCGCTGCTGCCGGGGCCGCGGGGCAGGACGCCTGATGTCCAGCCCAACAGGCGCGGCGTCTTCCGCCGTTCGCCTCGCCGCCGAAACCTGGGAGTCCTTGTTCCGCTCCCAGGTGGCGGTGATGCGGAAACTTCAGTCCGGACCGGCCTTCAAGACGCTCCCCGTCAAGGAGTACGACGTCCTGTTCACCCTGTCCCGGTGCCCGTCAGGGCAGCTTCGCCTGAACGAGATCAATGACAAGGTGCTGTTGAGCCAGTCCAGCTTGAGCCGCTTGGTTGACCGGTTGGAGAAGCGGGGTTTGGTGGAGCGCACCGCAGCGCCCGACGACGGTCGTGGAGTACTGCTCTCACTCACCGACTCGGGACGCGAGTTGCAAAGGGCCATCGGCCGGGAGCACGTGCGCGACATCGCCCACTTGGTTGCTCCGGCCCTTACGGCAGAGGAACAACGCGAGTTGTTGCGGCTGACGGAAAAGCTCAGGGCGTCGGTGGCGGGCCACTAGCGCAGGCTGACAAGCTCCCGGGGGTTCTCCTCCGGGAGCATTCCGTTAACGGAGGCACTGACTTTGAGTGTCTTCAACGACAGGCTGCCGCCCACGGTGGACAGGAATGCGGTGTCCGAGGAGTCGCGTCCCGCGGTGATGCGCAGCATGGATCCACGCGGCGCCAGGCCCGTAGGGTCGATCACGTGCCAGCCGCCGTCGATGTGTGCCTCAGCAACCGCATGGAAATCCATGGGGCTCAGGCCAGGCGCATACACGGCCGCCAGGCGCGCCGGGACATCCTTGGATCGCAGCAGGGCGATGGCCAGGTGGGCAAAGTCCCGACAAACTCCCTTGCGGTGGAGCAGCGTCTCCACGGCCCCGTCGGTCCCGCGTGAGGAGCCACTGACGTAGCGGAGCTCACCGTTGACCCAATCGCGGACGGCCTGGAGCAGTTCCGCGCCTTGCAGTCCGCCAAACTCGGCGTAGGAGGTAGGCAGCAGCCTGTCCGACTCCGCGTAGCGGCTGGGCCTGACATACCTGATCAGTTCCATGGGATCCGAGGTGTCGGGCTGCCCGAAGCCATGAACAGTGGCCCGGTAATCCACCGTTACTTCCGTGGGCTCGTCGAGTTCCAGGTAGTGGAAGCGGCCCCCGTGGTGGTCGTTAAGTTCGGCGTACGGAACCTCGTTGCCGGCGGCGGTGATGGAGAGGCTCTCCGTCACTGAGTCGTAGCCCGCGTTGTTGGCCACGGCTATGGCCATGGCTACTTTCGTGCTGGCTGCGGTCTTAAAAACGAGCGTGGCAGCTACGTTGCGTTCCATTGATCTCCGGGGTGGGTTGCAGCAGGCAGGAGCCATGCCGCCGTTTGTGTGGATCAGCCAATCGCAGGACTACGAATTGACCTTCAGAGACAGTAGCATCCGCTGGACATTCGCAAAGTCGGAGCCGTGGGCTGCGTATTTGGCGGCCAGGTCCAAGGTATCGAACGCCTTGGCGGGAGCCACTTTTTCGTCCGCGGCAAAGGCGTGGATGGCGGGTACGTCCGCGAAGGAATAATCGCCCCTGCCGGCCGGACCCTGGACCCGGTTCCTGAGTTCGCAGGACTGCCCATCACTTCCTGCCACAACGTTGGTGATGCCATAGGAACCAAAGAACTTGTAGCCCTGGATCACACGGAAGACAACCCGGGGGTCGATGGTATCGGGTCCATCCGAATGCGGGATATCCAAGGGGACACTGCTGATCACCACATAGGGCCGCGACTGGCCGGCTGGGCACGCAGCGGGGGCCGACGTGGGCAGGCCCGTTTGGAGCGTGGCAACGTACTTCCCGGCCCCATCCTTGACTTCGACCTTCACGGCACCGGGCAGGGAACCGGACTCAGGCGTGAGGGACTGGGCTATCCAGTCTTCGGGCAATTCGAAGCTGACAGTCTTCGCAGGGTCGGTATAGGTCTTCCAGGACAACGCTGTAGCCGCAGGGCTGGACTCGGCGCTGGGCGATCCGCCCGGATCAGCCGACGCCGACGGCGAGCCGGACGCGGAGTCTGTTGCCGTCGTCGTGCTTTCCGGCGTTCCCGTCCCGGATTCCGAACTGTTGGGTTGCGACGTGACGGTGGGGCTGACCTGCGGGCCTTTGTTGTCAGCCGAACAGGCCGCGCCGGCCAACAGAACGGCGCATGCCAGTGCCACCGCGGCAACAGGCCGCGTTACCGGCCGGGTCGGGATCATCATGCCCTTCATGGTCCCAGCCTATCGGCGGGGATACCGCGACACGCACAGGGCTAGGCTGAGGGTATGGCTCCCGATCAGTACGACGAATATGAGGACACTCTGCCCACCATGTCGGCGGTTGATATAGCCGACTGGCGGTTGCGGACCTTCGCCCTCTACGACAAGGTACGGCAACTCGCAGCCACCAACCCCTTCGACGCCCATGTGTTCTGGCGCCAGGAACGGGATCTGATGTTCGCCACGCACCCCGCATCGGCGCTCACTGCGGACATGAAGGCGCGCTTTTCCGGCTTGCGAACCGCCGACTACGACCCCTCCTTCCGGATGTACGCTGCGCTCTCGCCTGAAGGGACCGGCCAGGAGATGAACGTCGAAACGGGCACGGACGGCGTGGTGCCCTTCACCCGTATCGGCACCTTCGAACTTCCCGGGCTCGGTTCCCTGGCCGTATGGCGGCTAAGGAGCTACGGCGGCGGAATATTCGTTCCCTTCCGTGACGCCACCGCCGGAAAGCCAGGCGGAAGCTACGGCGCTGGAAGGTACCTGTTGGATACGGTCAAGGGATCCTTCCACGGAACGAGGGGCTCCGGAGGAGAGCAGGAATTTATTCTCGACTTCAACTTCGCCTACAACCCGTCGTGCGCCTACAACGAAGCCTGGGCTTGCCCGCTGGCGGGACCGGCCAACCGGCTGGCCGCTGACATTCCAGTAGGCGAACTGTATCTGGGCTAGCCAAACAGCCCGCCAGGACCGGTCATTGCGAGGGCGGCCACTGCTGCGACGATCGTCAGGGGTGCCACAATCAGGCCGAACAGCGCATACCCTTTCCATTTGACCAGTACGTTCATCCGGACCAGCCGATCGTGCCACAGCAGTGTGGCCAGCGACGCCCATGGTGCCACGAGAGGTCCGGCATTGACGCCCACCAGCAAGGCGGCCATCCGTTCCGGATTTCCAGCCAAGGGCTCGGCCAGCAGGTAAGCGGGCAGGTTATTGACGACGTTGGAGCCCAGGGCGCCCGTCATGGCCAACCTCAACAGGTCAGTGAACCCATTCCCTTCGCCTGCCGCCTGCCCCAGCAGCTCTGACGCGCCGACGTACTGGGCGGCTTCAACCACAAGAAAAAGCCCGCAGGTAAACAGGAGCAATGACCAGGGAATCAGGGTCACCGTCAGCACCTTGGGTCGCCGGAAGACAAACGCCACCACCAGGATCGCGGCTGCTGCCGTTGCCGGAATCCAGATGGCAACACCAGAAACCAGGGCCGGCAAGAGGAGTACCAGTACGATCGCGCTGACCAGCAACAGGGTCTTGTCCTGCGATGCCGTGCGGCGGGCCAGTGCTGCTGGCCGGGTGGAGTCGCGGGCATAGGTCCTGCGGAGATCGCGCCTGAAGACGATCGCTATGAAAGCCAAGGGGACCACAACTGCAGCCAACGACGGCGCCCACATCAGCTGGGCGAACTGTGCTGGGCTGATTCCGCCCAGGTTGTGCTGAGCCAGGAGGTTCGTCAGGTTGGAGATGGGTAGCAAGAGGCTGGCCGTGTTCGCCAGCCAGACCGTAGTCAGGGCGAAGGGCAGGACAGGGAGGCCAGCCTGGCGGGCTACCGTGACGACCACCGGAGTGAGCAGCACAGCCGTCGTATCCAATGAGAGGAAGATGGTGCTCAGGGTGGCGAACAGGGCCAACAGCAACCACAACAGGACGGCGCGGCCACGGCCCCACCCGCGCAAATGCCGGGCGATCCATTGGTAGGCACCGGCTTCACTGACGAGCTCGGTCACCACCGTCATGGCGACGACGAAGGCCAGGATCGGAGCCACCCTGTCCACCAGCACCGTTACTTCGTGCCACGGGAGGACACCTGTGGCAACAGTGACCCCGCCCGCCACAAGGAGGATCAAACCAATTATCGCCAGACGCATGGAACGGATTCTAAGCCAGCGTTCTGTGTTCTTCCTCCGCGGCACGGGAATCAACGCGTCACCGTACCGTAAGCAATGAAGCCCCTGCAGCGACGGCCCGAAGCCTAGCCTTGAACCATGAACCGATTCCGGGGTTTCATCCGGGCCCACAGGACGTTGACCTTGCTGGGCGGGGTGCTGGTCTTGAGCGCGGTGCTGGCCGGGGCCGCGCTGTTTCAACCGTGGCGGCTCTTCACCAGCAGCAGCCTCAACGAAGCCCTGCCCGCCGAACAGCTTTCAGCGGGACCATCAACCACCGTGGGCCCACAGCCGCCTGCGGGCCAGTCAACCTCCGCGGCCCCGAGTACTTCGCCGACACCGAGCGGACCGACGGTGCTCAGGTCCGGCATGTTCGGGTCCCAGGAACACGAAACGTCCGGCACTGCCCAATTGCTGGAACTCCCCGACGGCAGCCACCTGCTCCGGCTTGAGAACCTGGCCAGCAGCGACGGCCCGGACGTCAAAGTCTGGCTCAGCAGCCTGGAAGCTGGCGGGGACTGGTTCAAGTACCGCTCGGGGCGATACGTGGACCTTGGTGCCGTTAAGGCCACCCATGGCAACCACAACTACGTCATACCAGCGGGCACCGTCATTGACGGACTGACCTCGGTGGTCCTCTGGTGCGACCGTTTCAGCGTCGCATTCGGGTCGGCGCCGTTGGCCTGAGCCGCTTGCCTGCTGCGTTGTGAGGCCGGCTCTGCACGCCTCGGATGCGTTGCGTGGCCCGCTCTGCACGGATCGGATGCGATATAGGGCGCCAAGCGGGCCTCACAACGCAGGAGATCTTCAGGGAGGACGTAGGATGTCTTCATGACCTCACGCCTTCCCCGTCGTATCGCCCGCGTCCGCCCTGTTGCCGCGGAGTCCTCCGCAGGCCAGAGCCCCGACGAACACTTCTTCGTGGCCAACGATGCAGCCGACTTCGACTCTGCTGAGGGCAGGCAGTGGACGATCATCGACTCGCCCTTCCCTTCATCACGGGCGAATGCTTCGAGCTCCCACCGGGAAGGGTGGGAGCCGGGCACCGTGGTCGGCGAAGTCAGCTTCCGCTTCCTGGCGCCCTCCATACCGGTCAACGTGCTCGGGATGGCCCACAACACCGGACAACCGGGCCGCGACCTGCCGCCGCAGGCATTCCACAAAGCGGCGTCCAGCGTGATCGGCCCGGATGACGCGATCCAGCTGGGCTCGACCGTGGGCCACGTGGACCCGGAAGCCGAGCTGACCGTCGTCGTGGGCCATAAGGCGCGGGGCCTGACCCTGGAAACGGCGAGGTCCGCGATCCTGGGCTACACGATCGGCAATGACGTCTCTGCCCGCGACCTCCAGAAGTCCGACGAACTCTGGATCAGCGCCAAGAGCCAGGACACCTTCACGCCAGCAGGTCCCTGGATCGTCACGGAACTCGATGACTCAGCCCTCTCCATCGGAATTGTCCACAACGGCACGGAGTTAAGGACCGCCAGTTCCGCGGACCTCGGCTGGAAAGTGAATGAGATCATGGTCTACCTGACCTCGTTCATGACGCTCCAGCCCGGCGATCTGGTGCTCACGGGCTTCCCGGCAGAGTGCGCGCGCATCCATCCCGGGGACACTGTTGTGTGCCGGGTGGAAGGCATCGGCGAGCTGCGCAACCCTGTCACCGGCGCTTCCTGGGAGGAGCACCCGGCATAGTGTGTCAGGCTTAACACATGGAGATTGCCGCGGAAGCCACCGAGCTACGCTCCTCTCCCCCACGCAAGCCGCCCAAAAAACGGCACCGCGGCGTCCTGAAGTATCCGGTGGTGCGCCAATTGCTGCGGTTTACGGGCGTCGGTATCGTCTGCACAGCCAGTTCGTTGGCCATTTATGCGTTGTTGCGTCCCTGGATCGATCCCCAACTGGCCAATGCTGTTGCCTTGATCGTGACGTCGTTGATGAACACTGCGTTGAACCGGCGGCTCACCTTCAAAATCACGGGCAGGAAGAAACGCGCCCAGGACCACCTCAGCGGCGCTATCGTCATCGGCATTGCGCTGGTCATCACGGGCGGCAGCTTGGGCCTGCTGCATCTGTTCCGGCCCGAAGCCACGGTAACCGAGGAGCTCTGGACCACCACGTTGTCCGGGTTCGTGGCCACGGCAGTGCGTTTCACCCTGCTACGGCACTGGATTTTCCGGCGCGCCCGCCACGTGTAGCCGGGCTGGGGTTACTGGGGGGCCAGGTTGCGGACACGCCCGACGGCGGTTTCCACGGCGGCGGCGGCCAGCTCCAGTTCGGCGTCGGTAACAGCTGACGTGAAGCTGAAGCGCACGGCAGTTTGCGCAGTTTCCGGGGCGATGCCGAGTGCCACCAGAACGGGCGATGGCGCATCGGAGCCGGCCGCGCAGGCCGAGCCGCTGGAACACACCACGCCAAGCCGCTCCAGCTCAAGCAACACCGATTCACCGCTGGTACCCGGGAAGCAGAACGACGCAACCGAGGGCAGCCGCAGGCTCGGGTGGCCCGTGAGCATGGAGTCGGGCACGGCCTGAAGTACCCGGTTGATGAACGTATCGCGCAGCAACGAAACCCTGGCCGCCTGTTCCTGCTGCTCGGCGTTCGACATCTCCAGAGCCGTGGACAGGGCCACGGCGCCGGCAACGTTTTCGGTTCCCGAACGCCTGCCCCGCTCCTGGCCTCCACCATGGACCAGGGGCTCGACCCGCAGGCGACCCCTGGTGAACAACACCCCGGACCCCTTCGGTGCCCCCAGCTTGTGTCCTGAGATGCTCATCGCATCCACGCCCAGGGCCTTGACGTCCACGGGGAGCCACCCAGCTGCCTGCACGGCGTCAGTATGGAACGGCACTCCGTGTTCCCTGGCCACGGCAGCAAGTTCGGCTACCGGCTGGACGGTTCCAATCTCGTTGTTGGCGTACATGATGCTCACCAAGGCAGTTTCCGGGCGCAGCACAGCCCGCAGGGCAGCCACGGTGACCAATCCTTGGCTATCGACTGGGACAACATCGACGTCGAAACCGTGTACGCGCTGCAGGTAACGGGCCGATTCTTCCACGGCCGGATGTTCGATTGCACTGATGACCACACGGCTGAGCGAGGGATCGGCCGCCCGCCTGGCCAGTGCGATGCCCTTGACCGCCAGGTTGTCCGCCTCTGTCCCGCCCGAGGTGAAGGTCACCTCGCCGGCACGGCAGTTCAGTACCTTCGCGACGCCGGTGCGCGCCTCCGCGAGCGCAGAGGCAGCCGCTTCGCCCAGGCTGTGATGGCTGGAGGGGTTGCCGAACTCGCCGCTCAAGTACGGCCACATGGCGTCGAGGGCTTCGCGGCGGATCGGAGTGGTGGCTGCGGCATCGAGGAAGATCATGGGAGTGAGGTGGTCCTAGGGCTGCGATGTGGTGAGTTCGATGTCGAGGCCCAGGTCCAAAGCGCTCACGCTGTGGGTCAGTGCGCCGACGGAAATGACATCCACGCCGGCCGCTGCGATCCCGGTGACGGTGTTGATGTTCACGTTGCCGCTGGCTTCGACGATGGCACGGCCGTCCACCTGCTTGACACCGGCGCGGAGCTCTTCGATGGTGAAGTTGTCCAGCATGATGGTGTCCACTCCGGCCGCCAGCACCGGTTCGATCTGCTCAGCATTGTCCACTTCGACTTCGAAGTGCGTGGTGTGGCCCAGCTGTGCTTTGGCTGCGGTCAGCAGCTCAGTCAGCTTGGTGGTGTCGCCGCCGGTCATGACAGCAAGGTGGTTGTCCTTGGCCAGGACCGCATCGGAGAGGCTGTACCGGTGGTTCGCTCCTCCGCCGCAACGCACGGCGTAGCGTTCAAGCACCCGGAGTCCGGGGGTGGTTTTCCGCGTGTCCGTGATCCGGGCACGCGTTCCTTCAACCAGCCTGACGAACTCCGCTGTCTTGGTGGCGATCGCACTCATGCGCTGCACCAGGTTGAGCCCTACGCGTTCAGCCAGCAGCACCGAACGGGCACTGCCGTTGACCCGCGCGAGGTGCGTGCCGGCGTCGAACGCTTCACCGTCGGCGAGCAGCAGCTCAACGTCAGTGTCCGGGTCCACCAGCTTCATCGCGTCGCGGAATACCGTGCCGCCACTGAAAACGCCGGGTACGCGCGCGTTCAGCACGGCCGTGGCCCGGGCCTCGGCGGGAATCAGCAGCTGGGAGGTGATGTCGCCGCTCGGAGCGTCCTCCGCGAACGCCCGTTCCAGGATCTCCCGGACGGGGGCTGCGGGGAGGGTCAGGTTAGTCATGGACGAGGCTCGCTTTCCGGCTCATGGTGTAAGGCTGGTCAAAATGTTCGACGGCGGCGGGTTCGGTCATACTGTCGCTGCGGTAATGCGCGCCCAGCGAACCCCGCCGCTCCCGTGCAGCCTGCACCAGCAACTGCGCAGCCAACAGCAGGTTCGCGTCCTCATGCTCCCGCACCTCAACCGAGTCAGGAACAGTCAGCGGAAGCACTCCACTCTCCCACTCACCAAGAGCCTCGGCGGCTTCAGCCAACAACTGACCGCTCCGCAGCACACCGGCCTTGGCGGTCATGAGTTTCTGGAGCGCACTCCGGGAGAACCCGGAGCGCGAAGGTTGTCCGGGTGACGTGCCGTGGTCGGCTGACGGGGTCCCGGCAGCGTGCGTAAAAGCGAGGCCGCCCGCGGCGGAGTTAGCACGCAGAGGGACAGCGTCAGCCGCCCCAATGAAAGCACTCACAGCCCGGCGCCCGAAAACGAGCCCCTCAAGCAGGGAGTTACTTGCCAGCCGGTTGGCGCCCTGCACCCCGGTACAGGCCACTTCACCGGCGGCCAGCAGCCCGGGAACCGAGGTCCGGCCGTAGAGGTCGGTCACCACCCCACCCATCCAGTAGTGCGCGGCCGGTGCTACGGGAACGGGTTCCCGGGTCCAGTCGACGCCGGCTTGGCGGGTGTGTTTGCTGAGGGTCGGGAATCGCTTTTCCAGGAATCCCTGGCCGCGCGCTTCTTCCACCATCCTCGCGTCGAGGAAGACGTGCCCGTTGGGGTCGTTGAGCTTTGCCAGGTGCAGGGCGATGCTGCGCGAGACCACGTCCCGGGGGGCGAGTTCGGCGTCGGGGTGGTAGTCGGGCATGAAGCGGTGGCCGGTGGCGTCTATCAGGATGGCGCCTTCGCCGCGGACGGCTTCAGAGATCAGCAAAGGGTTGGTGTTGGTTTGGCTGCTTGCCGACCCTTGGCCGATGAGAGCGGGGACCATGCACGTTGGGTGGAACTGGAAGAATTCAAGGTCGGACACCGTGGCACCGGCGCGCCAGGCAAGCGCCAGCCCGTCAGCCGTGGCTACGGACGGGTTGGTGGTCTGTGCGAACAACTGCCCTGCGCCTCCGGTGGCGAGCAGTACGGCGTCGCCTTGGATGCTGTGGTGGCGTCCGTCCTGGATGTAATTGGCACCCGCGATGCGGCCGTCGCCGTGAAAGCCATCGCCTTGGGACAGGGAGGTGACATGGGCGTGGCCGATCACGTGGATCCTGCCTGCTGCCTGGAAGTCCAGGACGGTCCTGATCAGTGCGGCGGCAACCCCGGCCCCGGTAGCGTCGCCCCCTGCGTGGAGGATGCGTGGCGCGGAGTGGGCAGCTTCAAGGCCCAAGGCGGGATCGCCGTCGTCGTCCAGGTCGAAGCGGACCCCGAACCGCACCAGCCCGGCGATGTCCAGCCTGGCCTCAGTGCAGAGCACCCGCACCGCTTCTTCGTTGCAGTGCCCGGCGCCCGCTTTGAGGGTGTCGGCGATGTGGGCGGCGACCGTATCGCCGGGCGCCGGCTCGTCCAGGACCGCTGAGATGCCACCCTGTGCGTAGAAGGTGTTGCTGTCCGCGAGGGCACCCTTGGTCAGCAACACCACGTCGGCGCCCGCTTCGGCGGCCAGCAAGGCGGAGTACAGTCCGGCGATGCCGCTTCCGACGATGATCAGCCGCTTGGGCCGGGGCCCTCCAGCAAGGCTCTCTGTGGTCATGCGAGGCTCTCTTCGGCTAGTGGGAATGCCTGTGCTAGGCAGGCTTGGCGGCCAGCATGCGCTCCAGGGCAACTTTGGCGTTGTCCTGTACGGCGTCGTCCACTGTGATGCGGTTGACGATGCGTCCTTCGACGAGTTCCTCCAGCACCCAGGCCAGGTAGCCGGGGTGGATGCGGTACATGGTGGAGCACGGGCAAATGACGGGGTCGAGGCAGAAGATGGTGTGCTGCGGGTTTTCCGCGGCAAGCCTGTTGACCATGTTGATTTCGGTGCCGATGGCGAACGTGGTGGGTTCGGTGGCGGCAGCTATGGCCTTCTTGATGAAGTCGGTGGACCCTGCGGAGTCAGCTGCGTCCACCACCTCCATGGGGCATTCGGGGTGCACGATCACATTGACGCCCGGGAAGTCCTGGCGGGCTTTTTCGATCTGGCCGACGTTGAACCGCTTATGCACCGAGCAGAAACCGTGCCAGAGGATCACCCGGGAATCGAGCAGCGCCTGCTCATCGTTGCCGCCGAGTTCCTTGCGGGGGTTCCACATGGGCATCTGCTCCAGCGGGACGCCAAGGGCTTTGGCCGTGTTGCGCCCGAGGTGCTGATCGGGGAAGAAGAGGACGCGCTGTCCCCGTTCGAAAGCCCATTCCAGGACCACTTTGGCGTTGGAGGACGTGCAGACGATGCCGCCGTTCCGGCCGCAGAAGGCCTTGAGCGCAGCAGAGGAATTCATGTAGGTGACGGGGATGACCGGTACCCGGCCCTCAGCGTCCGGCTCCGTGCCGAAGATTTCCTCCAACTGCTCCCAGCATTCCTCCACGGAGTCCTCATCTGCCATGTCAGCCATGGAACAGCCGGCGGCGAGGTTGGGCAGGATGACAGCCTGAGCGGGCGTGGAGAGGATGTCCGCAGTCTCGGCCATGAAGTGGACACCGCAGAAGATGATGGCTTCGGCATCGGGCTTGGTCAGCGCGGCGTTGGCCAACTGGAAGGAGTCGCCCACAAAGTCCGCGTACTGGATGACTTCGTCGCGCTGGTAGAAGTGGCCCAGGATGACGGCACGGTCCCCGAGCGTCGCCTTGGCGGCCCGGATGCGGGCGTCGAGTTCGGCGTCGGAAGCTTTTTTGTACTCTTCCGGCAGCTGGCCTTGGCGCGGTGTGGCCTTGGGCGCAACATCGCTGCTGGAGGCACCAGGGCCATAAGCGGGCTCGCCGGCCAGGGCCTCGGCAAGGTCGTATTCCCATGGGCCCCTGGCCAAGGCCGGGCTGCACGTGGACCCTGCGCGGGAGAGGCCCTTCTCGGCTTCTTCGCGAGTGATCAGCTGGACGGCAGTGTTGACGCTGCTCATGGTGTACTCCTGTTATCTGGCCCGAGGCCGGGCGTGCCGGTGAAGCGGTAGAGGCGTGGCGGACGGTGTTTTCCGCCTTGCAGGTATTCACCGGTTTCTTCGATTTCCGGTGTGGCTTTGATGTGTCGGCGGAAGTTCGCGGGATCGAGCTGGCGGTCCAGCACTGCTTCGTAGACTTCCCGGACCTGGGCGAGGGTGAAGAACTCCCCCAGCAGGTGGTAGGCAATGGACCCGTAAGCCATCTTGTTGCGCAGCCGCCACAGGGCGTAGTCGACGATGGTGTTGTGGTCGAATGCCAGCTCGCCGAGTTTGTCCGCGCGGAACCACCGCACATTCTCCGATTCGTCCGCGAGCGCAGCCTCAGTGGGTTGCACCAGCGCCCAGTACACGATGGACACGACGCGCTGGGTGGGTGATCGATGGAGGCCGCCAAAAGCATAGAGCTGCTCAAGGTAGTGCGGGGTAAGCCCCGTGGTGTCCCGCAGGTTCCGGGAGGCCGCGTCCTGCAAGGACTCGTCATGTGCCAGCGGGCCGCCGGGCAACGCCCACATGTCCCGGTAAGGTTCACGGATTCTGCGGACGAGCGGCAGCCACAGCGTGGGGCGGCCGGATGTTTCGCTGGGGCGTAGGGCGAAAATCACCGTTGAGATAGCCAACGACGGCGGTGCGAGCCGCCGTTCGGCCACATTGGCTGAGCTGGTGTTCACGGCGTTCACCTCGCTTCGTCGCCGTTACGATCCTGAGTGGATCTTAGTTAAAGTCATATTGACTAGAACTAATGGTACGACTCAATCGGCATCCCGCAAAATGCTTTACGTCACACGGACTTCGCCGCCGCCTCCATCAGTGGAAGGGTCCGGCCTTGGATGTGGCTGTTCAGGACAATCACCGAGGAACAACGCACCACGGACTTGGTGGCGATCATGGCGTCCAGCACCCTCTGCATGTCAGGGTTGGACCGCGCGGCGATACGGACCATAAGGTCCGAGTTCCCAGTGACCGTGTGGACTTCGATGATCTCCGGAATCGCCCCCAGACTTTCGATGATCGCGTCATGCCCGATTTCCTGCGTGATGGTCACGGAACAGAAAGCCACCACCGGGAACCCGAAGTTGGCCGGATCCGGCTGCGGCACCCAGGATCCTATGACCCCGTTTTCGATCATTCGGTCGATCCGCGACTGCACCGTAGCCCTGGCGACCTTCAGCACGCGCGAGGCCTCCAAAACCGAAGATCGCGGTGAATCGGTGAAGAAACGTACAATTTTTGCATCAAGCGCATCGACCAGCATCAAAGTTCCTGTCCCCGGGGATCCATACCCATCACATCGCCACAGCAAAAAGTGATGTATCTTACAAACTGCGAGAATTATTCCACGGCTCTTGCTGCGTCGTCGACGCCCGCGTGCCAAGCCCATGAGGCCGGCACGCCAAACCAGCATGAAATCCATAGAAGGTAGACACGTATGACAACGAAGTCCATCGCGGCTCCTGCACCAACGGCCGGCCTCGGCCACTCACTCAAACCGCGCCAGCTGACCATGATGGGATTGGGCAGCGCAATCGGCGCCGGCCTCTTCCTCGGATCAGGGGCGGGCGTTCAGGCCGCCGGCCCGGCTGTCCTGATCTCCTATCTTGTTGCAGGAACACTGATCATCCTCGTCATGTGGGCGCTGGGTGAAATGGCAGCCGCCAACCCCAACAGCGGGGCATTCTCGGTCTACGCCGAAAAGGCCCTCGGCAAAACGGCCGGCGGCACCATCGGCTGGCTCTGGTGGCTCCAACTCGTGGTGGTCATCGCCGCTGAAGCCCTCGGCGCGGCAGGGTTGCTGTTTTCCGTCTGGCCGGTCATCCCGGTGTGGGTACTGGCCCTGGTCTTCATGGTGGTCTTCACCGGGATCAACCTGGTAGGCGTCCGGAACTTTGGCGAGTTCGAATTCTGGTTCGCCATCCTCAAGGTGGCCGCAATCGTGATTTTCCTGCTGATCGGCGCTGCACTGCTCTTTGGCTGGCTGCCGAACGTTACCTCGCCAGGCCTCTCGGCCTTCGGGGATTTCGCTCCCCATGGAATTGGTGGCATCGCCGCCGCACTGTTCGTGGTGATCTTCGCCTTCGGTGGAACTGAGATCGTCAGCGTCGCCGCTGCGGAAACCGAAAACCCCGCCCACAGCGTAGGCAAGGCGATCCGTACAGTGGTGTGGCGCATCCTTGTTTTCTACATCGGTTCGGTCTTCGTCATCGCAGCCGTGCTTCCCGTGGGCTCCGAGGGATTGAAGTCTCCGTTCGCCGGAGTGCTGGATCTGGCGGGAATTCCCGGCGCCGGCGCAGCCATCACCCTGGTAGCCGTTGTCGCACTGCTGTCCGCACTGAACGCCAACCTGTACGGCGCCTCGCGGATGATCTTCTCCCTCTCCGAGCGCGGGGAAGCCCCCCGGATCCTCTCCCGCCTGAGCGCTTCCAAGGTTCCGGTGGCCGCCGTCGGCGTTTCCGTTGCCTTCGGCTTCATCGCCACCATCCTGGAACTGCTGTTCCCCGACAAGATCCTGCCCGCACTGTTGAACCTCGTAGGTTCCACGTGCCTGGTGGTCTGGGGTACGGCGCTGGTGTCCCAGTTCATTCTGCGCCGCAGGGCGGACCGGGAAGGGACCGAGCTGCCGCTGCGGATGAAAGGCTTCCCCTACCTCACCATCGTTGGCCTGGTCCTGCTGGGCGTCATCCTCGTGGTGGGCTTCGCCAACCCGGAAAGCGCCGGTCAGTTGGTGGGCACCTTCCTGCTGATCCTCGCGATCGCAGCCGGCTGCTTCGTCAACGCCAAGGCAAAAGCCACCAAGGCGGCAGCGCGGGGCTAACAGCCTCCTGCTAACCCGCAACCAGAAGCCCTGCACAGTTTGTACTGCGCAGGGCTTCTGTGTGTGCCCAAATTGTACAAAGTGTTCCGTTTGAAGTGAGCTGATTGCGCACAGCCAAGTCTGGTGACTAGGGTCACAGCCATGACTATCAAAGCTGTGCAGGGAGCCGTCGATGATGACGCGGCCCCACTCACCCATGATCAACTCCGTGAGCTGTACACCCTGATGGCAGCAGTCCGTCACCTGGACACTGCCGCCGTCGCCTGGCAGCGGCAGGGCATCATTCCCGGCTACGCCCCCGAACTTGGCCAAGAGGCCGCACAGGTGGGCAGCGGCTACGCTGTGGACCGCACCCGCGACTTCGTCTTTCCCACCTACCGGGAAATGGGCGTTGCCCGCGCCATGGGCCTGGACATGGTCGGTTACATGTCCACGCACAAGGCAACCTGGCACGGCGGCATGTACAACCCGCTTGAATCCAGGTTCGCGCCCATCCAGGCAGTGGTTGCGGGCTCTGTCCTGCACGCCGTCGGATGGGCCCATGGCCAGACCCTCGGCGGAGCACAGGACATGGGCGTTGCCATGACGTACTTCGGTGACGGCGCTTCGTCCCAGGGTGACGTCCACGAAGCCATGAACTTCGCAGCCGTCATGAAAGCCCCAGTGGTGTTCTTCGTCCAAAACAACGGCTGGGCCATCTCCGTCCCGACGGAGCGGCAGGTTGCCGGCGGCTCCGTGGCCGCGCGCGCTGCGGGATACGGCATCCCGTCCCTTCAAGTGGACGGCAACGACGTCGTTGCCGTCTACGAAGCCACGCGTTCCGCTTTCGCACATTGCCGTGCCGGCAACGGCCCCGTGGTGATCGAAGCCATGACCTACCGCCGCGGCCCACACTCCACCGCCGATGATCCCGGCAGGTACCGCACGCTGGACGAGGAACGGCTCGGAGCGGGCGAAGATCCGCTGGAACGCTTCAAGCAGCGCCTCCTCGCGGACGGGGTGGCCGATGAGGCCTTCTTCGCCGAGGCACAGCGCAAGGCTGCAGAAGAAGAGGACACCATCCGGGCCGGGATCGCAGACCTCGGCCCACGGCCGGGCGCTGAAATGTTCAGCCTGGTCTTCCAGGAACCAACGCCCGCCCTCCAGTCCCAGGCCACCGAGTGGCGCAAGGAGTCCGAACATGCCTGAGACCACCACCGCAGAGCCCACGGCAACTGCCGCCGTCGGCATCCAACAGCTTTCCATGCAGCAGGCCCTCAACCGGGCCCTCGACGAAATCCTCGCCGAGAATCCCAAGACCGTGATCTTTGGAGAGGACTGCGGTCAGCTGGGCGGAGTCTTCCGCATCACCGACGGCCTCCAGGCCAAGCACGGCGAGGCCCGCGTCTTCGACACCCCCCTTGCCGAGTCGGGCATCCTCGGCATGTCGGTTGGCCTGGCCATGGCCGGTTTCCACCCCATCCCCGAGGTCCAGTTTGACGGTTTCGCCTACCCGGCCATCAACCAGATCGTCTGCCAGATCGCCCGGATGAACTACCGAAGCCGCGGTACGCTGCCCATGCCGATCACGCTGCGCGTCCCCAGCTTTGGTGGCATCCGTGCCCCTGAACACCACGGCGAAAGCCTTGAAGCACTGTTCGCCCACGTGCCCGGCCTGAAAGTGGTCTCGCCGTCGAACCCCCACGACGCCTACCACCTCCTCAAGTACGCGGCCACCCGGCCGGATCCCGTGATCTTCATGGAACCGAAGTCCCGGTACTGGCAAAAGGGACCGGTGGACGTCGCGTCCGCGGACGCCAACACGGCAGCGCACGACGGCGGAACGGACGACGCCGGCAGCCTCACCGGTGCCCGGGTGGCCAGGGAAGGCCGGCACCTGACGCTGGTGGCGTGGGGCGCCATGGTCTCCCGTTGCCTCCAGGTGGCTGAACTGGCAGCCGAGGATGGTATCGACATCGAAGTCCTGGACCTGCGCTGGCTCAAACCCATCGATGCCGAAGCCCTGGCGACATCCGTGGGAAAGACGCGGCGCGCCGTCGTCGTCCATGAAGCGCCGCTCACCTCCGGCCTCGGCGCCGAAGTTGCGCAACTGATTACCCAGAGTTGTTTCGCAACGCTCAAGGCACCGGTGGAGCGTGTGACCGGCTTCGACGTCCCTTACCCCTCCGGGGACCTGGAGGACGAATACATCCCCAACATCGATCGCATCCTCTTTGGGATCCAACGCGTACTGGAGTACCGCCGTGGCTGAAATTTCCTTCCCGCTCCCCGATCTGGGCGAAGGCCTCATCGAAGCAACCGTGCTGGAGTGGCTGGTGGAACCCGGCCAACAGGTGGAACGCAACCAGGCGATCGTCGAGCTCGAAACCAGCAAGTCAGCCCTCGAATTGCCCAGCCCGCAGGCAGGTAAAGTGGTGCGTATTCACGGGGCGCCCGGTGAGACCATCAACGTCGGCGAACCGCTGATCGTGTTCGAGGTTCCGGATGACACCGCCGGTATCGTGGGCACTGTTCCGAAGGACGAAGCACCCAAGCGCCGGGTCCGCCTGAGCGCCGTACTCGATGAGGACTGACACCATGACCGGCAGGCACACCGTGGAACACAGCAGGCACACCGTGGAGGGCACGGACCCCGGACTGTTCGTGGAAGTCCATGAGCCAGCTGCCGACGCCGGGCTACGGCCCGTGCTGCTGATCCACGGGTTCTCCTCGTCCAGCAAGCTGAACTGGGTAGACAGCGGCTGGGTTGCCACCCTCCAGGATGCCGGACGCAGGGCGATCACCGTTGACCTTCCCGGCCACGGCCGAAGTCACTCCCCCGAGGACCTGGACTCGTACACGCCCAGCCGCATCCGCGCGGACCTTCTCCAGATAGTCACCGACGTCGGCGCCCGGCCGCTGCGCGACGGCGACCCATCCACGGGGCTGGACATCATCGGTTATTCGCTGGGATCCCGGCTGGCGTGGGAGTTCGGCGCGACCCAGCCGGACCTGGTCCACCGGATCGTGCTGGGTGGGCCCAGCTCGGCCGATCCTTTGGCCGCATTCGACCTCGCGGCCGCGCAGCGGCACTTGGCCGACGGCACACCCATCGCGGACGAATCGACGGCCGGACTGCTGAAGATGGCGCAAATGCTGCCGAGCAACAACCTGTTCGCACTGCTCTCACTCATCGAGGCCATCAAGGGGGAACCGTTCGATCCCGCCGAGGCGGCGCCGCATATGCCCCTCCTGCTGGTTGCCGGCGAGAAGGACGAACGCGCCGCGACGATGCCTGAACTGGCCTCCATTGCGGGCAAGCACAGGGGCATGGTTGAGAGCCTGGTGATTCCGGGGCGGACGCACACGAACGTGGTGACAAGCCGGGCCTTCAAGGAAGCTGCGCTCGAATTCCTGGGCGTGTAGGGCCCACGCCCCCCTAGCAGGCGGCTGGTGCTGCTGGCTGAGGTCAGCGGGCCAGCCGCTCTGCATTAAGGCTCATGCGCTCCAAGACGCTCAAGGCCGTGGCGTACTCATCGATACCGATGCCCATGGACAAATCCTGGCGGGCGTTTTCCACGAGCCGTTGGGCTTCGTGGTACGTTTCCCGGCCCCGCTCGCTGAGCGTCAGCCGGTCATCGATCATGGTAATCAATCCGCGGCCCACCAAGGCCGCCAGCTCCCGCTCACGCAAACGGGTATCGCCGCCCCACAGGGGTTGCAGGGTTTCCTCCAGTTGATCAGGAAGCATGGCGCCCCCTGAGAGGGTTCCCAAGGTATGCCACTGACGCCTGCTGAGTTTGATCCGCGCCAACGTCCTGTCCAACTGGACGTCCAACGCAGCGTCGAGCCTCTTGATCCAGTATCCGATGGGCTTGTTCACAAGGCCATGCTTTCAGTGGAGGCGTTGCCCGGCAAGGCATGGACGGTAGGCTTGGCAATGCAACGAATTTCGTGGAAGTGGAGCAGATGGGCATGCGTTTCAAGGACCGCGCGGAAGCCGGTCGCCGCCTGGCTGAAGGGCTCCCCCAGCTCAGGGAACGCCCGGACACCATAGTGCTGGGCCTCGCCCGTGGCGGGATTCCCGTGGCCGCTGCCGCGGCCAACGAACTCTACCTGCCCTTCGGAGCCGTGCTGGTCCGTAAGCTCGGCATTCCGGGCCGGGACGAGACCGCTTTCGGAGCCTTGGCATGGTCCAACGGGGACGTCCTGCGAATCGTCAACAAGCCGCTCAAGGAACTCATTCTCTCCCGCGGCATTTCCCAGTCCGCGCTTGACGCCGTGGAAGCCCACGAGCGCTCCGAGCTCCTTCGCCGGGCAAAGCAGTACCCGGGAACAAGCCATGACCTCCGGGACAAGACCGTGGTCCTGGCGGACGACGGACTCGCCACGGGAGCCACCATGCGCGCTGCCGTCGAAGCCGTCCGCTCCGGCGGGGCCCGCACCGTGGTAGCGGCCGTTCCGGTGGCATCGCTCGAGGCGTCAACGTCCCTGGGCCGGGTATGCGACTTCGTGTTTGCCCTGCACACACCCGGTAAGTTCCATGCAGTCGGCGCCTTCTACGAACGGTTCGAGCAGTTGTCCGACGCCGACGTCGTGAGCCAACTGGAAGGTGCCGGTTCCAGCGGTCGTCGGTAACCGCCGTCGTGATGCTCCAAACCCTGACGCAAAAAAAGGGTGCGGCCCCTAAGGACCGCACCCCTTGGATGCTCATGTAGCGGACAGTGCCTAGTGGTGCACGCTGTAGCCCAGCGGCCGCCCCTTGGTCTCCTTGGCGAGGACGACGCCTACCGAGGAGATGATGCAGAGGCCCATGATGTACAGCCCTACTGAACCCGACCATTTGGTGGAATCCAGGAGTGCCTGGGCAATCAGCGGAGCGAAAGCACCGCCCAGGATGGCGCCCAGGGCGTAGCCGATGGAGATACCGGAGTAGCGGACCTGTGCCGGGAACATCTCGGCGTACATGGCAGACATCGGGCCATACGAGAGTCCCAGCCCGATGGTCAGGACGAACAGGGCCGTTCCGTACAGCACGATGTCCTTGGAATCGATGAGCACGAACATCGGGATCATCCAGGCGAAGACAAGCCCGTAACCGATCAGGAAGGTCTTCACTCGTCCAATCCTGTCCGAAAGCCAACCGCCCACCATGGTGAAGATGAGCCAGCCGAAGGAAGCGACGGTTGTAGCCAGGAGAACCTGGGGCGCAGGCATTTTCAGGGTTTTGGTGGCGTAGGAGATGAAGAACGCAATCAGCAGGTAGCCGGCGGCATTGTTGGCGATGAAGATCAGGGCGGCGAGGACCACTTCCTTCTTGTTCCTGCGGAAGAGTTCACCCAGGGGCGCCTTGCTTTCCGCCTTGCGCTGGGCGAGCTCCTTGAACACGGGGCTCTCGCCGACTGCGCGGCGGATCAAGTACCCCACCACAATCAGGACCACGGACAACAGGAACGGAACACGCCAACCCCAGGCCGCAAAATCCTCCTTGGACATCCCCGACTGCAGGAAGAACAGCAGCCCGGTAGCAAGGATCATGCCGATGGGCACGCCAATCTGGGGGTAGGCGCCAAAGAGGCCGCGCTTCTGGATGGGCGCATGTTCCACGGCCATCAGGGCTGCTCCGCCCCACTCGCCGCCTGCCGAGAAACCCTGGAGAACGCGCAGGAAGATCAGCAGTACCGGGGCCCAGAGTCCGATGGTGTCGTAGGTCGGAAGGACACCGATCAGGGCGGTGGCTGCACCCATCATGACCAGCGTCATGACGAGCACGGCTTTGCGCCCCATCCTGTCCCCCAAGTGCCCGGCCACGAAGGCTCCCAGCGGACGGAACAGGAAGCTGATGCCGATCGTGGCGAAGGACAGGAGCTGGGCTACACCCGGGTTGGACTTTTCCAGGGGAGAAAGGAACAACGGAGCCAACAAGGTAGCCGTGAGCTGGGCGAAGATGAAGAAGTCGTACCACTCGATGGTGGTGCCCACCAGTGTCCCGGCAAGGACGCGGCGCTCTTCGCGTTTACTGCTGGGGCCTGACGTTGAGTCGACAGTGGAAGTTGCGGTCATTGGAACTCCATGGGGGGTGAGAGTGCTGGTCAGCGCGTGACGTATATAAACCGACAGAACGGTCAGTTAGGAAAGAATACTACACGCTGTGACCCAAAGCACAGGCCCACGTCCAGGCCGGGCCAACATAGGATGGTTCGCATGAATCCCCGCAGCGACACCCAGGGCACCACCGACGCATCCACCCAGGCGCCGCCGTCGCAGACCCTCTCCCGGGGCATCCGCGCGCTGGAAATTCTCGCAGCAGCCGAACGTCCCCTCAGCATCGCTGAGCTGACCGAGGCACTCGGAGTGCACCGCTCGGTGGCCTACCGCATCCTGAGGACCCTCGAGGACCATTCGCTCCTGGTCCGCGACGACTCCGGACGGGTCCAGCCCGGGCCGGGATTGGCCGTGTTGGCCCGGGGCGTGTCACGGAACCTGCAAACAGCATCCCTCCCCGAACTGACCCAGCTGGCAAACGAACTGCACATGACCGCCTTCGTCGCGGTCTGGGACCACCAGGAATGCGTCACACTGGTCACGGTCGAGCCTCGCCACTCCGGCGCGACACTCGCCCAGCACCCCGGGAGCCGGCACCCCGTCGGAACGGGCGCCCCGGGGATCGCCATCCAGTCCAGCATGACCGAGGAACGCTGGCAGCAGCTGGGCGCCGGCATCCCCTACCGGGAAGAGGCCCGGGAGGCCCGCCGCCTCGGCTACGCCACCAGCCACGACGAAGTCATCGCCGGACTATCCTCCATTGCCGCTCCCATCCGGGTTCCAGGCGGACGGCCAGCCGCGATCGCCGTCGTCTACATCCGCCTGGACCAGGATCCGGACGCCGTGGGCCAGGCCTTGGCCGCGAGCGCCGCGCGCATCGAAAGCCAACTCGCCTGAAGCTTTCCTTCCAGGCCAAGCAACGTGCCCCACAGTACAAGACGACAGCCACGGCCGGACCGAATACTCGGAGAAGGACCGGACACACTGTCCCGTCCTTCTCCCGAGACTGAGAAGGAACCATGAGCCTGAATCTTCTTGACACCTCCAACTGGCTACCGCTGGACGGCCTGGCACCTGGCTTCGACGCCAACAAAGCCCCCACCGTGCAGGACCTTGCCGGGCAACGGTTCTCCGTCCAGAGCGACGGCGGATCCATGACGTTCAGCTTCGACGACGAAGCCGTGCAATGGTCTGCGGCGGGCCACGCCGGAACATCCGCTTATGAGGCCTTTGCCGTGGCCGAAGATCTGTACTACGCCCAATGGCAGAGCGCCCTGGAGCCGGAACTCGCCGTTTCCCTGGTCCTGGACCTTAGCCACGGCCGGGCACTTTACATCGGCGCCTTACTTGGCAGGGCAACTCCTTCCAGCGTTGCCGTCAGTCACGATTTCCGCCCTGGCACCCTTGACGGATACCAGGCCACAGGCCCTGGCATCGCTGAAAGCACCGGACTCATCGGCCGCCGCGTCGAATGGGTCTACAGCGGATCGCATGCGTACGAGCACATCTACCTCAGTCCCACGTGGTACACCTGGCAATGCCTGGCAGGTCCGGAGCGCGGATTGGCAGACACCGATTCCAACACGGTCTTCGAGGTCCGCCCCGGGATTTTCGTGTTCACATGGCGGGAGAAAGTCATTCCCTGCGGCTCAGTCACCGTCGCCGACCACCGGGACCCCCACTCCATCCGCTCCCACGGCAGCCTCTTCGGCTGGGATGAGGCAGGCACCGCCCCCGTGCACTTCACCTTCGGTGCCCACGGCCGCCTGATCAGCATGACCCGGCACAGCCCCGAACTGGACCCGGCCCAAGGGCTCTAGCCCCCAAGAGGCAGGCCCGGCATAGGGAAGCCCCGGCGCGATTCGGATTCGCGCCGGGGCTTCCTTGATGGAACGGTTCAGTCTTCCGCGCCGTGGCCAATCCGGGCGTAGAGCGCCGGCTGCGAGCGCCGGAGGCGCAGGCCCCAGATGATGCCCACAACTCCGGGCAGCAGGACCAGCACGGGCAGGACAAACGTGGCTGGCGTCGACTCGGTTTGCCCCAGCAGGACGTTGAAGTTGGTGGTGATGAGCACGAACACGACAGCCAGGAGGACGAACCCCAGGCCCGGGGCGATGACCCTGACCCAAAGGCTTGCCCCGTGCTGCTGCCGGCGGAAGAAGCCGATCACGGCAACCGATACCACTGTCATGAGCAGCACCAGGCCCATGGCGCCGCTGTTGGTCAGCCAAGTGAACATGGTCAGCACCGGGTACAGTTCGCCCAGTTCGGAACCCGATCCCGCAATGGCAAAGGCAACGGTCACGACGACGGCAATCACCGTCTGCGCCAGGGAACCGGCGAACGGCGCCCCACTCTGTGTCCGCACCTTGGCCAGCGCGGCCGGCAGGACCCGTTCGCGGCCGAGGGAGAAGAAGTAGCGCGCCACTGCATTGTGGAAACTGACGAGCGCGGCAAAAAGGCTCGTGACAAACAGGACCTGGGCAATGTCGCTAAGCAATACGCCCCCATTGGTGCCAAGGAAGGCAAAGATCATGTCCGGACCGGAGGTGGCTGCGGTCTCGATGACGGCTGACGGCCCCGTTCCTACGGTCATGGCCCAGGCCGATACCGCGTAGAAGACGGCGATGATGCCTACTGCGGCGAAGGTGGCACGGGCAACGGTCCGCTTGGGGTCCTTGGATTCTTCGCCGTAGATGGCAGCCGATTCAAAACCCATGAAGGCGGCGATGCCGAAGGACAGTACCGCGCCGATGCCCGGAACGAACAGGCTCTCGGGGCTGAAGGTCGCTGCGCTGATGCCCTCAGGAGCCACGGCGATGCTGATGACGTCGTACACGATGACCACCAGGAATTCCAGGGCCACCAGGACGCCAAGGACCTTGGCCGACAAATCCACCCTGTTCACGCCCAGCCACCCCACGATCGCGATGCACACCAGCACGGGCACCCACCAGGGAACGCTGACGCCAAGCCGTGCGGAAAGAAGCGACGAGACGGTGAAGCCGAACAGCCCGTAGATCCCTACCTGCATCAGGTTGTACGCCATCAGGGCAACCAGGGAGGCGCCCACTCCGGCTGGCCTGGAAATGCCCTGCGCTATATACGCATAGAACGCCCCGGCGTTGGTGACGTAGCGGCTCATGGCGGCGTAGCCCACAGCGAACAGCGCCAATATTCCACCCAGGAGCAGGAAGGACAGCGGCACGCCCGTCACCCCGGTGACCGCGAACGTGGTGGTCACCCCGCCTGCCAGGACGGTCAGCGGCGCAGAGGCCGCGATGATCATGAAGGTCACTGCCGGTACGCCCAGCCGCCTCTTGGTGACGGCGGCCGCGGCGGTCCTGCCCTTAACGGGGTTGTCCACGCTCATAGTGTGCTCCTGCCTCGATGCCGCGGGAGAGTGCGCGGCGCGATGTCTGTCATTCCGCAATCTTCCACCGCCGCAAGGCTGCGTGACTTGTCTCACACGGCAAGGTGTTTGTCGCTGCACGCAAGCACGGTGGCGCGTGTTCCCCGGTGTAGAATCGTGGGCAAGCTCACGTCCGCAGTGCCGGCCCTTCCGGCCCCTTGGCAGCGGCATTGTGGGCCTTTGAAAGGGAGTTTGATGACCGTCGCGGCCGAAACCGGCCCCGCAACCGTGGAAACCATCGTGGCGGAGTCGTTCCAGGAGTGGAGCAGGGCAATCTCCGCATCCTTCGTGCCATTGCTGGCCCAGGGCCCCCGCGATGCAGCCTTCCACGGAACCATGCGGGCACGCGTCCTCGGTCAGATCTCCGTGGTGGAAGTCACCGCCGGACCCCATACGGCCCTGCGCACGCCGGAACTGATTGCCAAGTCCCCCGGCCGTTTCTTCAAGCTCAGCATCCAGCTCAGCGGGTCCGGCCGCCTGGTGCAGGACGAACGCGAGGCCGTGTTACGCCCTGGCGACCTCTCCATTTACGACACCTCCCGCCCGTACCGGTTAACGTTCGACGACGACTTCCGCACTTTGGTCATCATGTTCCCGCACGTTCTGCTGGACCTGCCGGCAGAGGCCATGGGCCATGTGACAGCTTTGCGGATCCCCGGTGACGAGGGGCTCGGCGAACTCATCAGCCCCTTCCTGGTGAAACTGGCCGACAACCTTGAGGCATTGTCGGGTACCAATGGCCTGCGGTTGGTCCACAATGCCCTGGACCTGGTGACAACGCTCTTCAACGGCGAACTAGACCAACTGATCGAGACAGGCCGCGATCCCCACCTCCTGCTGCTGGGCCGCATCCACGACTACATCGAAGCCAACCTCGGTGATCCCGGGCTCTCCCCCGGAACCATCGCCGCCGCCCACTACATCTCCACACGCCACCTGCACGACCTCTTCCAGGAGATCGGTACCACAGTAGCTTCGTCGATCCGGCAACGGCGACTGGAGCGATGCCGCCGCGACCTGATGGATCCGGTGTTGGCAGAACGCCCCGTCACAGCCATCGCAGCGCGGTGGGGGTTCACCGACGCCGCCCATTTCAGCCGCATCTTCAGGGCTGCTTTCGGCAACTCCCCCACTGGCTACCGCAATGCAGGAGCCGTAGACCAGCTCTGAGACGGTCAGCCCTTGATTACGCCTGAGGCCGGCTCTTCATCACAATTAACGTGACGACGCCCAGCAGGAAGAGGCCGGCTGCCGCCCCCATGGAAACCACGAACGCCGCGCCGGAGCCCTGGGTTTGGGCCAATTGCCCGGCCAGGTAGGAGCCCAGCGCGGTGCCCGCCACGATTCCGCTGGCGAGCGCCGTCATCACCGTCGCCATCCGGCCAGCAGGTGCCACCACGCCGCCGATGCTGAACACGGTGACCATCACCGGTCCCACAGGAATGCCAAGGACCAACAGCACCACGACCATGGGCCAGATTCCTGCCGGGAGCAGCAACAGCAACGACAGCACCGACATCGCCAGGGCAGCGGCTACCCAGCGCGCGGCCAGGCTGAACCGCTGCGGCCAGAAAGCGACAGACAACGCCGCAACCGCTGAGCTCAAACCCATGACCGCATACAGGAGACCGGCGATTTCCGCCGTTGCGTACTGCGCCGAGAACGCGCTCAAAGCGTTTTGGGTCGCGCCAAAGAAGGTGCCCATGCAGACCATGGCCAGCACCGGCACAGCAACCACGGCGCTGGCCCAGCGGTTACGGCGCTGTGGAACTTCTTCTCCGCTATGCCCAGCGGGAGGAACGACGTCGGCACTCGCCTTTCGAGGGGCGGGCACCACAGCTTGTTGGCTGGGATGGACGGCAAAAGCAGGAACGAGGGTGATGGTCATGACAGCGGCCAAGGCAAGGGGTAACCAGGGGGCCACGATGCTCGCGAGGACGCCCACCAGGGCTGGACCGAGGACGAAGGTGATTTCGTCCGCGGTGCCCTCGTAGGACAGGGCAGTATCCAGGTCGGCCCGGTTGGCGGCGACGCTCCTGCCCCCGCTGCCTGCCGCAGGCGAAAGATTGCGTGTGGTCAGCGCCATCCATCGGACCCTTGCCATGGGACCGACCTGGGGACAGCTCGCGCCGGCCAGGAACGCGGCGATAAGGACGCCGGTGGCATCGCCCACCGATTCGTAGCCGGGAGTGAGGTAAGACGCGGCGAGCAGTCCGGCAACGGCCAAGGTGTTGACGATGGCGGCCACGAGAAGCACGATGCGTTGGCCGGCGCGGTCGGCCAGGGAGCCCAGGACCGGAGCGCCCAGGGCCGAGCCAATACCAACGGCTCCAGCGGCCATGCCGCCGATCGCGTACGAATGGCTGACAGCTGTCACCAGCGTCAAGGTGCCCACTGTCAGCATGGCCAGGGGTAGCCGGGCGAAGAGGCCCAGGGGCAGGAAGCCGGGGCCCGCCAGTTCGGGCAGCCGCGCGAAACGGCCTGGCAGACGTGAGGGACGCGCTGGCGCCAATGACAAGGGCTCGGAGGCCACAGAAGATTTTTCCATTAATCCGGGTTCGCTAAAAGGTGCGCATCGTCCCTCCTCCCGATGCGCGCGACCCGGTGTAACGGGTTAAGTCTATCGGATAGGGGTCACGTGGGAACCACCTCGGCAATCCGCACACTGGACCCGTGGCGTCCTTTGACCACCTGGAGCTGGCTGGTGATGCGCTGCTTCATTTCCGCAACGTGGCTGACCAGTCCGACGACCCGGCCGCCGTCGCGCAGTCCCTCCAAGGCGTCCATGACCTGCTCGAGCGCTTGCTCGTCGAGACTGCCGAAGCCTTCGTCGACGAACAGAGTTTCAATGTCCACTCCGCCGGCCTCATGCTGGACAACGTCCGCGAGCCCCAAGGCAAGGGACAGCGAGGCCATGAAGGATTCACCGCCTGAGAGCGTGGAAGTGTCACGACGTTGGCCGGTCCATTCGTCAACTACTTCCAATCCGAGGCCGGACTTTGCGCCACGCGCAGCCTTGGCGTCGGTGTGCTGCAAGGTGTACCGGCCGTCGCTCATTGCAACGAGCCTCTCGGAAGCGGCGGAGGCCACCTGTTCCAAACGAGCGGCGAGGACGTACGTGTTCAGGCTCATCCGGTAGCTGTTTTCCCCGGCTCCACGTACGGTCTCAGCCAGCCCGGCCAGCATGCGGGCCTTCCTGCGCGGTTCCTCAGCAGCCTGGGCAAGGGCCTGGTACTCCGCCCGGCAGCGGCGTACGGCTTCAGCGGACTTGCCCGCGAGCCCTGCCGCGAGGGCCGCGGACCGGGCATCCTCTGCGGCCTTGGAAGCACGGAGCCGTGCCTCCGCACGTTCGGATTCAGGCAGGGGAAGTTCGCCAATGCTGGCTTCTTTGGCTGCCAGGACCAGGTCTTCGCTGGCAAACAGCTCATCCAGCTTTGCTGTTTCGGCATCGAAATCGGCGAGGTCCTGTTCGAGTCCAACCACGTCAGCGGGAGAAAGCAACTCGCGACGGGCTTCCTCAGCAGAACCAAATCCGGATTCAGGCAAGGCCCGCTCCAAGGCAGCCGTGGCCTCAACCATGACCTGCCGCGCACCTTCAAGCTCCTGGTCCCCATCAGCGGCCTCCTGAAGGAGGGTGCGCTCCCTGGACAGAGCTTCCAGACGTTCACGCAGGCTCGGGAAGTCCCCCCTTAGACCTGCCAGCTCAGCTTCCAGGGCATCACGTTGCTCCTGAAGAAGCAGGACAGCCGAGGCCGCCTGCGCGGCGGCGCCCACAGACGCGGAGTGTGCTTCCTGTACCTGGGCCATCCGTTGACTGAGGGCCTCACGCTCGCCCCGCAGCTCCGCCAGCAGGGTGGTCGCCTTCCGGGCCTCCAGCGCAGCAGATTCAGCGGACACAAGCTTGGCGTCAGCTTCGGCCATGTCAACCGAACCACCCTGGGCCGCCAACCCGGCAACGACCTGGGCCGCAGCGGAAACGTGCCCAGCCAAGTCCGCCAGGGCTTGCTCGCTGCTTTCAAAGCGCTGCCTGGCTTCTTCCTCGTCCTGGGCCAAAGAGAGTGCCGAGCGCGCTGCTGCAGCAGGCTTCGGGTGGTCCTCACTGCCGCAGACAGCGCACGGCATGCCGCTTTCCAACGCCATGGCAAGCTCTCCCGCGGCGTTGGCGAGACGGAGTTCCCGGACATCAAGCCAGTGCTGACGAAGGTCCTGGGAGTCGGACCGTGCTTGGAGATGATTCCCGGTGAGGGTCTCCAGCTCGGAGGCAGCCGTGGAGTAGCGGGCCACGATGCCTACCAGCTCGGCTGCTGATGAGGCGTCCCGCTCGCGGTCTGCCAAATGGACAGCGAGGGGTTCCAGTGGCTCCATTCGTGAGTCAAGGGTGGCCGCTTCTTCGCGCAACTGATCCAGCAGGGACGTTGCCTTGGCCGCAGCAGCCTGATGCGTAGTCTCTTCAGTCCGCTTGGCAGCAAGGCGGCCCGCGATCTCGTCCATGCGTTGCTCGTCCGGCAACCGGGCCTGAAGGACCGCATGCGACGCCTTCGCAGCGTCCAGGGCCGCGGTGGGATCGTCGGCATCCACGCCTGCAGCCGCTAGTTTGCCGCGCGCCCTTGCCACCCGCTCAACGGCGGAATCGACCTTACGTGCTGCGGAATCAACAGCGTCGAGCTGGCCACTGAGAACAGCAGCCCGACGGTGCTTTGCCAGCGCTTCCCTGTTCTCAAGCGCCCGGGGTGCAGCCAGTTCAGCCAGGATCCTCCGCTGCAGGGCTGCGGCGAGGCGAGCATGCCGCAGTGACTTCTCCTCGGCTTCCTGGAATTCTTCTGCGTACCGGGCGGACTGCGATTCCGCTTCGCTGGCGGCGGCCTGCCGGCGTTTCCATTCAGCCTGGGCTTCTTCTTCCACAGTGGCGAGCCAAGCCTCAGGGTCCTCGTTGTCAGCCCGGGGCGCGTCACCTGCTGTGAATGCGGGCCCGGCTTGCTCTCCAGAGGCTGCCTCCCCCGTGGCGCCGGAAACACCAAACTGCGCCTGTTCTGACGCAACCCTGTCCAGCAGCACCTGGAGCCCCGAAGCGTTCTCCCCAACCTCCTTGGCGGCTGCGGCCGCCTGCTGGGCGAGTTGCCGTTCAACGGCCTCGAACCGTTGAGTGCCGAACAATTTCTGGAGAAGGTCCAGGCGGTCGCTGGCCTTGGACCGCAAGAAGGCCGCGAAGTCCCCCTGGGGGAGCATCACTACCCGGGTGAACTGGTCCCGGTCCATCCCAAGGACGTCGGAAAGCTCGGCACCTACCTCGTCATTCCTGGATGACTTTTCCTCCCAGCTGCCTCCAACGCGTTCCCGGAGCAGCGTCTTGGCCTGCTGGGTGGTGTATCCATTGCGGCCACGCGCGCTGGGGCGTTCCCACGCGGGCGACCGGCTCACCTCAAAGCGCCGCCCACGTGCTGTGAATTCGCAGACTACACGCGGTTCAGCCCCGGGCGCTGCGTGGTCGCTGCGGAGCCGCTTACCCTCCTGGCGGGCGCCAGGCACTGACCCGTACAAGGCGAAACAGATGGCATCGAGGATGCTGGTCTTACCGGCACCGGTTGCCCCATTGAGCAGGAAGAGTCCTTGGGAGCTCAACTGGTCGAAGTCGATGTGCTGGGGCGTGGCAAACGGACCGAACGCTTCGATGTCCAGGCGGTGGATTCTCACAGTTCCGCTTCCTCCAACCGGACGGCCTCAAGGGCTTCCCGCAGTGCAGCTTCTTCGGCCTCGCCGGCGGTACGGCCGCGGACGTGGTCCAGGAAGCCGCAACAGACTCCGAGGTCGTCCTCAGCCTCCGCAAGCCTGGTGCTGTAGCTGGTCTTCGACCGGGCTTCAGCACCCTCGGGGTCGAAAGCCAGGACCAAGGTGTCCGGAAAACGGGTGCGCAGCCTCTCCATGGCTTGGGCGGGCCGCTGGGCATCAGTCAACGTTATTTGGCAGTAGGCAGCTTCCGCCCACGCATGCTCCGCTGACCCCAACAGGTCCTCAAGCTTTCCCCTCAACACTGCGAGTGTCCGGGGGGCCTCCCACAGGACTTCCTGGACGTCGGTCACGCCATCGGCGCCGATCTCCACCAGCCAGGCACCCTTGTGGTGCTTGGCTTCCGAGAACGAGTAGGCCAATGGCGAACCGGAGTACCTGACGTGGGGTACCAGTTCCTGCCGGCCATGAAGATGGCCCAGTGCGGTGTACGAAAAATCTTCGAAGAGGTCCAGCGGGACAGCGCCCAGTCCTCCGATGCTAAGGTCCCTCTCGCTCTCCGAGGTGATACCACCACTGGCGAAAGTGTGGGCCAACACCACCGGATGAACCGGCCCGGCAAGGCGGCGACGCTCAACATCGCGCTTGATGCGCTCCACCGCCGCGAGTGTGACCTCAAAGTGGTTGGCGTTGGGGGCCTCCAAACGCTCAGCCACCAGCCGCGGTTCAAGGAACGGAATGCCGTAAATGGCTACGTTGGCGGTGTTTCCGTCGCCGTCTACCCCTGCTGGCAAAATGACCGGTACGTCCAGGTCCTCTATCCGGGTTCGCAAATGCACTCCCCCGCGTTCCAACAACCGTGAAGCGAAGCCCAGCCTGATCGCGGAGTCGTGGTTGCCGCTGGTGAGCACAACACCGGCCCCCGCCTGGGTAATGCGCACCAAGGCCTCATCCAGCAGCTTGACGACATCCAATCCGGGCAGCGCGCGATCATAGACGTCACCGGCAATCAGGACGGCGTCAACGGACTTGGCTTCGACGAAAGACACCAGCTGGTCCACGAAGTTGCGCTGGGCATCAAGCATGCCAACGCCGTGGAAGGACCGGCCAAGATGCCAATCGGAAGTATGGAGTAACCGCATATTCTCAAGTTATCCGGGAGCACCGACAATAAAGCGGAGGCAAGCCGACCGCCGTCGATCCTGTCCGGCTGCTAGCCCTTCTTGCCGTCGAAAAAGTCGCGTGCGTCATCTTCGGCTGCTGGAGCAGCCGGAGCGGGACGTGCGGATGCACTGGCGGCATCCGGGTTTGCCTTCGCGTCACGGGTTTCTGCAACGTCCTCGGTCGGATCCCCTTCAGCATCGAAGGAATCGTTGACGCCGTCATCCGTGCTGGCCACGGAGCGTGTGTCGGTGGCCAGGTTGGCACCAGAAATTCCTTGGAAGCCCCTGAAGGCGAGACCGGCGAGCGCGGCACCCATCAGCGGCGCCACCCAGAAGAGCCACAATCCATCCAACGCCCATGAGGGGCTGAAGAAGGCCTGCGCAGTTGCGCGTGCAGGGTTGAACGGAAGGTTGCCCAGGACCTGTCCGAACTGGAGCAGGACAGCCATGGAGAGGCCTACCGCGAAAGGCGCCAGGGCCGGGAGGGCGCGGCGGCCCGCCGTCGCGCCAAGGAACACAGCCACCAGCAGCGCCGAACCGACAACTTCTACGAGAAGGACCCCTGCCATCTGGGTTTGGGCCGCGGCATGTTCGCCGAAACCCGCGGCGGCAGAGCCGAAGGCAGCGCGGGCGTCCGTCAGCACGGGAACAGTCAGCACCACGAAGTACGCGAGGGCCGCGCCCACAACACTGCCAACAACCTGGGCCACGATGTACGCAATCGCGGCCACGGCCCTGATGCGGCCCGCAATCAGGTTGCCCAGGGTGATCACTGGGTTGAAGTGGCCACCGGAGACATGGCCGAAAGCCAGCATGGCCACGGTGACCGTGAGGCCGGTCGCCAGCGCTGCGGGCAGCGGCGCCCCGGAAGGGTTGGAGAAGATCGACACACCCACGGCAACAAGCACGACGAACATGGAGCCCAGGGCTTCGGCCGACAGCCGGGCGATGAGTCCGGGCTGGGGGTCGGAAGTGGCTTGCACAGGAGAGGTCATGACGAGGTTGTCCTTACGGTTGGTGTGCAGGCCGGTATGGCCTGCCGCGGATCGCGCTGCACGGTGGCGTGCCCGTGGTTCGCCCGGAACGTCCGGAGTCCTTGAGCATCTTGCCAGCCGAATCTGGGCAGTTGCTGAATCCCGCCTCCGAGCTTATCCGCCCAAGGCTATCGCTGCGATTGCCGTGCCCCCGAGGCCCATCACTGCCAGCGTGCTGACCAGGACCAACCGGGCCGATGCCGCCTGGCTGCCAGCTTGGAGCTGGCGTGAGCGAACCCACACCACTGCGGCGAGGACTACCGTGGCCGCTGCGGCCATGAGCGCGCAAAGCCCTTGGTAGTCCAGCCCTGGCAGGCCGGCGACGACGTTGCCGGCGGCGGGCTCCGATGTCAGCCAGCTTCGCCAGATGAAAAGGTCCACCACCACCAGCGAAATCAGTGTGCGTCGCCATGCCAGCGTGGTGCGTTCGGGTTGCAGGCCAGGATCGCGGACTTCCACGCTCACGGTTCGGTCCTGCCAGAGGCCATACTCAACGTGCCACGAGAATCAGCACCGCAAAGGCGAATGCGGCTACGGCCACCACGATGGTCATGAACAGCATCACCCGGGAAAAAGGGAGGGCTTGGTCGTTGCGCATCGCGGCTTCCATCTGACCCCAGCGGCGATACGACAAGGCGGCCAGCCCGGCCCCGACAAGTGCCAGTAGGACGCACAAGACCAAGCGCACCGGTGTGGGGGCGATGTTGGGTGCGAGTTGGTCAACCGCCACCGCACCTGCGAGCAACGCCAGGGATGTCCGGATCCATGCAAGGAAGGTGCGTTCGTTGGCCAGCGAAAACCTGTAGTCAGGTGTCTTGCCTGTCCGTCGCCAAGCAGGTTCACGCACGTTGTCTCTCCAGGGTTTCATCGGTGCCGGCAGCTTCCCCACCATACCAGCGGAGGTTCGCCGGCACGGTAAGTTACTGGCATGAGTGTTGATGCTTCCTCCCCTGCCGTTCCGTCCTTCGAATCCCGCGTTTACGGGTCGCTTTTGGGTGGCGCCTTGGGCGATTCCCTGGGCTATGAGGTGGAGTTCGATTCCCTTGCCGCCATTCGCGCAAAGTTCGGGCCGAAGGGCCTGACCTCGTTCACGCAGCTCGACGGCGGCAGCCACTTTTCGGACGACACCCAGATGACGCTGTACACGGTTGACGGGCTTGTTGAAGCCCTCGAATGGGCGAACGACGGGGTGGCCGCGGACGAGATCGCCTGCCTTTGGCTTGCCTACCTGCGTTGGCTCGGGACCCAGGATGTTGCTGTTTCGTCCTCCGCCCCCGCGCCCCAGCCCCGGTGGATCGACTCCCAGGACGTGCTGAAGCATCGCCGCGCTCCGGGAAACGCCTGCCTTAGTGGCCTGGCCACCGGTGATATGGGAACCGTAGCGAGGCCGGTCAACCCGGACTCCAAGGGGTGCGGCACGGTGATGCGCTCAGCACCGTTTGGGCTTATCCCCCACATCTCCCGTGAAGCTGTCTACAAGCTCAGCTCCGACGCTGCCTCGTTGACCCACGGACACCCCTCGGCTCGGCTCAGCGCGGCCGCCTTCAGCCTGCTGATCCACAACGTCGTGGCAGGCAGCGACATCCGCAGTGCCGCCGTCGACGCCCTTGGGTATGTCAACGCTGTTCCCACCAAAGCACCCGAGCTGGGCGAACGGTTGGATGCGGCCCTGCAATTGTCCGCGGAGTCCCCCACGTTGAGTCCCGAAGAACTGACAGCGGCACTGGGCGAGGGATGGGTGGCTGAGGAAGCACTCGCCGTCGGGCTTTATGCCGTCCTGTCCACAAGTGGCAGTGAACCGGCAGAACATTTCCGCAACGCGATCGCCGTGGCCATCAACCACAGCGGCGATAGTGATTCGACCGGATCCATCGCGGGCAACATCCTCGGCGCGTACTACGGTGAGGACTGCCTGCCTGCGGATTGGCTGGAGGCTTTGGAAGCCCCGGAGGTCATCCGGGGCATGGCAGACCGGCTTCTCGCCGTCACCACCGGCTGACGGCCCGGGCTAGGTGCGGCGAAGTGTGATGTTGCTGCAGGCCTCGCAAACATCCGCCGGGATCAGGCCCCGGCGCTGCAGGAAACCAAAAATCGCGCACCCCAGGCAGAAGCCGGCAAAAGCCTCCAGTGAGGCCGCAACGATCAGCAAAGCGAGCAAAATCCAGGCGCCTGGCTGGAAGCCAGCGAAGAACAGGACGACTGCGGCGCTCGTCAACGCGGCCCCGATGCCTTGCGCGAAGCGCTTGGGAGGACCGGCAACCAGCTTGGCATGCCCTATCCGCGGAGCCAGGACCTTGACGGACAGCAGGGCCAGCGGGGAAATCCGCGGACCAAAAAGCACGCGCAGCCAGAATCCTGCGGCGAGGGCAACCAGCCCCCAGCCCCAGCCGGTCACCAAGGTCACGACAGCGAGCACCACAACAAGCCCAGCGGTGATCCGGGCGGCGTACTCGTTGACGGGATTGGGAAAGGCAAACACGGCGCGCCAATCGATCCCACCGCTAACGGGAGTGTCCGCAGCTTGGCGGGCCGGCGCTTGGGGAAAGCTTGGCTTGGTCATGAACCAAGGCTAGGAGCGCTGCTCCACCCACGGGAAGCAATATTGCGCAGTGTGACCCCCAGCCGGTCAGGCGCCGCCCACCATCTGCAGGAACTCGCCCTCGGAGACCACCTCGATCTGCTGTCCCTTGGCGTGGAGCTCAAGGACCCGTTTTGCCTTGCCTGTAAGTCGTCCTGCCCGGAGGTCTCCAGCCACGAAACCGTCTCCGACAATCAGCACGGTGGTTCGGGCAGTCACCCGGCTTTCAGGGCGGGCTCCCATGTCCGCGGCCCGGGATTTCGCTTCGGGCCGTGTGATGGCCAGATCACCGGTGAAAACCACGGTCTGTCCGAAGAGCGGGTGTCCGGGCTCGGCCGCGGGGTTGGGCAGCGGGTTGGGGCCTTCCTCCGGCCATGCCGACCAACCGCTTGGACCACCCAGGGTCCCTTCCAGCGCCCGCTCCAGGGAACTGCCATTCTTCGCGGCCAACGCTGACACGGTGGCTTTGGACAGGCCCAACGCGGGATCGAACGCCGGTTGATGGGGCAGGTTCAGCCCCAGGGAAAGATAGAGTTCAGCGATGCTATTGGCATTGTTGCGCCGGGCTATGTCCACCAGGATGCCTGCGCACGCGCGGGCATCCTCAGCTGCGTCGTGGTGGTTCACCAACGGCACTCCGGCTTCCTCGGCCGCATAAGGCAGCGAGTTGGACACCAGCGAATAGCATCGGCGGGACAGCATGACGGTGCACACGTAGTGGTAAGCGGGCCCCGGAAGACCAGAGACTTCCAAGCCCGAGCGGATGACACCGAGGTCGAAGGCCGCGTTGTGGGCGGCAAGTACGTCGCCACCGATGAAAGCCCCGATTTCGGGGAAGAGCTCCCCAAACCGCGGGCGCCCCGTCACGTCTTCAGCGCGGATACCGTGGATCCGTGTGTTGTGGAACTCGAAATGATCGTGGTTCTCAGGCGGGCGCATCAGCCATGAGGCTTCCTCCACCACAACCCCGTTACGGACCTTGCTGAGTCCCACCGAACACGGGGACCCCCTGAAGCCGTTGGCTGTTTCAAAGTCGATCGCCGTAAAGTCCAATGCCACTGGTCAAGATTACAGCCGGAAAAGGCCGCCCCTGCCGATTTGGGCGGTGGGGCGGCGTTGTCCAAGAGTGATTGTGGTGACAAGCAGCCGTTCGCGCCGCCGGAAATTTCCGCGGACTGGCTTCAAGTAGGCTTGATGGGTGATCTTTACTGCGATTAGCGATATGGCCGTATCCACTTTCGGGGGCGCGGGCCCAGTGCAGCCGGCCATGGCGTCGTTCCTGCCGGACTGGTTGAACCCCGACGTCTTCCTGCGCGACTCACCGCTGGGACCCTGGGTGGTTCTGCTGGTCTGCGCCATCGTATTCGCTGAGACCGGGTTGCTGGTGGGATTCTTCCTGCCCGGCGACTCCATGCTCTTCACTGCCGGGCTGCTGGTGTCAACAGGAGCCATTGAGTTCAACCTGTGGGGCATGTGTGGCCTGATCATCGTCTCGGCCATCCTCGGTAACCAGACCGGTTACCTCATTGGGGCAAAGGCCGGGCCGGCGATCTTCAACAAGCCCGATTCCCGGCTGTTCAAGAAGGAAAACGTCGAAAGCGCCCACGCATTCTTCGAGAAGCACGGTGGCAAAGCGCTGATCCTGGCCAGGTTCGTGCCGATCATCCGCACCTTCGTGCCGGTCATCGTCGGCGTGGCCCAGATGGACAAGCGCAAGTTCTTCCTCTTCAACGTCATTGGGGCCGTGCTGTGGGGCGGCGGGGTTACCCTCCTCGGTGCATGGCTTGGCCAGTTTGATTGGGTCGGCAAGAACATCGACATCATCTTCATCGTCATCGTGCTGATCTCCGTTATTCCGATCCTCATCGAGGTAGGCCGCGGATTCGTCGCCAAGCGCAAGGCAGCCGCCCAGGGAACCGATCCCGTGGAGGAATTCATCGACGAGCACGACGGCGGCAAAACCGGCGAGCACTAAGGCCGCCGGGCGTTCCGCCCAAGCAAGCGAAAAACGAATGGCACCCCGCCGCGCGGGGTGCCATTCGTTTTCTCAGGTCCGGGCTTACTTCAGCCGCGGGAGCCTGACAGTGCGTCCACGATGGCCGGCAGCAAAGCCCGGAACGCCTGTCCCCGGTGGCTGATGGCGTTCTTTTCCTCGGCACTGAGTTCGGCACAACTGCGGTCCATGCCGGCGGGTTGCAGCACGGGGTCGTAGCCGAACCCACCCTGGCCGCGGGGTTCACGCAGCAGGGTCCCCTCGAGCTGGCCGTACTCCACGGTTTCATGGTCAATGCCATCCGCGCCGGGCACTGCCAGCGCCGCAGCGCAGACAAAAGCCGCTCCACGGAAGGAATCGGGAACGTCCGAGAGTTGCGCCAACAAGAGGTTCAGGTTGGCAATGTCATCGCCGTGCCGCCCGGACCAGCGTGCAGAGAAGATACCCGGGGCTCCGCCCAGGACATCCACAGCCAGGCCGGAATCATCGGCAATGGCCACCAAGCCGGTAGCCTCCGCCACCGCACGGGCCTTCAACAGGGAGTTCTCCGCAAAGGTGACACCTGTTTCGGCGACGTCCGGGGCACCCGCCGCAGCGGCGTCCACCACTTGGGTGTCGACGTCGAGCCCTGGCACCTGGCCCCGAAGAAGTTCACGCAATTCCTTCAGTTTGCCCTTGTTGTGCGTGGCCAGTACCAGCCGGGGCACGCCTGCCGTAGCGGCGCTCACGGGGCTTCCGCCAGCGTTTCGCGCTGGATAGCCGAAAGCTGCGTGGTGCCCAGCAGGGCAAGGTCCAGGAGGGCGTTGAGTTCGTCGCGATCGAACGGAGCGCCCTCAGCGGTGCCCTGCACTTCGACGAACTTGCCGGAACCGGTCACCACCACGTTCATGTCGGTCTCCGCGCGGACGTCCTCAACGTACGGCAGGTCCAGCATGGGCACGCCGTCGATGATGCCCACCGAAACGGCCGCAATGGTGTCCACCAAGGGCTCGGCGTTGCGGGCAATGAGCTTGTTCTCCCGGGCGAAGCGGATGGCTTCCGCCAGGGCAACGTAAGCGCCGGTGATCGCGGCCGTCCGGGTACCGCCGTCGGCCTGGAGGACATCGCAGTCCAGGACGATCGTGTTTTCGCCCAAAGCTTTGGTATCGATGATGGAGCGAAGGGAACGGCCGATGAGGCGCGAGATTTCGTGGGTGCGTCCACCAATCTTGCCCTTGACGGACTCGCGGTCGGATCGGGTGTTGGTGGCGCGGGGAAGCATGGCGTACTCGGCCGTGACCCAACCGCGGCCTTCTCCCTTGAGCCAGCGCGGCACGCCCTCAGTGAGCGAAGCGGTGCACAGTACCCGGGTGTTGCCGAACTCGATCAACGCCGATCCCTCGGCCTGCTTCGACCAGCCGCGGGTAATGCTGATGGGGCGCAGTTGGTCGGGGGTCCGGCCATCGGCGCGGATGACGGGTGTGGCTGTTGCTTCAGAAGTCATGCTCCAAGCTTAGCCAAGCCAACCGGGCGCCCGACGCCGGCCACCCTAGATCGTGTAATGCACCCCGGCAACAGCCACAGCCACGTCCCCGGCAAAGACCGGCTTGGCCTCCGAGAGCACTTTGGTCTGCGAAGTCCACACGGGAATGTGCGTAAGCAGCAGCCGCTTGGCCCCTGCGTTGGTAGCGGCCTCGCCGGCCCGCTTGCCAGTGAGGTGGACGTCCTTGATGTCATCGTCCCGGCCCTCCTCGAAGGCCGCTTCGCAGAGGAACAGGTCCGAACCCTTGGCCGCATCCTCGAGCCCCTGGCAGGAATCAGTATCCCCGGAGTAGGTCAGGACCTTGGTAACCGGAACCCCGTCCTTGCCCGGTTCCGTGGCGGTAACACGCAACGCATATGCCTCTTCAACCGGGTGGTTGACCGCATAGGGCGTGACGGTGAAAGGACCCACAGTCACGGGCTTCTGTTCGGCCCAGTTGGTGAAGTCGAACTCTTCGTGCATCCCAGGGTCCAGGTCCAGCCCATAGGCTGTCGCCATCCGGTCTGCAGTAGCTGCAGGCCCCCACACGGGAAGCCTGTCACGGCCCCAACCGCCTGGCTTCCAGCGGACGGCGACATGAAGGCCGCAAAGGTCCATGCAGTGGTCCGGGTGCAGGTGGGTCAGGAAAATCGCGTCAATATCCTCAAGGTCCGTGTAGCGCTGGATCGCGCCCAGGGCTCCGCTGCCCAGGTCCATGACAATTTTCCACTCGCGTTCGCCATCGTGAGCCGTCACCAGATAACAGGACGCGGGCGAACCGGGGCCCGGGAATGATCCGGTGCACCCCACGATCGTCAGTTTCACAGGCCACGTCCCATGGCCACACCCGAGCCGGTAGTGGCGTTGCCCTCAGGCTGCACGAAGTAGGAACGTCGGGACAGTCCGGCTCCCGATCGGGCAGCTTCCAGCATCTCGGGGGTAATGCGGGCCAGGCTCCCCGTGGGGTACTGCGCTGCAACGTGGTCCACGTGCTTTACGGAAAGCACTTCAGGTCCCAGGAAGCGGCGGGCCAGGGTTTCGAAATGCGCGGCATCGCCCGTGGCGATGAACTCGTGGCTGGGCGCGGTAGGCTCCGTCCGTTGGATGCCGTGGTTGGCCAACGCACGGTAGACATCCTTGGCCGTCTCTTCAGCGCTGGAAACAAGCGTCACGTCTTCACCCATGACGAAGGAGATGACCCCGGTCAGCAACGGGTAGTGCGTGCACCCCAGGACAACGGTGTCCACGCCGGCGGCTTTGAGTGGCTGCAGATACTCGTTGGCAGCCGACAGAAGGTCCGGGCCGGTGGTAATTCCGGCTTCCACGAATTCAACGAATGCCGGGCAGGCCGCGGACGTGATGGTCAGGTCCGGTGCAGCCGCGAAGGTGTCCTCGTAGGCCCGGGAACCAACCGTAGCGGAGGTACCAATTACGCCGATCCTGCCGGAGCGGGTGGCTGAGACGGCCCGACGCACAGCCGGTTGGATGACCTCGATAACAGGGATACCGTAACGGGCCGTGTAGCGTTCACGGGCATCACGGAGCACAGCAGCCGACGCCGAATTGCACGCAATGGTGAGCAGCTTGACGCCGGAGTCCACCAGTTCGTCCATGACGCCCAGGGCGTTGGCCCGCACCTCGGCTATCGGAAGCGGACCGTAGGGGCCGTTGGCGGTGTCCCCTACATAGAGGATTGACTCGTTGGGGAGCTGGTCAATGATGGACCGGGCTACGGTCAACCCACCAACTCCGGAGTCGAAGATGCCGATCGGGCGCGCCCCTACGATTTCCCCGTCGCTGAGGTGGTCGCCACTGGCTGAAGCGCCGCTTGGTGAACTGCCCGATGCTGAAGTCATAATTATTCGAGAATAAGGCTTCCCATGGCGTCCGGCCATTACCTGTGGTCTCCGCCTCGTGTCTGATGTGTCACAAGGCGGCACCAACACCCCACGGGGCGGATCAGAATTTCGCCTGCCTGGCGGAGATCATGGCCTGCACCAGGGATTCCTGGAGCCACGTGGTGAAGTTGTAGACCAAGGCCAAATAGCTCTCCACGTCCTCCGCCTGGCTCCAGTCCTGCATGCTGTGGATGTGCTCCGCGTCAGCCTCATCGCGGATGTCCAGGCGTTCCGACAGGACAAGCCGCACGTCGTTCAGTGCCATGGACCAGCGGGTGGCATCTTCGAGGGTCAGGACCAGTTCGTCCTTGTCCAGTCCCATGGCGGTGGCCCGCAGTGCACCGACCTTGCTTTCCCGGACAGAGCGTTCGGTGAGCTGCCGGAACTCCAGCGAGCCATCGTCGTCGTCCTTCAGGACATTGGGCAGAAGCCGTAAAAGGGCGCGGTCGCTCGGCTGCTTGACGTCCATGTCCAGGCCGATCAGTGCCGCCAAGGGATCCTCGTTGTCCCGGGCATCCGAGTCCAGCATGGAGATGACGTCGTCCAACAATCCACGCAGAAGGTCCCGCTCGGCCGGCTCCAGGTATCCAGTGATGCCCTTGAGTCCAAACTTGAATGCCTTAGCCACTCTGGCGGCCGCCCTTTCCGGGTGTCTCATTGCCGCTTGCAGCCTTCTCCACGGTGGCCCAGAGGCCAAACCCATGCATCGCTACCGCGTGCTGCTCTACTTGTTCCTTGCTGCCGTGGGCAACGATGGACCGGCCCTTTTTATGGACCTCCATCATCAGTTTGTGCGCCTTGGACTCCGAATAGCCGAAGTAACTCTGGAACACGTAGCTCACGTAGCTCATCAGGTTGACGGGATCATTCCAGATCACAAGGTTCCAAGGGATATCGGGGGCTGTCAGGACACCGGTGGACGACTGCTCCGCAGTTTCCGTCCGCTCATCGATGTCCGTGCCAAACGCAACGCTAGGGCTCATCTGTCCATTCTATGGCGGCTCGCACTAGAGTGAATTCGTGAGTAGAGCCACGTCGTGGGACCACCCCGCAACTTCCTTGTACACAGACCACTACGAACTGACCATGCTTCAGGCAGCCTTGCACTCCGGGGCCGCACATCGCCGATCAGTGTTCGAAGCCTTCGCCCGGCGGCTGCCTGACGGTCGCCGCTACGGCGTGGTGGGCGGCACGGGACGCCTGTTGGAGGGCATCGCCGACTTCCGTTTCGGGAAGGCCGAGCTGGAGTTCCTGGAGCAAAACAACGTGGTCAACCAGGAAACCCTGGACTACCTCGCCAATTACAAGTTCAGTGGCGATATCTGGGGCTACGCCGAGGGCGATGCCTACTTCCCCAACTCCCCCATCCTCATCGTCGAATCAACGTTCGCCGAAGCATGCATCCTGGAAACATTCATCCTCTCCGTCCTCAACCATGACAGTGCCATCGCCTCCGCCGCCTCGAGGATGACATCGGCGGCGGGCACCCGTCCGTGCATCGAGATGGGATCCCGGCGGACCCAGGAGGAATCAGCGACGGCGGCCGCCCGCGCCGCTGTTATCGCCGGCTTTGCCAGCACCTCCAACCTGGAGGCCGGGCGCCGGTACGGCATCAAGACAGTAGGCACCGCTGCCCACTCCTTCACGCTCCTGCACGACACGGAGCGGGAGGCCTTCGAAGCCCAGATCGCGACTTTTGGCCCAGGAACCTCGCTGCTCGTCGATACGTACGACGTCGAAGCCGCCGTTCGGACCGCCGTCGACCTCGCCGGTGACAAGCTGGGCGCGGTGCGCCTGGACTCCGGCGACCTCATCGCCCAGGCGCAGTGGGTCCGGCAATTGCTCGATGACCTGGGCAACGTCAATACCCGCATTGTGGTGACCTCCGACCTCGACGAATTCGCCATCGCCGCCCTGCAGTCCGCCCCCGTGGACTCCTATGGAGTTGGCACATCCCTCGTCACCGGCTCGGGCGCCCCGACAGCCAGCATGGTCTACAAACTGGTGAGCCGCACCAACGACGACGGCGAGTTCATTCCAGTGGCCAAGGCCGCCAAGAACAAGGCCAGCGTTGGGGGGCGCAAATACGCGCTTCGCAAGCTCAATGAACGCGGCCGGGCAACCCAGGAAATCGTGGGTATCGGCCACCGTCCCGAGGACGACGGAAACGACCGTCAGCTGCTCCAGCATTTCGTCAAGAACGGCGAGGTACTGCCCGGATGGACCGGGCCGGAAGGCGTCATCCGCGCCAAGGAACGGCACGCGGCAACCATGGCCGAACTTCCCGCCGTCGTGAACCGGCTGCAGCGTGGCGAACCTGCCATTCCCACCATCTACGAGGAGAACTGATGTCCAGGGCCCTGATCATCGTCGATGTCCAGAACGACTTCTGCGAAGGCGGCACCCTTGCTGTCGACGGAGGCGCAGCCGTAGCCGGCGCCATCACCGAATACGTCGACGCCAACCAGCAGCACTTCGATCACATCGTGGCAACCCAGGACTGGCACATCGAGCCGGGGGCCCACTTCTCGGACGAGCCCGACATGGTCGATTCATGGCCTCCGCACTGCCGGGCAAGGACCAAAGGGGCTGAGCTCCACGAGGACCTGGACCCGGAATACATCCAGGCCTACTTCCGCAAAGGACAGTTCACGGCTGCCTACTCCGGCTTCGAAGGCATCCTGGCACCCGAAGACGACGTCCCCTCCGGCGACCTCAAAGCAGGGGCGACGGTGACCGAAGTGCTGGATGAAGAAGCAATCGGCCTGGATGACTGGTTGCAGAGCCACGATGTCGAGGAGGTGGTGGTGGTCGGCCTCGCGACCGACTACTGCGTCAAGTCCACAGCATTGGACGCCGTCCAGGCCGGGTACACCACCACAGTCATCGCAGACCTCACGGCAGGTATCGCCGAGGACCTCACCGAGACATTCGAGGAGATGGAAGCGGCCGGCGTCGAGGTTGAACGCAGCTGACCCTGTACGCCCGGTACGCCAAAGGGCGCCGCAACCGCGGCGCCCTTTGGCGTAGTTACCGAAGGTTTGGGCCGGCTACTTCCGGCCTATGAACCAGTCCTGGAGTTTACGCAGGCGGGCCTGCAGCTGTTCCTCGTTGGCCTGTGCCACCGCCGGGCCGCCACACACTTCCCGCAGCTTGGTGTGGACTACTCCGTGCGGCGTTCCCGTTCGGGCGGACCACGCGGCCACGTTCTTGGCCAATTCGTTCCTCAGGTCCATGAGCATGCGGTGGTCCGGGATCGCCGGTGAAGCGGCTGCCGCCAAGGGCGACTGGCGTTTCTTGCGCGACTGCTGTTCGTGCTGGCGCTGACGCAACAGTGTGCCCACCTGCTCGGCGTCGAGAAGCCCCGGGATGCCCAGGAAGTCCAACTCCTCGTCGGAACCGATATCGGCCCCCGTACCGAACTCGCCGCCGTCGAACAGGACGCGGTCAAAGGAGGCCTGCGAGTCCAGTGCTTCGAATTTGCCCTTGGTGAGCTCGTCCGAGGCCTTATCCTCGCGGTTGGCTTCCGCCATGAGGTTCTCCTCAGGGCTGAAGAGTCCGTCTTCGTCCTTCTCTGGACGGTCCAGGGCGTGGTCGCGTTCCGCTTCCATGGTGTTGGCAAGGATCATCAACGGCGGCACCGAAGGCAGGAATACCGACGCCGTTTCTCCCCTTTTGCGGGCACGCACGAAGCGGCCCACGGCCTGGGCGAAGAACAGCGGGGTGGACGTCGAGGTCGCGTAGACACCCACCGACAGGCGCGGAACGTCCACGCCTTCGGACACCATCCGAACCGCGACCATCCAGCGCTTGTCCCCCGCGGAGAACTCTTCGATCTTGCTGGACGCCTTGGAATCGTCGGAAAGAATCACGGTGGGTGACTGGCCAGTGATTTTCTTCAGCTGGCCCGCGTAGGCTCGTGCGTCGTCGTGGTCCGTGGCGATCACCAGGCCACCAGCGTCCGGAACTGTACGCCGGACCTCACCCAGGCGTTTGTCCGCGGCAGCCAGGACGGCTGGGATCCACTCCCCCGTAGGATTCAGGGCCGTCCGCCAGGCCTGGGACGTGATGTCCTTGGTCACGGCGGCTTCACCCAGCGAAGCGGCCATTTCGTCGCCTGCGCTGGTCCGCCAACGCATCTGGCCGGAGTAGGCCATGAACAGGACGGGTCGAACCACGTGGTCCCGCAAGGCGTTGCCGTAACCGTACGTGTAGTCGGCTTTGGAACGGCGAATGCCGTCGCGGTCCTCGGCATATTCGACGAAGGGGATGGGGGATGTATCCGAGCGGAACGGGGTACCAGTCAGGGACAGCCGCTTCGTCGCAGGATCGAAGGCCTCACGAAGTCCGTCACCCCATGACAGGGCTTCACCGCCATGGTGGATCTCGTCCAGGATCACCAAGGTGCGTGCTGCTTCAGTCTTTGCGCGGTGCAGCATGGGCTTGCTGGCCACCTGTGCGTAGGTGACAGCCACCCCAACGAAACCGCGGCCGTGCTGGCCGTCGGAATTCTTGAAGTTGGGATCGATGGCGATTCCGACCTTGGCTGCAGCGTCCGCCCACTGCCGTTTCAGGTGGTCCGTGGGCGCCACGATGGTCACGCGGTTAACCACTCCGCTGTCCAGCAGCGTGGTGGCGATGCGCAACGCGAAGGTGGTCTTTCCTGCGCCGGGTGTTGCCACGGCAAGGAAGTCCTTGGGGTTGCGCGACATGTAGAGATCCAACGCTTCCTGCTGCCAGGCACGAAGTTTGGGCGCAGTGCCCCAGGCGGCGCGCTCCGGATACGCGGGAGGCAGCGAGGGGCCACCAAAGAGTGTTTCGGTCATGCTGATTCCCCCCGCATGCTGGCAGCGTCAGAGACGCCCTGCTTTCCGGACACGCCGCAGCGGTCCGGAAAGCGGTAACGATCAGATAGGGCCTGTGTTTGCTTCCTGCCCACTACTTGGAGTTGTCCGGGCCGCCGTTTTTTCCACCATCGTTGCCGGGGCGGAGGCCTTCGTAAATCTCCTTGCACTCCGGGCACACCGGGAACTTCTGGGGATCACGTCCCGGCGTCCACACCTTGCCGCACAAAGCGATCACAGGTTCACCGGTCAACGCCGATTCCATGATCTTTTCCTTGCGGACGTAGTGCGAAAACCGCTCGCGGTCGCCGGGCTCCACTTCCTGGCGCGTTTCCTCGCGCTCAATGGTGGCAGTGGACGTTCCGGCTCCGGAAAGCTCGCGCATGGGGTCGTTTTCGAATGGATCCGGAGGAAGCGTAGTCATGCCAAACATCTTACCGTCTACAGGCCCTGCCACTCCGGCTTGTTGTCGTACGTGTGCCGATAGTAGTCCGCCAATTTGAGTGAGGACGCGGCAGCCTCATCCACCAGGATGGTGGCATGCGGATGCATCTGGAGGATGGAAGCAGCGCAGATGGCGGCGACCGGGCCTTCCACGAAGTCACGGACAGCCTGCGCCTTTTGGGCGCCGGTAGCCACCAGGACCACGTGGCGGGCATCCATGATGGTTCCAAGTCCTTGGGTAACCACGTGGTGGGGGACGTCGTCGATGCTGTCGAAGAAGCGTGCGTTGTCCTTTCGGGTCTGCTCGATCAACGTTTTGATGCGGGTGCGGGAAGCCAACGAAGAGCCCGGCTCGTTGAAGCCGATGTGGCCGTCCGTTCCCACCCCAAGGATCTGCAGGTCCACCCCGCCCACGGCCTTGATCGCGTCCTCATACGCTTGGCACGCCGCTTCAAGGTCGGCGGCGGCGCCGTCCGGACCATGGACGTTTTCCGGCTTGATGTTCACGCGGTTGGTGAACTCGCGGCGGATAACCTCCCGGTACGACTCAGGATGGCCGGCTTCGAGGCCTACATACTCATCCAACGCGAAACCGTGGGCCTGGCTGAAGTCCAGTCCGCCGGCGTCGTAACGGCTCGCCAGTTCGTCATAGACGGGCAGTGGCGAAGATCCTGTTGCCAAGCCCAGCACGGCGTTCGGCTTACGGCGCACCAGCGCCTCAATGGCGTCGGCAGCGAGCGCACCGATCTGCTTGGTGCCAGGGAGAATGACAACTTCCATCGTCACGGCCTTTCTTGTTAAGGGTCTTCGAGCTATCTTTCACAGAGGTTATCCCATGTCCCATCTATGGGCATGGTTGTTACGGAATCAGCGGTTCACGCTGAGCTGGGCGAACATTTCGGGCCCGCGGGCGTCCAACCATTTTCCGCCCAGGCGCACGCCAACCACGAAGAGGACCAGCCCCAACAACGGACCCACCGCCAGGTTGATCCAGCCGGCCTCGGGACCACCGCTGAAAGCCTGGACAGCCACCAGCGCCAACTCAGGCAACAGCAGGAGGCCCAGGAGGCCCATCCCCACTGCCTGCACGGCCAGGGTCTGGGCAACGTTTCCCGGTGGCTTCTTGAAGGGGCTGTCTCCCGGCAACGGAACGGCAATGTTGTAGCGGGCCGAAATCACCGAAGATAGTCCCAGCCCGGTGAAGAGCGTGCCCAGCGAGAGGCCCAGGAGGTTCGGCAACCACTGCCAGTCCCCAGTGACGAACAACGGTGCGACGGTGAAGAGCAAGACAACGGGAAGCGAGATGGTCAGGCAAGCCAAGGCACGCCCCAGCCGGTCATCAAGGCCGCGGACTCCAGCGGCAAGATGGAGGGCAAATGCCGTGTTGTCATACGAGACATCAGCACAAATCGACCATGCCATGGTGAAGGCCGTCAACGGTCCCAGGATCATCAGCAGGCCGTAGCCACCGCTTTGCGAGCCGGCAAAAAAGAAGAGGACCGGGAACAGCGGGACGATCACCAAGGATGCCGCGTACCTGGGGTCCTTGAACCAGTAGATCAAGGCACGTGCCGCGACTGCACCCGACGGCGTCCCCGGAAGAAGGCCGAACAGTCCAAGCTTTCCGCCCTTTTTCGCCGAACCTCCGGAATACGGCGGAGTGACCAACGCACGCTGCAGCAACAGGTGCCAGCACAGAAGCAGGGCAGCGATGGTGGCCACCGAGATCAGGAGCTTGATGCCGGCAGCAACAGCATCGCCTGCCTCAAGATCTCCACCCAAGGACCACGGAGCGCCAAAAGGCGTCCAGGACACCGTCCTGGCCAGCGCCGGAAGATACTCCGCGCTCCCCCGAACGCCATCAACTACCCCCACCATGATGGGACCCAGCAGCACCAAGGGGATGAAGACGATGATGCTGCTGACATCCTTGAAACGCCGTGAGGACGCCAGGCCAGCCGTGGCCGTGGTGACCACCTTGGACAGCACCACGCAGGTGACTGCGCCAAGGACCGCACCCAGCAGCGCCCCTGATACGGCCGGGACGCTCCTCCACCAGGTCCCGACAGTTCCAAGGGAGGCAATCAGCGTGGCCAGTCCCGGAATACCAATGAATCCTGCAAGCGCCAGGCCAGTCAGCAACTGCCTTGGCGGAATCGCGAAAGTAGTGAAGCGTGCGGGATCCAACGTCATGTCAGCTGCCGAAGCGACCAGCGGAATGATGGCCCATCCCAGCACAGTGACCGCGCCGCCCAGCACAACGACGGTGTGCGCGATCCCGGCATCAGCCCAGCGCAGCGCCACCAGGCCACCCACAAGGAGGGACAGGACGCCCAGCGCGTAGAGCAAACCGAGGGCCATGCCCACCAACTGCCAGGGACTGCGCTTGAAGCCGTTGAGCAGCAAACGCCACTTCAGGCTTAGAAGGTGCGCAACCATTCCAGCCCCTCCGTCCTGTGTCCGCCGCCCACCAGCTGAACGAAACGCTCCTCCAACGTGGAACCAGCACGGACTTCGTCCACGGAACCGGCCGCCAGCACCCGACCGCCGGCAACCACAGCGACGTGGCTGCACATGCGCTGGACCAGGTCCATCACGTGGCTGGACACGATGACAGTGCCACCGGAAGCCACGTAGCTTTCCAGGATGCCGCGGATGTTGGCCGCTGAGACCGGATCCACCGATTCGAACGGCTCGTCAAGGACAAGAAGGCGCGGGGCATGGATGAGCGCCGAGGCCAGGGCGATCTTCTTCGTCATACCGGCCGAGTAGTCCACCACCAACGTGCCGGCATCGGCCTGCAGGTCAAGGGCGGCCAGCAACTCAGGGACACGGGTGCCAACAACTTCCCGGTCCATGCCGCGCAGCAGGCCCGAGTAGGTGACCAACTGCTCGCCCGTGAGGCGGTCGAACAACCGCACACCATCAGGAAGGACACCCATGAGCTTCTTGGCCTCGAGGGGTTTGGCCCAGACATCCACGCCGTGCACCAACGCCGTCCCGAAGTCAGGCCGAAGCAAGCCGGTGGCCATGGACAGGGTGGTGGTCTTGCCCGCACCGTTGGGACCGACCACTCCATAGAACGAACCGGCAGGCACTTCAAGGCTTACGCCATCGACCGCGATCTTTTCGCCGAACCGCTTGGCCAGGCCCCGAATGGAGAGCGCCGCAATTGCGCCTCCCGCAGGAGAACCACCCGATCCAAGCGGCGCGGCGCTGGACTGTGGTGGCTGGCTTGCTTGCGGCTCGGAAGCGTGCGGTGAAGTGGATGTGGGCGTGGGTTCATGGCGTGGTTCCGTCATGTGACCAGCCTAACCTCGCTCACGTGTACCTGCCGGGGTCCTAGAAGCCGTGGCGGGGCACTGCTCGCTGGTATTGCGGCACCCAGGGGATGTCATGTCCCAGTTCATAGGCAGCCCTGAGCCACCAGTGCGGATCACGAAGTGCGGCACGAGCCATAAAGACGGCATCCGCACGCCCATTGGCCACGATATCTTCGACCTGGGCGGGACTGGTAAGTAGCCCAACTGCCCCGGTGGGAACACCGGCGTCGCGCTTTATCTGCTCCGCGAAACCTGCTTGGTATCCCGGCGCAACCGGGATTTTCTGGTGGGCCACGGCACCGCCGCTGGAGACATCCACCAGATCCACACCACGCTCAGCCGCAGCGCGGGCCAGACGGACGGAAGCTTCCACGTCCACTCCCCCTTCGGCCCAGTCAGAAGCTGATATCCGCAGCAGGAGTGGCATCGAATCCGGAATGACCTCCCGGACAGCGTCCACCACGGTGAGCATCAGCCTGTTCCTGCCATCCTCGTCACCACCCCAGCGGTCGGTCCGGGTGTTAATGAGGGGGCTCTGGAACTGGTGGAGCAAGTAACCGTGGGCGCCGTGGATTTCGACGGTATCGAACCCTGCGGCAACGGCGCGGGAGGCTGCGGCCGCAAAATCCGCCACCACCCCTAAAATCTCTGCTTCGCTCATGGCCGCCGGCGCAGCATAGCCGTCAAACGCGTCCGTGGTCGGCCCAACCGTGCCCCAGCCGCCCTCGGATGTGGGAACGGATCCGGATTGGCCGGAAAAGGGCCAATAGGTTGATGCCTTGCGGCCAGCGTGGGCCAGTTGCGCCCCAATCCTGCAGTCCACGGCTCCGTGTGCGTGCACGAAACGGACAATCCGCTCCCAGCCCGCAGCTTGCTCATCGGAGTACAGGCCGGCGTCCAAGGGACTGATCCTGCCCTCGGGGTTCACGGCAGCGGCCTCGCTCATGATCAGCGCTGCACCGCCCGCGGCGAAAGAACCAAGGTGCATCAGATGCCAGTCGTTGGGGACGCCTTCCCCGGTTCCCGGATGGCAACTGTATTGGCACATGGGCGAAACCCAGCCCCGGTGTGGGACTGTGAGTGAACGCAGCTGCAGCGGGGAGAACAGTGCGGACGGCACTAGAAAAGCACCCTGGCGAGACCTTGGCGGGCCTTGGCGACCCTTTCGTCCTGTGTTCCGACAACTTCGAAAAGTTCCAGGAGGCGCACCCTGGCCGTCTCGCGCTCCGGACCGAAATTCCGGCCGATGAAGGTGATGATGCGGTTGAATGCGTCCTCGATGTGCCCACCCGAAACATCCAGGTCAGCCACGGCCAGCTGGGCTTCGATATTGTCCGGTTCCTGGGCAGCCAGGTCGCGGAGGCTTTCGGCGTCGGGAGCAGACAGGCTCTCCAACCTTGCCATGAGGTCCACCTGGGCCAGTCCGGCTTTGGCATCGGCGTCGGCGGGCTGTTCCAGGAGGGCCTGCTTATAGGCCGCTGCGGCTCCAGCGTAGTCGCCCGCCTCAATGGCATCGATCGCTGCCTGGTGAAGTGGCGGAAGCGGTTCGGGCTCGTCCGTCCCTTCCGGCTGGGTACCGTCGCCGATGCTGCCGGTGACGCCGTTGGCCGCAGCTACTTTGAGGAGTTCCTCCACGAGCTCCCGGATCTGCGCATCATCTGCGGGTCCTTGGAAGAGGGGAACCGGCTGGCCCTTGATCACGGCGACAGCGGTGGGCACCGCTTGGACCTGGAATGCCTGCGCTAGCTGGGGGAAAGCGTCAACGTCGGCCGCTGCGAGCACCAGGCGACCGCCATAGCTTTCAACGACCCGCTCCGAAGCTTCCAGGACGGCGGGTGATTCGGCCGCGTATCGCGACCAAAGAAGGAACAGCACAGGAATCTGGGCGGACAACTGCACCAGATCCTGGAAATTGGTTTCGGTGGCCTCCACCCGCAGGGGTGCCCTGCCGGACTCGCCGCCACCAGGGGCGCCGCCGTTGGCGGTGCCACCATCCGGTGACGTGGAAGCCGGCGGCGCGGGCGGCGCTGCCGGGCGGCGCAGCGATGAAAGGTCGACTGCACCGCGGAGGTTGAGCTGGCTGGCAGCGGCTGGAGTGGGTCGGTATCCGGGCGAACTCATACCGTCCACTCTAGCCGCTGCCTTGCCTCGGGAATGTCCTACTTAAAGCTGGCTCCCACCAGGCCACGCGTAGCTGCAACCAGCTTCATGGGATCAGCGGAGCCTGCCGGCGGAATGTAGACCGCAACGGACTCGGCAAAGTTCAGGACCATGCCCGTCGTGGTTTCCTTGCCTCCGGCAAAGACCGCGGAATCGTCCTCCAGCAACAGCTTGTCACCGGCAGCCTTCGGCGTGCCTTCGAAAGCGAAGTCCAGCCGCCCTACCACCAGTGCGCCGCCGTCGGCCGTGCGCAACACGACCGTCTGGTTGGTGACCGGGGTGTGGGTGAACTTGAAGTTGGCGCTGGTGCCGTTCTTCACCGTATCTGCCTGGTAGGCCAAGGCCCCGGCAATGTAAGGCGAGGACTGCCCGTCGGCCAGCTTGCTCCGGTTAGGGGACTCGGGGTTCGTCAGCATTTCGCCAAGGATTCCCAATGCCTCGTTACCGCTGTAGGCGAGTCCGGTGCTGTCGCTGGCAGGAACGGGCTCGGTTCCTTCACGGGGTACCGGGAAGGAAGGGAAGTTGGTGCCCGGCTGCAACGGAGCGCTGCCCCACAGCTTGTAGTTCTCACGCGGGGACAACTGAACCAGCGTCAGGACCTGCGGCACAACGTTTCCTTCGCCCTGAGTGAGGGCGAAGACCGTTCGGGGCCAGTCACGCTTGGTGCTGATGACACTGCTCTGCAGCTTGGTGGCACGAACCGGCATGCGGGGCTCGTAGGCGGACACCGTGGACCGGATCTTGTAGTTCGCAGTACGGACCTGGAGTTCCATCTTGTCGACGCGCGGCGCAAGCTTTGCTGCGTCCTTGGCGGCATCGGCTGCATCAACGGTACTGGCAACCTGCTCCAGGATCCGCTGCAACTGGGATTCCAGCATCACAGGAGTGCCGCCGTCCGCGGCTGCCGGGGCTGAACTGGCAGAAGGCTGCGGCGAACTGGTGGCCTGCGCGGCGACGGCCGTGCCACCCACCATGGCGGCTGCCAACGCGGCCGCGACAACGGTGACACGCAAGGCCGGGCCCTCTTTTTCGGTTCCACGGCCAGGCGTCGTGTCGGCAGCAGGTGACTGCACAGGCAGCGTCGTCGTTTCTTCGCCCTTGCCCGGGCCGTCGTCGTCGCCGTCACTGCGGCGGTTGCTGAGGGCCTTGGCGATGAACGGAAGAGCAGCACCCACCAGGATGATGATGATGCCCAGAACAATCAGCGGCACGGCCCAAGGCGTGGTGGCATTGTTCGGGAAAGTCATGGAAATCGACGACGGCGCGGGCTTGGTTCCGTCGCTGGCTACCAGAAGGGACCACTCGCCATCAGCCGGCGGGTTCCAGGTGTAGTCCAGTTCGCCGCTGGCGTCTTCGGTGCTGACCCAAAGATCGGATCCTGCCGGAGAAGGCGCAGTGGCCTCGCCGTCGGCCGAGGACACCTCGAGGGACTTCTGGTCCGCCGACACGCCCGTCAGGGTGGTGTGGGCAGTCTTACCAACCCAGGCGTCGACGTCGTCCGGACGCCCCGTGGCAACCATGAAGTTACCTTCGCCCTGGATCTTGATCTTCACCGGCCCGTCGTGGAGTGCAATCAACTTTTGGTCGATCACGGTCAGCGGGGCAGCTTTGGTATCACTGGGAACCGAAGCCGTCACGGTCTCGGAGGGAGCCCAAAAAGTCAGCTGGCCAATGCCGGCCAGCATCGTCAGCAGGCCCAGCAGCACCAGCAAGGCTGCAGTCTTCAAACGCACAGGATCACCTATCATCAGCGGTCGTTGGACTTCAAGGGTAACCGTTTTGTTATCAGAGAGTCAGATCGGGCAGATGCCGGCAAGGTCCATAAAAGCCCGCAGTGGCGCCGCTGCAGCGTGATTCCGCGGTCCTGATAGTGTGGCGATGATCATGAATGCAGGACCTTCCTGCGCCCGGATCAGCCCCGTACCACCAATGAAAAGGCAGCAAAACCGCGTGAAAGAACCGTTGGAGCCCCGTCCCGCCAATGAGCCCGGGTCAAGTGCGGTGGAGGCCACGTCAGAAGGAACCGCCGCGACGGTTCCTGTCCGCACAGGGCGGCTCGCCGCCATCAGCCGGAGGCTGAGGCAGCCGATTCCCGGAGCGCGTACCCGCGTCCGCTTCGAAATGCCTCCCGAGGAAGAAGGCAGCGACGGCCGTGAGGACTTCCGCCCCGAAGACGATCATGGCTTCGGCTCCCCCGGCCCGCGGATGTCGTCCCAGCACCCGCTGTACGTAGGGTTCATGGGGACCGCCGGCGTCGGCGTTGCCCTTGCAGTGTTCTATATCGCAAGCAACACCACGCAGCTCATCCTCTGGATCGTTGCGGCCCTTTTCATTGCGCTCGGACTTGACCCCGTGGTCCGTTGGCTGGAAGGACGCAAAGTCCCCCGCCCCGCCGGTATCCTGATTTCCGTTTCCGTGCTGGTGCTGGCAGTCGCGGGTTTCTTCGCCACCCTGATTCCTACGATCGTCGAACAGGTTTCGGAAATCGTGCGCCAGGCCCCGGACTGGATCCGCGGTTTCCTCGATTCGGACTTCTTCCGCACTGCCGACAGCCAGTTCGGCGTCAGGGACCGCATCACCACGGAACTGGATAAGTTCGTCAAGGACCCGGAAGCCATGGGTGGCATCTTCGGCGGCGTTGTCGGTTTCGGTTCCACAGTGGCCAACGGCCTGTTCGGTTCCCTGATAGTCCTCGTCCTGAGCCTGTACTTCCTGGCAGCGTTGCCGTCAATGAAGAAGTGGGCCTACCGCTTGGCTCCCCGTTCCCGCCGGCCCAGGGTCGAGGCTTTGTCGGAGGCCATCACCGATTCCGTGGGTAACTACGTGATCGGCCAGGCCTGCGTTGCCCTCCTGAATGCGATCTTCGCTTTCATTGTGATGACCATCCTCGGCATCCCCTTCAGCGTGCTCCTCGCGTTCGTCGTGTTGCTGCTCGCGTTCATTCCGCTGGTAGGCGGGCTGATCGCCGCAGTCGTGGTCATCCTGGTCGCACTCACCGCCGGATGGCAGACCGCTGTGGTCTACGCAATCGCCTACTTCGCCTACCTGCAGTTCGAGGCTTACTTCATCTCCCCACGCATCATGCAGCGTGCGGTCGCCGTTCCCGGCGCCGTTGCCGTCATCTCAGTGATCGCAGGCGGCAGCCTCCTCGGTGTGCTGGGTGCCCTGATCGCGATCCCCACGGCCGCGGCCATCATGCTGCTGATCAAGGAAGTCTTCATCGTCCGCCAAGACCGGCACTAACCGCCCGCGTTGTTGTACAGATAATGCCCCTAAACCAGCGGTTTAGGGGCATTATCTGTACAAGAACCGCCCTCGTCAGGCGATCGCGACCGGATCAGGCGCTCGCGACCGGCCCCGCCCACTGTCGGGGCAGGCCGTCCACGCCGGCACCTGCTGGAGTGACGTCGTCGACGATTTCATCCAGGACGCGCGCCGCGTACTTCTCGCCCACCCAGAGGTGCTTCGCACCGTCGACGGCGACCAGCCGGGCCTGCGGCACCAAACTGAAGCGCTGCGCTGCTTCGGCAGGTTGCAGGTAGTCATCGTGTTCAGGCACCAGGACTGTCAGCGGCTTTCCCGACGACGCCCACTCCTTGAGATGGACGTCAGTGGCACGATGCAGCGGCGGCGATAGCAGGACGGCCCCTTGGATCTGTGAAGCGACCGGCTCCACCGCTCCATACATCAGGGCGAGTTCGGTACCAAAGGACCACCCGACCAGCCAGCGGTTCGGCAGGCCACGGTCCACGGCGAACCGCACTGCTGCTTCGACGTCGTAGCGCTCACCGACGCCTTCCTCGAACTGTCCATCGCTTGTCCCCCGGGGCGACTGCGTGCCGCGGGTGTTGAACCTCAGCACTGCAACACCAGCCAAAGCCGGGAGCCTGTAGGAAGCCTTGCGGTAGACATGCGAGTCCATGAACCCGCCGTGCGTCGGCAGCGGATGCAGGGTGATCAAGGTGGCGGTGATTTCCCCGGACTCCGGAAGCGCGAGCTCCCCCCGAAGTACCTTGCCGTCCTCGGTGGTGAACTCCACATTCTCGCGCCGGGCGGGCAGGACCGTGGAAGCGCGGATCTCGGAAGGCGCATCCTGTGGCGTGAAAACAAGCGAAGCGGGATCGAAAGTCATGGTTCCAAGCCTATGCGAATCAGCGGTAGCGGTAAGTCCGCGAAGTCCAGCAGTTGGTGTGCCAATGCCGGCGTTCGGCCAACCCGGCTGCCTGTCCGAACAAGTGGCTGTCGGACCACACCACCAGGTGGGCGATGCCCGGCAGGATCGCGGTGGAGCAACCCGGGCAGATGTATTCCTTTTCAGCCTTTTTGGCTGTCATGGTCCGCACCATCCAGTCGCCATCAGGTGCGCTTTCGCGCCGCGCAATGCCGCTGCGGGCCCGCTCCAGGTCGAGTTCCGGCACCGGCTCCGACCACTTGCCACCGTTGCTGCCCGAGCGTGAACCTGACGCGTTGCGACGGGGGCGGTTGGAGCGGGGCATGGTTCCATTCTGCCCCAGCCATCGGGTCCCAGGCGGTATTGTGGGGCGGGTGCGACTCGTCATAGCCCGTTGTTCTGTTGATTACGTTGGCCGCCTCAAGGCCCATCTCCCCCTCGCCACCCGGCTGCTGCTGGTCAAGGCGGACGGCTCAGTGCTGGTGCACTCGGACGGCGGTTCCTACAAGCCGTTGAACTGGATGAGCCCGCCCGCCACGCTCCGGGTGACTTCGCCGGAAGAGACCGAGGTTGAAGAAGGGGTGGTGGAGCAGTGGACCGTCCAATCCGCTAAAACCGACGACCGCCTCATCATCAACATTTACGAGCAAATCCACGACACGTCCCATGAGCTCGGCACAGACCCTGGCCTAATCAAGGACGGCGTCGAAGCGGACCTCCAGCGGCTGCTTGCTGAGCAGATCGAAACCCTCGGAACGGGTTACTCCCTGATCCGCCGTGAGTACTTCACCGCGATCGGTCCCGTGGACATCCTGGCCAGGGACGCCAACGGAGCCACAGTGGCCATCGAACTGAAACGGCGCGGCGACATCGACGGCGTCGAACAATTGACCCGGTACCTTGAACTGCTCAACCGCGATCCCCTGCTGGCGCCCGTGCGCGGAATTTTCGCCGCCCAGCAAATCAAGCCGCAAGCCAAAGTCCTTGCCAACGATCGCGGCATCGACTGCGTCACCTTGGATTATGACGCGATGCGCGGCGTGGATGACAGCGAGTCCCGGCTCTTCTAAGCCCCTCCCTTCGGGGGACTGTGCGTTGGGCCACTAGAATCGAAACCATGACTGCCGCCACTTCTTCCGCGCCGAGCCACCAAATCATCAAGGGAACGCTGGTCACCGACGGCGAGGTGGTGGAAGACGGCCTTCTTGCCATCGACGGCGACAGGATCGCCTATGCGGGTACTGCTGATGGATTCGATCCCGAGGCGTTCGAGGGTTTCCAGAGCGCCATCCGTTTGGGAGTGCCCAGCGGCAGCTACCTCGTCCCCGGCCTCGTCGACGTCCACTGCCACGGCGGCAACGGCGGGGACTTTCCCGGGGGCGAAGAGGCGTCGGCACGAAAAGCGGTGGAGTTCCTGCACCGCTCAGGTACCACCACCTTCCTCGCCAGCATGGTTACCGCGCCCCGGGAAGACCTGCTTCGCGGCATTGAACTGTATGTGAAGCTGGTGGACGAAGGCCTCGTGGCGGGGATCCACCTCGAAGGTCCTTTCCTCTCCCACGCACGCTGCGGCGCCCAAAACCCCGACTACCTCCTGGAGCCGGACCTCGAGCTCATGGCTGAGCTTGTTGGCGCCGCTGACGGCAAGCTCGCCACCATGACCTACGCACCGGAGCTTCCCGGCGCCGGGGCCTTGGTGGACCTGATGACGTCCCACGGCGTGACGCCGTCGCTGGGACACACTGACTGCGACGACGCCACAGCAGCGGCGTCGCTGGCCGCGGCCCGTGAGGGACTTGAGTCAGCAGGGTTCGACGGCGTCAGCTCGCTTCCCACCGTCACCCACCTTTTCAATGGGATGCCGCCCCTCCACCACCGCGCGCCCGGCCCCGTCGCTGCCTGCCTGCGCATGGCACAGGAAGGCAAGGCCGTCGTGGAACTCATCGCGGACGGCACCCACCTGGATCCCAGCACGGTGGCGACCGTTTTCCAGCTGGTCGGTGCCGCCAACATTGTCCTCGTAACCGATTCCATGGCGGCTGCCGGTCTCTCGGACGGGAGCTACATGCTCGGCCCATCGCCTGTAACCGTCAGCGACGGAGTGGCAACACTGGATGCGACGGGGTCGATTGCGGGAGGCACCGCAACCCTCCTTGAGGTGGTCCGCAAAACCGTGGCAGCCGGCGTCGCACTTCCTGACGCCATCTGTTCGGCAACAGCGGTCCCGGCCGCCGTCCTGGGACTTTCCGACGAAATAGGCGGGCTGCGCCGTGGACTGCGTGCCGACGTCGTTGTAACCAACGCGGACCTGGAACTTACCGGCGTGCTTCGCAACGGGCAATGGTTGCACCAGTAAAGCGGCTATGTGAATTCACGGGGTTCGCGTTACCTTCTTTTTACCGAAAATTTTCCCGAATTGCCCAAAAGACCGTTGACCTCCGGCAGGGCACATGAAAGTGTTGTAGCAGTCTTTGTGTAGGTGGTTTTCATGCTCGCAAGACGAGTTGCGAGCGTGAAGCTCCTGCGAAACCAGCCGGGCCTGGCCTGGCGGGAATCCATGGTCTTCTCGCGGAGTAACAAAGCCGGTACGAGGTGTATCGGACTGCTTTTCCATAATGAGGAGAAATACATGGCACTGGGAACCGTCAAGTGGTTCAACGCTGAAAAGGGCTTCGGCTTCATCACCCCGGATGACTCGGATGGGGACGTTTTCGTTCACTACTCCGAGATCCAGACCGGTGGCTTCAAGACCCTCGATGAGAACCAGCGCGTTCAGTTCGAGATCGGTCAGGGCGCCAAGGGCCCCCAGGCAACCGGCGTTACTGTCGTCTAGCCTTACCTGTTGAATTCTGCGTCCCGCAGGAACAACAACGTTGACCCCGGCTTACCAGCCGGGGTCATCGCGTTTAAGGGACCAGCTATTCAGGCGTAGATGACAAAGCGTGAAGGAATGCGAAACGCCACCACCATTGGGTGTTGACAATTCAACCAACCAGCGTTCGAAGAAGCCTTGCAGAATGTCGGACCGACAATCCCGGCAGATACGCACGGCTGAGGGCACGGCCCATTGCGGGGAGATGCAGTGGGTCTTGGTAATACATGTACAACGACCGATACTCAGGTTGGAATCGCGACTTAAAGGACGCCAATGACCTGAATCCATAAACCGGTTCCAGAGCCTGCCCCACCACGTCGAGAATTCCGGCAAGGCCTTTCGCCTGCTGCTCGATTTCGCCCTTCTCACGGGCAAGAGGGGAGCCTGACAACGAGATTACTTCCACGGTTTCCCGCAGGTGCAGGACGGCCGAGGCTATGAGGAATTCCATCACCCCTGGAAAGGCATCGCCCCTCCGCCGCATGAAGTCCAGCGTCCAGCTGACAACCTTGCCGTCCTGGTGCACCGGAAGCCAACTGGTCACCCCGTACACAAAACCTGCCTCGTCCACGGCCACACAGCAAAGAACGTCGTCATCCTCAAGTTCGTCCAGGCCACCGAGCGTAAAGCCCATCTCGGGAATCTTCTTCTGCGCAGCCCACTCTTCGGAAACCTCGCTGACTTGGGCGCGTACCGCGTGCGGCAGCTCGGTATAGCGGCCCCAACTGGCTGTGATTCCACGTTTGGCGGCGCGGTTGAGCGACGTCCGGACGTTCTGCCACTCCTTACCGCGGAACTCCAGGTCCCGGATCCGGAGACGGGTTTCCTGGGCCACCGCGACCCTGCGGAAACCCTTGGACTGCAACATGGGCCACAACTCGTCAGTGCAGGAGTAGAAGCACGGGATCAGCGCGTGCTGGGAGCAAAATTCAAGGAATCCCTCAGCCGTAGCTACATGGTGTTCGGCGGCGCCGAGCGGACCGGCAAGCGTCAGCGCAACGTGGCCGTGCTGCTGATAGGCCACTCCCCCGCTGCCGTCTGCAGTGAACCAGTACTTGTTGGGTTCCCACAGCGCCATCCATGACAACGAATCGCCACCCTGCTTCACCAGTGCCCGGGCCTTCTGTCGCGACTGGTGGTCCAGGCCCCCGGCCAGGTGCCCACGAACCAGGAGGACCCATACCCCCGCCAGCGCCACGAGCCAAAAGACCGTGCCCGAGTAGGAGAAAAGGAAGACTTCAAGGACATCACGGTCCGCGAAGACCTTCCGGTAGACGCCAGGCAGCGGCACCGGGAGGTACTGGCGGGCAAGTTCAGCCGCCAACCCCAGCAAGCCGCCGTCACGGTCCATGCCTCCCGACGCCAGCCAAACGGCCGTATAGGCAAGGATGAGCGCTCCACCGGTCAGCCCCACCCACCAAAAGACCCGCCGGCGAAGCCGAACCGAGGACGCCACCCTGAAGTGGCCCCGGTACACGAACATCAGGACGGCGAGAACCAAGGGAACCAGCACCAACGGGATCAGGTGCACCACCGCTGTGTTCAGCATTCCCACGTGCGGCCGTCCCTGCTCCCGTGGCATTCCAGCGAAGAGAGCCAGATAAATTGCCGACAACGCGACGACCACCAACTGCACTCCGATGGCGATCCCCAGGGCCAGCCGGCGGCCCCGCCTCATGCCGTCCGCGCAAATGAGCAGGAGCACCACCGGCACCACTGCCAGAGCCAGTCCGAAGGGCCCCGTATACGCCTGCCGTCCCGTTTCGAGGCATGCGACGTCGATTGTTCCGCCACAGCTGCTTTCGAGCTGGCTCAGGGTGGGCAACGGATTCAGGATGACGTCACGTAGCAGGGACAGCGGCCCCGAGGGGCTCTTTGCTGCTGCCGTCACGATCGGCCCCACCGCGAAGATCGCCATGGTCAAGGAAAGCAGGTTACGCACTTCCCTGCCCGTGGATCGGTGAAGATGGAGATGGCCTTGGCTGCTCTGCATCCACCACCCGGCGGCGAGGCCAATCAGCGCACCGAGGAAACCCACGACGGTCTCTGCGTGGCCAACGTAGAGCAGCAGGAGCAACGAAATGGAGAGCGTCACCGTACGCAGGCGTCGCTGCCACAGCGTAGGGAGTAGTGCACTTGCCGCCATCGCCGTGGCCAGTATGGCGCCATAAGGACCAATCAACCGCGTATCGGCCATTCGCGACAGCCAGCCGTCGTCGGCCGGGCGGGCTATCTGGGTGACCAGCAAAAATGCGGAAACGCAGGCGAACTGGCCGCCAAGGAAGACGCCCGCCGTCTTAAGGGAACCGAAGCGCCGCTCTGCCAAACCAAGCAGGAACAACATCATGAGGATGGCGGTGGCGTAGGCCAGCGGGTTAGTGGTGAAGAACAGGGAGGTCCAGATGGACCACCACTCCCCCGCCCGCAGTCCATCAAGGGAAACCCCGGCCACCGGAAGCCAAGGCTCAGGTGGTCCCATCAGCAGGCTTCCGGACGCTATGGAGAGGACTATGAAGAGCAGCAGGACAATGAGGGTGAAAGGCGTTGAACGCAAATGGCGGCCGGCTTGCCTGATCGCCGGCACCACCACACGGTTGAAGGCGAGGCTCATTGCGGGATGCCCCAACGCGTGGCCAGGAAGCCGAGAGCCCCTGGCATCCCCTCGATCACGGCGTCCCAGGAGTGCCCGGCGTGGGCAATGGAGTGCTCCTGGGTGTCGAATCCCGAGTTCCGGGCAGCCTCGGCGAGTTCATGCATGTATCCAGTGAACTCGTGGTCCGCTTCGCCGGAAACCAGATACACGCCGCTGCCGGAAAACGTGCGCTCAGCCATCAGGACCAAAGGCGTCCTGGACTCGAAAGCTTCAACATCGCCGTCGAAGGAGTCGGCGATGGTCTTGCCTCGATCCTTGGCAAGGGCAGGCTCGCGCTCGGCAGAGAACGGCACAACTGAAGGAAACAAGTCGGGGTGCAACGTTCCCATCTGCATCGCGCAGGTGCCGCCGAAAGAGAATCCGCCAACAGCCCACTGCTTGTGGTCAGTAGAGACGTCCAAAGTGCTGCTGATCCAGTTTGGGACGTCTTGGGAAAGGTATGTATCCACGTGGGCGATGTTGCTGTCCATGCACATGGTGTTTGCATTGGCTGACCCGTTGGGATCCACCACTACCGTCACTGGCGCCACGCCACCGTGTTCCTCGGCGAAGCGGTCCAGGAGCGCCCGGAGGCGGCCGCCAGTCAACCAATCGGTCGGGCCGCCGGGCTGGCCGGCAAAGAGTATGAACACCGGCAGGCTGGGCCGGGGCGTCGACAAGTAGGCAGGGGGAAGGTAGATGTAGGCGTCACGGGCGTCAAAGCCGGAAGCCGTTCCGGGAATGTGGGCCTTGCGCAGGATTCCGCCACCAGGCAGGGAATCGGGGGCTTTCCATGCACTCAGTGACGTGGCGGGGACACTGCCCGCTGTCCGTTTGAGGCTGGACTCCAGCGGTTGGATCCGCGCCACTGCCGTACCGAGCAAATCGGCGACGGTCTTATTGAGTCCAAAGTAGAGATTTACTTGGACCACGCATAAAAGGACTACGCCCAGCATCGCTACGCAACCCAGCACACGGCCTTTGGCAACGTTCCGTGGGAAGCGGGCAATGCTCAGGAGGATGGCGGTGACAGCCAGAACAGACCACGCCAAAGTCTCAAATGGCAGGTTCTCCGAGAAAGACGCCATGAGATCGATCAGGATCCAATGGACCAGGGCCACTATCCCTGCAGCAATGACAAGGGAGGCCACCACGACTACAGGCCAGGACCGCTGGCGGCGCCACAGCAGATACAAACCGCCAACAGCTCCGAAGGCGACGCAGAACCACATGAAAGGCCCATCAACGAGGCTGACATCCGAAAGGAAGTCCATGTCGCCTATCGCCAGGTTCCCACGCCAATAACCGGTCCGGCTTCCAGCCAGGACGATAGTCCTGCATAGGCATCAAAATTCATGGCAAGCATGAACTTAGTACCTTCGTACTGCAATTCGACAACCACGACGCCGGGTTGCACCCTCACGAGTTCATCCTCAGTCGGTTGGCGTCGCCCGAGCAACTCCAGTGAGCTGCGCGTGAACTTGTACTTGGGGATCACACTCAGCGACATTAAGCGGAACCACTCAAGCTCATTGTCCTGATAACGACAAACCCCCATCTGCCAGCTGTTTCCAGCCATGCAAATGGAGGCGTCGACCGTGCCCAGGGCGCGCCGCAGATTGAAGCGGCGCACCCCGAAAAGGCACAGTGAAATGATCAGCAACGTAAACGCTGTTGCCAGGGCGATGAACGGAAAGAGGGAATCGTCCATCAAGGTCTTGCTATCGGATCCCCGCTGTAGCCGCTTCGCCCAATTTGGCGTTGTCAGCAACAATGACCACACGATCGTTGTCAACGGAGAAGAATCCGCCGTCGACAACTACCGCAATTCGGTCTCCGGAAACCGGCTGGATTGCCAGCTCGCCCTCGGCCAGGATGGCCAGGAGGGGCGAGTGGCCCGGCAGGATTCCGATTTCACCATCGCTGGTGCGGGCCTTCACCATCTTGGCCGCCCCGGACCACACGAAGTGGTCCGCTGCGACAATCTCAACCTCGAGCTCAGCCATACTACTTGGTCTGTTCCTGGATCTTGGCCCAGTTACGCTCGACGTCATCCAGGCCGCCGACGTTGAAGAACGCCTGCTCTGCAATGTGATCCAGCTCGCCGTCGCAGATAGCGGTGAAGCCTTCAACAGTGTCCTTGATGGACACAGTGGAGCCCTCGACGCCGGTGAACTGCTTGGCGGTGTAGGTGTTCTGGGAGAGGAACTGCTGGATACGACGTGCACGCGACACGACGATCTTGTCTTCTTCGGACAGTTCGTCGACACCGAGGATGGCGATGATGTCCTGGAGTTCCTTGTTCTTCTGCAGGATCTGCTTTACACGGACAGCCGTGTTGTAGTGGTCCTTGCCGATGTACTGGGGATCCAGGATACGGGAGGTCGACGTCAGCGGGTCAACGGCCGGGTACAGACCACGGGATGCGATTTCACGGGAAAGTTCCGTGGTCGCGTCGAGGTGTGCGAAGGTCGTGGCCGGAGCCGGGTCGGTGTAGTCATCAGCAGGCACGTAGATGGCCTGCATCGACGTGATGGAGTGACCCTTGGTGGAGGTGATGCGCTCCTGGAGCAGACCCATCTCATCAGCAAGGTTCGGCTGGTAGCCCACGGCGGACGGCATACGGCCGAGCAGCGTGGAAACTTCCGAACCTGCCTGCGTGAAGCGGAAGATGTTGTCGATGAAGAGCAGCACGTCCTGGTTCTGGACATCGCGGAAGTACTCCGCCATGGTGAGCGCCGACAGAGCGACCCTCAAACGCGTTCCCGGCGGCTCATCCATCTGGCCGAACACAAGGGCGGTGTCCTTGAGGACGCCTGCCTCTTCCATTTCAACCCAGAGGTCGTTGCCCTCACGGGTACGCTCGCCGACACCGGCGAAGACGGAAGTACCACCGAAGTTGCGGGCAACACGGGTGATCATTTCCTGGATCAGAACGGTCTTGCCAACGCCGGCGCCGCCGAACAGGCCGATCTTTCCACCCTTGATGTACGGGGTGAGAAGGTCGATGACCTTGATGCCGGTCTCGAGCATCTCCGTGGAGCCCTCGAGGGAAGCGAAGGACGGAGCCTTGCGGTGGATCGGCCAGTAGGCGTCAGCCTTGATCTCGGACTCTTCGACGTCCAACGGCTTGCCGAGGACGTTGAAGATGTGGCCCTTGACGCCGTCGCCGACGGGCACGGAGATCGGTGCGCCGGAGTCCTGCACGGTAGTACCGCGGACAAGTCCGTCGGTAGCCTGCAGGGAGATGGCGCGAACGAGGTTGTCACCCAGGTGCTGGGAGGTCTCGAACGTGATGGTCTTGGTCTGCCCATTGAGGGTGATCTCAGTGGTCAGAGCGTTGTAAATCGACGGGATTGCGTCAGCCGGGAATTCGACGTCGACAACCGGACCAATAACACGGGCAATGCGGCCGGTGGCACCGGCCGTTGCTACGTGTTCGGTAGCAGTGGCAGTCATCTCTCTCACTTCACTCAGTAGATGGCGTGGGGTTAAGTTTATCTGTTGTTGCAGGTAAGGCTTTACAACCGAAACAGCTGCGGGCTAGGACGCGAGAGCGTCGGCGCCGGCCACGATTTCGGAAAGCTCCTGCGTAATTTCGGCCTGGCGGGCCGTGTTGCGAAGGCGCGTGTACTTCTTGATCAGATCCGTAGCGTTGTCACCGGCCGACTTCATGGCACGCTGGCGGGCAGCGAGCTCGGAAGCTGCGGCCTGCAGCATTGCTGCGAAGATGCGGGATTCGATGTAACGCGGGAGCAGTGCGTCAAGCACCTGCTCAGTTTCCGGTTCGAATTCGTACAGCGGCAACAGCTCGGACTCCGAGGCTGCTTCCTCTTCGACGACCTCCAGCGGGAGCAAACGGATAACCGTAGGTTCCTGCGTCACCATGGACTTGAAGCGGGTGTAGACGACGTGGATCTCGTCCACGCCTCCCTCTTCGAAGTCTGTGGAGAAGTCTTCCAAAAGTGCAGCGCCGACTTCCTGGGCGGTTTCGAATTCCGGTGCGTCCGTGCCGCCGGTCCATACACGGGAGTATGACCGGTTGCGGAAATCGAAGTACGCCTGCGCCTTGCGGCCAACGAGGTACGCTTTGACTTCCTTGCCTTCTGCGTGAAGAAGCTCGAAGAGACCTTCAGCCTGCTTGAGCACGCTGGCCGAGTAGGATCCTGCAAGGCCGCGGTCTGAGGTAATAATCAGGACAGCGGCACGGCGGATCTGCTCCGGCTCCGTGGTCAGAGGGTGATCGATTTCGCTCTGAGTTGCGACAGCAGAAACGGCGCGGGTAATGGCGTTCGCGTAAGGCAGTGAAGCTGCTACGCGTGCGCGGGCCTTACCGATGCGCGAGGTAGCGATCAGTTCCATCGCCTTGAAGATCTTGCGCATCGACGTCGTCGAGCTGATCTTCTGACGGTAGACCCGAATCTGGGCTCCCATACTTATCCTTTCCTATGTTCCCGATGTGCCGCCCTGCCGGGGCCCTTGCGGACCCCGGCAGGGCAGGTTATCGAAACTAGCGCTTCTGCTTGACGATCTTTTCCTGGTCGACGTCGCCGCCGGCGATCGCTGCGTGCTCTTCGTGGCCTGCGCCAACCAAGTGGTTGTCGCCCTGGCCGAAGAAGCCCTTCTTGAAGGAAACGATGGCTTCCTTCAGTGCAGCAGCGGTGTCGTCATCCAGGACGTTGGTCTGGGCCAGCGTGGTCAGGATGGAGGACTGGTGCTTGAGGTGCTCCAGGAACTCGGACTCGAAACGGCTGATGTCCTCAACCGGAACATCATCCAAGTAACCGTTGGTACCGGCCCAGATGGAGACAACCTGGTTCTCGACCGGGAACGGCGAGTACTGGCCCTGCTTCAGCAGTTCCATCAGGCGGGCACCACGGGTCAGCTGCTGACGGGAAGCAGCATCAAGGTCGGATGCGAACATGGCGAAAGCCTGCATGTCGCGGTACTGGGCCAGGTCCAGCTTCAAAGTACCGGAGACCTTCTTCATGGACTTGACCTGCGCAGCACCACCCACGCGGGACACGGAGACACCAACGTCAACAGCGGGACGCTGGTTGGCGTTGAAGAGGTCCGACTGCAGGAAGATCTGGCCATCGGTAATGGAGATCACGTTGGTCGGGATGTAGGCGGAAACGTCGTTTGCCTTGGTTTCGACGATCGGAAGACCGGTCATCGAACCTGCACCGAGCTCGTCAGAGAGCTTGGCACAACGCTCCAGCAGGCGGGAGTGCAAGTAGAAGACGTCACCCGGGTAAGCTTCGCGTCCCGGCGGACGACGCAGCAGCAGTGACACGGCGCGGTAGGCTTCGGCCTGCTTGGACAGGTCATCGAAGATCACCAGAACGTGCTTGCCGCCGTACATCCAGTGCTGGCCGATGGCCGAGCCTGCGTACGGTGCCAAGTACTTGAAGCCAGCGGGGTCGGATGCCGGGGAGGCCACGATCGTGGTGTACTCCAGGGCGCCGTGGTCCTCGAGGGTCTGGCGTACTGCTGCAATGGTGGAAGCCTTCTGGCCGACACCGACGTAGACGCAGCGGACCTGCTTGGTGACATCTCCCGAAGCCCAGTTGGCCTTCTGGTTGATGATGGTGTCCACTGCGATCGCGGTCTTACCGGTCTGGCGGTCACCAATGATCAGCTGACGCTGGCCACGGCCGATCGGGATCATGGCGTCGATAGCCTTGAGGCCGGTCTGCATCGGTTCGTGAACCGACTTGCGCTCGGTAACGCCCGGAGCCTGGAGTTCCAGTGCACGGGTGCCCTCTGCCTTGATCTCGCCGAGGTCGTCGATCGGCTGGCCCAGCGGGTCGACAACGCGACCCAGGAAGGCATCGCCAACCGGAACGGACAGGATTTCACCGGTGCGGTGAACTTCCTGGCCTTCTTCAATACCGGTGAAGTCACCGAGGATAATGACACCGATCTCGCGGACGTCGAGGTTCTGGGCGAGGCCCAGCGTGCCATCTTCGAAGCGAAGCAGCTCGTTCGCCATGACCGAGGGAAGACCCTCAACACGGGCGATGCCGTCACTTGCGGTGGTCACACGACCAACCTCTACGCGCTCTGCGTTACCGGGTTCGTAGGACGCCGCGAACTCGTTCAACGCATTACGGACGTCGTCGGCGTTGATGGTCAATTCGGCCATCTGCAGTCCCTGCTCTCCTGTTTTCGTGATCATCGTTGCTCACGATGACCGGGATTTATATCAGTTAAGTTGTGCTTTGTCTTTGCTAGCCAGCGAGCTGGCGGCGGAGCTCGGTCAGGCGGGCAACAACCGAAGCGTCAAGCACTTCGTCACCGACCTGTACGCGGATTCCACCGATCAGTGCCGGTTCGACATTGACGTTGACCTTCAGTTCGCGGCCGTAGAGGGCATTCAGCCCGGCCTGCAGACGGCTGGCCTGCGTTTCCGTCAACGGACGGGTAACGCTGACGGTTGCAATCCAGCGCTGCTGGCGCTTGGCTGCAAGCTTGGCGAAGGACTCGACGAGCTTGCTCGGCTTGACACCCCGCGGTTTCGTCACTGCCTGGCTGATGAGAACCTTGGCTTCCTCGCTGCTGCCAGGAACAAGCTTCTCGGCCAGTGCGATCTTTGCCGCGGGCGATGCCTGCGGCTCAGACAAAGCACGTTGTACTTCGTGGCTGGAAGCGACGGCCTGGTTGAAAGCAAACAGATCGTTTTCCAGCTCTTCCAGCCCCGTGATACCGGAGGCAGAAACGGCCGACTTGTTTTCAGCTACGGCAATGACCACCGTGGCGGCAAGGGTCTCGAGTGCATCGCCGATATCGCGTGCGGACGCCCAGCGTGAGCTGGCCAACCCGCCTGCAATCTCAGCAGCATCAGCGGAGACTTTCCCGCCAACCAGCTGCTTGACCAGCGCCGACTTCTCGTCTCCGGTACGGGACGGGTCAGTCAGGGCGCGGCGCAAGCCAGCCGAGCTGTCCACCGTTCCCAGGATTCCGAAGAGGTCCTTAGCCAACTGCAGCGAGGCGAAAGGAAGCTTGGCTTCCAGTTGCGCCAGTGCTGTGGTCAGCGATTCGCTCGATATACCTGCCATTACTTAGCTGCACCTGCGCTCTGGGTCTCCAGATCAGCAAGGAAGCGGTCCACAACGCGTGCGGCGCGCTGGTCGTCGGTGAGTGCTTCACCAACGATGCGTCCGGCCAGCGTGGTGGCCAGGGTGCCAACCTCGGAACGAAGCGAGACAACAGCTGCCTGACGCTCCGATTCGATAGCAGCGTGTGCCTGCTCGGTGATCCGGGCGGACTCGGCAGCTGCCTTGGCCTTGAGGTCCGCGAGGATCTGGGCGCCTTCGGCGCGTGCTTCTTCGCGGATGCGGTTGGCTTCGGCGCGGGCGTCGGTGAGCTGCTGCTTGTACTCTTCAAGAGCTGCAGAAGCTTCCGCCTGGGCCGCTTCGGCCTTTGCAATGCCACCTTCGATTGCTTCGGCGCGCTCTGCGAAGGTCTTCTCGAACATCGGGACAACAAACTTGACCACGATGTACAAGAGGACCGCAAAGCCGACGAGGACAACGCCCATTTCCCAGACGTTGGGAACGAGCGGGTTGCTTTTCGCTTCGCCTTCAGTGGCGGCTGAGATGATCAGCTGATTCATATTTCACCCGTCCTATCTACTCGTGCGTCGAATTCGCTTGGGTTCTTATTATTAGGAAAGAACGAAAGCGAAGACGAGGCCGAGGATGGCAAGAGCTTCAGTCAGTGCCAGACCAAGGAACGCGATCGGCTGCAGCACACGCTGAGCTTCCGGCTGACGTGCAACACCGTTGATGTAAGCGGCGAACACGAGACCCACACCGATACCACCGCCGATGGCCGAGAGACCGTAGCCGATGAGGTTGAGGGAGCCGTTGATGGTGCCTTCCATTTTTTCTTCCTTTCAAGATGCCGCCCATGCGGCAGGTTGTTTGGGTTGCTTCATCCCCGCGAGGGGAAGTTTTTGGGAGCCTAGTGGCTGTCGGCGTGCAGGGCGCCTTCGATGTAGATCGCGGTCAGCAAGGTGAACACGTAAGCCTGCAGCGCCATGATCAGCGCTTCGAGCATGTACATCGCCACGGCACCAACGAGGACCAGGACCGATGCGCCCTTGAGCAGGACGTTCTCCTGCATGACCAGGAACTCGATGCCGGAACCGGCAAGCATGACGATCAGGTGGCCGGCCAGCATGGTCGCGAACAGACGGAGGCTGTGCGTGACGGGGCGGACCAGGAAGTTCGAGATGATTTCGATCGGTACGACGATCAGCAGGATGTACCACGGGATGCCCGACGGAACAGTTGCGAGCTTGAAGTACTTCAGGCCATTCTTCTTTACGCCAATTGCGATCCAGGTGAAGAAGACGATGCCGGCCAGCACGTACGCTCCACCAACGTGGGAGAAGCTGGGCAGCTGGATGACGGGGATCGCGCCATAGATGTTGTTGACCAAAATAAAGAAGAACAAGCTGAACAACAGCGGGACATACTTGATGAAGTCCTTGCCGCCGATGATGTCCTTGGCGATGCTGTTGCGGACGAAGCCGTAGGCCATCTCGCCTGCGAACTGCAGCTTGCCGGGAACCAGCTGCTGCTTACGTGCAGCGAGGATAAAGAATGTAGCGATAATGACGACCGATAGGATCACCAGCAGCATCTGCTTGGAGAAGCCATCGTGCGCACCCCAAGGCAGGATTGCCGGCAGGTGCATTTCGTCGATTCCGGGTGGGGTGAAGGACCCCGAATCCTGGGCGGGGAGCGCAAGCGCGATCAACGCGTTTCCTCTCTGCTGTGTCCATCATTGGGCATTGGTTGGAGTCCGGACGCGTTGGACGCATTCGTCATCCATGTGAAATTATTTGGCATTACTGTCCCCGTCCGTGGACGGACCGCTGTCTGCGTTACTCTCGCCAGGAGTGTTACTTTGCCTGGTGAGGCCATGCATATGGGAAAGATAGAACCCTCCTGCGGCTCCCAGCAGAGCGCCAAGGAGCACAATCCAGCGGGTCCCCCACAGATTATCCAGACCCCAGCCTACCAAACTCCAGACAATGATCCCGCCAATGATGTAGCTGAAGACGGCCATGCCGGCGTTATATCCGCCGTCGTTTCCGACGTCGCCGGTTTCGTTGCCACTGGCGGGTTGCTGGGCAGGAAGGGACGGGCGCGAATAGCGCTTACGAGGAGACATCCGGACCACCCTCCTGTTCGGCTGGGTCGTTGTAGATCTGGAGTCGGGCCTTGCTGAAACCGTAGATTTCCGCGGCCTGCCAGAAGACAACGGCGACCACGGCGCCAATCAGGAACCAGCGGTGGTGGAGCCAGTCCGGAGCGCCGAGAACAAAGAGCACTACGGCAAATCCGATCACTTTGATGAAATATGTTGCAACAAAGAGGCCGACTGCGCCGGAAGGGTTGTTACGGCCAACAAAATGGCCGATCAGGAGACTGATCCCGAAGAAGAGCATGACCAGGGCGGCACCGAACGCTACTGAAAGAGCGCCCTGCCCGCCGTTCATGAAGGCCGCGATAACGCAGGTTATGGCTGTTGCTGCCACCGCTGCTGCGGCACTGAGCATGAGCAACCGGAGCCACAACGAAGACTGGCCGCCAACGGATCCAACACCACGTTTACCGGACGGGCGTCCGGTTTCGGCGTTGGATGTCATGGGGATACCAATCCTCGTGGCACAGGTGCCATATTCTCAAAGTGGGGATTTACGGGCGAGTGACTGTCCGCAGTAAGAATTCTACATGAGATAGAACTGTGACTCTAACCGGCCATCATCTACTGCTCCCCCGGCCGGGTCGAGTTCCGGGTGAAGTAGGGCCAGGCCGTGACGGCAGCCATGACGAGCGCGGCCGCTATGACCACGATGAGTACCACCTGCCAGGGAAAGACTGCGAAGGCGACACCGCCAAACGCAAGGATGCAGGTCCACACGTACAGCATGACGACGGCGGTGCGGTGCGAGTAGCCGAGGTCCACCAGCTTGTGGTGGAGGTGGCCACGGTCGGCGGACCATGGGGACTGGCCCCTTGCCGTCCTCCGTATCACTGCCATTCCGAGGTCAAGGAGCGGAAGGGACAGGACGGCGAACGGGAGGAGGATGGGAACCACCGTGGGAATACCGTTTGCGCGGTCGTAGAGGCCGGACCCGATCTGCCCTGTTGCTACGACACCGGCGGAGGCCATGAGCAGCCCGATCAGCATGGCTCCTGAATCCCCCATGAAGATCTTTGCGGGGAACCAGTTGTGTGGCAGGAAGCCGATGCAACTGCCAACAAGGATGGCCATCAGCAGCGTGGCGAGGTCTGAATTGTCTGTGGAGGGGTTGTTGCGGTGGACCCAGTAGGCGGTGAGGAAGAACGCTCCCCCGCCGATGGTGGCGACACCTGCTGCCAGTCCATCAAGTCCGTCAATAAAGTTCACGGCGTTCATGGTGGTGACAATCAGCCCCGCGGTGAGGACGATCTGGACCACCTCGGAGTCCAGGAAGATAGGTTCGGGGATGAACGGGACAACGGACATCCGAACGCCCCAGACGGCCACGATGAGGGCAGCCGCTCCTTGTCCGAGCAGTTTGATCCACCAACGGATGTCCAGGATGTCGTCTGCCACGCCGACGGCCACGATGACTACGGCGCCAACCAGGATCCCCCACGGAGCATCGTTGTGCCTGAAGATGTCTTTGACGAAGAAGGAGTTGCTGGCCACAACGAGCGCAACGAAGAAACCGCAGAAGATCCCCAGGCCGCCAAGCTTGGAAATCAGGACGGAGTGCATGTCACGGCTTCGGATCGGCCGGTACAGCCGCAGTTTGTTCCCGGCTACGCGCGCGCCCCACGTTCCCGCGTAGGACACCACGGCAGCCGTGAGCGCCATCAGCAGATACATGATCATGACGCGGCTCCCGGAAGCTGCCCGCTGGCTGGACTGGAAGCCATGGTAAGCGAACGCGGCCGGTTCCCCGCCTGGATGCCGGGGAATTCCGGGCAGCTCAAGGTGTGGAATTCTGTCTGTGGATAAATGGAACTACTCCGTCGCCATGCCTGCACCGGCTCTGCCGAATGTTGCGGGATTTTCGTGGACTCTTGTCACGATACTAATGCCATCGGCCGTGACCAGCCTGTGACGCAGCCGCAGGACCCCAAGTTGTTTAGCTGCTTTAGCACCGCTTTTTTGTTACCGGACGGGCTGCCGGACATCGCGCAGCGCATAGATCCCCGCCAGCACTTCGGCGTTGGATCGCGGGGCCTTAAGGCCGTCCCGGAGGCCTTTGAAAAGTCCAGCCAACAGTACCTTCCGGTTCTTGGAGGCGGCGATCGTGCGGGTCCAGTTCCGCAGTGAAGCGCCGGTGAACAGTATCTTTTCCCACGGCGCCAGTGCGTTGGACCGCGTGTAGACCCACACCTTGTTGCGTACCTCGTAATAGAAGCGGGGGCCCGGGTCAGCGCCCGCATCTCCAAAGACTTTTGTGTGGTGGTTGGCGACCGACGCGTTTGTGCTCAGTGCAATGCCTTTGCGTGAAACCCTGGCCGTGTACTCGAGGTCATCGTTCCAGATGAAATAGTCGGCAATGGGGAGTCCGTGGCGCCTGATCTCCGCTGCCGGGATCAGGACAGAAACGAACGACGCACTGCGGATTTGCGTGGCGCCCAGTCGGGCAGCGGAGCTTCGGGATTCTTCGCTTGCTCCCATCCGGGGACGCATGCGGTTCATGGGGTGGTCACGGCCGTCGGTCCACACGACGCGGCTGGCGATGAATCCGGGGACGTGTCCCGTGTCCTGGCCATATGCCTGGGCAAGGTCCAGCGCCTCTTGCAGCGCCTGGGGCTGGGGCTCGGTATCGTCGTCCATGATCCACACGTGGTCTGCGCCGTGGTCGAGGACTGCGCGTTCCATCCCGACGGCAAAGCCGCCCGCGCCACCGACGTTGGTATTCAACGTCACCACGTCAGTGGTCACCGGCCCCTGGTAGGTCCGCAGGAACTCCGCAGTTCCGTCTGTGGAGGCGTTGTCGACGACGACGACGGCGTCCGGCACCCGGGTGCCCGAGGCGATCCCTGCCAGGGTTGTCTGGAGCAGTTCAAGCCGGTTATAGGTCACCACGACGGCGACCACAAGGGGTTGGGAGGTCATTCACTGGCCTTTGGTCTGGGATGGTTGGAAGCGGCGGCGAATCAAGAGGCCAGCCAGCTTCCACGGTTCAACAAATACCCTGTAGGCAACCCGCCCCGGATGGAGCAGCAGGCGCCACGCCCACTCCAGGCCCAGGCGTCCGAGCCAGCGCGGGGCCAGCTTCTGAATGCCTGCTACCTGTTCAATGGCACCACCGACTGCGCAATATACAGCCGGCGGCAGCTCCCCGAGCCGTCGCAGGAGGACAGCTTCCTGGAGAGGCATGCCCAGGCCCAGGAGCACCAGTTGGGGACGGAAGTCGCTGAGCCACTTCACTACTGCGTCCTCCGTGGCGCCATCCCAGCCTTCACCCGGCATGCCGTCAACCCGCACTCCGGGAACGATGGATCGCAACCGCACAACTGCCTTCGTGTTGGCCTCACGGCCAGCACCTACCACTGCCACGCGCTGCAATCCGGGCAATTTCCCGAGCTCCGGAATCCAGTCCATGGAGCCGAGCCGGTAGGCCATGGCTCCCTGGCCGAGGGGGCTCAGTTGCTTCCTGTGGGCCAGGCCCCACAGCAAGGCCACAGGCGCTCCGTCCAGCAGGACGATGGAACTGTCCTGGTAGAGGGAGCGGAAATCGGGGCAGGAGTGGAACAGCGTAACGCTGTGGAGGTTGTGACCCAGCACCGTGGCGGTATTGCCCTCCGCAATGAGGCCGCCCATGGCATGAATGAGCTCATCAACGCGCAGCGGAGTAGCGTCGACGTCGAGGACGGGGACGCGCTGGCGGTCGGGAATCATTCGGGCTTGGCTTGGGCTGGAGCGCTTGGTTCCGCGATATCGGCCTCAGGTGACTGCTCGACGGCGGCAGCAACAGGCGCGTCGTCGGCGGCAGTAACCGGCGCGTCGTCGGCGGTGGTTTCCTCCGGTTCAGCCTGCGGTGCCGGGACCTCCCCCAGGGTTTCCCCAAAACCGAGGATGGACGGAACGATTTCACGCAGGCGCTCAAGCTCGATAGCGCCTTGGCGAACCACGCGGAAGGGCGTGGACGTCGCATCGACGATGGTGGACGGCAGCGCTGCGGTGCCCTTGACGGGCCGGAAGCCACCTTCCAGGTAAACCTCTACCGACTCCGCAAGCTGGAGGCGGGCCTCGGAGGCTGTCTGCGCCGCTTGCTGGCCGGTGCGGTTGGCGGAAGAAACAGCGAGCGGGCCGGTGAGGCCCAGAAGATCCAAAGCGATCTCGTCATCGGGCATCCTGAGGGCGACGGTGCCTTTGGTGTCGCCCAAATCCCAGTCAAGGGACGGCTGCGCATGCAGAATGAGGGTCAGGCCGCCGGGCCAGAAAGCCTGGGCCAGGGACCTGGCATCCGCCGGAACATCGGTGGCCAACCCGTCGAGGGCATTGATCCGGGGAATCAGAACCGGTGGAGGCATCTGGCGGCTGCGGCCTTTGGAAGCGAGCAGCATGGTGACGGCCAAGGGTGAAAAGGCGTCCGCACCGATGCCGTAAACAGTGTCCGTGGGAAGCACGATGCACTTCTTTTCGCTGATGGCGCGCTGGGCATGCTGGAGGCCCTCAGTGCGCTGGTCATCGGAAGTGCAGTTGTAGGTTGTGGTCACAGCCCTATTCTTTCACTCATCAGGAGCAGCGCCTGCCAGCACAGCGCTGGTGGCACGTTCCTTGCCGTTCAGGTCAAAGTGCGTGGTGACGTCATTCCAACGTCCCGATCGTCGCAGCATCCCGGCGATCCACGCCGCCTGGACTTCTGCGTGTTCCATCACAAAGTAGCCGCCCGGTTTCAGGAGTCGCGCCGCTGAGGCTGCTGCCGCCGTCGGGAGTTCCATGCCGTCCGCTCCCCCACCGTACAGTGCCTCGGGGGGATCGTGGAGCGCAACTTCCGGTTCTGTGGGTATCGCCTCGGCGGGGATGTACGGCGGGTTGGAAACGACGACGTCGAAGGTGCCGTTGTGTTCGGGCAGGGCATCGCGCAGGTCGCCTTGAACCAGGGCGACCCCCAGCGGCTGGAGGTTCTTCGCTGCCCACGCGTGCGCGAACGGACTGAATTCCACTGCGTGGACGTCCGCCCCCGGGACCTCGTGGGCTATTGAACCTGCGATCGCACCCGAACCGGTACCCAAGTCCACCACTTTGGGGTTTGGCACTCCTGCCAGGTGGTCGATGACCAACTGGACGACCGATTCCGTTTCAGGCCGGGGTATGAACACACCGGGGCCGACGCGCAATTCAAGATAACGGAAGTATGCGACGCCGGTGATGTGCTGCAAAGGGACGCGCCCGGCGCGTTCGGCCACCAGGTCCGCATAGCCTTCCGGGGCAGGATCACTGCCGAGGAGCATGGCACGAAGTCGGCCAAGGCCGACTCCCAGGAGGTGCTCCGCAAGGAGTTCTGCGTCCACGCGGGGCGTGGGAACGCCGGCCGCGGTGAGGACGGCAGTAGCCTCGCGGACAGCGTCCGCGAGGCTCTGGCCTGCATAAAACGTCATTGGTGTCCCTGCTGCGTGTACGGCCCGGTCTTCCTTGCGGAGACTATTCGCCGATGGCGTCCAGGCGCGCCTGCTCGTCAGCTTCGATGGCCGACTGAATGACGGGCTCCAGGTCGCCGTTCATCACGGCGTCAAGGTTGTAGGCCTTGTAACCCGTGCGGTGGTCCGCAATCCGGTTTTCCGGGAAGTTGTACGTACGGATCCGCTCCGAACGGTCCATGGTGCGGATCTGCGACTTGCGCTGCTCGGAGTTGGCGGCGTCGATCTGCTCCTGCTGGTGGGCGAGGAGACGGGCGCGAAGGACGCGCATACCGGCTTCACGGTTCTGCAGCTGGGACTTCTCGTTCTGCATCGCCACAACGATGCCCGTGGGCAAGTGGGTGATGCGGACGGCGGAGTCGGTGGTGTTCACGGACTGGCCACCGGGACCTGACGACCGGTAGACGTCGATCTTGAGGTCGTTCTGGTTGATTTCGAGCTCTTCGGGTTCATCCACTTCGGGGAGCACCAGCACGCCGGCCGCGGAGGTGTGGATGCGGCCCTGCGATTCGGTGACGGGCACCCGCTGCACCCGGTGAACGCCGCCCTCGAACTTCAACCGTGCAAACACGCCCTGCGCGGGATCGTTCGAGTTGCCCTTGATGGCAACGGCAACGTCCTTGTAACCGCCGAGGTCCGATTCGGTGGCCGAGATCATCTCGGTCTTCCAGCCACGGGATTCGGCGTAGCGCATGTACATGCGCAGGAGGTCGCCGGCGAACAATGCAGCTTCATCGCCACCTTCGCCGCCCTTGACTTCCAGGATCACGTTGCGGGCGTCATCGGGATCGCGCGGGATCAGCAAACGGCGCAGCTTTTCCTGGGCGGCGGGAATCTGCTCTTCCAGCTGCTCAACTTCGGCCGCGAACTCCGAATCCTCGTCAGCCATCTCCTTGGCAGCTTCAAGATCATCGTTGAGCCCGCGCCACTTGTTGTAAGCCTCCACAATGCCCTGAAGCTGAGCCGAACGACGCCCCAACTTCCTGGCCGCAGACTGATCAGCATAAACGGCAGGATCGCTCAACTGCGCCTGAATAGCAGCATGCTCATCAAGCAATCCCTGTACGGACTCAAACATTTTCAAACCTCTTTCGACTTCTACAAGTCTAATAACTGCGTCGTGGGGTCACGCACAGCCCATCTGGGGCCCACATGGGGCGTTTCTGACCTCACGTGGTGTCGGGCCAAGGATTCCTTTAAACAAAGACCGCTCAAAATATGCCGGCCAGGGAGTGGCTTCGGGCCTGCCGGAGCCGGGTAGCTTTCGATCGAAGATCGCAAGCTACCCGGCGTAGGGGCGGGGCCGGCATATTTTGAGCGGTTAGAGCACAGCTATTTGTCGTTGTCCGACTTCGCTCCAAGCGTCGTCTTCTGTACCTGCATGAGGAACTCGACGTTGCTCTGTGTTTCCCGGATCTTGTTGGTCAGCAGCTCAAGGCTCTGCTGCTGCTCCAGTCCGGACAGGACGCGGCGGAGCTTCCACATGATCTTGACTTCTTCAGGCGAGAGCAGGTTCTCTTCGCGGCGCGTGCCGGACGCGTTGACGTCCACGGCCGGGAAGATGCGCTTGTCTGCCAGCTGGCGGGACAGGCGAAGCTCCATGTTGCCGGTGCCCTTGAACTCTTCGAAGATGACTTCGTCCATCTTGGAACCGGTTTCGACAAGAGCCGTTGCCAGGATGGTGAGCGAGCCGCCGTTTTCGATGTTGCGGGCAGCACCGAAGAAGCGCTTGGGCGGGTACAGGGCAGCGGAGTCCACGCCACCGGACAGGATACGGCCGGAAGCCGGTGCTGCCAGGTTGTAGGCGCGGCCCAGGCGGGTCATGGAGTCCAGGAGGACTACCACGTCCATGCCCATTTCCACGAGGCGCTTGGCGCGTTCGATGGAGAGCTCGGCAACCGTGGTGTGGTCATCTGCGGGACGGTCGAAGGTTGAGGCAATAACCTCGCCCTTGACGGTGCGCTGCATGTCCGTGACTTCTTCGGGACGTTCGTCAACCAGCACCATCATGAGGTGGACCTCAGGGTTGTTGGTGGTGATTGCGTTCGCGATGGACTGCAGGATGAGTGTCTTACCGGCCTTCGGCGGGGAGACGATCAGGCCACGCTGGCCCTTGCCGATGGGTGCCACGAGGTCGATGACACGCGGACCGATCTTCTTGGGGTCGGTCTCGAGGCGCAAGCGTTCGGACGGGTACAACGGCACGAGCTTGGCGAACTCGACGCGGTCCTTGAGCTCTTCCGGCGTCTTGCCGTTGACGGAAGTGACGCGGACCAGGGCGTTGAACTTCTGGCGGGCCGACTGCTGGCTGCGGTCTTCGCCATCACGCGGTGCGCGGATGGCACCGACGACGGCGTCGCCCTTGCGGAGGTTGTACTTCTTGACCTGTGCAAGCGAAACGTAGACGTCGTTGGCGCCGGGGAGGTAACCGGACGTGCGGATGAACGCGTAGTTCTCCAGGACGTCCAGGATGCCTGCCACGGGAAGCAGGACGTCGTCTTCGGTGACCTCGACGTCGTCAACATCCGGTCCCTGCGCGCGGCCACGGCGGCGTTCGTTGCGGTCGCGGAAACGGTCGCTGCGGGTGTTCCCGTCACGGCTGTCCTGACCTCGGCGGTCGCTGCGGTCGTTCTGGTCGTTGCGGTCACGACGGTTGCGGCGGTTGCGGCGGTTGCCGGTGTCTTCGCCGTCGTTGTTGTCATCGCGGCGGCCACGGGTGTTGTCGCGGCGGTCGCCGGAATCGGCCTGCTCACGCTGCTCGGCGCGGTCAGCACGCTGCTCCGTGCGGTCAGCACGCTGCTCACGCTGCTCCGTGCGGTCAGCACGCTGCTCACGCTGCTCCGTGCGGTCAGCACGCTGCTCACGCTGCTCGGTCCGGTCGGCACGCTGCTCACGCTGCTCGGTGCGCTGCTCAGCGGCCGGAGCCTCTGATACCTCAGCGGGGGCTGCGGCTGCTTCGCCGCGGCGGCGGTTACGGGTGCGGGGCTGGCGACGCTCGGTGCCTGCCTCCGGGGCTTCCGTGGATGCAGGTGCCTCAGCAACCGGTGCAGCTACGGGCTCGGCCGGAGCCGCAGCGGCTTCAGCAGCCGCTACTACGCCGTCGCTGGTGGCGCGGCGGCTTCGGCCACGTCCACGGGCACGGGGGGCTTCCTGGGCCGGGGCTTCAACCGACTGCGCAGAGGCGCCGTTGTCAGAGGCCTTGACCTCCGCTGCCGGAGCTTCCTTGGCTACGGCGGCGTTACCCTTTGCCGTGGCCGTTGCCTTGGCGGGAGCCTTAGCAGTGGAAGTGCCTGCGCGGTGGGCGGAAATGGCCGTGACCAAGTCTCCCTTGCGCATGCGGGATCCCCCGGAAATACCCAGTTGGCTCGCGAGAGCTTGAAGCTGGGCGAGCTTAAGGCCCGCAAGCCCGCTGCTCTTGGTGGTTGCTGCCGTTGACGACTCGGCAGCAGAAGATGTTGTGTCCACAGCTGAAGACAGCTCAGTGGTTTCTGTCACGAAGGATCCTTCCCCCTCGACGGCGTCCAGAGCGAGAGCTGGACGCGATGATTTGTTCTGGGCTGCAGTTCAGATCTGCAGCCTGCGATTTGGCCGTGCCTGATGGATTGTGGCCACCAGGGCCGGATACTGATCGTCATCACTGGATCCAGTTACCCGGACAGCCGGCCGAATGATCAGGAACAGAGAAAGATCTGCGGCACCTGAGGCCGGAAAGAGACGACACCACCAACGTTGGCACAGTTGACGAAAGGTACGGCGAAACTGCCGCGATCCAAAATCAGGGAACTGCCCGCGGTTTTACCGGCGGTGCACTTCCACTCTAGCACCTTGAACGTCTACGGCCAGCGTCATCACACGCCAGCCGACGTCGGGTGTGTTGGCCGCCGTGAATGCCCCAATGAATTCAGCAACAGTCGCGGCTTCGCGTTCGCCGTTAGCCAGCACCATCACGGTGGGGCCGGCGCCCGATACGACAGCTGCATGCCCCGCGGAACGCAGCGCCGAAATGAGATCCGCGCTGGGGCGCATTGCCTGCGCGCGGTAGCTCTGGTGGAGGTAGTCTTCAGTGCCCGGGAGCAGGAACTCAGGCTGCGCAGTCAGTGCGTGGATGAGCAGGGCTGCGCGTCCGGAGTTCATTGCTGCCGCGTGATGGCCAACGGATGCCGGGAGCAGGCCGCGGGCAGTCTCGGTGGACAGTTCGTAATCGGGCACGGCCACCACTGGGATCACGTCGGGTACTACGTCGGCGCGGGTGCTGCTGTACTGCTCGCTGTCCTGCCATGACAGCGCCAGTCCGCCGAAAATCGCCGGTGCGACGTTGTCCGGGTGACCTTCGATCTCACTGGTCAGCTGCAGGATCCAGTCGCGATCCTGCCGGGATTCCTCGGGAACCAAGGCATTGGCGGCCGTCACGGCCGCGACGACGGCCGACGCGGACGAGCCAAGCCCCCGACCATGGGGATTGACGTTGACTGCAGTAATCTTCAGGCCCGAACGCTGGAAGCCCAGGCGATCCAGCGCCAAGTCGATGGCCCGGACCACCAAATGGCTGGCATCGCGAGGGAGGGTATCGGCCCCTTCACCGGAGAGCTCGAACTCGAGCTCTCCGGTGCCAAGGGTTTCCACCGTCAAGGTGTCGTAAATGGACAAGGCCAAGCCGAGGCTGTCGTAGCCGGGGCCCAGGTTGGCACTCGTACCGGGCACCTTGACGGTCAGCAGCTGGCCTGCCGCGACGAGTGCACGATCGGTCGCGGTGGGCTGCGTTGATTCCACTCTTAGTTTTCTTCCAGTCCCAGTTCTGCGGCAACGGTGACGACGTCGTTCGGCACCTTGACGGGCTGGACATCGCTGCCGTCTTCGGTGCGAAGGGCCCACTGCGGATCCTTGAGGCCATGACCGGTGACGGTGATGACGATGGTCTTGCCCGAAGGAACCTCGCCCGCCGCGTGCTTCTTGATCAGGCCAGCAACGCCGGCTGCGGAGCCGGGTTCGACGAAGACACCTTCCTTGGCGGACAACCAACGGTGTGCCGCCAGGATCTCCTCATCGGTGACGGCCTCGATCAGTCCGCCTGATTCGTCGCGGGCCGCTACAGCGGTGTCCCACGACGCCGGGTTGCCGATGCGGATGGCAGTGGCGATGGTGTCAGGCTCGGTGATGGGGTGCCCTGCCACGAAGGGCGCGGCACCTGCAGCCTGGAAGCCCCACATGATGGGGGTCTTGGTGGAGACGGCGGGAAGCGTTCCGTTGGCGGTCTCGAAGGGCGCGGAGTACTCCTTGTAGCCCTTCCAGTAGGCGCTGATGTTGCCGGCGTTGCCGACGGGAAGCACATGGATGTCGGGGGCGTCGCCCAGCGAGTCAACCACTTCGAATGCACCGGTCTTCTGGCCCTGGATACGCGCCGGATTGACGGAGTTCACCAGGAAGACCGGGTAGGCCTCGCCGAGCTTGCGGGCGATGTCCAGGCAGTTGTCAAAGTTGCCATCCACCTGGAGCAAGGTGGCGCCGTGCGCGATGGCCTGGCTCAGCTTGCCCATGGAGATCTTGCCTTCGGGGACGAGCACTGCGCATTTGAGCCCTGCGGCGGTTGCGTAGGCCGCCGCCGAAGCGGAGGTGTTGCCAGTAGAGGCACAGACAACGGCTTTTGCACCGGCTTCCACTGCCGCAGTCATGGCCATGGTCATGCCACGGTCCTTGAAGGAACCCGTGGGGTTCATGCCCTCAACCTTGAGGTACACCTCTGAGCCGGTGAGCTCGGAGAGCTTCTGCGCGTGAACGAGCGGAGTACCGCCCTCGCCGAGGGTGATGACCTTGGTGGCTTCCGTTACGGGCAAACGATCAGCGTATTCGCGGATTACTCCGCGCCATTGGTGAGCCACTTAGACCCCTTCTACCCGCAGTACGGATGTCACAGAATTGATGACGTCAAGGCCCTTTACGGCTTCGACGGTTGCTGCGAGTGCAGCTTCGGATGCACGGTGCGTCACGATTTTCAGCTCCGCCGACTCGACCTTGGAGGCCGCGTCGCGGTGGATTGTCTGGCGCATGGTCTCGATGGACACGCCGTGCTCGGCAAAGATGTGCGCAATGCGGGCCAGGACGCCCGCCTGGTCGGCGACATCGAGGCCAATGTAGTAACTCGTGTTCGAGGCATCGATAGGCAGCGCAGGGACGTGCCCCGTGGTGGTTTCCGTTCGGCCCGGGCCACCCAGCACGAGGCGGCGGGCTGCGGAGACGAGATCGCCCAGCACGGCGGAGGCGGTGGGGGTACCCCCGGCGCCCTGGCCGTAGAACATCAGTTCGCCGGCGTTTTCGGCCTCAATGAACACCGCGTTGAAGGCTCCTCGAACGGCGGCCAACGGGTGCTCACGGGGCAGGAGGGTGGGGTGTACCCGCACCGAAATACCGCTGCCGTTATCCGAAGACTCAATCTTTTCGGCAATGGCGAGCAACTTGATGACAAAGCCCGCCTCCTTGGCCGAGGCGATGTCCGCAGCACTGACCTTGGTGATGCCTTCGCAGTAGACATCGTCCAAGGAGAAGCGGGTGTGGAAGGACAGGGACGCCAGGATGGCTGCCTTGGCGGCGGCATCGTGACCTTCGACGTCGGCAGTAGGGTCCGCTTCTGCGTACCCAAGCCGCTGGGCTTCAGCCAGGGCGTCAGCGAACTGTGCGCCGGTGGTGTCCATCTGGTCGAGGATGAAGTTGGTGGTGCCATTGACGATGCCCAGCACCCGGGTGATGCGGTCGCCCGACAGGCTGTCGCGGATGGGGCGCAGGATGGGAATCGCGCCGGCCACGGCCGCTTCGTAGGAGAGCTGGACGCCTGCCTTGTCAGCCTCTTCGTAGAGGGTGGGGCCGTCCTGGGCGAGCAACGCCTTATTGCCGGTAACCACGCAGGCACCGTTCTGGATGGCCGTCAGGATCAGGGAACGGGCAGGCTCAATGCCGCCCATGAGTTCGATGACGAGGTCCGCATCCTTGACCAGGGTGTCGGCATCAGTGGTGAACAGTTCACGGGGCAGCTCGACGTCGCGCGGTGCATCGATGGTGCGCACGGCAATGCCCGAAAGTTCCAGTCGAGCTCCGCTGCGGGCGGCCAAGGCTTCGGCGTCGTCAATCAGAATCCGCGCAACCTGGGCCCCAACGTTGCCACAGCCCAGCAGGGCCACCTTCAAGGTTTGCACTTCAGACATTCGCCACTCCCATGTCGCGGTTCAAGAGATCTTCTTCGGTTTCCCCGCGGACAATCAGCCGGGCGGCTCCGTCGCGTACAGCGACAACGCCAGGCCGGGCCAGGTAGTTGTAATTGCTGGAGAGGGCCCAGCAGTAGGCGCCGGTACCCGGTACTGCGAGCAAATCACCGGCTGCCACATCCGCGGGCAGATATACATCTCTAACAACTATGTCGCCGCTCTCGCAATGTTTGCCCACTACGCGGGACAGCTGCGGAACGGCCGTGGAGTCGCGTGAAGCCAAAATTGCCGAATAATCCGCGTCGTACAGCACCGGACGGGCGTTATCGCTCATCCCGCCGTCCACCGACACATAGCGTCGCGGATACGTAACGTTCTCCTCCCCCGTTTCACTCTCCGGGGCGTCGACGCGGACCGTTTTGAGCGTGCCAACTTCATAGAGCGTGAAGGTACTGCTTCCCACAATTGCGCGTCCTGGTTCGATGGAGATCCGTGGCGCAGTGATGCCCAGTTGGGCACACGTGGAACGAACGACGTCGGCCATGGCCTGCGCGATCTCCGCGGCCGGCCGGGGCGTGTCCACAGGCGTGTAGGCGATGCCGTAGCCTCCGCCGAGGTCGAGTTCGGGAAGCGTGATGGAGTATTTCGCCTGCATGGCGGCAAGAAAACCGAGGAGTTTCTCCGCAGCCAAGGCAAAGCCGTCAGGCTCGAAAATCTGTGAGCCGATGTGGCAGTGCAGGCCCAACAGCTCGATGCTGTCGTAGGCGGTGGCCGCAGCCACTGCTTCTTCTGCTGCCGAGAGCCCTGCTTCCTCGGTGGAGTCCCCCGCCATGGAGAGGCCGAACTTCTGGTCCTCGTGGGCAGTGGCAATGAACTCATGGGTGTGGGCGTGAACGCCCGGGGTCAGCCGCAGCATGACTTTGGCTGTTTCGCCCCGGCTGGAGGCGATCTTTGCCACCCGTTCCAGTTCATCGAGGCTATCCACCACGATCCGGCCAAGGGACATGTCCAGGGCACGGTTGATTTCCGCGTCGGATTTGTTGTTGCCGTGCAGCCCAAGGTTGGGACCCTCGATCCCCGCGCGGGCGGCAACTGCAAGCTCACCCCCGGAACAGGTGTCCAGGCGGAGGCCCTCTTCAGCCACCCAAGTGGCCACTGCAGTGCACAGGAAGGACTTACCTGCGTAGTAGACGTCCACTCCCCCGCAGATGTCAGCGAAAGCTTCGTCGAAGGCATCCTTGAACGCCCGGGCGCGGGATCGGAAATCCGACTCGCTCATGACGAACAGCGGTGTACCGAATTGTTCCTTCAGCGCACTGACGGCAAGGCCGTCGATGGTGACCTCACCGGCGTCGTTCTTCTCCACGCCAGCAGCCCACATGGGTGACTGCAGGGCGTTGAGGTCTTCGGGGACGGCCAACCAATCCGGAGCGAGCGGTGAAGCGTGTGCAGCGTTTGTGTTCATGGCCCTACATCCGTTCCGGCGCCGAGACGCCCAGCAGTTCGAGTCCGTTGGCCAGCACCTGGCTGGTGGCGTCGTTCAACCACAGGCGGGTGCGGTTGACGTCCTGGACGGGTTCGTCGCCCTGCGGCGAGACACGGCAGGCGTCGTACCAGCGGTGGTAGGCGCCGGCGATGACCTCGAGGTGGCGGGCCACCCGGTGGGGTTCCCGCAGTTCGGCAGCTTTCGCAACGATCGACGGGTAGCTGCCCAAATAGGAGAGCAACTCGTTTTCCGTGGCGTGGTCCAGCAGCGACGCGTCGAAGACAGAACGGTCCACGCCGGCCTCCTCGGCGTTCCGTGCCGTACCGCGGGAGCGGGCGTGGGCGTACTGCACGTAGAACACTGGGTTCTCGTTGCTGTGCTTCTTTAACAGTTCCGGGTCCAGAGTCAGGGGGGAATCTGCGGGGAAGCGGGCCAGGGAGTAGCGGACAGCGTCCTTGCCGAGCCAGGAAATGAGGTCCTTGAGCTCAATGATGTTGCCCGCACGCTTGGACAGCTTGGCGCCGTTGACGGACACCAGCTGGCCGATCAGGACCTCAATGTTGACTTCGGGGTCGTCACCGGCACACGCGGCAATGGCCTTCAAACGGTTGATGTACCCGTGGTGGTCCGCGCCGAGCAGGTAGATCTTCTCGGTGAACCCGCGGTCCTTCTTGGACAGGTAGTACGCGGCGTCCGCTGCAAAGTAGGTCGGTTCGCCGTTGGCACGGATCATGACGCGGTCTTTGTCGTCGCCGAAATCGGTGGTGCGCAACCAGACGGCACCGCCGTCGTCGAACACGTGGCCCTGCTCGCGAAGGCGCGCCACGGCGGATTCGATCGCACCGGCGTCGTGCAGTTCCTTCTCGGAGAAGAAGACATCGAACTCCACGCCAAACCCGGCCAGCGTGGTCTTGATGTCCGCCATCTGGGCCTCGTAGGCCGCAGCGCGGATGACCGGCAGCGCAGCCTCGTCCGTCAGTTCGCGGACATCCGGGTGGGCTTTCAGAACCTCGTCGCCGAGTTCCCGGATGTACTCGCCCGGGTAGCCGCCTTCGGGGACTCCACGGCCGCGCAGCCGCGAAAGCACGGAGTTGGCGAAGACGTTCATCTGCGAACCGGCGTCGTTGATGTAGTACTCGGCGGTGACGTCGGCACCGGAAGCCCGGAGGACACGGGCGATCGAATCGCCCAAGGCAGCCCAGCGTGTGTGCCCGATGTGCAAAGGACCGGTGGGATTGGCTGAAACGAATTCCATGTTGACCACGCGGCCCGCGAGGGCCTGGTTTGTCCCATAGCTGGTACCGGCCTCAACAATGGCTTTGGCCAAGGCACCGGCCGCAGCGGCATCGACTGTGATGTTAAGGAAGCCGGGACCGGCGATATCAACGCCCGTTACCCCGGGAATGGCCTGCAGCCGGTTGCTGAGGATGGTGGCGAATTCGCGGGGATTCATGCCGGCCTGCTTGGACAACTGCAACGCAATATTGGTGGCCCAGTCTCCGTGGTCCCGGTTCTTGGGTCGCTCCACCCGCACGGCGTCTGGCACGGACGTTTCCGTCAACGCGATTTCGCCGGCAGAGACGGCGTCCTTGAGGCAGGCGGATATGGCAGCAGAGAGTTCTTCGGGAGTCACGGATCTAGCCTACCGGGGGCCCGCAAAGTCGCGGAATTGAGGCTGCCGTATGTGGATACTTTCGACACAGCCTTGGCACAGGTTCGACTGGCGGCCGGCACAGACTGAACCATTAGGCTCATTTCAACGTTATGAACACGTAAGGGGACGGCCCGAGCGGCCTCCCCGGACAAGCAAGGACTTTGGAGTCATTGCCCCTTATGCATACCGGTCCAGTCGAACGTCCAGTTGAAACGAGTAGAACCATGACTACGCCACTCCGGAAGAGCCTCTACGTTGGATTTGCCGGCCTCTCCATCATCGGGACGGCCGCAGCCTGCGCCCCCAAAGCCGAATCACCGTCCGTGGAGACTCCCGCTGCCCAGAACGGCGGCCAGGTCTCAACCACCGCTCCGTCGTCACAGGCTGCCGCAGCCGGCGGGCAGTCCAGCTACAAGGACGGCACCTACAGCGCGGATGGAACCTATACCTCCCCGAACGGCCAGGAAACGGTTGGCGTAGAGCTGACGCTGGCTGCGGACAAGGTCACTGCGGTCAACATCACAACGCATCCCTCGAATCCGAACACCAAAAAGTTCCAAGGCGAATTTGCCAGTGGCATCGCGGGCCAGATTGTCGGTAAGGACATCGATGAACTGAACGTCTCCAAGGTGGCTGGTTCGTCCCTGACCTCCGGCGGCTTCAACGATGCCGTGGAACAGATCAAGTCCCAGGCCAAGTAGCAGCCATGCCGCACCCAGGCTGGAGCCTTTTCGGCTTCGAGGGGATCGGTACCCAGTGGGAAATTTCGACGCCGGACGCCCTGGCCGCCGGGGTCCGGAACCAATTGCTTGACACAGTTTCGGCTTACGACGAAGTGTGGTCCCGGTTCCGGCCGGACTCGCTGGTGTCCAGCCTGTCCCGCAGCCCTGGGCGCATCACGCTTCCTGATCACGCACGTGGCTTGCACAGGGTCTATTCGGCCCTGTACCGGCTCAGTGGTGGAAGGATGACGCCGCTTATCGGGAGCAGCCTTGAGCGGCTCGGCTACGACGCCGTTTACACCTTGGCAACCTCGGGCAGCCCGCAGGCCCCACCCCCGTGGGAAGGCACCCTGGAGTGGACAGGCCGGGAACTCATGGTCACCAAACCAGTGGTCCTGGACGTCGGCGCCGCGGGGAAGGGCCAGTTGGTGGATCTCCTGGGGGACGTCCTGCAGGCTTCCGGCCATACCGATTTCCTGGTGGACGGCAGCGGCGACATGCTGCATGCCGGTACGCATCCGGTCATCGTTGCGTTGGAGCACCCGTACAACCCAAAGCAGGCCATTGGCACCGTGGAACTGGCCAACTCCGCGTTGTGCGCCTCGGCATCCAACAGACGCGCCTGGGGTGATGGGCTGCACCATGTACTGGATGGCGCCACTGGCAGGCCCATCGAGACCACTGTTGCGACGTGGACCATGGCTGCGAGCGCCTTGGAGGCGGATGCGCTGGCCACGGCATTGTTCATGGTGGATCCGGGGCCGTTGGAGGACGAGTTTGAGTTCTCGTGGCTCAAGGTGTCATCGGCGGGTGCTGCCACGTATTCGGCGGTATTTGAGGGGAGACTGTTTTCATGATTGCCGCTAAGTCCCGACTGGATACCTGGTTGGGCCGCTTCACCATGTACCGCTTGATTCTCTGGGTCCTTGGCATCCTGGTTGCCTACAGCATGGTCCTGAACGTGCTGGGTTGGCTGACGTTCGGCATCCCGGAGATGCTGGTGCACCTGGTCCTCTGCGTTGGCCTGACGTACTTGTCCAACCGCCTGCTGGCCTTGGTGTTCCGTGTCAGGCCGCACTCGGAGTCCTCGCTCATCACAGGGCTTCTGCTGTACTTCCTGTTCTGGCCGGCGTTCGGGGCAACTGACATGGCCGGGGTGGCGCTGGCCTGCGTGTTGGCGAGCGTTTCCAAGTACGGGCTGGCTTTCCGTGGCCGGCACATCTTCAACCCGGCCGCGGCCGGTGCTTTCCTGGCTGGCCTGACGGGCCTGAACATCGCGACCTGGTGGGCTGCGACTCCGGCGATGCTCTGGCTCCTGGTGCCCGGGGTGCTGGTCGTCCTGTACCGCACCTGGAAGATGCTCATGGCCACGGTGTTCCTGATAGCCGCCACCGGGATCATCACCACTGAACTCCTGAGCCGCGGCATGACGTTCGGACAGGCCCTGTGGCAGCCCCTGGCTCAGCGTCCCTTGCTGTTTTTCGTGGGATTCATGCTTTCGGAGCCACTCACCCTTCCTCCCCGACGCTGGCAGCAGTTGGCGCTTGCCGCCGTCGTGGGTGTTGTCTTTGCTGTCCCCTACAACCTCGGTTTCGTTGCCAACTCCCCGGAATTGGCGTTGCTGCTTGGCAACCTCATCGCGTTCTTCCTGGGCCAGCGGGGCGGTGTCGAGCTGGTCTTCAAGGGTTCGCGTGCTTTGACGCCGGGGAGCACGGAGTTCAGGTTCGAACCTCAGCGGCCTGTCAGGTTCGCCGCAGGCCAGTTCATGGAATTGAACCTGCCGCATTCCGGCTCCGATGGGAAGGGTCGTCGCCGGGTCTTCAGCATGACCAACCCGCCGGGCGCGGCGGAGGTGACGTTCGGCGTCGGCACGGCTGAGCCGTTGTCCACAGCCAAAAAGGCATTGTTGGCGCTTAGTCCCGGAGATACCGTCTCCGCGACGGCGGTGGGTGGTGACTTCCTCCTCCCGCACGACGCCGGCAAACCAGTCCTGCTGGTGGCGGCAGGGATCGGGATCACGCCGTTCCTGTCGCAGCTTGCGTCCGACGCGGGACAGCGGGACACGGTGGTGCTGTACCTCGCCAAAAGCAACGCCGAATTGGCCGGAACCAGCCAGCTGGAAGCCTCAGGGGCGAAAGTTATTGCCCGGCTCGCGGACGGTTCCACTCCCCCGGAATTCATGCACGACGCCGGAACGTCACGGATCGATGCAGGGCGCCTGAAGGAGCTGGTGCCGGATATCGACGAACGGGAGGTGTTTGTCTCCGGTTCGCCCTCAAGCGTGGACTCGCTGCGGGCGGCCGCCCGCGGTGCAGGTGCCCGACGCGTTCATGTGGACTCATTCGCGGGGTACTGAACAAGTCCTCACCAACGCGGGGTTGCGGTTTTCATTTGCGGGTCAGTGGCTGCTAAGCTCTAGGACGTCCCACCGGCAACGGAGGGAACCCTGGATGCCCTCGTAGCTCAGGGGATAGAGCGTCTGCCTCCGGAGCAGAAGGCCGTAGGTTCGAATCCTATCGAGGGCACAACGAAATACCCCGCCAGCCCTGCTGGCGGGGTATTTTTGTCTCCCGGTTACCCACTATCACTTCGGGGCTTGCCGGGTCTCCAACACTATTTTGTCCGCCCCTGCTCCTAGGCTGATCCCAGATGGTCATAGTCCATAGCCAAAGGGGTTTGCCGTGATTTGCTCAATCGTCCCGCCGTACATGCTCCGTAGGATTGCTGCGCAAAACGAACCGCGCCTGCGGGCAGTTGCCCGGGCGGCCAAGGAATCCCTTCTGCACATCAAGGACCTGCAGGCCATTCGGACGGCGCCCCTTCCAGCGGCACCGCCCAGCGCCCGCCAAGCCAAGCCCGGGCCGCCGAAGCGGACCATCTACGACGCCGGGAGCCTGGAGACGCTGCCGGGCCGTGTCGTCCGGAAGGAAGGCGCCCCGGAGGTCGGAGACCCCGCCGCGGACGAGGCCTATGAAGGCTTGGGAAACACCCACCGGCTATACGGCGAGATCTTCGGCCGGGATTCCATCGACGACGCCGGTCTCCCCCTCGACGCATCCGTTCACTACGGCAAGCTGTACGACAATGCCTTCTGGGATGGAAGCCAAATGGTCTTCGGCGATGGGGACGGCCAGATCTTCCAGCGCTTCACCAAGTCCGTGAGCGTTATCGGCCACGAGCTGGCCCACGGCGTGACCCAATACACCGCCAATCTCGCCTACCGCAACCAGGCCGGGGCCCTCAACGAGTCGATGTCGGACGTCTTCGGGGTGCTCGTGGAGCAGTTCGCCAAGAAGGAATCCGTTGAGCAGGCCAGTTGGCTTATCGGCGAGGGCCTCTTTACCGATCAGGTTCAGGGTGCCGCTCTTCGCTCCATGAAGGCGCCCGGTACCGCATACGACGACGACGTCCTGGGCAAGGACCCCCAGCCGGACTCCATGGACACGTACGTCAGGACCAGTGCCGACAACGGCGGTGTGCACATCAACTCGGGCATCCCCAACAGGGCCTTCTACCTGGTTAGCGCAGCTTTGGGAGGCAACGCCTGGGAGGCTCCCGGCCAGATTTGGTACGGCACGTTGACCAGTGGGTCGTTGCCCGCGACCTGCACCTTCGGAAAATTTGCCAGGACCACGGCCGCTACGGCAGAAGAACTGTTCGGTGCGGGTTCAGCGGAGCATGACGCCGTCCTGAAGGCGTGGGACACTGTGAAGGTCAAGGTTTAGTCAGCTGGCGGGACCCACGGCCGTGTTCAGACCCGCCGGGTGACTGGCATCTGAAGGTCAAGCGAGAAGCAGCCGGGTCATGAAGATCACCGTCCAACGCAGTGGAGGAATCGCGGCGATGACGCGCGTCTGGATCGTCGAGGCCGTGTCTTCCGACGAGAAGGAACGGTGGGTTCCGATCGTTGAGGCGTGCCCCTGGGACGAGGCACAGGCCATGGACCGCACGCTGAACGAACCGGATCGCTTCATGTACTCGATCAGGGCCGGCCAACGCCGCGCCACCCTCCCCGAGCGGGCCGTTACGGGCCCGTGGCAGGAACTGGTGGAGTGCGCCAAGGCTGAGGGCTCGGAGTCACGCGGGACGCGGGGCGGTCGGCGCTGATGCGAAGGCTAGATGGCCTCGGCCAACTGACCGCGGAACGCCCGGCGATAGCTCTGTGGGCTCGTGTCCAGCACCTTGGTGAAGTGGTGCCGGAGAAGTACCGAATGCCCAAACCCTGCCTCGCGGGCGATCTCGTCGATGTTCAGTTCCGTACTCTCCAGCAGTTCCTGGGCCCTTAGCACGCGTTGGGAATTCAGCCATGCGGCGGGTGTTGCTCCGGTTTCCGCACGGAACCGGCGCGCGAACGTGCGGGGAGACATGTGGAGCCGGGCGGCGAGGTCGTTGACGCTGTGCTCGTGGTCAAGGTGCTGCACCATCCAGCGAAGGAGTTCCTCCATGGGCGCTGATCCGCATTGGGGCATGGGACGGTCGATGAACTGGGCCTGGCCGCCGTCGCGGTGCGGTGGAACCACCATGTCGCGGGCGATGGCCGCGGCGACGTTGGCTCCCAGCTCGACGCGGACCAGGTGAAGGCACGCATCGATTCCGGCTGCCGTGCCTGCGCTGGTGATGATGGTGCCGTCCTGGACGTAAAGGACATTCTCGTCCACGATGATCTCCGGGTAGCGCGCTGCGAGGTCCTGGGAGTAGTGCCAGTGGGTGGTGCAGCGGCGCCCGTCCAACAAACCGGCGCGGGCCAGCGCGTAAGCCCCTGAACAGATGGACATGACCCATGCTCCCCGCGCATGTGCCGCGCGCAGGGCCTCCAGCACGGACTCGGGTAGCTCTTGGTCCCGGCCGAAAGGCGTCATGATCACGAGGTCCGCATCGGCTGCAGCCTCAAGACCGTTCTCCACATGCAGGGAGAGTCCCGACTTCATCCGGATATCGCCCGGTTCCGGGGCACAGACCCGGAAATCGAAGCCCGGAACTCCGGCGCCCCGGTCCGTCCTGTCAATGCCGAACACTTCGAAAGCCGTGCCGAATTCGAAGATCGAGAAGTTGGGGACAACGATCACCGCCACTGATTTCAACATATATCCAGTGTGGCAGAAAATTATCTAAATGGGGCATTTCTGCCACTGTTTCTTAGTCCGCCACAGGAGCAGGCTGGAGGCATGGAAATCTTCGGAATCATCCTCTTCATCGTCCTCCTCACCGCCGTCGCGGCCACCGTTTCAGCCCTGTTGAAGGATGGCCGCGGCCACAACCCGCCGATCAACTCCAAGGAACCGTGGAGCGCTTTCGACGCTCCAAGCAGCCCGTATTGGAATCCCCGCATCTACTGAGGAATCCAACGGCCCTGCCATCCAACCTGCAACCCACCCTCATCCATTCTTTGATCGACGCTCGACCCTTCGCGGAATTCTGCAGGATTCCCCGAACGGCGGGCGTCCCTACGTTCCGGACCCGTCCGGCGGCGGCATGGACTAGATTCGCTTGCATGATCCAAACCTCAGCCCGGCTCCTCCAACTCTTGTCGCTGTTGCAGGTTCGCCGGGAGTGGACCGGACCAGACCTGGCTGACCGCATGGGCGTCACCGAACGGACAGTGCGCCGCGACATCGACAAGCTCCGCAACCTCGGCTACCCCATTCATGCCACCCCCGGAATCGCCGGCGGCTACCAGCTCGGCGCAGGTGCGCAGCTCCCACCGCTCCTCCTGGACGACAACGAAGCGTTGGCCGTCGCCTTAGGCTTGAATTCGGTTGCCGCAGGCCCGGTGGCCGGAATCGGGGAAGCCTCGGTGCGTGCGTTGGCAAAGCTGGAACAGGTCCTGCCCTCCAGGCTTCGCCCTAAGTTCGCCATGTTGAAGGCGGCCGTAACCACCCTTCCCAGCAATGCAGCGAGCGTCGATCCGCAACAGTTGACCGTTGTTTCGGCCGCGATCTCGGACAGGCGGCAGATTTCCTTCGAGTACGTCAGGTCCGACGGCGATTCGGCGCGTCGGCTGGTGGAACCCTACAGGCTGGTGGACACCGGCCGCCGCTGGTACCTGGTGGCCTGGGACCTGGAGCGCGAAGATTGGCGGACATTCCGGGCCGACCGCTTTGCTTCCCTGCCCACGGAACGCAAGAAGTACACGCCACGGCCGTTGCCTGCAGAAGACCTGGCAGCCTACGTACAGCAGTCCATCACCCGTTCGCCGTACAGGTTCGACGTCGTCGTGCGGCTCCGGGCGCCGCTCGCCGAGGTGGCCGCCGTCGTCAGTCCCCAGTACGCGACGTTGACGGCCGACGGCGACCAGGCCACCATCCTGCGGTCCGGTTGGGACAACCTGGCTACCCCTGCGGCCTACCTGGCGTCCTTGGACATGGATTTCGAGATCCTCGAGCCTGAGGAATTCAGGACCTTCGCCTTGGACCTATCCCATCGCCTGCGCGCAGCGGCCGGGACTGTGACGGAGGACGCGGACGCCGGTTCCAAGCCACAGTAGACTGGCAGCAGCCATGACACTTCATATCTCCTACCCCGCAGAGCTGCCCGTATCCGAGCGCCGCGAGGATCTGATGGCGGCCATCGCGGCCAACCAGGTAACCATCATTGCCGGCGAAACCGGCTCGGGTAAGACCACCCAGATCCCCAAGATGTGCCTCGAACTGGGCCTTGGAGACAAGGGCCTGATCGGACACACCCAGCCACGCCGCCTCGCGGCGCGCACTGTTGCCGAACGCATAGCCTCGGAGCTTGACGTCGAGATCGGCCAGGAGGTCGGTTTCCAGGTCCGTTTCACCGGCGAGGTGGGCGCGTCCACCAAGATCAAGCTGATGACTGACGGCATCCTGCTGGCTGAGATCCAGCGGGACAAACTGCTGCGGAAATACAGCACGATCATCATTGACGAGGCTCACGAGCGCAGCCTCAACATCGACTTCATCCTGGGCTACCTCAAGCGGATCCTCCCCCAGCGCCCGGACCTCAAGGTCATCATCACCTCCGCTACCATCGACCCCCAACGCTTCGCCAAGCACTTCGGCAGCGATGAAGATCCAGCGCCGATCATTGAAGTTTCCGGGCGCACCTACCCGGTGGAGATCCGGTACCGCCCTCTGTCCCAACCGGCGGGTGCGGACGAGGAAGACTCGGACGACGAGCTCGAAGAGGACCGCGATCCCCTTGATGCCGTGTGCGACGCCGTTGACGAGCTCGCCAAGGAAGCACCCGGCGACATCCTCATCTTCTTCTCCGGTGAACGCGAAATCCGTGACGCGGCAGAAGCCATCAATGGTCGTATCCAAACGAACCGCCGGCTGGCCGGCACTGAAGTGCTGCCCCTCTTCGCGCGCTTGAGCCTTCAGGAACAGCACAAGGTCTTCAACCCTGGTGGCAAGCGACGGATTATCCTGGCTACCAACGTGGCGGAAACATCGTTGACCGTGCCGGGAATCAAGTACGTCATCGACACCGGCACTGCCCGCATCTCCCGGTACTCGCACCGGACCAAGGTCCAGCGCCTTCCCATCGAACGCGTATCCCAGGCTTCTGCCAACCAGCGCTCAGGGCGTTGTGGGCGCGTGTCCGAAGGCATTGCGATCCGGCTCTACTCGGAAGAGGACTTCGAGTCGCGTCCGCAATTCACCGACCCGGAGATCCTGCGCACCAACCTCGCAGCCGTCATCCTCCAGATGACAGCCATGGGGGTCGCCCGGAGCCCGAAAGACGTCGAGAACTTCCCCTTCGTGGAACCTCCGGAGTCAAGGGCCATCAACGACGGCGTTACTCTCCTTCGCGAACTAGGCGCCCTGCGTGCATCCAAGCCTGCCGATGCCGGTGGCAACGGCCGCAACGGAGGCGGGCTGACCGCCGTCGGCCATCAACTTGCCCAACTGCCGGTTGATCCCAGGCTGGGCCGCATGATCGTGGAGGCCGGAAAGCGCGGCTGCGTCCGGGAAGTCATGATCCTCGCCGCGGCTTTGACCATCCAGGATCCGCGGGAGAGGCCAACGGACAAGCAGCAGCTCGCTGCGGAGAAACACGCACGTTTCCGCGATGAGATCTCGGACTTTACGGGCTTCCTCAATCTCTGGAACTACATCCAGGAAAAGCAAAAGGAGCTCTCCTCCACCCAGTTCCGCAGGCTGTGCCGCAACGAGTTCATCAACTACCTGCGCGTCCGGGAGTGGCAGGACCTGTTCACCCAGCTCAGGCAAATGGCCAAGCCCTTGGGCATCGCGCTGGACAACAAACGCGAAGCAGATCCTGTGGGCAACTATGAGGGCATCCACATCAGCCTGCTTTCAGGGTTGCTAAGCCACATCGGCCTCCTGGATGAGCGCAAGCGTGAATACGCCGGTGCCCGGGGAACCCGTTTCGCGATCTTCCCCGGCTCCGCGCTGTTCAAAAAATCGCCGGCGTTTGTCATGGCTGCCGAGCTGGTGGAAACCAGCCGCCTCTGGGCCCGCGTTGCCGCGAAGTTCGACCCCTTGTGGGCCGAGCAGGTGGCACCGGACCTGGTGAAGCGCTCCTACAGTGAACCGCACTGGTCCTCGCGACAGGGCGCCGTCCTGGCCCACGAAAAAGTCACCCTGTATGGTGTGCCGATCATTCCCAACCGCCGGGTCAATTACGGGCGGATCGACCCCGAACTGTCCCGGGAACTGTTCATCCGGCACGCCCTGGTGGAGGGTGAGTGGAAGACCCATCACAAGTTCTTCCACCGCAACCGTGCCCTGCTGCAGGAAATCGAAGAACTCGAAACGCGCATGCGGCGGCGCGACATCCTGGTGGATGACCAGACCCTCTTCGAGTTCTACGACGCCCGTGTAGGCAAGGACGTGGTCTCCGAGAGGCACTTTGATAAGTGGTGGAAGGACGCCCGCCAGTCGGACCCCACGCTTCTGGACTTCGACCAATCCCTCCTGATGAGTGAAGAAGCCGAGTCCTTGGACGACTCCGCGTATCCGAAGACGTGGCTTCACAAGGGCTTTGAGCTTCCGCTGACCTACGAGTTCCACCCCGTCGCACCGGGATCGGCTCCCAACCCTTCCGACGGCGTGACCGCTGAGGTTCCGGTGTTGTTCCTTAACCAGCTGGACGACGCCCCCTTCCGTTGGCAAATCCCGGGCCAACGTGCAGAACTGGTCACGGCCCTCATCAAGTCGCTGCCCAAGCAGGTGCGCAAGAACTTCGTGCCGGCACCCGACGTCGCAAGGCAGGCAACCGCTGCACTTGAGGCGGACTTCGATCCTGCAACCGACGAGCTGGAGCCTTCCCTGGAACTGGCGCTGCGCCGTTTGCGCGGGCATGTCATCCCTCCGGGCTCGTGGAACTGGGATGCCGTACCGGCACACCTCCGCGTGAGCTTCAAGGTAGTGGACAGCAAGGGCAAGGTCCTGGACGAGGGCAAGGACCTTGGTGAACTCCAGGAAAAGCTGGCGCCCGCTACCCGTCGCGCCATCGCCGAGTCGCTCGGAGCCACCCCGGCCACGACGTCCCGAGCCCAGAGCGGAACAGGAACCAGCGTGCCTGGTACGTCCACCGGCCAGCAGCCGGCTCCCGGCGCTGCAGCGGCGGGTGATGGCGCGGTGGCAGAAAGGAGCGGGATCACCGAATGGGACTTTGGCACCGTGGAACGCCAGGTCACACGGACCGTGAAGGGCCATGCCGTCACCGGTTTCCCCGCCTTGGTCGATGAGGGCAAGTCCGTGGCGCTCCGGGTCTTCCAGACCCGGCCGGAACAGGAGGCCGCCATGCGGGGCGGAGTCATCCGGCTCCTGGCATTACGTATTCCGCCTCCCGACCGTTACGTGCTGGAGCACCTGAGCAACATGGAGAAGCTCACGTTCAGCCAGAACCCGCACGGCTCCGTCAGCGCCCTGATCGCGGACTGCGCCCTTGCTGCCATCGATAAGCTGACGCCGGAGAACCTTCCGTGGGACCGACAGGCCTTTGATGCGCTGTATGAAGTAGTCCGGGCAGAACTGATCGATACCGTGTTCACGGTGACCGCCGTCGTCGAGCGTATCCTGTCGAGCACCCGCCGCATCCAAAAGGAACTGAAGTCCAACGCGAGCCTGCCCTTGATCAGTGCGCTCAATGACATGAAGAGCCAGCTGGAGCAGTTGGTCTTCCCGGGTTTTGTGGCACGTACGGGCTACGCCCAATTGAGCCAGGTGCCACGGTACCTGCAGGCCATTGAGAAGCGCTTGGAGAAGTTGCCTGGCAACGTCCAGCGCGACAGCCTCAACATGGCAGTCGTGCAAGGCCTTGAGGATGATTACGACGACGCCGTTTCCGCCCTCCTGCCGGGACGTCGGGCAGGCACAGAGTTAACCCGGGTGCGCTGGATGATCGAAGAGCTGCGGGTAAGCCTTTTCGCAGTAGAGCTCGGAACCGCCTACTCCGTATCGGAGAAGCGCATCCGCACCGTCCTCAACCAGGCACTCGCCCCGGCATAGCAGCCAACAAAAAACCCGGCGGAGCTGATTCAGCACCGCCGGGTTAACTATTGGTTGGAATCAGTCTGCCGGAATGGCGTCCCCGTGCCCGGCAGACCGCAGGGCCGCACGCAGCTTCACCGCAGTAGCGTCCATGATTGCGGGGTCCGGGTTGTGGTCCACGTTGTGCACCTCGAAGTCCGCAGTGGAGTAGGCCGGCCACACGTGGACGTGCAGGTGCTCCACTTCGAAGCCTTCCATCAGGACGCCCACGCGCTTGGCGTCAAAAAGCTCCTCCTGGACTTTTCCGATGCTCTGGGCAACGTCCATGACCTTGGCCAGCAGTTGCGGGCTTGCATGCGTCCACGAGTCGACTTCTTCACGCGGCACTACCAACGTGTGGCCTTGCGTGAGCGGGGCGATGGTCAGGAAGGCGACCACTTCATCGTCCTTCCAGACGAAGCGGCCGGGGATCTCCCCGTCGATGATCCTGGTGAACAGCGTGCTCATGCGTCTGCCCTTTCCGATGGTTCCTGAAGTGTTGCGGTGTCCAGAACAAAACGGTACTTCACGTCGCCGGCCACCATGCGGTCGTACGCCTCGTTCAGCTGTTCAGCTCCTACGATCTCGATGTCGCTGGCGACGCCGTGTTCGGCACAGAAGTCCAACATTTCCTGCGTTTCGGCGATGCCTCCGATCAGTGAGCCCGCATAGGCGAGCCGTCGGCGGATGAGCAGCGCGGGGCTGACAGGCGGCATGTCGTCGGCGGGAAGGCCCAACTGGAAGAGGGCACCGTCCAGGCGGAGCGTACGGAAGTAGGGGTTGAGGTCGTGCGGTGCAGCGACAGTGTCGATGATGACGTCGATGCTGCGGTTGGCTTCTTCCATGGCTTCGGAGTCCTTGGAGAGGACCACGTGGTCGGCTCCGAGTTCCCGTGCGGCGTCGAACTTGGATTCCGAGGTGGTGAACACAGTGACTTCCGCGCCCATGGCCTTGGCGATCTTGACGGCCATGTGACCCAGTCCGCCCAAGCCCACAACGCCCACGGTGTCGCCTTCTTCGACGTCGAAGTACCGCAGCGGGGAGTACGTGGTGATCCCGGCACACAACAGCGGCGCCGCTGCTGCGGGATCGAGCGCATCGGGGATCCTCAGCACGAACCGGCGGTCAACCACCACCGACGTCGAATATCCGCCCTGGGTCACAGCGTCGCCATGCCGGGGGTCTGCAGCACCATAGGTGCCGATGTTGCCCCGCTCGCAGTATTGTTCGAGGCCGTCGAGGCAGCTCTCACATTCGCGGCACGAGTCCACCATGCAACCCACCCCTACGCGGTCGCCGGGGGCGAAGTCCTGCACGCCGGTGCCCACCCGGGTCACCCGCCCTACGATTTCATGCCCGGGTACCAGCGGGTAAGGCGGAACGCGCCATTCCCCGCGCGTGGCATGGACGTCCGAATGGCAGAGCCCACAGAATTCGATCGCGATCTCCACGTCGTCTTCCGTAGGGACCCGGCGGGCCACGGTCAGGGGCACCAAACCGCTGTCCGGCGCCGTTGCGCCGTAGGCTGCGGCAAGCGTACTGGTTTCGACGCCGGTCCAGTCCGGATCAAGGGAGATGGGCTTGGCAAGGGGCGGGGGCACAGGGCGTCCGGGTGTCATGCTTCGACGCTACTCCCGGCAGTGGCGCTGGTGCCACTCTGACCCGAGTGACGGCTTTCACTCCCGGCGTCGGCGTCGGCGTCGAACGGTTCTGCACCCACAGCCACCGGATTGCCGGAGTTGTTGGACCACTGCGAGAAAGATCCCGGAAAGAGTGATGCCGTGAAACCGGCGATATGCAGTGCGGCAATCTCGTGTGACGCCGTCACCCCGGAACCGCAATAGACGGCGACATCGCTGGAATCTGCCAAGCCCAGGGCTTCGAACCGTCGGCGGAGTTGCCCTGCCGGCAGGAACGTACCGTCGGCTGCCACGTTCTCCGTGGTTGGAGCACTCACGGCCCCCGGAATGTGCCCTGCCCTGGGATCGATAGGCTCCACTTCACCCCGGTAGCGCTCCCCGGCCCGGGCATCCAACAACGTCCCGTGGCGGGACCACTGTGCCCCTTCCTCTTCGGTGATGACCGGCATGGCGCCGTCCCCCAAGGACACGTTCCCGACGGCGGGCCGTACCTCCCCCTCTTCCACCGGATACCCGTTTGCACGCCAAGCTGAAAGGCCGCCGTCGAGCAAGTAGACCGAGTCGAATCCTGCGTTCCTCAGCATCCACCACACGCGGGCCGCGGCCATGCTGCCGCTGTTGTCGTACGCCACCACCGTGTCGCCGTCGTTAATTCCCCAGCTGCGGGCAGCCGTCTGGAAGCGTTCCGGGGCAGGCAAGGGGTGGCGGCCCCGTTCGGGCTGGGCGTGGTCGGCGAGTTCTGAGGGGAGGTCCACGAAAACCGCACCCGGCAGATGGGCGGCCAGGTACTCGCTATGCCCATCGCTACGGCCCAGGACCCAACGCACATCCAGGAGCACAGTCCGCTCGCCCGATTCCAGGCGCCTGTGAAGCCCTGCAGCGCTGATCAGAGTGTCCATGGGTTCTCCTTCGGTCCGACGGCACGGGCACCGTTGCTGTCGGCACCCGCATTCCAGCCTAGGCTTATCCAGTGAGCAATTCGTGTATTCAGGACAGGGCCTGGGCCAACGAGGCCATCCGCACCATCGAGGCCGAGAACAACCGTTCGGCAGACACCCACCTTTACGCAGTGCCGCTCCCGGAGCATTGGGGCGTGCAACTGTACTTGAAGGACGAGTCCACGCACCGATCGGGCAGCCTCAAGCACCGCCTGGCACGTTCACTGTTCCTGTACGGCCTGGTCAACGGGTGGATCACCGAAGGCACCACCATCGTCGAAGCTTCCAGTGGCAGCACGGCGGTCTCCGAAGCCTACTTCGCCCGCCTGATCGGCCTGCCGTTCATCGCGGTCATGACCAGGACAACCAGCCCCGAAAAGATCGCACTGATCGAAGACTTCGGCGGCACATGCCTGTTCGTGGACCACGCGTCGGAGGTCTACGCCGTGGCTGAAGAGACCGCGAAGACGTCCCGCGGCTATTACATGGACCAGTTCACCCACGCAGAACGGGCAACCGACTGGAGGGGCAACAACAACATTGCCGAATCCATCTTTGAACAGCTGGCCCTTGAAGAGCACCCTGTGCCCGAATGGATCGTGGTGGGAGCCGGCACCGGCGGCACCAGTGCCACGATCGGCCGCTACCTCCGCTACAACCGATACAGCACCCGCCTTGCCGTAGTTGATCCCGAAAATTCGGCCTTCTACCCGGCATGGCGGGACGGCGACGCGTCCACGGCCACAGGGCTGCCCTCACGCATCGAAGGTATCGGCCGTCCGCGCTCGGAACCTAGTTTCATTCCGGCGGTGATCGACCACATGATCCAGGTCCCCGACGCCGCGTCCGTCGCCGCCATGCGGCATCTCCGCGAACTCACGGGCCTGCACGCGGGACCTTCCACCGGAACCAACCTCTGGGGCGTCTGGCAGTTGATTGCAGGCATGATCGCCGAGGGACGCCAAGGCAGCATCGTTTCGCTCATGTGCGACGGCGGCGACCGCTACGCAGGCAGCTACAACGACGCCGGGTGGCTTGCCTCGCACGGCCTGGATCCCGCCCCGTATGAAACGGTGTTGAAGCACTTCCACGACACGGGAACCTGGACCGGCTAGACCTCGACGGAGTCCCGCGGAGCCAGCGCCTGGTAGGTGGTCCCGTAGCGGGCACCAATCCGTGTGACATGGCCTTCCACAAGACCCCGTCCCAGCTCGTTGAGCAGTGCATCATGGACCGGATATGCCTTGGGAGCGCGCACGGAGATCACGAAGTCCAGGACCTCGCCCACCTTGGACCACGGCGCATGGATGGGGACCAGGAGCGTCTTGACTTCCAGGCCGTCCGGAACCACGAAGGAATCCCCCGGGTGGAACACGTTCCCGTCCACCAGGTAACCGATGTTCGCTACTACCGGAATCTGGGGATGGATGACCGCGTGCTGGCCGCCGAAAGTTCTGATGCCAAACCCAGCGGCCTGGAAGTCCGAGCCTGGCTCGGCGACGTGCACACGGGCGGCGACGTCGCTGTTTTCCTTCAGTGCTGCGGCGACTCCGGCCGGAGCGTGGACTTCCAGCGAATCGTTGCTGCGAAGGGCTGCCAGAACGGCGGGTGAGTCAATATGGTCGTTGTGCTCATGGGTGATAAGTACTGTTTGGGCCCCCTTCAGCGCTTCTTCGGCTTCCGAGAAGGCCCCGGGGTCGATGACAAGGACGCTTCCGTCCTTCTCCAAGCGGACACATGCGTGGGTGTACTTGGTGAGCTTCATGGGGACAGCCTATGGGCGGCCCCTGACAGTTTCCAAGGTTCCCCTGCTGGTAAAATTGGGGTTTGCCAGCATCCCCACGGAAGTGAGTCAGTCAATGCCACATGGCACCAGTTCCACCACGACAGGCCCGGCTACGCCGGCCTCCAGCGGTGTGAAGGAGCAGCGGGTCACCAAGCAACGCTTGGCTGTCAGCGCTGCCCTGGACGAATTGGACGACTTTGTCAGCACCCAGGAGCTGTACAGGCTGATGCAAAACAAGGGCATTTCAGTGTCCCTTGCCACCGCATACCGCATCCTCCAGTCCCTGGCTGATGACGGACTGATCGACGTCCTGCGCAACGGCGAAGGCGAGGCGGTCTACCGTCGTTGCGCTGTCACGGGTCACCACCACCACCTGCTGTGCCGCAACTGTGGCAAAGCGGTCGAGGTGGAGGCCCCCGCCGTCGAGACCTGGGCGGCCCGCACTGCCGCGGAACACGGCTTCACCGAGGTTGCGCACACGGTTGAAATCTTCGGGCTCTGCCCGGAGTGCACTGCGAAGAAAGCCGCCGGAAAGCTCTAAAGCGCTCCCGCAGGTTGTTCCCGCGACACACGCCCGTTGAGGCCGCGGTTGGCGCGCACTCGTCCGATCACCCGGCACACCACGTAGATCAGGAATGACAACGTGGTGACGTAGGGGCTGATGGGAATCCGGCTTCCAAGGGCCAGAAGGATGCCGCCCACGGTGGCGGTCATGGCAAAGGCCACGCTGAGCACCACCACCAACTTGGGCGAGGTAGTCACCTTCAGAGCCGCTGCAGCGGGGGTGATCAGCAAGGCAAGCACCAGCAGCGCGCCAACGATCTGGATGGACAGCGCCACGCTGACGCCCAGAAGAACCATGAAGCCAATCGCCAGGCCACGCACCGGCACACCGCGGGCTTCAGCCATCTCGGGGTCCACGCTAGCGAAGCTCAACGGCCGCCAGATAGCCACCAACGCAAGCATCACCACTACGGCAGTCCCGGCGAGAACCTGCAGCTGAACCGTGTCAACGGACACAATCTGACCCGTCAACAGCCCGAACTTGTTCGCTGCCCGGCCCTCGTACAGCGCCAGGAACAGGATGCCCAGGCCCAGGCCGAAGGGCATGATGACGCCGATGATCGAGTTCTTATCCCGGGCCCTGACGCCCATGAAGCCCAACAGCACTGCCGCGGCCACCGAGCCGATCAAGGACCCGAAAATGATGTCGGCACCAATCAGCAGCGCAAAAGCCGCTCCGGCAAAGGAAAGTTCGGAGATGCCGTGAACAGCGAACGCGAGATCGCGTTTCATCACGAAGGTGCCAACCAGGCCGCCAAGCAGCCCCAGGACGGCCCCGGCCCAGATGGAGTTCTGGACGAGGACCAGCAGCTCCGAGTAGTTCTCGAAGTTGAAGATGGTCTGAAAAACAGAATCCAGGTCCATTTAGAGTTCCTCCCCGACGCTGGCGTGGGCATCGTCATGGAAGTGCGTGGTTGCGTCGGGAAGCCCGACGACGACGATCCTGCCGTTCGTGTGGATGACCTCCACATGGCTGTCGTACAGTTCCGAAAGAACTTCCGTGGTCATGACTTCCTGTGGCGTTCCGACACGGAATTGCCCACCTGCCAGGTAGAGCACCCGGTCCACGTAGTCGATCACAGGGTTGATCTCGTGGGTCACGAAAACCACGGCGCTGTTCCTCTCGTGGCACTGTTTATTGATCAGCGCACTGACGCCCTGCTGGTGATGCAGGTCCAACGAAAGCAGCGGCTCATCGCACAGCAGGACCTGCGGTTCCGAGGCAAGCGCCTGGGCCACCCTGAGCCGTTGTTGCTCACCGCCGGACAGTTGGCCCACAGGAACCTTGGCGTAATCGGAGGCACCTACCTGCTCCAGCAAGTCGTCAATCCGTTGGTTGACCTTGCCCGACGATAGCCTGATGCCCCAGCGGTGTCCGTCGATCCCAAGCCCCACCAGGTCACGGGCACGTAAGGGAGTATCTGGCGCGAACGCCTTCTGCTGTGGAATGTAGCCGATCCGCTTGCTGCCCCGTTCCACCGGGTGGCCGCCCAAGGACACGGTGCCGGAATGGAGTTCCTGCAATCCGAGGAGGACCTTCAGGAAGCTCGTCTTACCGCTGCCGTTGGGCCCCAGGACGGCGAAGAACTCTCCCGGGTTGATGTCCAGGTCCAGGTCCCGCCAGAGTGTCCTCTTGCCGAACTGCAGGCTGGCGCCGCGGAGGCTCACTACCGGTGTCAAAAGTTGTCCTCGATCCAAGCGCTGCTGGGAACGCAATAGTTCTGGTGCTGGTGATGGCGGCTGTTCTGGTGGCAGGCAAAAGGCCCCGAAGCCATCCTGAATATCTTAGGACGCCAACAGGACCCTTTACCTCAGGTGGGCCTTGGGTGGAGCTACTTCTTCAATGCCGAGGCGATGGACTCGACGTTGTCAGTCATCCACTGGACGTAGTCCTTGCCCTCCGGCAGCGTCTCGGTGAAATTCAGTACTGGCACGCCCGAAGCTTCTGCCGCGCGCTTGACGGCTTCGGTCTGCGGGCCTTCGGTCTGCTCGTTGTAGGCAAGGAACCGCACCGACTTGGAACTGAGGAGGTCAGTTGTCTCCTTCAGTACCGAGGCCGGCACATCGGTTCCCTCTTCGACGGCAGCGCTGTAAGCCTCGGGAGTCTTGTTCTCCAGGCCTGCCGCCTCAAGGAGGTACAGGGGAACCGGCTCTGTGATGGCCACGGGTTGGTGTTCGTTGGCGGCCTTGACGGTATTCAACGTGGTGGTCAGCCCGGTAAGTTTCGCTTTGAAAGCATTTGCGTTGCCGGTGAAGGTCGCAGCGGACCCGGCGTCGAGGCTGCCAAGCTTGGCCGCCACCGCATCAGCGAGCTTGCCCATGGTTTCCAGGCTGTACCAGACGTGCTCGTTGAAGTCGCTGTGGTCGTGTGCGTGGGGCTCGTCGCTGTGGGCGTCCGCGCTGTGGGTTTCCTCCTCGGGAGCGAGCCCTGAAACCTCGACGGCGCTGATCATGTTCTCGTGGCCGATCTTGGTCTCGTCCGCGATTTTGTGCAGGAACTCGTCGTACCCGCCGCCGTTCTCCACCACGAGCTTCGCCTTGGAAATAACCAGCTTGTCCTGGGCGCTGGCCTCATAGGAGTGCGGGTCCTGGCTGGTCTTGGTGATGATCGCCTTGACGTCCACTTTGTCCCCGCCGATGGCCTTGACGATGTCGCCGTAAACGTTCGTCGAGGTAACTACCTCGATGGCACCTGACTGGGACTGGTTGCCCGCCCCGGCCGGGCCGGCACAGGAGGACAGCAGGAGCGCGGCAAGGCCTGCAGAAGCGGCCAGGGACAGGCGGACGGCGGAACGACGCACGAAGACCTCGGATCTACTCAAAATGAGAATCAAACACAATTACTGACGGGATTCAGTGTAGCCCTAAATAGGAATGATTCCTATTTAGACAATTCTGGCGTCGATCGAAACGACCGACGCCAGAACTGTCTTACTGTGCTTTATTGGGCTTGCTGGCCACCATAACGGCGGATCCCCGTCGCCTGCGTGGCGTCCCGGATCTCCCCCACCAACTGCTCAATGACATCCTCAAGGAAGAGCACGCCTTGGGTGTCGCCACCGGCACCAACGACTCGCGCCAAGTGTGATCCCGTGCGCTGCATGACCGACATGGCCTGCTCGATCTCGTCATCCGGTGCCAGGTTCGCCAAGGAACGGATGCGGCCTTCGGCAATGGGGTGCTTCCGGCCCTCCTCCGGGATGGACAGGATGTCCTTCACGTGCAGGTAACCGGCGAGTTCGCCGTCGTCGTCCACCATCGGGAATCGTGAGAAACCGGTCCGGCTGACTGCCTTTTCCAGGTCCACGGGGGTGGAAGCCGTCTTGAGCACCATGAGCTTGTCCAGCGGAACCATGATGTGGGCCGCCGTGTGCTCGGAGAACTCCAAGGCTCCACTCAACAGGCCCGTTTCATCGTCCACCAATCCATGGCGCGTGGACTCCTGGACGATCGATTGGACCTCTTCCAGCGTGAACGAGGAAGACACCTCATCCTTGGGTTCGATCTTCATCAACCGCAGGATGTGGTTGGCCAGCCAGTTGAGGGTCCAAATGACCGGATTGACCAAGCGGGCAATGAACATCAGCGGCGGGGCCAACAGCAGTGCTGCCTTGTCAGCCACGGACACCGAGATGTTCTTCGGCACCATTTCGCCAAAGGTGACGTGCAGGAACGTCACGAACAGCAAAGCGATCGCGAAGGCGATGATATCCGCCAGCTCGACCGGAACGCCCACCAGTTCAAGGGGCTCAGCCAGCAAATGGTGGATGGCAGGCTCCGCCACCTGAAGAATCAGGAGCGAGCAAACGGTGATGCCCAATTGGGCACAAGCCAGCATGAGCGAGACATTTTCCATGGCGCGCAATGTTGTCTGCGCGCGTTTGGAACCCGCCTCCGCCAAAGGTTCGATCTGGCTGCGCCGGGCCGACATGACTGCGAATTCCGCACCCACGAAGAACGCGTTGCCGATCAGGAGCACGACGAGCCAGAGGATTCCTACCCAGTCGCTCATAGGGCACCTGCTTCATGACGGGCGCTTTCTGCGTCCTCCGGGGACGACTCGTCCGTTTCCACGTGGTGGAAGCAGATCCTGTCGATTCTCCGGCCGTCCATCCTGGTCACTGTCAGCGTGCCGCCGACCGCGTCCACGACGTCGCCGGCCTTGGCGATACGTCCCAGCTGGCTCATGACGTACCCGCCCACGGTTTCGTAGGCGGATTCATCAGGGACTACCAGGTTGGGGATTTGCTCTGTTACTTCGTCGGGCCGCAGAAGGCCGGGGAAGTACCAGTCCCCGGATGCGCTCTGCAGCACGCCGGGACGGACTTTGTCGTGCTCGTCCGCCACTTCGCCCACAATCTCTTCCACCAGGTCTTCGAGGGTGGTGATGCCGGCCGTGCCACCGTATTCATCCAGGACAACGGCCAGTTGCAGGTTACCCTCACGCAGTTCCGACAGGAGCGCATCCAGGTGGATGGTTTCCGGAACCTGGAGGACGTCGGTCATGATCGCTCCGGCCTGGAGCTTGGAACGGCGCTCAGCGGGTACGGCCACGGCTTTCTTAACGTGGACCACCCCGCGGATATCGTCCGTGGAATCGCCAATGACAGGGAACCGCGAGTATCCGGTCCTACGGGCGGCATCGAGGATGTCCGCCACCGACTGGTCGGCGTCGATTGTTTCCATCCGGATGCGCGGGGTCATGACGTCCGCCGCGGTGCGTCCCGAAAAGTTCAGGGTCCGCGCCACGAAGTTGGCCGTGCCGGCATCCAGCGTCCCAAGCGCAGCGGAACGCCGAACCAACGAGGCGAGTTCCGCGGGGGTGCGTGCGCCCGAGATCTCTTCCTTGGCCTCAAGACCGAAAAGGTTCAGCACCTTGTTCGAGAAGCCATTGAGCACCACAATCGCCGGTTTGAAGACCGCAGTGAACATCAGCTGCGGACGGGCGAGCCGCTTGCCCAGCGGGAATGCAAGGGCGATGGCCATGTTCTTGGGAACCAACTCGCCGATCAGCATGGACAGGAGGGTCGCGAAGGCCATCGCAACGATCAACGCAACCGAGTGCACCACCTCGGAGGGAAGGCCAAGCAGGCCCAGGGGCCCTACCAGCAACTGCCCAACGGAGGGCTCCATCACGAAACCAGTCAACAGCGTGGTCAGCGTAATGCCGAGCTGGCAACTGGAGAGCTGGGTGGAGAGCGATTTCAGGCACTTCAACAACGGGGCGGCCGCTTGGTCTCCGTTGTCGACTGCACGCTGGACACTGGACTGGTCCAGGGCAACGAGGGAAAACTCAACTGCTACGAAAAAGCCGGTGCCAAGAATCAGGGCAAAGCCGGCCAGGAGAAGAATCCATTCCACTTAGCGCATCACTCCAAGGGTGGGCGAGTGCAATGGGGATAACGCCATCGGCCAGGGGATTCGCCCCGGCGGAGGCTGGTCGGGCGCCGCGGACGCATGGTCTGCGGCACCACCGGCAGTAAACGCCGGCGCGTGATGGGCATGTGAAGGGGTATTGCCGGCTCGACGGGCACGCTGTGCGGAGTTGCCAGTTTGGCTCCCCCGACAGTTCCCAGGCCGGCACCTAGATTTACTGTCCATAAGACTTTCAGTCTACAGTCCGCCGGCAGGGACCCCACACGCGGGTTACCGCACATTAATGGACGCCTTGGTCCACTAAGTCAGCTCCAACATGATTTAGGTCACCACTATTGGCAGTTAACCAACGATCCTAACTAGACTGTCAGGGGTCTGAGTTCGCGGGACCCGGACCCTGTCCCATCGTTGCGGAAAAGCAACCTTGGCCAGCGGGAAAACAACACTCATGGAAGAGGCGTATTTCAAGTGCCAGAGCAGCCCAGCCACCGTCTACCAGAGGAATTTGGCGGAAACGAGTGGCTCGTTGACGAACTGTACGAGCGGTACCAACAGGACAAGAATTCGGTCGACGCCAAGTGGTGGCCGCTCTTCGAATCCTTTGCCTCCGCTGACGGCACTTCTTCCAACGGAACCTCCGCAGCTCCAGCAGCTGCCAATCCCCCAACCCAAGTACTTCCCGTAGTGGCTCCGGCCGCAGCGGCCCCGGCACCGGCGCCGGCCGCTCCCGCAGCTGCCACGGAGACTGCCCCTGCAGCACCGGCTCCGGCCAAGAAAGAACCGGCCACGGTTGCCCGGGACGGAGCAAAGAAGCCCGCCGGCGGCAACGCAACACAGCCCATACCGGCCCAGCTGCCCAAGAGCACCAAGGCCCCCACCGCGCCGGAAGAAGACGTCGTCTCCGTCCTGCGCGGCCCGGCCAAGGCCATCGCCACCAACATGGTGACCAGCCTGGAAGTACCCACCGCCACCAGCGTCCGGGCAGTTCCCGCCAAGCTGCTCATCGACAACCGTGTGGTCATCAACTCCAACCTAGCCCGCGCACGTGGTGGCAAGGTGTCCTTCACGCACCTCATCGGCTACGCCGTTGTCCGTGCACTGTCCCAGTTCCCCTCGATGAACGTCTACTACGACGAAATCGACGGCAAGCCAAGCGCCGTGCAGCCCGCGCACGTCAACTTCGGCATCGCCATCGACATGCCCAAGCCCGATGGCACGCGCCTCCTGATGGTTCCCAACATCAAGAAGGCCGAGACCATGGACTTCGCCGAGTTCTGGCACACCTATGAGGACCTGATCAAGCGCGCCCGCAACGGCAAGCTGACGGCCGATGACCACGCAGGCACCACGGTTTCGCTGACCAACCCCGGCGGCATCGGTACGGTCCACTCCGTGCCGCGCCTTTCCAAGGGCCAGGCTGCCATCATCGGCGTCGGCGCCCTCGACTACCCGGCGGAGTTCCAGGGCGCCAGCGAGAAGATCATCGCCCAGAACGCCATCAGCAAGATCCTGACGCTGACCTCCACCTACGATCACCGCGTGATCCAGGGCGCGGGCAGTGGTGAGTTCCTCAAGCTGGTCCACCAGCTCCTCCTCGGCGCGCAGAATTTCTACGACGAGATCTTCGAAGCCCTGCGCATCCCGTACGAGCCCGTGCGCTGGAGCCCGGACCTGCAGGTGGATCCGGCCGACGAGATCAACAAGGTCGCCCGCATCCAGCAGCTGATCCACTCCTACCGCGTGCGCGGCCACCTGATGGCCGACACCGATCCCCTGGAGTACGTCCAGCGCAAGCACCCGGACCTGGATGTCCTGACCTACGGCTTGACGCTGTGGGACCTGGACCGCGAATGGCCCACGGGCGGGTTCGGCGGCAAGCCGCAGCTGAAGTTCCGCGACATCCTTGGGGTGCTTCGCGACGCTTACTGCCGCACCACCGGCATCGAGTACATGCATATCCAGGAGCCGGCGGAACGCAAATGGTTCCAGGACCAGCTGGAGCACCCGTACTCCAAGCCGAGCCGTGAAGAGCAGCTTCGCATTGTCTCCAAGCTCAATGCGGCTGAGGCTTTCGAGACCTTCCTGCAGACCAAGTTCGTCGGCCAGAAGCGCTTCTCCCTGGAGGGCGGCGAGTCGCTGATTCCGCTGCTCGACGCCGTCATCTCTGATGCAGCCGACGACGGTCTGGACGAGGTTGCCATCGGCATGGCCCACCGTGGCCGCCTCAACGTGCTGACCAACATCGCAGGCAAGACGTACGCCCAGGTCTTCCGCGAATTCGAAGGCACCCAGGACCCGCGCTCGGTCCAGGGCTCCGGTGACGTCAAGTACCACCTCGGCACCGAAGGCACCTTCACCTCGGACAACGGCAAGCAGACCAAGGTCTACCTCGCCGCGAACCCGTCGCACCTGGAGGCCGTGGATTCTGTCCTTGAAGGCATCGTCCGCGCCAAGCAGGATCGCCTGGACCAGGGTGAGTCCTTCCCTGTCCTGCCCATCATGGTCCACGGTGACGCAGCTTTCGCGGGCCAGGGCGTTGTGGCTGAAACCCTCAACCTCTCACAGCTCCGCGGTTACCGCACGGGCGGCACCATCCACGTGATCGTCAACAACCAGGTTGGCTTCACCACCGCTCCGTCCTCCTCGCGTTCGTCCACGTACTCCACGGACGTCGCCAAGATGATCCAGGCACCGGTCTTCCACGTGAACGGCGACGATCCCGAAGCCGTGGTCCGCGTTGCGCAGCTCGCCTACGAGTTCCGTCAGCGTTTCCACAAGGACGTCGTCATCGACATGGTCTGCTACCGCCGTCGCGGCCACAACGAGGGCGACGACCCCTCGATGACCCAGCCGCTCATGTACAACCTGATCGAGGCCAAGCGCTCCGTTCGCAAGCTGTACACCGAGTCGCTGATTGGCCGTGGTGACATCACCGAGGAAGAAGCAGAGCAGTTGCTCCGCGACTACCAGGAACGCCTCGAGCGGGTCTTCGCTGAAACGCACGCTGCCCAGACATCGCCGATTCCGATCATCACCGCGGACTCGGCAGCTGTCTCGGACATCGAGCGGCCCATCGCCCAGCAAGCTGACTTCGGGACCAACTCCCCGGCATCCACCGCGATTTCCGCTGAGACGCTTGCCCGCATTGGCAAGGCCCACCTGGAAATCCCGGATGGCTTCACCGTTCACTCCAAGCTCAAGCAACTGTTGGAGAAGCGCGAGCAGATGTCCCGTGAAGGCGGCATCGACTGGGGCTTCGGCGAGATCGCGGCCTTCGGCTCGCTGATCATGGAGGGCGTGCCCGTTCGTTTGGCAGGCCAGGACTCCCGCCGCGGAACGTTCGTCCAGCGCCACGCAGTCTTCCACGACCGTGCCAACGGCAACGAATGGCTCCCCCTGGGCAACCTCTCGGATGACCAGGCCAAGCTGTGGATCTACGATTCGCTGTTGTCCGAATACGCAGCAATGGGCTTCGAATACGGCTACTCCGTAGAGCGCCCCGATGCCCTGGTCCTGTGGGAAGCCCAGTTCGGTGACTTCGTCAACGGTGCGCAGACCATCATTGACGAGTTCATCTCCTCGGCTGAGCAGAAGTGGGGCCAGCGTTCCTCGCTGGTGCTCATGCTGCCGCACGGTTACGAAGGCCAGGGTCCGGACCACTCGTCCGCACGCATTGAGCGCTTCCTGCAGATGTGCGCCGAGGACAACATGATCGTGGCGAACCCCACCACGGCCGCTTCGCACTTCCACCTGCTCCGCCGCCAGGCCTACAGCCGTCCGCGCAAGCCGTTGATCATCTTCACGCCCAAGCAGCTGCTGCGCCTCAAGGGCGCCGCTTCCGCCGTCGAAGACTTCACGAACGGCGGCTTCAGGCCGGTCATCAGCGATCCTGAGGTGCAGCCGGCTAACGTTGACCGCGTCATCCTGGTCTCGGGCCGTTTGTATTACGACCTCCTGTCCAACCGGCAGAAGTCCGGCGATACTTCCACAGCCATCATCCGCGTAGAGCAGCTTTACCCGCTGCCCAAGGCTGAGATCGATGCGGAGCTCGCCAAGTACCCGAACGCTGACGTCGTGTGGGCGCAGGACGAACCCGCTAACCAGGGGCCATGGCCGTTCATGGGCCTGAACCTGGCACCGGAGCTTGATCGCAAGCTTCGCTTGGTGTCGCGTCCGGCGTCTGCGTCGACGGCTGCAGGTTCCATGAAGCGCCACGCTGCTGAACAGGATGCCCTGATCAAGCAGGCGTTCGAACGCAAGTAAAACCGAAACTGCCCGGCCCGAGGAGCGATAAGCGCGCCTCAGGCCGGGCAGTTCTGTTTAATGGGACAGGTACCGGTTCCCGAACCGGCTGTTGAGCCTGAACCGTGCAAGGACCGTAACGAGTGTGAAGAGGTAACCGTGGAAGACAGGAAGCTGCGCATTGCAGCTGTAGGAGATGAACTGCTCGCGGGCCTGGGGGATCCCCGCGCATTGGGCTGGCTCGGAAGAGTGCTCGCCCGTACGCCCCAGGACTCCGTCGTAGTGGAGAGTTTCCCGCTCCCCTGTCCCATGGAGGGGACCGAGGGGCTCGCCGCGCGTTGGCAGGATGAAGCGGGCAGGCGTTTCAGCGACACCCACGAGAACCGCCTGGTGATCGGCTTGTCCGGCCGCGACCTGGAGTTTGGCCTGTCCACTGCGCGGAGCAGGCTGAACCTCGCCAATATCCTGGACGGGGCCTCACACAGCAGCGTTGAGGTCTTTGTGGTCGGTCCTCCGCCCACGCTCGATCCCGCCCGGAACAAGCGGCTTGCCGAGCTCAACACGGCGTTTGCCGATGTCACCACCCGGCGGAATCACCACTACGTTGACACGTTCTCCCCCTTGCTCAATCACGAGCAGTGGAGGACGGACCTTGCAGCCAACGGAGGAACGCCGGGCCAGGCGGGCTACGGGTTGATTGCCTGGCTGGTCCTGCACCGCGGCTGGTTCCAATGGCTCAACATCGCCCAGCCTGAGTAGCCGGTATACGGGTTCGCCACCCTGCCTGATACACGCAGACCATTGCACCCCTCCGATTCGCGATATATCGTGAGTTTTATCAACGCGATATATCGCAATCTGGAGGGGACATGTCTGAGGAGCTATGGACCGTAACTGGTCCGCAAACCATCGAAGTGGACCACGTCCGCTCGCTGAAGTTGGGAATCGTCAAGGGTCGCTTCGACGTGGTGACCCATGATGAGGACTTTGTCCGAATCGAAATCAGCGAGATTACCGGCGACCCGCTGACTGTCACCCTGGTGGATGGCCGCCTTGAAGTGCGCCATCAGCTACAGGGTCCGCAAGGCTGGTTCCGGAACCTGATGGGCACGGTCAACAACACCAGCACCAACTCCGTGGTGGTGGGAATCGCCCTCCCCAACGGCGTCGACGTCGAAGCGGGTACGGTCAGCGGGGATGGCATGGTGTCTGGCACCAGCGGCCGCACCCGGCTGAACACAGTCTCCGGTTCCGTCATGGCGGACGGGACCAGCGGCGAACTCCACGTCAACACGGTGAGCGGCGAGGTCATCGCCAGAAACCACGACGGCGTCCTGACCGCCAAAAGCGTCTCCGGCGAAGTTACGGCGTCGGGCACGTTCAAGAACGTCCGCGCGAACACTGTCAGCGGCGATCTCAGCTTCGACCTCCAGGACTACACGAACGATCTTGGGGCGAACTCCGTCTCCGGCGACCTGACCATCCGGCTGCCCCACGACGTTGGCTTGGACATCGTCGCGAAGTCGGCCAGCGGATCAGTGGTGATCGACGATCAGATGTACGCCCAGCCGGGCAGCAACGTGCACACCATCGTTGGACCCGATGAGCGGCTGATGCTGGTCCGCACCAACACGGTTTCCGGCAAGACGTACATCATGCATGCCTCCGCGCCCACACCGGACCACGACCACCCTGCCAGCGGGGAAGCAGGCCTCTGATGCCCCCAGTCTTCGCCCACGGGGCCCTGCGCCTCTACCTCCTTGCCTTGCTCGAAGCAGGCCCAAAGCACGGATATGAACTGATCAAGGCCCTGGGCGACCGCTTCGGCGGCACCTACTCCCCCAGCGCCGGCACCATTTATCCCCGCCTGGGCAAGCTGGAAGAAGAAGGACTCGTCGCCACCGAGACCGAAGGCAGGCGCACCAAGTACTTCATTACCGACGCCGGCCGCGCGGAGCTGGATGGCAGACGGGCTGAACTGGCCGATGTAGAGGACACCATCTCGGCATCGGTCAGGCGGCTCGCTGACAACCTGCGGGAGGATATCAGGACCAACATGCGTGGCCTGCGGGCAGACCTTGCAGCCACCGCGGAGGCCGCACGCAGCAGTGCTTCAGCAGCCGCCTCCCGAAGCCGGACCGGGGGGCACACGCCGGAGGGCCAACGCATCCTCAAGGAAGCTGAGCTGATGGTCCAGTCCTTCAGGGATGACATCCGGGTTGAATTGCGCCAGCACGGCGCTTCGCATCCGTTGACGCCTGTGGCCGTTGAAACAGTCCGTACCGTGCTGGACCAAGCACGCATATCGATCCGAAATTCGCTGCGGAGCTGACGGCCTGTTCCGCTCGGGGCGGCGCCGGTTCGCGACGCAGCACCCGGGTGTGCGAAACTGGAGGGCAGCTTTATTGAGTATCAATCCTTGAAGGAGGCCAGCTATGAGCAAGCGTGCACGTAAGCGTCGTGACCGTAAGCGTGGCGGCGCGAACCACGGCAAGCGTCCCAACACCTAAGCCAGCGGCTTAGTGTCACATGCCTAAAAGCGAGGGCCCCGGAAACCATTCGGTTTCCGGGGCCCTCGACGCTTAATACCCTTTGCCGGGACTAATACCCTGTGCCGGGACGGATCAGGCGTCCACGGGCTTGATGGAGTGAATCCTGTCAAGAATGGAATTCTTGAGGTTTTCCGGCGCGGACTCCGTGCACGAACGCTTAACCATGGTGCGGATAAGGCACTCGAGGTCGTACTGCTCGGCACATTCCTCGCAGGTATCGAGGTGCTGCTTGATTTCAGTGAGGTCCTCGCGGGTCAACGCACCGTCGAGGTACTCATAAATCCGCTGCATTCGCGTATCATCGCAATCGCCCAATCCCTGGCAGTCGCTCATTTCTCTTTCTCCTGATTGTTGCTTCCGGCCGCGGCCTGATCTTCGGTATGGGCCCTGAAGCCCCGTTCGGCGGCATAGTCCGCCAGCATGTCCCGCAGCATTTTCCTGCCGCGGTGCAACCGCGACATCACTGTGCCGATGGGAGTGTTCATAATTTCTGAGATCTGCTTGTACGCATATCCCTCGACGTCCGCGAAGTAGACCGCCAACCGGAACTCCGCCGGGATGGCTTGCAACGCGTTCTTGACGTCGGAGTCCGGCAGGTGGTCCAACGCTTCTGCTTCCGCGGACCGCAGCCCTGCGGAGGTGTGCGACTCGGCCTTGGCCAACTGCCAATCCTCAATCGTGTCCGAATTCGACTGCAGGGGCTCCCGCTGACGCTTCCGGTAGAGATTGATGTAGGTGTTGGTCAGGATGCGGTACAACCACGCCTTGAGGTTGGTACCGGGCTTGTATTGGTGGAAGGCGGAAAAGGCCTTGGTGTAGGCCTCCTGGACCAGGTCTTCCGCGTCCGAAGGGTTCCGTGCCATCCGCATCGCTGCCGAGTACAACTGGTCCACGTACTGCATGGCGTCGCGCTCGAATCGGGCGCGCCGCTGCTCGGACGTCTCAGTTGCGACGTCGACGGCGGCCGGCGCCTCCGCAGTGCCCTCTGCGGACGAGTCGGCTGCTTCATACATGGCCGCTGCGGCCGGTTCAATGGTGCTCATCGTTGCCAAGTCTACTGTCAGCTTCGGTGAAACCAGCTGTGAACCGTACCCAGGCTCGGACAGGACCGCCCGGTCCTTAACCAAAGTCAAAAAACCAACTCCGTTCAGCGAAGCGGCAACGCCATGCCGCGGTCCGGTCTCCACCGCACCTGAAGTTCACAACGGCCGCCGCTGGGTAAATATTCCGCAAAGGTGCAAGACTAGAGCAGACTGCACCCCGTGAACACAACACTCATCGAATAGTGTGGCAAGCCATCCAGGAGGCAAGACATGTCTGTTATCCGTTTTCTCGCGCGTCCCATGCTCGCGTCCAGCTTCGTCGTCGCAGGTCTGGACAAGCTACGGAACGCGGACGACACCGCGAAGCAACTCTCGCCCGTGCTGCGTCGCGCATCGGAGTCGCTGCCCTTCAAAGCAGACGAGAAGACCCTTGCCCGCGTTATCGGTGGCGCCCAGCTGGGCGCAGGAACCTTGCTCGGCCTGGGCAAGCTTTCCCGTTTCGCAGCAACTGTGCTGGTTGTGACCTCGGCCCTTAACTCCTATGTTGAGTGGCGCTCAGCCGATATCAGCACCAAGGAAGGCCGGATTGCCCGCAAGGCCCGCCTCCTCAAGAACATTTCCCTCACAGGAGGCGTCCTCCTGGCTTCCGTTGACACCGAGGGGCGGCCGAGTATCGCCTGGCGGGCAGAACACCTCGCTGCCGATGCCAAGAAGGTCACCGGCAAGCAGATCAAGCGCGCCGATAAAGCAGTACGCAAGGCCGTAGACAACGCAGTTGGAGCATAAGGAAGCATGACAGGTACCACCCCCGCAAACACCGATCCAACAGCAACCAGGACCCAGCTTCCGCTGTGGTCCGCCCCCTACGCTCGGGGGCCGGTGAATGCGTCGGTGACGGTACCGGGTTCGAAGTCCCTGACCAACCGTTACCTGGTGCTGGCGGCTTTGGCGGACGGCCCGTCACGCCTGCGGGCTCCCCTGCATTCCCGCGACTCTGCCCTGATGATCCAGGCGCTCCGGCAGCTTGGCGCTACGGTCACCGAAGAACCGGGTGACGGCGACTACGGACCCGATCTTTTGATCACGCCGTTGGACCCCATGGCCACCAGCGCAGAAACTGCGATCGATTGCGGGCTGGCTGGAACGGTGATGCGTTTTGTGCCGCCGCTCGCGGCGTTGCGCCGCGGGGCTACCGTGTTCGACGGCGACCCGCACGCACGCAACCGGCCCATGGGCACCATCATCGAAGCACTGGTTGCGCTGGGGGTTCCGGTCGCAGCTGAAGGCGGCAGGACGCCGTCGGCCCTTCCGTTCACCGTGGAGGGCACCGGCGAGGTGCGGGGCGGCCACCTGGTGATCGATGCCAGCGCTTCGTCGCAATTCGTGTCCGCCTTGCTGCTGGTGGGTGCTCGATTCACCGAGGGTCTTCACCTGGAGCACGTCGGCAAGCCTGTTCCGAGCCTCGACCACATCTCAATGACCGTGGCCACCCTCCGCAGCGTAGGGGTCTCCGTGGACGATTCGGTGCCCAACCATTGGCGGGTCTCCCCTGGCCCCATCAACGCCTTCGACCAGCGGATTGAGCAGGACCTTTCCAACGCCGGCCCCTTCCTGGCAGCCGCGTTGGCTACCAAGGGAACCGTCAGCATTCCCAATTGGCCATCCGGCACCACCCAGGTAGGCGACATGTGGCGGAGCATCCTCGCCACAATGGGTGCGGAGGTCAGTCTTCAGGACGGGACCCTCACAGTTACCGGCGGGCAAGAGATCAAGGGCGCGGAGTTCGACGAGACCAGCGAACTCGCACCCACCGTTGCCGCGCTTTGCGCACTGGCGGCCAGCCCCTCGCGGCTCACTGGCATCGCCCACCTTCGTGGCCACGAAACTGACCGGCTCGCCGCCTTGGTGGCTGAGATCAACAGGCTGGGCGGTGACGCTGAGGAAACGGCCGACGGCCTGGTTATCCGGCCAGCCGCCCTGCATGCCGGCGTAGTGCACAGCTATGCAGACCACCGCATGGCCACAGCGGGAGCGATCCTTGGCCTCGCCGTCGAAGGCGTCAAGGTGGAAGACATCGCCACCACCTCGAAGACCATGCCGGAATTCCCGGACATGTGGGTGCGGATGCTCGAATCTGCCGGCGCGGAAGAGGCCGGCAACTGACCATGGCCCGCGACGCACGCTCCTGGGATGAGTCCGACGTCCGTATCCGTCCCAACAAAAAAGGGTCACGGCCCAGGACCAAAGACCGCCCAAGCCACGATGACGCCGTCATTGGCCGCATCATCACCGTAGACCGGGGCCGGTACAGGGCAATTGTGGGGGAAGACTCCGACAACGAGCGCCTGGTCATCGCGGCACGGGCCCGTGAATTGCGGCGTAATCCCGTGGTCCCGGGTGACTTCGTCGCCTTGGTGGGCGACGTCTCCGGATCCCCGGATACCCTTGCCCGCCTGGTCCGCGTGGAGGAACGCAGGACGCTCCTGCGCCGCAGCGCTGACGATACCGATCCGATTGAACGCGTCGTAGTGGCCAACGCCGATCAACTCGTGGTGGTTGTGGCGGCGGCAAACCCCGAACCGCGGACCGGCTTCATCGACCGCGCCCTGGTGGCAGCGTACGACGCCGGTATCGAGCCGTTGCTGCTCATCACCAAGGCGGACGTCAAGGACCCGGCGGAATTGCTTGCGAACTACCTCAGCCTGGACTTCCCCGTGATCATCAGCCGGACAGCCGACTCAGAGGCCGGCGGTATTGACGCCCGCTCCGACGACGGCTTGTCCGCCAGGCTGGACCGGGACGCCGTCGCGCAGCTCCGCTCCCACCTTGGCGGAAAAGTAACTGTGATGCTCGGCCATTCAGGCGTGGGCAAGTCCACCATGGTCAACGCGCTCACGGGAGCCGAGCGCGCCACCGGCGGCGTGAACGCCGTGACGGGCCGCGGCAGGCACACCTCGTCGTCGGCGCTGGCGCTTAAACTCGACGACGCCCCCTCGGGAAGCTGGATCATCGATACGCCCGGTATCCGCTCCTTCGGTTTGGCCCACGTGGATCCGGACCGGATACTGCGTTCCTTCCCCGACCTGGAGCCCGGCACGGAAGCCTGCGAACGCGGCTGCAAGCATGACGCCACTGCCATCAACTGCGGCCTGGACGCGTGGGTAAACGATAGGCATGCCGGGCCGTCAGGCGTTGCCCGCCTTGCCTCGCTGCGTCGCTTGCTCGGTGCTGATCCCAGGCTTGAAGCAAAAGAGGCCAAGGAATTGGGGACCGTCAACTGATCGTTGCGGCTTCACGTCCCCACTGCAGCGATTGATTCAGGATAGTTTGGTGGCATGACCCATCCCGTTTCCACCTACAACGATGACCTGCGCCTCGCCCACGTCCTCGCCGACTCAGTAGATGCCCAGACCATGGATCGCTTCAAGGCGCTGGATCTGCAGATCGAAACCAAGCCGGACCTCACACCCGTCACGGATGCGGACAAGGCCGCCGAGGAAGCGATTCGCGGCCAGTTGTCCCGTTCCCGGCCCCGCGACGCCGTCCTGGGCGAGGAGTTCGGCAGCAGCGGGCACGGCTCGCGTCGTTGGATCATCGACCCCATTGATGGCACCAAGAACTTCGTTCGCGGCGTTCCGGTATGGGCAACGTTGATCGCGCTGGTCGATGAAGGCGAACCTGTGGTGGGCGTAGTGAGCGCCCCCGCATTGGGCAAACGGTGGTGGGCAGCCAAGGACATGGGTGCGTACATGGGCCGCTCGCTCGCCTCTGCCACACGCCTGAAAGTTTCCAACGTCTCCCGGTTGGCCGACGCCTCAATGTCCTATTCGAGCCTGTCCGGGTGGAAGGAGCGCGGCAACCTGGATGAATTCATGGGACTCACCGAGGACATCTGGCGTACGCGCGCTTACGGGGATTTTTGGTCCTACTGCCTGGTCGCCGAGGGCGCCGTGGACATCGCATGCGAACCTGAGCTGAATCTCTACGATATGGCAGCCCTGGTGCCCATCGTCACTGAAGCCGGTGGACGCTTCACGTCGCTGGAAGGTGAGGACGGCCCGTTCGGTGGCAACGCGTTGGCCACGAACTCCATCCTGCATTCGGAAGTCCTCAAACGGCTGAACCCCGGACTGGACGACCTGCTCTAAGCTGAGCGTGGCTCCCGCACAGTCTGGACCCTGACGAAACTTTCGACGGCGGATGGCTCCTTTTGGAGCCGTCCGCCGTTTTTTCTTCGCCTAAACAGCGACTTTTCCGCCAACGTAACAATGCGCTTAACAAAGCCAACAGGCTTTGGAGGGGCCGGATCGTATGCTCTAACCTTTTTTACAGGTCACGAGTGCCAGCGCTAAACCCCGGTTTGCTGGCCGGCAACCCTCCATTCGCGGTGGGGTGCCCCGGGTGACGACCCGGCCGGTCCGGAACGGATACGGCAAGCGCGGATCCCCCTGTGGGGGTCCCTCTTGAGTGAGGTCCCATGAGCACCGTTACGTTGAACGCCAACACCATTCCGTCTTTTGCCGAGGCAACCACGGCACCCGTATCAGCAGCACGGCCGCTGGCCGCTGTTACCGGCGCGGAGTTGCAGGCCCCCCTGATCCAGGGCGGCCACGTCCGTTACGCCAACCTTGACTACGGCGCATCAGCACCGGCCCTGACCATTGTTTCGGCGTACCTCAACGAAGTACTGCCTTACTACGCCAGTGTCCACCGCGGTGCGGGTTTCGCGTCGCAAATCAGCACATCCGTCTACGAGAATTCACGGAACATCGTGCGTGAATTCGTTGGCGGGCGGGCTGATGATTCCGTGATTTTCACCAGAAACACTACGGACTCCCTGAACTTGCTGGCCGGATGCCTTCCCGTGGTTGATGGCCAGGCAGCGGGCGAGGTCCTGTACCTGGACATCGAACACCACGCCAACCTGCTGCCCTGGCAAGGTGTGCCCCACCGAAGCGTCGTCGCCGCCCCTACACTTGCCGCTACCTTGGACAAACTCCGCAGCGAACTCGCCCAAGGCGGCGTGAGCCTGCTGGCGGTCACCGGCGCCTCGAACGTCACCGGTGAAATCCTCCCCATCGTCCAACTCGCCTCCCTGGCCCACGAATTCGGCGCACGGATCGTGGTGGACGCCGCGCAGCTTGCACCGCACCGCCGCATCAACATCGCCGAAGCGGACGTCGATTATGTCGTGTTCTCGGGTCACAAGCTCTACGCTCCGTTCGGCGCGGGAGTCGTTGTGGGGCGCCCTGACTGGCTCGACGCCGGGGTCCCCCACCTGGCTGGCGGCGGAGCCGTCCGTGAAGCCCGGTTGGATTCGGTCAGCTGGGCTACCGGCCCGGCCCGCCATGAGGGCGGTTCTCCCAACGTCCTGGGAGCGGCCACCCTGGCACGTGCCACCCAGGTCCTGGCCGGCCTGGACGAGCAGGAATGGCATGCCCACGAGGCGGCCATCCGTTCCTACCTGGTTAAAGGCCTGGAAGCGATCGAAGGCGTCTCGGTCCACAAAATCTTCACCGATTCCGTCGACACGATCGGCGTGGTCAACTTCTCCGTGGAAGGGTTCGACGCCGGTTTGGTCGCCGCCTACCTCGCGGCGGAGCACGGCGTCGGCCTTCGGGACGGCCGTTTCTGCGCCCACCCGCTGCTTAAGCGCCTGGGGCTCCCTTCAGGTTCGCTGCGGGCAAGCTTCGGCGTCGGCTCCCGGTTGGAGGACGCCACCAGGTTGCTGGCAGGCATCGAAGAACTCAAGCGCAACGGACTTGGCTGGGACTACGTGGTGGACGAAGGCCGCTGGGTGCCCGCGAACGACCACCGCAGCTACCCCGAATGGGCGCCCAACACTCCGGGCACAGCTGGCGCAGCGCCCTGCACTGTGGACTAGGAATCCGCGCACCAAGGGGTTCCACGGCTGCGGTAAATTCGTAGGGTAACTTTTGGCAACCCTATGAAGGAGCTCCGCGTGTCCACGCCGTCCCCGGGAGCCGCAAACAGTACGGCAGGCATTCCCGGACCAGCAGGACCGAGGGGTCCCAAGCTCCACGCCACCCGCAGGCACGAACTCGGCCAAAGCTTCCAGGACGGCGGGGAGCACTATGACCGCGTGCGCCCCGGATACCCCATGGACTCCTTGGAGTGGATTCTGCCGCACGGAGCCCGGACAGCGGCCGACATCGGTGCGGGTACCGGCAAGTTCACCTCCCTCCTCCTCCAGCGGGACCTGGAGGTTGCCGCCGTCGATCCTTCCCGGGACATGCTGGAACAACTTCGCAAAAGCTACCCGCAGGTCAACGCACTGGTGGGAACAGCCGAGGCAACAGGGCTGACGGACTCAGCATTCGACGTCGTCAGCGTTGCCCAGGCCTGGCACTGGTGCGATCCCCTCCCCGCCAGCACGGAAATCGCACGGATCCTCAGGCCCGGTGGAACGCTTGGCCTGATTTGGAACCAGTTGGATACGTCCATTCCATGGGTGCACCGGCTGTCCCGGATCATGCATGCAGGGGACGTCCACAAACCGGGATTCCGGCCAGTCATCGGCCCGGAGTTCCGTGGCCTGGAGCGCCACCTGACGTCATGGGAGGATCCCCTGACCCCGGAGGACATCATGGAGCTGGCGAAGTCACGCAGTTACTACCTCCGCGCCAGCGAGGCCACCCGGGCGAAAGTCATGGGGAACCTCCAGTGGTACCTCTACGAGCACCTTGGACATGCGACAGGCGAAGCAGTCCCCGTGCCCTACGTGACGCAAACGTGGCGTGCACTCAAGGTCCAGGACGCGCTGCCACGGTAGGCTTGGGGTGTGAAGACCAGTACGCCATCCTCCTCGATCGAGGACTACGTCAAGGTCATCTACTCCTACACGGAGTGGCAGGACAAACCGATCACTTCCTCCCAGCTCGCCCAGAGGCTGGGCGTGGCCAACTCCTCCGTCTCGGAAATGGTCCGCAAGCTCAAGGACCAGGGCTTGGTGGACCACCAGCCGTACAGCGCCATACGGCTGACGTCCGAAGGCATGCGCCTTGCCTTATCCATGGTCCGTCGGCACCGACTCATCGAGACCTACCTTGTGGAGGAACTGGGCTACAGCTGGGACGAGGTCCACGACGAAGCCGAAATGCTCGAGCATGCAGTAACCGACACCTTCATTGAACGCATGTCCGCCAAGCTTGGGCACCCCGTCCGGGATCCGCACGGCGACCCGATTCCGTCCGCGGACGGCACGGTGGAATTGCCCCACGCGTACCAAATGATCGAACTGGACCAAGGCCACGCCGGCAGGATCACCCGCATCAGCGACGAAAACCCCGATCTTCTTCGTTACCTGGCCGCCCAGGACATCGCGTTGGACGCCCCCGTTGAAGTCATGGGGCGCAAGCCCTTCGGCGGCGCACTGGTGGTAAAGATCGGCAGCGGACCAGACCGCCGTGAGTTTGACCTGGCCGACGAAGTGGCATCGGCCCTCTGGGTGCAGAGCGCCGGAGTCCATCCAGGGTGCGTTCTCCCAGCCCCCTGAAGTAGCCGCGCGACAGGCTAGCTGCGCTGGCTGGCGGGCCCGCCGTCGTCGGACGCCGCATCAGTAACGCTTCCTGCAGAAGCAGCCGCCTCACGCGGCGGATTCCGGATGCCGACCGCGGACGCCACCGCCCCGATGAGGAAAAGGGCTGCTGTGACCAGCAAGGCGTTGTCGAGGCCCTGCCGGGTAAACACCGGCCCGACGATCACCCCGGCGAAAGCGATCGTGATCAGGCCGGCAATGCGCGCTACTGCGTTGTTGACGGCCGAACCTATACCGGCCTCCTCGGTGGGCACCGCCCCAAGTATCGCCGCCGTCAGGGGGGCCACCAGCGTTGCCAAACCCACACCAAAGACAATCTGGCCGGGAAGCACCTGCGCCCAGTAGTTGAGGGGCTCCTGGACTGCCAAAGCCATCAGGAAGCCCACGCCACACAACACCGGACCCGCCGTCATGAACCATCGCGGCCCATATTTGCCGGCCAAGCCGCCAAAATAGGACGCGCACAGCATCAGGATGACCGTACCCGGAAGCAATGCAATGCCGGCCATCGTCGCACCCATGCCGCCCACCTGCTGGAGGTAGATGCCCAGGACGAAGAACCCCAGCGAAATCGCGCCATAAATAGCCAAGGTAGCCACATTGCCCCACCCAAAATTGCGGATGGCGAATAGCCTGAGGGGCAGCATGGGTTGGGCCGTCCTGGCCTCGTGGACGAGGAACAGCGCCAGCGCAACCGCACCAACCACCAACGGAGCCCACACCAGCGGGCTCGCCCAGCCCATCCTGCCCTGCTCGATGAAGGCATACACGGGGCCACCCAGGCCGACCATAGCGAGGAAAGCCCCGAGGTAGTCGATTTTCTTGCTCTTGTCCCGTGCGGCATCACTTGCGCGCAAGCCTGCCAGCATGGGCCAAATCAGGGCTGCAGGGACAACGTTGATGAAGAAGATGACCCGCCAGGAAAGCATGTCAACGGAAACACCGCCGATGAGCGGCCCCACAATCGCAGCCGCGCTGGTCCACCCGGACCACTGACCGATGGCCTTGGACTGGGCAGGGCCGGAGAACGACGTGATGATCATGGCCAGCGAACTCGGCACCAGGAGCGCCCCGGCAATCCCCTGCAGGGCCCGTGAAATCACAAGCACTTCCCCGGTCCACGCCAGCCCGCACATGACGGACGTCAACGCGAAACCCGCCAGGCCCCATTCCAGGATCCTGGCCCTGCCGAAATGGTCGGACAAAGAGCCGGCCACGAGGATCAGGGCACCCAAAGTCAGCAGGTAGGCGTCCACCACCCATTGCTGGATGACCAGGCCGCCACCCAGTTCCCGTCCGATGGCGGGAAGTGCGAGATTCACCACAAAACCATCAAGGATGGCAATGAACGAAGCCACGATTGCCACCACCAGCACGCGTTTTTGGAGCGGGGTGCTCGGTTGCACAGCGGCTACGTCAGTCATGAGCACAGCCTACGCCGGTGGAGTCCCGTATCGTTGAATGGTGATTAGCAGACGTGACGCCGCCCTGGCCCTGGATATTTCGATGGAAATGGCCCAACGCCACGGCATTCCGTCCCGCCTTAGCGAGGCAGACCTTCGCGACATGCAGGACAATCCCCCGGCCTGGCTGGCGCAGTCCCGTGCCAACCGCACTGGAAAGCGCCCCGTCTGGGTCCACCTCACCTGCGCTGTGTGCGGCTACTCTGAGGCTGTCCGGCCCAAGAAGTGGTGGCCGGACTTCTCCTTCGTCTTTTGCGGCACGCACCGGAACTCCGAGCTGCCCAAACTTTTCCTCGGCGAAGTCCGCAGCGAATATGAGGGTGTCGGCAGCCGCTTCGTCGGCGTCGTCGACGTACCCGAGAACCAGGCCTAGCCGCACTAACCCGGCTGCTGGCTCATTTCCGACGGCACCGCTATGAGTTGGAACGTTCGGCCCTCCCGCAGCACGGTGAGGGGGAATGGCTCGCCAATAGCCTCCTCAAAGAGCAGCTTTTGGAGGCTCTCCGCGCTGGACACCGCCCGCCCCTGGGCACGCAGCACCAGGTCTCCTGGCTGGAGTCCGGACCGTTCCGCAGGAGACCCTGCTATCACCTCGACGACGCGCAGGCCCTCCTTCTGGCCCGTCCGCACCACGGCGCTGGCATCAAGGGGAATCGGAGTGCTGACCAGGCCCAGATAGGCGCGACGTACCCGGCCATCTCTCAGCAACGAGGCAATGATCCTCTGTGTCGTCCTGTTGATGGGAACAGCCAACCCGAGCCCAAGTCCGGCGACAGCGGTGTTGATGCCAACTATGCGGCCCCTGGTATCAGCCAAGGCCCCACCGGAATTCCCTGGATTCAGCGCAGCATCGGTCTGGATGACATCCTCAATCACCCGCCGGTGTTCTCCAGCCCGGACCGGGATGGAGCGGCCCAAACCACTGACCACACCGGCAGTCACGGACCCGGCCAGACCGAGGGGATTGCCCACGGCAATCACCAACTGTCCCACCCGTAAAGAGTCCGCATTGCCCAACAGCGCCGGAGGCGGCGTGGATTTCAGCCCACGGACGACGGCCAGGTCGGACAAGGGATCCGCTCCCACCAACTCCACGTCGGTGTGCTTGCCATCGGCGAAGACGGCCCGGCCTGACTGGATGCCCGCCACGACGTGGGCATTCGTCAACAGGTACCCATCGCCGGTAAAGACGACGGCGGATCCGCTTCCCACACGCACCTGGCCACGACGCCCTGTGCTTGTCATCTCGATGGCGGCAACATGGGGTGTCACGGAATCCGCCACCCTGATGACGACCTGCGAGTAAGCGTCCAGTGCCTGGTCTTCGTCCGGAACCTGATGTTCAAACTCAGGCTCTGTACTCATCACTTGCCTCCTGCCAAACTCGGACCGCGTTCTGCCGAACCTGTCCGGCTTTGCGGTTACCCAGTACAACGACCGGCACTCAGCGGCTAGTCCGGTTTGCGGTACGCCGTGGGTGAACGTGGCTTCGGGCAGCTAGTTTGCGGGCACGAAGAAAGCCCCCGGATCACGTGGATCCGAGGGCTTTCAGGGGTGGAGATGGGGGGAATTGAACCCCCGTCCGATGTCGTTTTGTCAGGGCTTCTCCGGGCGCAGTTTGCGTCGGATTTTCTCGGCCCCAGCCATCCTGCAAACAGGTAGCTGATCCGGGCCCAGTCATCTAAGAGTCCCGTTTACCTCAATGACGAAGGCAAACAGCAGTGGCTATCTAAATGACGCCAGGATCCGGGGCGATAGCAACCCCGGGCTGACGGACTGTCTTACTGCTTAGGCAGCGAGAGCGAAGTCAGTGCGCTTAGATTCGGCACTTATTGGTTTGCAGACAGCGTTTACGAGATAATTCTGCATCCTCGGCCCGCTTCACCTGTCGCGACTAACATCGTCGAAACCGATCATCCCCGTATTTTGTTACCAAACCGGCAAGAACCCTGAGGTTCCCGTCGGACTACTCAGCATAGCGCATTAATCCGCTGTTTCATTCCCGGACACGCGCGAAGCCGACTAGCGTCGGTTGCGTTCCCGCAGTTCACGCAGGGATTCACGCTTGTCCTGCTGCTCACGGAGGGTTTGCCGCTTGTCGTAGTCCTTCTTACCGCGGGCAAGGGCGATTTCCACCTTGGCGCGCCCGTCCAGGAAATACAGCTGAAGCGGGACCACCGTGAAGCCGGACTCGCGGATCTTCTGCGAAATCTTGTCCAGTTCTTCCCGGTGCAGCAGGAGCTTACGACGCCGGCGCGCGGCATGGTTGGTCCAGCTCCCCTGGTTGTACTCGGGAATGTGGATACCCTCCATCCACAGTTCGTCATTGTAGAAGGTACAGAAGCCGTCCACCATTGAGGCATGGCCCTCACGAAGGGACTTCACTTCTGTTCCCATGAGGGCAATGCCTGCCTCATAGGTGTCCAGGACATGGTAGTTATGCCGGGCCTTCCGATTGGTGGCCACTACCTTACGGCCACTTTCCTTGGGCACGGTAGAACTCCTTGATAGATGTGGATTTCAACTAGTGTACGCCAGCCCCGGCGGGCTCCAGCACCTTAGAGAAGGTTCATGGGATCCACTGCCGAACCATTCAGCCAGGTTTCGAAGTGGGCGTGGCAACCAGTGGAGTTACCGGTGCTTCCCGAGTAGGCAATGAGTTGCCCCGCTGAGACTTGCTGACCGTTGGCAACCACAATGCTGCTGTTGTGATAGTAAATGGTGGTCAGCGAGTTGCCCTGGACAACGCCGTGGGAAATCTTCACGCGCCAGCCGCCTCCGTCTGCTGAGTTCCAGCCGGAGTTGAAGACCTCGCCTGCCGCGGCCGCATAGACAGGGGTGCCGCACGCCGCACCGAAGTCGATACCGGTGTGCATGTAACCACCCGTGCCGTAGAAGTCGATGGTGCCCGGCGGCGTGGCCCGCCAACCGAAACCTGACGTGATGGGTACAGCGCTGGCGAAGGGGTGCCGCAAACCGAAGGCTGAGGGCGATCCCACTGCCGGCGGAACATATGGCTGCTCCGGGGGCGCCGGCTTGCCTTGTGCTGCCGCAGCCGCGGCCGCAGCGGCAGCAGCTTCCGCAGCAATCCGCCGCTGCTCCGCTTCCCACGCTTCCCGCAACTTGCGGTCCCGCTCCACGATTTCAGCCGCAACGCTGTCCTGCTCGGACTTCACCCGCGCAAGGTTGGCTTCAATCCCGGGCTTGGCCGCTTGCAGTTGACCATTCAGGCGGGTGGTGTCTTCGATCAGCTTGTCGACTTCGGCTTTCTTGCTCGCAGCCTCATCCCGCGCCGACTTTTCCCGCTCCAGCGCTGCATCTGCCTTTGCCTTCAGGTCCTGGATTTCCTCTTCGACTGCAACCAGCCGTGCCTGTGAGTTCACGTTGGTGGCGTTCTGTTGGGTCAGTTTGGTCATCGCAGCGTTTTGGCTGCGCATGGCCTGGTCAGCCAAATCCATGGACTCGGTCAGGCTTCCGGATTCACTGGACCCGAACAAAAGGGCAATGTTGGTCGGCACGCCGCCTGATTTGTACGCCTGTGACGCAATCTGCCCGATCAGCTTTTTGGTGTCAGTGATTTTCTGCTTATCACTTTCGAGCTGCTCGGTAATCTTCGCCTTGTTCTGCTGGGCAAGCTCAACCCTGGCAGCCAATGCTTCGACTTCCTTGACTGCGCTTGCAACCCGGCCCTGTGCTTCCAGCAGCGCCTGCTGGGCACCCGGGAGGCGGCCTTGGTAGATCACCAAGTCACCGGCAGCCTTCGCGATATTCGCATCAACGAACTCAAGGGAGGCCTGGACCCGGGCTGATTCCGCTTCGAGGGCAGCCTGCTGATCATCCAGGTTGTCGGCCTGCGCTGTCGGGGCACCCGACAGGAGGCTGACAGCCAGGCCCACGGCAAGGACAGCACCCAGAATCCGAGCTTGGCCGGACGCAAGTCGCCGACGCAGGGAGGCCGGGTCCAACGTGGTCATCAGGAGTCCTTTTCGCTTATCAGCACGGTTGTTCGGTGAAATGGCATGGTCACGGCTAAACCTTCAGGTATCGCCGCAAGGTCAATAGTGACGATATACCGGCCAGTCCAGCGCCCAGCGCAATGAGGACCGGCGCGATCACCAGGACCTGCGCTGAAGATATGAACGGCGTATTAAGGAATTGCCTGGACAGGTCGCCGTTGAGCCAGAAGTGAGCCATCAGCCACAAGGTGACCGATGCCAACACGGCTCCAACCACTGCGGCGATGACACCTTCGAGGATGAACGGCAGTTGGATCACCATCTTGGAGGCGCCGACGAGCCGCATGATGCCGGTTTCGCGGCGCCGGCTGAACGCTGAAAGGCGGATGGTGGTGGTAATCAGCAACACCGCGCAGAAAATCATCACCGCAGCCACCCCAATCGCAGCAACGGAGGCCCCGTTCATCCACGAGAAGATGCGTTCCAGAACCTGTCTTTGGTCACTGACTGTCTCAACACCCGGCTGGGAGGAGAACGTCTCGCTGATGATCTGGTACTTCTCAGGGTTCTTCATGTTGATGCGGAACGATGCCGGCAGCTGGTCTTCGGATACCGAGTCCACGATTGGCGAGTTGGAGAACTGTTCCTTGAAGTGAGTGTAGGCCTCGGCCTGTGATTCGAACTGGAAATCGTTGATGTACTGCTTTACGGCCGGCGACTCCAGCATGGCCTTCAGGTTGTCCTGCTGTTCCTGCGTGGCCGGACCGGAAGCGCAGCCAACCGCCGTCGAACCGTCGTTGCAGAGGAAGACAGCCACCTGGACTTTGTCGTACCAGTAGCCCTTCATCTGGTTGATTTGCATCTGCAACATTCCCGCAGCACCGACGAACGTCAGCGAAACAAAAGTCACCAATACTACAGAAATCACCATCGACAGGTTCCGGCGCAAGCCACTGCCGATTTCCCCGAGGATAAACAGGAGCCTCACAGCTGTGCCCCCTGAGCCCGGTCGAGTTCCTCGCCGCTGGCATCGCGCAAACGGCGCGACTCCCCCACCACAGGAATCATCGATGTGTACAGGGCCTTGGCTTCGTCGCGGATGACCTTACCGTTCTTAAGTTCCACCACGCGTCGGCGCATCTCATTGACGATGTCGTCGTCGTGGGTGGCCATAACCACCGTGGTGCCATTCTGGTTGATTTTGTCCAGGACGCCCATAATTCCCATCGAGGTGATGGGGTCCAGGTTTCCGGTCGGCTCGTCTGCCAGCAGGATGCCGGGACGATTCACGACGGCGCGGGCGATCGCCACGCGCTGCTGCTCACCGCCGGAGAGTTCGTGCGGCATCCGGCGTTCCTTGCCTTCCAAGCCCACCGTTTTCAGGACTTCGGGTACTGTCTCGCGGATGATCGAGCGGCTCTTGCCGATGACCTGCATCGCGAAGGCCACGTTGGCGAAGACATTCTTCTGGGGCAACAGTCGGAAATCCTGGAAGACCACGCCGATTCCGCGCCTCAGCTTAGGTACTCGCCAGCTCGAGATGTTGGCAACATTCTGGCCAGCAACGTACACGGAACCGGAAGAGGCTTTGTCTTCCTTCAGTATCAGCCGAAGGAAAGTGGACTTGCCTGAGCCTGAGGCGCCGACGAGAAAAGTGAATTCGCCGCGGTTGATCTCAAGGCTGACAGCGTCGAGTGCCGGTCGGGCATTCTGCTCGTAGACCTTGGTGACATTCTCAAATCTGATCATGGCCCTTTAGAACCCCGCCGGACATGACATAGTCGCCCAGTCCAACAGCCGGAGCGCGGGCTTTCGATGGGGGAAGTGAGAGCACCGGCCACTCGACTATACGCACGGGTAAGGAGCTAAACCGGACCTTTGGCGGGCGTGTCGCCGAATCCGGGCCGACTTCAGACAACCTTTGACAGGCTGCAGGATCGGCTGGTTACCGCGTTGGTGTGCTGGTTGCTGCGTTTCAGCTGGCTGCCGCGCTGCTTAGCTGGCAGCGGCGTTGCGGTTGCCCGTGCGCCACCGAATGCCGGCGTCGATGAAGTCGTCGATGTCGCCGTCCAGCACTGCCGACGTGTTGCCCACTTCATGTTCCGTTCGCAGATCCTTGACCATCTGGTAAGGATTCAGCACATAGGAGCGCATCTGGTCGCCCCAGGACGCTTTGACGTCACCGGCCAATGCCTTCTTCTCGGCGTCCTGTTGTTCCTTCTTAACCAACAAGAGCCGGGACTGCAGCACCCGCATGGCCGCTGCACGGTTTTGGAGCTGTGATTTTTCGTTCTGCATGGAGACGACAATTCCCGTGGGAAGGTGCGTCAACCGTACAGCGGAGTCGGTGGTGTTGACCGACTGGCCGCCAGGCCCCGAAGAGCGGAAGACATCCACCCGGATTTCGTTGTCCGGAATCTCGATGGAGTCCGTCTGTTCAATCAGGGGGATGACCTCTACGGCGGCAAAGGACGTCTGCCGCCGGCCCTGGTTATCGAAGGGACTGATGCGGACCAGGCGGTGGGTTCCCGCCTCCACGCTCAGTGTGCCAAACGCATACGGTGCCTTCACTTCGAAGGTGGCGGACTTCAGACCTGCCTCTTCGGCGTAGGAGGTGTCCATGACCGTGGTTGGGTAACCATGTCGCTCAGCCCAGCGCAGGTACATCCTCATCAGCATCTCAGCGAAATCGGCGGCATCAACGCCACCGGCCCCCGCCCTGATGGTGACAACGGCCTCCCGCTCGTCGTATTCACCCGAGAGCAGGGTAACGACTTCGAGTTCCTCCAACGCCTTGCGGATGGAAGCCAGCTCCTTCGCGGCTTCGGCCATGGAGGCTTCGTCGCCCTCGTCCTGGCCCAACTCCACAAGCACTTCGAGGTCCTCTATACGGGATGCAAGCTTCGACAGGCGCTCAACTTCCGACTGCCGATGGGACAACCGGGACGTGATCACCTGGGCTGCTGCGGGGTCGTCCCAAAGGTCCGGCGCACCGGCTTGCTCGCTCAGTTCAGCGATCTCAGCTTTGAGCGCATCAACATCAGTGACGTTCTCGATGGAGCTGTAAGTTGCGCGAAGGGCGCGGATTTCTGCGGGAAAATCAATGTCAGCCATGGTTATCCCAGCGTACGCTATTCACCGGACTCCCCTGCCGGGGCGACTCCTCGGGCCGGACCATCACTGCGTTAACCTCGACCTGGCAGTGGACTTTGCCTCCACCGCAATACCGTCGGGAAGCAAGAAGCTGATCACCGGCGGATGGGCGATGGAGGTCAGCACCACAACTGCAGTATCCCCCGGCCCTCGGCCTGTTTCAGCCTCCACAGTCAAATGGTCATGGCTCTCGAAAGCATGGCTTTTGGCCAGGTAGGAGCCTGCCGCCGCAAGCACCCTGTTGTCCGCCAAGGCGGTCGACGGCGAACTTCCTTCGCCTATCTCCCCCGCCACATATGAATCGGCGGCCGCGAGCGCTGCTCCGTCTGCCAGTGACAGCAGCTTCTTGTGTTCCAGGTACACCGCTGACGCGGCCATCACCGCTGTTGCCAAGAGGAGGGACAACGCCACGAAGCCGACGATAAGAACCGTCATCTGGCCGTCCTCGGACGTGTTCCTGCCCTTTCTGCAAGCCCTCACCGGTATCGCCCCACAACCTGGGTCGCCGTTGCACTCACCCTGCCCGCGGTCAGATGGCCGGAGTCCGCAAACGGCATCATGGGCAGGGGAACATCCAAGCGCACGACAACGGAAACCGTGGCGCCCGCCGACGAGCAATCCGATCGGTCGCATGAGATTTCAAGGCTGGCCCGGTCCGGAGCGTAGCCATAGTCCTTCAGGGCGATGAGGACACTTTGCTCCGCCGCCGTTTGCGCCTCCGCCGGATCGGGCTGGGCGACGAAGACCTTCGCGGCTTGGTCTGCCGCCCCAACCACAGCGAAGGAACCACCCTGCAGTTGGCCGACTGTGACCACGAAATAGACCACCGGAACCATTAAAAGGAGGGCCAGGAACGTGAATTCGACCACCGCACTTCCTTCCTGCGCCCCGCGGGGAATCGCACTCGGTGCGCGATCGGCCTCGGTTGCCGTTCTCAGGCATAGGGCGTCAGCGAGCCTTTCCCGCATGGCCTTCCACAGTGCCCCCAAGACGTCAGCCCGGGAGTACCGCATGGCCTTTCACCTCCAGCAGTCCGACGGGCCCGATCAATCCGACCAGCGGAAAAGGTGCCCTGACGGTGACCTCCAAGGTGCGGATGCCGTCAATAGTTGCTTCGGCCGAAGAAACCTCCCTCGGGAAGTCAGCATCAAGGGCAGAACCAATCAGTTCAGATGCACGTACTGTGGCGTCGGCAGGTGTCCTGTCCGCCAAGGAGCCGTAGCGCGCGCCTGAGGCCGCAGCATCGATGAGCGTATTACGAATGTGCAGGACCAAGGTGAACTGGATGATCGACAGGAAGAACAGGGTCAGCAAAGTCCCGACCAGCACGAAGTCGACCACCGCGGATCCCCGCTCTTCGGCAGTTGCCAAGGCCACTGACCGGCTACGGATATTCAAGGTACGGGCCCTTCCCCCACCCGGCCCTATTTGGCAACCTGGTGGATGGCCTGGTTGAAGAGGTCATTCAAAGCCGGTGCCGCGAGCGCCAGCAGCCCCGCGACCAGGACAGCTGACATCAAGGTGATCATCACCCAACCAGGCACGTCTCCGCGTTCATGGTCTTCGGCCGCCGTCGTTGTGCGCCCTACCGAGGCCGTGAGCCAGGAGCCGAAGCCTATGATCAGGACCAGTACCGCTGTGGTGCTTTGCGCTATTTTCTTCATGATTTCCCCACTATGTGTCGAGCTGGTGTTCAAGCAGCTTGTTGGTGAACAGGATGATGAGTTGGAGTTGGCCTGGTTCTAGAGGCTGATGTCCAGGGCAGCTATGGCCGGGAAGGCCGCGAAAACGACTGTGAGTGGAAGGACGCCAAAGACGAGCGGGACCATCATGGCGATCTCTTTTCGGCCCGCTGACTCCATAAGGTCCCTCTTTGCGGCGTCACGGACATCAGCGGCCTGCGCCCTGAGAACGGCAGCCAGCGGAGTCCCGCGTTCCACAGCAACCACCAGACCGTCAAAAAACCTGACCAAAGGTGGGAGCTCCGCCCTTGAGGAAAATCCCTGGAGAGCCTCTGGCAGCGGCTTCCCGGAGCGCGCGTCCGCGATGACTATGGCGAATTCGGCGGAAAGCTCGCCGCTGGAGCTACGGGTCACCCTATCCATCGCGCCCATGGCGCTCTCACCGGCAGCAACAGCCAAGGCCATGAGCTCGGCAAGGCTGGGAAATTCGGACAGCATCTTGGCCTCACGACGCTTGATGCGTTGACCAAGGACATAGTCACGGAGCAAATATCCCGCCATTGAACTTCCGATGACCGCGACCACCAGGAGTGCCGGACTGAACTGTCCCGCCGCTGCCCGGACAGCGACCACCAGCACGGCGAGCACGAAGCCGGCACCGGCCCACAGCAACTGCTCCGCCCGGTAATCGAGCGTTGTTTTGGGCGAACCGGCCCGCGCCAGCCGCTTGGCCAAAGCGGCAGAACCGACGTTGAACCGGGAAAGGTAGGTCATTGCATCACGAATCACGGGACGGAGTATTCGTTCCAGTGGCCCGAACGGCGTCAGGTTCTGCGTGGGAGGGCGCAGCAGGCGCGATTCGAGGTTCCTGGACTTCAGCTGCGGTTCGATACGTTCCGCCAAAGTTATGCCGCGCAGGAAAGGCAGGCGAACAATCGTCAGCCACAGTCCTGCCCCAAGCACGAGTCCGCACAGGACCGCGAGCGCCGTCACCGAACTCATCGGAGGATCCGTTCGTCCTCAGGCAACGCGCCAATCCGAAGCATGACTGCGTAGCAGAACACGGAGACCAACAAGCCCTCCAGCAAAACCATCGCGCCAAGAGTCGAGCTGTAGGCCAGCATCGCCTCCGGCCGGCTGGCCATCACCACCAGGACGATCCATGGAGCGGCCACGGCCAGGCGGGCGGCGTTGATCGTCCAGGACTGCCGGGCCTCAAGCTCGCTGCGGGTGCGGGCACTGTCCCGCAGGAACTCCGCGAGGGTGCCAAGCATGCGGCCAAGGTCGGATCCACCCACCTCCCGGGTCATCCGAAGTGCTTCGACGATGCGGTCGGCCACAGGATCAGCCAGTCGCTCTTTTAGCCTGCTCAACGCAGCATCGAATTGCCCACCCGACCTGTAGTCCGCCCCGAAGTCGAGGAACAGCGAGCGCAATTCATCCGGCCCGTTGTGTCCCAGTTGAATCAGCGCCTCCGGCAATGCCAGGCCTGCCCGGATGGCGGAGCGCAAATGGTCCACGACATCCGGCCAAAGGACGCGGAGTGCCGCGCGGCGCTTCTTCGCCCTCCAGCGAACCACGGCGAATGGCACCCAGGAACCGAAGATCGCGAAGCACACAGCGATGGGAAGTGACGCTGTCACCACGAAGAAGACAAGGAGGGCCAGAAGCCCAAATCCTGCGCAGGTCGCAAGAAGCCCTCGAGCCGTCACCTTTTCTATCCCCGCCGATACCAGCAGCACGTCCAATCGCCGTGGTCTGGCCTTCTTCTTTTCTGCGGGCTGCTCCCACGTGGACCACCACACAAGAAATACGCCGAGGCCGCAGAGACTCCCCAGAAGCGGGGCCATCAGTTCAGCTCCAGGAGCGCGGCAACATCAAAGCCTGACCGGGCAAATTTTTCGACCGCGGGCATGGAGTTGGCTTTAGGCTGCAACTGGCCGCCCACGATGCCGAACACTGGCGAGGACTCGATGATCCCGTTTTCCACCCGGCGGCCCAGGGAGAGCACCTCGGTTACTTGCCTGCGCCCGGTGGAGTGGCGACCGCAGTGCACCACAAGGTCTATGCATGAAGCGACCGTGGGTACAACGAAGGCACTGGAGATGTTAGCCCCTGCCAGCAGCGGCAAGGTACAGATCTTGGTTACGGCGTCATGCGCTGAGTTGGCGTGGACAGTACACATACCGGGGAGCCCGGAGTTAAGCGCGATCAGCATATCCAGGCTTTCGGCTTCACGGACTTCGCCGACGATCAACCGGTCGGGCCGCATACGCAGCGCTTCCTTGACCAGCCGACGCAAGGGGATTTCACCCTCGCCTTCCAGGTTGGGTTGCCTGCACTGCAGGCCCACCACATCGCGGAGCGGGAGTTGAAGCTCGAAGATTTCCTCGACCGTTATCACTCGTTCTCGAGAGCCCACGTTTGCCGCCAGGCAGTTCAGCATGGTGGTCTTCCCCGCCTGGGTGGCCCCTGACACCAGAATGTTGAGGCCGCTGGCCACGGCAGCGCCCAGGAACCTGGCAGCCTGGGGTGTCAGGCTTCCCAGCTCCACGAGGTGCTCCAGGCGGCTTGCCCTGGCAATGAATTTCCGGATATTGACTGCCCAGTGCTTCCGGGTGATGTCGGGGATGGCTACATGCAGCCTTGATCCGTCCGGCAGCGCAGCATCCACGAACGGTGATGACAGGTCCAGCCGCCGCCCCGAGCTTTTAAGCATCCTTTCGACGAGGTCGCGGACCTGCTGCTCAGTCAGGCTTATGGCAGTCAGTTCAGATTCCCCGTTACGGGCCACATAGATTTCATGTGGGGCATTGATCCAGACCTCCTCGATGGAGGGGTCATCCAGGAGTGGCTGCAGGGGACCGAAACCTGCGACCGCATCAAAGACGTGGCGGCGGGCTGTCTCGAGATGTCCCAGAGGCGGAAGTGGTCCGAGGAGCGCCCGCTCGTCGTAGTCGCTGACCGCGGCCTCCACGAGGCGCCTCACATCCGCGGTTTGTTCCAAGGGATCCAATCCCCTGCGACGGATGAGTTCGCGTACCTCGCCCTCGACGATTTTTACAGCGTCCACATCTCCCCCAATGATTCCCGGATTGGTCAAACGAGAGGCGTATCTCGAGTGACTCACGCTAGGCGAGCGCCAAGACGCCCTCAAGTCACTCAGGGGCACATGTGGATAAGTAGAAATCACGAGTCACTGCAGTAACCTCAACCCCACTAGTCACTCCAGTTCCGGAATGTTAGGGTAAGGCCGTTAGGAGCTGGCCTTTGGTCCCATGCGCAGGCGCCCGCCCCGGAGCTTGTCCGCAAGCCACACACTGCGCCGCTGAGCCGCGGCACAGGGCCGGAATGAAAATGACAAGATCTTCCCTTGAGGCGCCCCGACGGTTGACGTGGACGCACGCAGGCGTTGCCCTCGCGGTTGCCCTCGTAGCAGGCAGTTGCCTCGGAGCTCCCGCGCAAGCTGTGGCAAGGGGACCCCAGCCGGCTCCGTCGGCCACATCGCAGCCGGCGCCCCCGCAGGGCCCACAGCCCGCTCCGACGGGCACCGGCCCTGCCCAGCCCGAAAAGGACTCCAAACCGGGCATTCCCCCGACCGCACCCGCAGAACCCGAGCCGGGAACCGCCGTCGGACCTTCTCCGGCACTACCACCGCAGTCGGCCGCTGAATCGATGGGTAAGGCCGCGGCCCAGCCGTCCAGCACCACGGCACCGCCCGGCACGAGGCAGGACGCCGCGGCCTTGAACGCCGCCATGAAGGAAGCTATCCCATATGGGGGTGCTGAGATGGGACAGCGCTCTCCGCGAGTATTGGCGGCAACCGCGGATCACGCAACTCCCGCAGCCCGGGACGCGCAGACTTATGGGGACGAGACGGCCCAGCCCCAGGCAGCAGACACCGGCCACTGGCGCCCCTCCATTGGCATTGCAGGTCAGGATGTCAGCGCCTACCAAGGTAACGTCAACTGGCAGAGCCAATGGAACCAGGGCTCAAGGTGGGCTTACGTTAAGGCCACTGAAGGTAACTACTACCTCAACGAGAACTACGCCCAGCAGTACAACGGCTCACGCAACGTAGGCATGGTGCGCGGGGCCTACCATTTCGCCATCCCCAACTGGTCCTCAGGCGCTGACCAGGCCAGGTACTTCGTAGCGAATGGCGGCGGTTGGACTGCGGACGGCTACACCCTCCCCCCTGTCCTCGACATCGAGTACAACCCCTACGCCGGACGCACCATCAACGGGTTCTACTTCGGCAACACCTGCTACGACATGTCCAAGGCCCAGCTTGGGCAATGGGCGGCCGATTTCGGCAACACCGTCAAAGCCTTAACCGGACGTTTCCCGGTCATATACAGCACCACGGACTGGTGGAACACCTGTGTAGGAAACTCCACCTTCGGCAGCTACCCCCTGTGGATTGCCTCGTACTGGAACAACCCCACCAACACGCCTGGAACCTTGCCTCTGAGCTGGGATAGCTACTCCATGTGGCAGTACAGCAGCACCGGGCCGTTCGAGGGTGATTCCAACATCTTTAACGGCAGCTATGACCAGCTCAGGACATTTGCGCGCGGGGTTTCTTCCCCGTCCAATCCTTCCATCGCATCAGGAGCCGACATCCTCGCTACCAGCCCGGGAGGAGGATTGGACGCGTTCCCGGCCAGTGGAACCGGCCGCATCACCGGACCTGTAGCGATTGGCTCGGGATGGTCCGGGGCTTCGGCACTCTATGTGGTGGACTGGAACCAGGACGGCGTCCAAGACATCCTCTCGCAATGGTCAGATGGCACTCTGAAGGTTTTCAGGGGCGCTCCGGGAGGCGGTTTCTACGCTCCCATCCAAGTAGGCTCCGGGTGGCAGGAAATGTCGCTGACTGTTGGGTGGTGGAATCTCACTGACGGATACCCCGGGGTCGTAGGCCAGGACTATAAGGGCAACCTGTACCGCTACCCGAACAACGGAGGAGGCGGGCTCGGAAACGGTGTCCTCATCGGGACGGGTTTCAGTGGCCACCAGCTCAACCAGATTGACTTCGACGGTGACGGCAGCCAGGACATGGTCACCCGCACTGAGGATGGAACCCTCAGGATGTTCAGATCCAACGGCGTGGGCAGCTTCCTTAGCGAACCAAGCACCGTGATCGGGTCAGGCTGGGGTGGAATGACTGCAGTCAGTTCCGCGACGAACTTCTCCGGAGCTGACTCGCAAGGGCTGCATGCTCGCGCCTCCAACGGCGACCTCTACTACTACCCTGCAGGATCCGGGACGTGGGGAACCCGGAGCCTCATCGGCTTAGGTTGGAACGATGCGACCCTGATCAGCGGAATGGCTGTGGATGTGGATTCCACCTTGGGAATCGATCAGGAGGACGTCCTGGCAGTCCGGCCAGATGCCAACCTCTATCGGTATCCCGGCACCGGCACTACGGCACTGTTGCCGGAAGACTTGATCGGATCAGGTTGGGCCGGTCTCACGGCAGGTTTCGTTGCCGACTGGAACGGCGACGGCGCCTTGGACATCGTTGCGCAATGGTCCGACGGAAGATTGAACGTCTACCCGGGCAAGAGCGGCAAGGGATTCGGGGCCCCCATTTCCCTGGGAAGCAACTGGAAGGGCTGGACGCTGAGCGTCGGCACCTGGAAGAAGTCCGACGCCCACCCCGGAATCGTAGGCTACGACTCAAACGGCCGCCTTTACTATTTCAACAACCCCACCGGGAAGACAGTCTCCACCGGAGTTGCCATCGGGACGGGCTGGACCGGTCTGGATATTGTTCAAATGGACTTCGACAAGGACTCCAACGCCGACCTGCTGGCTAAAACCAGCACCGGGGACCTGAAACTGTACCGTTCAAACGGCAGCGGAAATTTCGTGCCCGAACCCGCCTCCTTGGTTGGAACGGGCTGGAACATCATTTCCAGTTTCGATGCCGTCAGTGGCTTCGCTGGCTCCGGTTCCAGCGGAATTATTGCCCGGACCACCATCGGGGAACTCAGGTACTACCCTGTGGGACCGAAGAAATCCTGGGGAACTGCAACCCAGATTGGATCAGGCTGGAACGGCCTGACAATATTGGCTCCGGCAGCGAAATAACCTCACTCGAAACCCCTCTCCGGCACCGTCAACGGAACGGTGCCGGAGGCGGAACTCACGCCTGCAGGCTGAAGACTCCGAGGCAGTTGGCGCACTTAGGCAAGCAGTGAATTCATGGCATTTATCAAGGTTGTCTCCACGCCGTTGGTACCGGCCTTGAAGTGAGCCAAGTGTCCATAGACAGTCATTGACCCCCCTGCAATTCCCGGGAAGTCAGGTTCCCAACCTCCTTCATAACTTCCGAGGGGCATGGATGGCGGGAAAAACTCGTTGCTGGGAATATAGCAGCACGACTCGTTGGCATATCCCCCAACGATGATCCCGTTGGTACCTCCGTTGCGGTTCCGGAAATACGCGGCATATCCACTGACGAGCTCTCCGCCGACCATGGCGATCTTCAACTGTGGGCTGCCGTTGAACTTCCACACCTGGAAGGGCGACGGCACAGCCGTTTCAAAACTGTTGCTGTCGATTCGTCCGATCATGACCTGTGCATGGCGCTGATACCACTGCGGTTGGCCATTGGGATTTCCGAGTCGGGCCACGTAGGCAGCGCGCACTGCAGCCAGATTGGCCGCCGTCGGAGTGATGTCCAGCGGCAGTTGGACTTCCTGGTACCGGGTCACTAGTGGCCCGCTGAGGGCACGGCCTGCGGACTGCATATTCGAGTTCACAGTAGCCCCGAGGGCATCCCCGTGCTGGTCCCTGAGTTCCCAGCTCCGCACGCCGCCCGGGTCCTGGTCCCCAGCAGGGCCCTGGATGAACATCGCAAAGCAATCTGGATTGCGATTCTCGATATAGTTGCAGGCGCCTGCAGCGAAATCCCCATCAAAGAGCGTACGCAGGCCTGCGCTGATCGGGTGGCAGCCGTAACTGAAAATGACAGCAGCCGGCGTGCCATTTCCGCGTCGGGCAACAAGAATGGGCACTGCCGTCTCGGTGTAGGGAAGGCCCACTCTGTTCGCAGAAAAATTCTGCGTCGACACTTTGTAGTCAAAGGTCACGGATGTTTCGTTCGCATCCAGGGCCTCTTGGGCGAGGTTGACAATCGTGTCCTCAAGGTCCGCACTGTAGGAACGCACAAGACCGAGATCTGCCAGACCATAAGCCATGAAGGGATGAAGGGTGTCTATCAGCGCCGGGCCATTGTGCGTATGCGTAGCCTGGATCAGAATGTCGCTGCTCGCCCAGCCCGCGAGACCGAGGATCCTGTCCCGGATGCGCTGGTGCATGGAACGCGGCAACGCCAGAACATCCAAGCTGATGATGATGTGGGGACTTGCGTCCTCCCAGATCAGGATGGCGCGGGCGTACAGAGGCTCAAAGGGCGAACTGCTCGTGGCCTCGCGACCACCATCTGTTGAACCATACCCGGCCATGTACGGATTGGTGCTCAGAGACGGCGTTATATCAGCGCTTGCAGTTCCAATTCGAAACGCCATAAAGATCACTCCCTTGATTGTGCGCAACGGGTGATCTTCGTTTGCCCCCAAACAAAGTCCGTTTCCCGATAACGATGAACAGCCAATACGTGAGACCACCTTCATTAGACCATGTGGTCACACAGTTCAGTACGGTTGAATGAGACGAATCCGCCCCCTGGAATTGCGGTCAATATAAATCGCCGCACCATGCATATTCGCGCATGTGGCTACCAGCTAACCTGCCACCGAAGTCTTGAGCCAGCGTGTAAGCAGGGCCGCCTGCGGAGCTAACGGCGCCAGAGTCAAAGCGCCCTTCACTACCGGGACTCCGTATGCCGCAAGGGACGCCGCGAGATTGCGTGGATCCGTGCGGGTACAGGCCCTGACGATGCGGAGGCATAGCTCTGAAACCTGCCCTGCTGGAGCGCCGGCGGCCACGGCAGCGTTGACTGCAGCCGTCTCCTCGGGGGTCAGCACCAAGGGTTCACTACCGACATACGTCACTTGGCAGTCCGTGATGTGCATGTATCTCGTCGACGCCCACACTTCTTCAAGACTCGAGAACTTGCCGATGAGGCTGCCGTCGGCAGCCGTGCAAGTGAATTGGTATCGAACCTTGGGCTCCGGCCGCTCAACGGCGACTTTGTTGTCCTTTGTGACAACCTGGGCCACATCGAGAGCGGAAGGTTGGGACGTATTTACTTTGATTCCTGAGCAACCGGCCAAGGCAAAAGTTGCCACACCGAGCTGAAGAACACTGCGCCTGCGCATGTCCACCGAGGGATCCCCACTTCATTCGGATGCTCCCCAGCTCCGCATGCATTGGTTATTCGCCCCAAGCCGTTTCCGGCTGCGTCTTAGTACATCTTCCCCCAAATTCCGCATTTGTCACTAGTAAAGTTCTGACCTTCCTCAAGAACCACCTGTTTGCCCGCTTCCGCCAGCCCGCCACGGGCGACCACCGAACCATCCGGTCCGGTGACTGTCCACGCGCATTCGTCGGCATTACCGCTTGGCTTCAGCAACTGGACAGCGCCCCCCACCACGCTGTCGCCCACGGCGTGAGTGCCGTCTCCAAACCTCTCGCCCCGCGCCCAAGCTGCGATGATCTTCCCTTGCGGGCCTTTGGGGCAGTATGCCGCGGAGGCAAGCAACGTCCCACGGCTTGCCCCATCGAAACCTCCCGGACCAGCCTCCTCGCTGATCCGGGCGCACAGGCGGAGGACGTCCAACAAGGTATCGAGACCGTTGCCAGAGCTCTCGCCCTGCGTTGACGCTGATGAAATCGCTTCAGATTCCCGGGGCGTCGGTTCGAAGGGTTCGGACCCCGCATAAGTGACCTCGCATGAGGCCATACGCGTGTAGTTGCTGGCGGCCCATACTTCAGCGAGACTCGATAGCTGAACCTCAGGGGACGCATCAAGGCTTGAGCAGAGGAACGAGAACCGGCCAGGCTCATCCTCCCCCGGGGTCTCATCTCGCCCAGTTACGCCGTTGAGGGTTCCAGACGTTGCTTGCCCGCCTGGGTCCAAGGTGGCCGTCGCGGAGGGGCTGCTGGATGGGGATGTCTCTGACCCCTGTTGGGGTGTAGCCGGCGTTGGTTGAGGCGAGGGGGCCGTGCAGGCGACCAAAAGCATCAGCACCGGCAGTGCAGTAGGAAATAGTCTGCGCATTGTGACCTCCACCTCAATCGTGCGTGGCGGCAGTTACGGGGTCAAGTCATCCTGGCCGTCACGGAATCGGTTTGGGATCGGCCAGGGCCAACGTTGCTGGGAGGCCGCAGAAAGAACATTCCGCAAACAGTAGTGACAAATGGTGCGATTGGTGGAAGATGTACGTAGACGCAGCCGGAGACGGCGTGGGGCGAATAACCAATGCATGCGGAGCTGGGGAGCATCCGAATGAAGTGGGGATTCCTCGGTGGACACGCGCAATCGCAGTGTTCTTCAGCTTGGTTTGGCATGTCTTGCCTTCGCCGGTCGCTCAAGAACCTTTCATCCAGCCACGCTAGCTTCTGCCCGCGGTGCAGCCGCATCGGAGCATCGCCGTCTAAGACTGACCGCGCTCCTGGCCACTGCCAGCTTGGCCACTGCCGCCCTAACCGGTGCGCTGACGGCGGGACCCGCAGCGGCAGACCAAGCCCGCCAAACCGTGACTACCGGTCTGACCAAGGCAGCGGGTTCGTTAGTGGATCCGCACGGCAAGCTGTGGGTTTCAGATGCCCGGGCCGGCTTTTGCCGTGTGACTGAAGCTTCAGGCTCAACGCCTGGAGGCATAGAAGTGGCCACGTGCCTAGGCGGGACCCTCTCTGGCCACGACAATGGACCAGCCTTAGCTGGTACCCCGGCGATGATCGATCCGACACCTGCCGCCGTCGGCTCAGGCGATGAGATCGCTTTCATTCCGGACGCCGCCGTCGGAAGTTCCGACGTCGTCCGTGCCCGCTGGAACTCTGGAAGCAGTACGTTCGAATACGATGGCGCGCTGACCATCTTTGATGGGGACCTGCGGCCGAATGCTGTCAGCGATGGCCCGGACGGCAACATCTACCTCTCGTTCGGGAACGCCCGGTCGATTGTAAAGATCGTGGACCCAACCGCCCTCCACCCGAGCATAGAGTCCATCGCCTCCGTCAACTCACGTTCCTTGGGCCTGGCAGCAACGCACCGAAACAGTGCCGGAAATGTGGTGGTGTATGTCGCTGAGACCTCAGGTTTGACCGTCTTCACAGCCCCGGACGACGGTGAACTGACCAATTTCATCCCTTCCCCTCTTTACAATGTCGGAAAGCCGACTGCCATCTACTACGACTGGCAGTCACCTTTGGTTCTCTACACAGGAACCGCAGGCGGAACCTCCACAGCCGACGCCGGAAAAGACACCATCTCACGCATCGACTTGAGCACGGACACCGTGGACAACAAGTGGGCCGTGGGCTTCAGCATGGTGGGAGGCCTGGGCATCCGGGACGGCAAATTGCTGGTCATGGAAGACCCGGGTCAGCTTGACCCCGCGAAGCCGAGCGAGCGCGGCAGGCTTCTGTCCTTGGGCGGCGTCGTTCCGTCAATCACCAGCGGCCCAACGGCTGCCGATGGCACACAAGCCCCCAACCCGGCGTTCACCAATGACTCCACCCCGACATTCTCTGTGGCATCCACCCCACCCGGCGGAGCCCTCGAATGCAGCTTGCAGTTGAGTACGGCGACGCCGGTATGGCAGGTATGCACGGCAGGCACCTTCACGCCGGCTGCTGCGCTGGCGAACGGGGCCTATACATTCTCCGTCCGGGCAGCGCCTTCGGGACTTCCGGTATCCCGGGCATTTACTGTCGATGTGACAGCACCTGCCGCCCCCGTAATCACGTCACCCGCGGCCGGATCGACGGTCAACGGCTCACCGGTCCTTGGTGCTACCTCGGAGCCGGATTCGACCCTGGCCTGCTCGGTTGACTCCACCACGACGTTCACGGCATGCGCCACTGGTTACGTGTTCAAGCTCGCAACCGCTGGACAGCACGTGCTTCGTGTGCGGGCCACGGATATGGCAGGAAACGTCAGTCCGATCGCGTCTGTAACCGTGACAGCCGACCTGACGGCACCCCAGGTATCGATCTCGTCCCCGGCCGAGGGGGCAACTGTTGGCATCTCGCCATCATTCACGTTCTCCTCCTCGTCCCCGGACATCGCAGGATTCAGATGCAAGCTCGGCAGCAACGCCTTCACGGCCTGCACATCGCCGAAGGCCTACACGAATGTTCCCAGCGGCCCTACCTCATTCACCGTGGAAGCTACTGACACTGCAGGCAATACGTCCACGGCGACAAGGAACGTGTCGGTCTTCGCCGCCGACACCCAGCCACCTGTGGTTTCCGTTGATCCGGCTGGTGGCACGTATGGGTCCAACAAAACCATCAACCTGTCAGTCAATGAGGCGGCCACCATCTTCATCACCACGGACGGGACAACGCCCACAACCGCCAGCACCGTCTACGCGGGACCCATACCGCTGACGTCGATGACCCTGAAGTACTTCGCCCGGGACACCGCCGGAAATACCTCAGCAGTCGCTTCGCAGACCTACGTCCTCGACAACCTGGCTCCAACGCTGACCGTCTCACCGGTCGACGGCGCGTACCCGTCGGGCCAACAGGTCACGATGTCGTCCACTGAGGCCGGTAGCATCTTCTACACAACTGACGGGACCAGTCCAGGCACCGCCGCCGCTGGAAGTACCAAGGCATACACAGCGCCCTTTGCTCTGGCAGGTAACACGACCGTGAAAGCACTGGCCGTGGACGCATTCGGAAACGCTTCTGGCGTGACATCCCGTTTGTACACCGTTCTGGATACAACTCCCCCGGTGGTTACCGTAACTCCACCGGCAGGCAGCTATCCTGCGAACCAGCAGATCACGCTAACGTCCAATGAACCCGGTTCGAGCATCTACTTCACCACCAACGGAACAAATCCGACCGCAACCGCCGGGAACAAGTATTCGTCGCCAATTACCTTGACCGCGGCCATGACCTTGAAGTATTTCGCCGTTGACGCTGCCAACAACAGCTCAACCATCGCTACGCAGGCTTACACGATCTCCGTGCCACCTGCCAATACGTGGAAGGACTACACCGGAGACTCCAAGAACGACGTCCTGGCACGCGACAACGCGGGCACACTGTGGCTCTACCCGGGTAGCGGCACCGGAGGTTGGCTAACGCAAAAATCGTTGGGCACCGGCTGGAACTCGCTGAATGCAATCGTCCCTACCAAGGACTTCAATGGTGACGGACGCAGTGACGTACTCGCCCGGGATACCAACGGCATCCTCTGGTTGTATCCAGGTAATGGGACCGGTGGGCTGCAGACCCGGGTACAGGCCGGGACGGCATGGACAAGCATGACGCTAATCCTGGCCCCGGGTGACTTCAACGGCGATGGAAAGGCCGATGTCCTGGCAAGGGATGCCGCTGGAGCCCTGTGGCTCTACCCCGGCAACGGCACCGGCGGTTTCACATCAAGCGTGCAGGTGGGCGCCGGGTGGAATGCCATGAATGCGATCCTCAGCACCGGTGACTTCAATGGCGACGGGAAATCCGATGTTCTTGCCCGCGACACCTCAGGCATCCTCTGGCTGTACCCCGGCAATGGAACCGGCGGGTGGCTCAGCAGGGTCCAGGTGGGAAGTGGTTGGAGCGGAATGACCGCCATCCTGGGCCCGGGTGACTTCAACGGTGACGGCAAGAACGACGTCCTCGCCCGGGACTCGGGTGGCAACCTCTTCCTCTACCCGGGCAACGGAACGTCCGGCTGGCTGTCCCGCAGCCAGGTGGGTTGGGGTTGGGGAGGATTCACCTCCCTCCCGTAGCTGAACAGGTTGCACAAAAGGAGAGCCCGAACGCATGATGCGTCCGGGCTCTCCCTTTGTCTTCTTGAGAGTCTTGCCTTCTAGGTACGTTCCTTCATGGGGTGCATGGAAGGCCTGTTGGGACTGGCTTGGATATCCAGTTGCAACGAGACCAACAGCATCTGCACACCCAGCACAAACGGCACCACAGCAAGCATCACCGACCCCGCCGTAGGTGAACCGACGCTAGCTGCCAGAACCCAGATCCCGGCCACCAGGCCCATGACGATCAGTGCGATCCCGGCAATGAGCAGGAGGGCCACAGCAGAGAAGGACCACACCATGTACTTCCACCACACCCGGCGCCAGAAACCACCGAAGAGCATCGCCAGCAGCTCCGGGATAACCTTCCGGAGCTTGATGCTGGACACCTCATTGCCGTACACCGCCGGAATGGGAACGTCCACAATCGGCACGTCCAGGATGTTCAGGTGGATGAGAAGGTCGTTCTCGAAGCTGTAGCGGGCCGCTACCTTGTTCATGGGCAGACGGCGGAGCACCTCGGTCCGGATGGCGGTATAGCCATTCTGGGGATCGAAGATGTGCCAGTAGCCGGAAGCCAGCTTCGTCATGAAGGACAAGACAATGTTGCCGAAGATGCGGTAACCGGGCATGCCGGCGAACGATTCTCCGGAGAAGAACCTATTGGCCTTGGCGAAACCATAGCCGTCAACCACAGGGTCCAGCAGCTGCGGAAGATAATCGGGATCCATCTGCGCGTCGCCGGCCATGACGACGTTGATGTCTGCACCCAGTTCCATTGCAGCCTTGTGTGCTGTCAGGACAGCGCCACCCACACCCTGGTTGACCTCGTGGCGGATCAAGGTGACCCGGCCGTCGTCGGCCCGGCGGGCAGCGCCAGAAGTGTCGTCGGGGCTGCAGTCATCAACAATGACGATGTCATCGACAAAGTCGGGCATCGTTTCGATGACCTGTGCAATGTGGTTTTCTTCTTTATAGGCCGGTACTACCGCGGCAATTCGAACGCCTCGATACATCGATTATCCTTCGCTGCTGTTAGGTGTGAGTTTTTGGGCCGGCAAGTCGGAGTCAGGCTCGCCATTTACAGGTTCAGTGGCGTTCTTCACTTGCTTTTGCTGCGGGAAGATCCAGTGCTTGTAGATGAAGTAGTTCCACCCCATGGTGACAATCGTCGCAACTACTTTACCCACTACATATCCGGCCCCCAGGAACTGGAAGAGCTCCACAATGCCCATGACGGCCACGGTGTTGAATGCCAGAAGGACCGAGTACCTGAGAACGCCGCCCAGAGCAGTGCCGCCACCGTTGAAGGCGAAATGGCGCTGCAGGAAGTAGTTGAAGAAGAAGCTGCCCCAGAAACCGGCTCCGGTTGCGAGCCACAGGGGCCAGCCGAAGACCTGGAAACACAGAGCCAGCAGGCCAAGGTCAACAAGGAAGCTCAGGCCGCCAACTATAAGGAACTTGAACAGGCTCGAGGCCATGAACTTTCCGATGAAAGCCTTCATGATCAGCAGATCCTTCCTAGCGGGGCAATGCCATCAGGCTTGGTGTTCTCAAGGATTCCCGAGACACCGTCAAGCTGAAGACGGTCCTTGGATGCGGCGTCGAACGCTTGTTTTCCGCCAGGGAGCTGGCTCCAGTCGATCTGATACAGTGCCGCGTTGCCTTCACGCACCACGAGCTTAAGGTACGGGATGGAATCCGGCTGTGTCAGGCCCGGCTTGGGTTCATCCCACGCACGGATCCGGCCATCGGCGATGTACACCCATTCGATGCCAAGCTCGGAAGCAGCGGCACGGGCGGCGTCGTCGGAGGCGAGGTCACCCAACTTCTGCAGGACCAGCAGCTGCCGGTTGGTGGGCAGGATTTCGAAGTGGCGGATCATGGGCATACGGTTCCCGAGCGCATACATCCACACGGAGCCATCGCAGGAATCGTTCAGCACGGTAGCGTCCTGCGGAACATAACGGTCCATGGTGCTGAGCAGATCCACCTCGGATTTGCTGAGCGTTGCGCCGTCCACCTTGGTGTTGATATTGATCCGCTCCGCGTTTTGCTTGAAGTACGGGATTGCGGCAATGCCGCTCACCAGGAGCACAGCGGCCGCCACGGCAGCCGTCAACACGGTGCTGCCCTTGTGCGACGAGCCCACTTCCCGGTTGGTGGAGCGTGAAGCGCGGACCCTGCCAACGAGCCAGGCAACTGCCTCTGCTATCTGGGCAATACCCAGGCCCGCCAGCGGTATGAGGAGCATGACAAGGATGCCGAAGATCCGCCACTGGTCATCGTAGAAAGGCGCCGTCAATGACATAAAGCGGGGGTTGTCCGTACCCATGGTGTAAACCGACAGGAACGCGAACGCCAGGACGGGGCCGAAATACCACCACATGCGGATCCTGAAGACGAGCGCAAGACAGCCCAGGGCCACCATGGCGGTGAGGATCGGCATCGCCATGGATCCGTGATTCAGGAAAATGATGTTCTGGATGGCACCGTTGCGGTCCGTGTCGGCTGCCCACACCTGCTTGGAAACCCGCTCGGATTCCTTCAGCATCTGGGTAATGATGGGCAGCCCCAGGACCACGGCCAGCACACCCGAGACCGCCAGGTAGACGGTAATTCCCAGAATTCTTCCCCTGCGGCGAACCAGCGCAGAAAGCATCCAGAAAACCAGCACCGGCAGGACCACGAAGGCCAGGGAGGGGTGAACGGCGATCAGGCCCACTGCGCCGAAGGCGATTCCCGGAATCCAGAATTTCCGACGGTCCACAGCACCTTTGACAGCGAGGTAAACGAAGGGGCCCACCAGCAACATTCCGGCAAAGAAAGGAATCAGCGGACCACGCCAGAGCAGGTCATAGGGATACACGGTAAACCAGCCTGACACGGCACCCGCGGCTGCCACTGCGAGGGGGCGACGGGTGACCACCATGGTCAGCGCCATGGTGCTCAGGGGCAACTGGACGCCCATCATCACCAGGACAAAGACGTTCAGGAACACGGGGATGCTGACGCCGCTCATCGGCCAGAAAAGTGAGAGCACGGCATGGAAGGCGATCGGGTAGCTACGGATCGGGGCTTCGGCAATATTGGTGTCGTAGTACGCAAAGTTGCCCGCGATGCTGGGATCCCACTCATGGTTGACCGAGATCAACCTGATCATGTTGGCGTGCCAGGGAATGTCCCAGTCCTGATTGATTCCCAGGAGACCCTCAGTGCCAACAGTCCACGACACCGCGGCGACGGCGCCGCCGGCCACCAGACCTGCGCCGATGACCAACCACGTCCCCTTGAAGTGGTGCTTCCCAAAGATGCTCTTTACCGGAGGATTATCGAACTTGTCCGGGAAACGCCGCTGGAGAGCCAGCCGCGCGACAAAAAGAACCCCCGACAGCAGCACCAGAACCAACACGACGGGCAGCAACTGCCAGCTCAAGCCCAAAGCGTTGCCCATGACGCCGATGACGGTCAGAACGCCCATCCCCAGCAACGGGGCCACCACGGGCAGCAAGATACGACGCACGCCCAGTGCCTCGCCCAGGAGCCAGCCTGGCCCCCACCACAACACAACGATCAGGAGTACACACAACAGCAGCGGGCCGATACCCATTCCTACGATCGCCTTTCTTAGATGCTTCTACTAGCCATCCGTTGACAGACGACTCTTGCAATTTATTCCGGTTAGTGGCGGTCCCGAAGCCATGCCACAGCCTGGTCAGCAGGTCCCTCGAACTGCACTGTTCCCGAGGACAGCACGACACCGCGGTCACAGATACGCGCGATCATGTCGAGGTCATGGCTTACCACCACCAAGGTTCTCCCCTCATCGGAGAGTTGCTTGATCTTGGCCAAACATTTCCGCTGGAAGGGTTCGTCGCCCACCGCCAGGATCTCATCCACCAGGAAGATGTCCGGCTGGGTGTGGACGGCAACGGCGAACGCGAGGCGAAGGAACATACCCGATGAGTAGAACTTCACTTCGGTGTCGATGAACTGCTCGATCTCCGAGAAAGCGACGATGTCGTCGAACTTTTCCTCGATCTCCTGCTCGGACATTCCCAGGATGGCAGCGTTGAGGTACACATTTTCACGGCCGGAAAGATCCGGGTGGAAGCCCGCGCCAACTTCGATCAGGCCTGCCACACGCCCCTTAGTGCGAACAGTCCCCTGGTCCGGCAGGATCACGCCTGAGATCAGTTTCAACAGCGTGGACTTGCCGGAGCCGTTGAATCCCAGCAGGGCCACCGTCTCACCAGGTTGGATTTCGAAGCTCACATCATGCAAGGCATCAAACTTTTTGGTCAGCTCCCCCTTGCGTCCCTTGACGAGCCACACCAGTGTTTCCTTCATGGAATGCGAATGGCGGAGGTTGAAGGTCTTTTTCAGCCCCTTGACGATTACTGCGGCGCCCAACTAAACCTCCTGCGCAAAGTGGCCTTCAAGGCGTCGGAAGACGATCTGGCCGATAACTAGGAACAATGCAGCCATGCCAAGACCAATAAATCCGGTCATCAGCAGGTGTGGTGGCAACTCAACTGGCTGGTTGACAGTCGGGTACCAGAAGGCCCAGTGGAACAGCTCCACAGCAACCGTGATGGGATTGAGCTGATAAATGGTCAAAACCCAGGGTGCGGCCAGGCGCCGGATCATGGTCCAGTCGTAGAGGACCGGGGATGTCCAGGTGACAATCATCATGAGCATGTCCACGATGTTCTCTGCGTCCCGGAAGAACACATTGATGGCACCGGCAAGCAGTCCCAAACCTGTGGCCGTGACCGCAACGATGACGAAACCGAGCAACGCACCGAAAAGCTGCGAAATATCAGGGTGCCAACCGTTGAGCAGCGCTGCTGCCAGCAACACGATCAACTGCGGCAGGAAATGTACTGCCGCAACCCACACCGAGGCTACGGGGAACAGCTCCCGTGGCAGATAGATCTTTTTCACCAACGCCGCGTTCGAAACGATCGACCTTGTGGCATTCGAGAACGCTTCGGAGAAGAAGTTGATGACAATAACGCCGGAGAACATGTACAGCGCATAGTTCGGGATCTGGTCCCCCACACGCAACACGATGCCCAACGCAAAGAACAGCACTACGTATTGAACCAACGGCTTGACGTAGGACCACGCCAAGCCCAGCACCGAGCCACGGTACCGGACACGGAGTTCCTTACGCACAATCAGCTTGAGCAGATACCTGCGACGGTAGACGTCAAGAAGCCCGGCGCCTACTCCGGGGACGGCGTATGTATCAGTGGAGTTCGACATCGCTACTTGGTGGGCTCCGAGGCTTCAAAGGTCTTCCGCCAGGATTCCATGGACGTGATCTCCGGCAGGGCCTCACGGTACTGGGTCCGCAGGGTCTCCCAGTTGGAGAACAGCTGTGCGTGGAGCTTGGCGGACTCAACCACCAGTTGACGGGCCAGCTGGGGATCACGCAGGTGCCATGAGGCACCAGTGCCATCGGCATTGGAAACCACGGCGCTGTCCAGATGCGCCAGGCTCCACCACTTGCCGTCCTGGTGCGCGACGTGCGCCTCAGGGTTGACCTTGGCAGAATCGCGGACCGGAGCCAACGCCTGTTTCAGGACGGTTTTCACTGCCCAGGGAAGCAGTCCAAGCGCGCCCGGCTGCTTGTAGGATTGGGGCTTCTTCGGGGGACGCTTGCGGAAGACTTCCGGGAAAGCAGACGGATCCGTCTTGATCTGGGAATCCTGGAACTCGTCACGCATGGCGCGAAGCTTCGGCATCATGGTGGGCAGTTGATCATGGAGATTCCCCGGGCCCGCCAGGACATCACGGAGAGCCATGATGCGTGCCTGCTCAGGGTAGTACTGCATCGATACCAGGTGTTTGACGTCGGCGTTCAAGCTTTCGCGCAGGATACGTCCGCCCTTGGGGAACGGTGAGTGCAGCAGCGTGGCAATAAGCCTGTTGCGCTCGTGGTAGTACGCCTGCCAGTCAACGGAGTCGTCCTTGTCTGCCCAGGAGACATGCCACACTGCGGCACCCGGGAGCGTGACGGTGGGGAATCCTGCAGCGCGGGCACGCAGGGAGTATTCCGCGTCATCCCACTTAATGAAGACGGGAAGGGACAGGCCAATGGTTTCCACCACTGTCTTGGGGATGAGGCACATCCACCAGCCGTTGTAGTCCGCGTCCCAACGCCTGTGGAGCTGCGGGGTGGACCGGAGGCCGGCAGCAGAGAAGTCGTGGTTGCCGAGACCTTCCACCGGGCCCCAGAGGAAGCGGTAGAAGTTCACTACCTCTGAGTAGGCGTGCAGTACCGACTTGTTGTACATGTCGAACATGTGGCCACCCACGATGGTGGGCTTCCGGCAGAGGTCAGCGAACGCGACAGCGCGCATGACACCCTCTGTTTCGAGCTCAATGTCGTCGTCCAGCAGCATGACGTAATCGCTCTTGTCGGACACGAGCATTTCGTACATGTTGCGGGCGAACCCACCGGAACCGCCCAGGTTGCCCTGGTTGATGACGCGCAGCTGCTCGCCCATGGACTCGGCCACCGAGTCAAAGCCTGCCTCATCGGCGACCTTCTTGTTGCCCTGGTCCACGATGATGAGCTCGGCGAGGATCTCACGGAGACCTGCATCCGCGTCAATGGATTTGATGGTCTCGAGGCAATAGTCCGCACGGTTGAATGTGGTGACACCCAGTGTGACCTTGCCCTGCGGGCGGCCTTCATCCGGCACTGCCCAGTGCGCGCTCTTTAGGGTCATGCCGTCGCCGCCGGCGATCAGGTCGAACCAGTACCAGCCGCCATCACCGAAGGGAGCCAGCGACAACTCGAAATCGTTGGTGGACGCGCCCTCTACAAGGATCGAGTCCACACGCTGCGCAGCACCACGGGCATTGGAACGGTAAACAATGACCGTTCCCTCCCCCTCGGTGTCGAGGTGAAGGACAGTCTTCGTTGCCACGGTCCACTTGCGCCAGTAGCTGGCGGGGAAGGCGTTGAAGTACGAACCGAAGGACAGGCGCTCACCCCTGCGGACCTGGACGGAACCACGGTCAAGGATGTCTTCCGGGTGCAGCTTGCGGGTCATGCCAACTGCCTGCACGACGGCGGTGCTGCCGCCGTCGTCCTTCTGCACCTTGCTGGTGTCCGGGTCGACATAGAGCGGAAGCGTGTCCAAGTCCCGGTTGGCGGGGAACACAACGCGCTGGACGATGCGCAGGGCCTGCTGGGCGGCGCTTTCAGTGGACTGAGCGGCAGTCATGCCTGCCTCCTGGCTTTCGTTGGTAGTAGTGGTCATGCGTCCACTCCCCCGCTTTCAAGCTTTGCGCCGCCGGTGAAGTGCGGCTTGATCTTGTTGTCGAACATGGACAGTGCCGAGCCGATGGCCATGTGCATGTCCAGGTACTTGTACGTGCCGAGACGGCCACCGAACAGCACCGACTTCTCGCCACGGGCGAGGTCGCGGTAGGCCAGAAGCTTCTGGCGGTCATCAGAGGTGTTGACCGGGTAGTAGGGCTCGTCGCCCTTCTCGGCGAAGCGCGAGAATTCGCGCATGATGACGGTTGCGTCCTTGGTGTAGTCACGCTCGGGGTGGAAGTGACGGAACTCGTGGATCCTGGTATATGCAGCTTCCGCGTCCGGGTAGTTCATGACCGCGCAGCCCTGGAAATCCTCGATGGGAAGGACTTCTTCCTCAAGGTCAATGGTGCGCCATGACAGGTCGCCCTCGGCGTAGTCAAAGTAGCGGTCCACGGGGCCGGTGTAGATGACCGGCACCTGGCCAAGAACCGACGAGCGGCCGTACTCGCCGTCGTCGAAGAAGTCAGCGTTCAGGGTGACCTCAATGTTGGGGTGATCCGCCATCCGCTCGATCCAGGCCGTGTAGCCCTCAACCGGGAGGCCCTCATACGTGTCGTTGAAGTACCGGTTGTCGTAGTTGTAGCGCACGGGAAGTCGCGAGATGATCTCCGCCGGCAGGTCCTTGGGATCCGTCTGCCACTGCTTGCCGGTGTAGTGCTTGATAAAGGCTTCATACAACGGGCGGCCGATCAGCTGGATGCCCTTGTCGTTCAAGTTCTGGGGATCCGTGCCCGCAAGTTCTCCGGCCTGTTCCGAGATCAGGGCCTTCGCCTCCGAGGGGCTCAGGGCAGATCGGAAGAACTGGTTGATGGTGCCCAGGTTGATGGGCATCGGGTACACCTCACCCTTGTGGTTGGTGTAAACCTTGTGCTGGTAGCTGGTGAACTTCGTGAAGCGGTTAACGTACTCCCAGACGCGTTCGTTCGAAGTGTGGAAGAGGTGGGCGCCGTAGCGGTGAACCTCGATTCCTGTCTTCTCTTCGTTTTCGCTGTAGGCGTTTCCTCCAATATGGTGGCGGCGATCAAGAACCGCGACCTTCAGCCCCAACTCGGTAGCGGCGCGTTCTGCAATGGTCAGGCCAAAGAAACCCGAGCCGACGACGACGAGATCAGCGTTCACAAACTCTCCTGTGTATTGGCGTGCGGGCACAGAAATGCCCACGTCTACTGGTCAAGGCTACCCGACAAGACTGGGGTTCCCTGTATCGGGCGCAGCCATCGGCCCACCGATCGGCAGGTTTCCAAACGGCAAAGGGAGGCTGGCCGTCGGCCAACCTCCCTTTGTGCTTGCGTCGAGATTGCTCCCTCAGAGCATGACGACGGAGCCGGATTTTGCGGAATCCAAAACTGCTTCCGCGACCCGCAAGGTCTCAAGACCTTCGGCCATCGTAACGACGTTCATCGACTTTCCAAGGACCGCGTCACGGAAGGCTTCGTGCTCCATCTTTAGGGGCTCACGCTTGGCCAACGCGAACCGCGTTGACGAGCCCTCCGAAACACCACGGAAGGCCGCAACAGAGTCCCAATCCGTCTGGAACGTACCGTTCTCGATAAATGTCAGGTCAGCCGAGATTGTATCGGCGATGTATGCGCCCCGCTCACCCAGGACAACAGTCGTCCGCTCTTTCATGGGGGACAGCCAGTTCACGATGTGGTTGGTCACCACGCCGCTCTTGAGGTGGCCGATTGCCGTAACCATGTCCTCGTGCTCGCGGCCACTGCGGGAGGTGGTGTGGGCAACGACATTGACGAAGTTACTCTGCGCGAGCCACGCCGTGAGATCAATATCATGTGTTGCCAGGTCCTTGACCACGCCAACGTCGGCGATCCTCGCAGGGAACGGGCCCTGACGGCGGGTACTGATCTGGTACACCTCTCCCAGGTCGCCGTTCTCCAGTCGCTCTCGCAAGCTCTGCAGCGAAGGGTTGAAGCGCTCGATATGCCCTACGGCACCAATGAGTCCCTTGGCCTCGAAAGCCCTGGCGATGCGACGACCAGACTCGGAGTCATTCGCGATGGGCTTTTCGACGAGGCAGTGCACGCCGGCCTCCGCGAGCTTCAAGGCCACTTCCTCGTGCAGCACCGTCGGCACAGCAGCAACAGCCATATCGATGCCCTGCTCGATCAGTTCATCCACGGAGCCGCAGACGGTCAAGCCATCAGCAACGTTGTGCGGGTCCCCGAAGGAATCCGCAACGGCCACCAGGTCCACGCCTTCGAGTTCACGGATGACGCGGGCGTGGTGGCGCCCCATCATGCCCAATCCGATGAGGCCTGCGCGCAGGTTTGCCACTAGCTTCCTGCCTTCGCAACGGCGTTGACCGCGGCAACGATCCGGTCAAGGTCGTCCTGGCTCAACGACGGGTGAACCGGGAGGGAAAGCACGCTTGCCGCCGATTCCTCGGTGACGGGCAGGTCATCAGAAGTCTGGAACGGAGCGAGGCGGTGGTTGGGGATGGGGTAGTAGACGCCACAGCCAACGTTGTACTCCTCGCGGAGTGCCTTCGCGAAACCGTCACGGTCCTCTGCGATGCGGATGGTGTACTGGTGGTAGACGTGCTCGTAGCCGTCCGCAACCTTGGGGGTGACGACGCCTTCGATGTTTGCATCGAAGAAAGCTGCGTTTTCCTGGCGGGTCTTGGTCCAGGCTTCAACCTTGGTCAACTGCACGCGGCCGATCGCAGCGTGGATGTTGGTCATGCGGCAGTTGAAGCCGACCAGCTCATTCTCGTACTGACGTTCCATGCCCTGGTTGCGCAGCAAGCGAAGCCGGCGCTCGACGTCGGCCAGGCCAGTGCTCACCATTCCGCCTTCGCCGGACGTCATGTTCTTGGTGGGGTAAAGGCTGAACATGGCGAAGTCGCCGAACGTACCGACCTTGCGTCCGTTGACCGCCGCACCGTGGGCCTGCGCAGCATCCTCGAAGACCTTGACTCCGTGCTTGGATGCGAGCGCGCCAATGGCGTCAACATCGAAGGGGTGTCCGTAAAGGTGGACAGGCATGATGGCGGCCGTACGGTCCGTGATCTTCGACTCTACGGAAGCGGGGTCCAGCGTGTAGTAGTCAGGGTCGACGTCGGCGAAGACGGGCGTTGCACCAGTCAATGCCACGGAGTTTGCCGTAGCAGCGAAAGTGAAGGAGGGAACGATGACTTCGTCCCCGGCGCCGATACCGGCAGCCAGGAGGCCAAGGTGCAAACCGGAGGTGCCGGAGTTGACCGCCACCGCTGCCCTGCCGTCGAGGAGTACCTGCGAGAATTCCTGCTCGAAGGATGCCACCTCCGACCCCTGGGCGAGCTGACCGGAAGCCAGCACTGCATCTACCGCCTTACGCTCATCTTCGCCAATGATGGGCTTTGCGGGGGGAATGAATTCGGGGCTCATGCCTCTACCTCTCGAAGAATCTCGTTCTGTTCAACATACGTGGCGCCGGTTTCGGGGCATACCCAGTTCTCGCCGCTGCGCTTCAGCGGGAAGCCGGCCTTGCCAACCCAACCATGGCGCTTGGCCGGAACTCCGACCATCAACGCAAAGTCCGGGACGTCTTTGGCGACTACTGCTCCGGCGGCCACAGTGGCCCATCGTCCGATGGTCACGGGGGCGACGCACACGGCGCGGGCGCCGATTGACGCGCCTTCGCGAATCGTCACGCCCACCGGTTCCCAATCATGGGCACTCTTCTGGCTCCCATCCGGGCCAACTGCCCGGGGGTAGGTGTCGTTGGTCAACACCACGGCCGGGCCGATGAAAACGCCGGCTTCCAGTTCCGCGGGCTCGTAGACAAGTGCATAGTTTTGAACTTTGCAGTTGTCACCCATCTTGACCCCGGTGCCAATGTAGGCACCCCGTCCTACGATGCAATTGACGCCAAGTTCGGCCTGCTCGCGGACTTGGGCAAGATGCCAAATCTTTGATCCATCACCAATTACCGCCTTGTCTGAAACATCGGCGCTCTCCGCAACCACTATCACCGGTGAAGGTCCTTCCTCATTGAGCACACGCGACAACGAATCTCATCTTAGCTGAGACACCATGCCCCGGCGTCAAGGCAGCGGCATGAGGCACAGGCTTGGCTTCGTTGTCCACATACGCCATTAAGGGTCCAGAACTCCCGTCGCGGAGTCCCTATCGTCAGTGGTGAAGCAAGCCATTGCGAGAGGAAACCCGATGACACTGGAGTGCACACTGGTCCATAGTCCCGGTGCTGGGCGGAATTCCGCGCCCGCGGAATTGTCCATTGCGGTGCCTGCTGGCACGTCCGGCGTCCACGTTCAATCCCTCATTGCGGAAGCCCATGGCACCGGCCTTCTTACACTTCAGGGACAGGAAGTATCTGCTCTGACCGTAGGAGTTCCCCCCTTGGTATCCGGAGCCATCCTGGTGGATGGCTCCCCGCAACCTCAGCATCCGGACGCCGGATCGGTGCCACTGGTGCTGCTGGCCCACTCTGGACCCGCTGCCGGCTCCGTCTTCCGGCTCCACCGTGGGCGGTTCATCATCGGTCGCGGTCCTGTCGATATCTCGGTGCCGGATTCCTCGATGTCACGGGAGCAGGCTGTACTGGAGGTTACCGGCACCGCCGTAACCTTGAGCCAAGTAGTCGGCGCTGCACCTGTGTCCGTCTGCGGTAAGGCAGCGAGGCGAAGCCCCATCAGCTCCGAATCCTTAATCCGCTGCGGCAACTCGACTTTCAGCATTTCCACCCATAAGAGTGCCCTTTCACCGCTCTCCAGCCTCGCCGGGTGCTCAGTGGAGGAACCCCTTGATGTTGTGCACACTTCGCCCACCCCCCGCCGCCTGCCCTTGGCGCTGGCCGCGGGACTGCCGTTAGTAGCCGGCGTAGCCCTGGTTGCTGTCACTGGTGCATGGATGTATCTGGGCTTCACCGCACTCTCCGCGGTCAGCCTCCTGGTCCCGCTGCTCACCGGCAGAAAAGGGCGAAAGGAGCGGGTCGTGGCCCTTTCACGGGCGGTTCAGGAAGATATCGCGCGACGCCGGCGGTGCTCTCCCTCTGCCGCCGACATCATCATGGCCACCTACCGTCCACCCCCGCCCATGGGCGTGGCTGGCCAAGAAACCCAGCCTCCGGCCTCGAAGCCGGGAGACGGTTCGACGCCGGCCGGGCTGCGACCGGTGGACGACGGCGCCTGGGTGCGGCTCGGCATCAGCAAGAGCGCCCAGGCGAATATTCGTATGGTTCCCCACGATCCCCATTTCCGGCCACCTCCCATCGGAATGGCCGCTGTGACCTTGGATCCGAAGCTCCCGCTGGTGAAGCTTCGTGGACGGCCGGACCATGTGGACGCGTTGCTCCGTTTTCTGCTGATGCAGCTGGGCAGCTTCCAAAGCTCGGCCGACACAGCAGTCATCGTGCTGGGACCGGTCAGTAGGTTGCCCCTGGCTGCCCGTTTCCTCCCCTGCGTGACTCTGGCAGCCAGTTACTTTGCCGCGCTCACAGCCCTCGACCAGCACGGCACCTCCACTGGCAGGCTTGTCGTGGTCGATGATCCCGGGGGAAGCGGTGTGGAATCCATGACATCGCTGCTTACAGCTGCCCACCGGATTGGCTGGCAGGTCATCGACTGCTCCGCCTCGCCGGCACATCTGCTGCCGGCTGTGGAATTGGCACCATCCGGGATCACTGGCGTCGTCAGGATGGACGGCAGCAGTCGCGACTTTATCCCGGACCTCACCCCCGTGGACGTGTTTGACGCTTTCTGTCGGCTCTCAGCCGCCGAGGCCTGGACCAAGTGGGCCAGCAATGGCCGCGCCATTCCCGACAGCTGCTCGTTCGGTGACCTGCATCCGGGCGGCCAGCGCAGGCTGCTGCGCCGCTGGGCCGACCCCACCAGCCGGAACGGACTGGTTGCCGTGCTTGGCCAGGGCCGCGAAGGTCCCATGACCTTCGACTTCAAGCTCGACGGCCCACACCTTTTGGTTGCCGGAACCACAGGCTCCGGAAAGTCTGAATTGCTGCGAACCCTGGTGGCTTCCATAGCGCTAAGCCACTCTCCGGACTCCGCAACTTTCCTGTTCGTCGATTTCAAGGGTGGTTCAGGACTGGGTCCACTGGCACGCCTCCCGCACTGCGTAGGACTACTGACCGACCTCACCAGGCATCATCTCGATCGAGCCCTCGTCTCGCTCCGTGCAGAAATCAGCCGCAGGGAGGAGGTACTCGCTGCGGCGGGCGTTTCGGACCTCAGCCAATACCACCGCATGGAGCGGCATTCCCCTCCAATGCCACATCTGCTTCTGGTCATTGATGAATTCCGCATGCTCGTGGAGCAAGCTCCGGGCGCCCTTCAAGAACTCATGCGCATTGCAGCCATCGGACGATCCTTGGGAATCCACTTGGTGATGGCAACGCAAAGGCCGCAGGGAGCCCTCACTGCAGACATCCGGGCAAACGTCACTTCCAGCATCGCGCTGAGGGTTCAATCGGACGCGGAGTCCTCCGACATCATCAACAGCAAGGCCGCCGGTTCCATTCGGGTCGGGACTCCGGGACGGGCGTTTCTAGCCCGGGCCTCTGGAGAAGCCGAAGAATTCCAGACAGCATCACTTGCCGTGCCTCCCGGAACCAGGGCTTCCGGTTCCGGGTCGGGCTACGGGCTGGTCCTCGTCAAGACCGTTGGCCAGGCCCTACTGCAACGCGCAGCCGCCGGGGCCGGACCCGCTGACAGGAATGACCAGATCGAGGATGGAACGAGCACCGTTATTTCCTCCCTCCAGGAACTCTGGCAAGCCGTCAGCGGGCTGCAGCCGCGGTCGCCAATAGCCCAACCGCTTCCCAGTTCAATAACCTGGTCCGACCAGCTCCTTGCCACCGGAACGGGCCCAGGCGCGGGCTCCACGACGCTGTCATCATGGTGCGTTGGACCCCTCGCACTGGTGGATAAGCCAGCCCAGCAAGTCGTCGAACCGTTGATATGGATTCCGTCCGAACATGGACATCTGGCAATGATCGGCAGCGCATCCAGCGGCATACTGACCTGCTTCAGGGCCGCGGCCGCCATGCTGGCCACGGCTCAACCGCAACCACATCTCTATGTCCTTGACGGCATCGGGCTGTTGGAGGACGTGGTTCAAAAGGAACGGCTGGGGGCCAGGGCCGGGCTGCATCAGCTGCTTCTGGCGGCGCAAATCGTGAAGCGCCTTGCAGCGGAGATGGACGCTCGGCGGGACCCCCGGAATGCGGTACGAACCGGCACCCCACTGGTTCTGGTGGTGACGGGATGGTGCTCGTGGGCAAACGCCCTGCGGAACGGGGTTTTTGGGTGGGTAGAGGCTGCATTGCAGGACATCGTCCGCGACGGCACGTCACTGGGCATCACTGTGCTGATTTCCGGTGAAAGGGAGCTCGTCAGCTCGCGCTTTTTTGCTGCAATCCCCAACCGGGCGTACTTTCCCAGCGGATCCACTGAGGAATCGCGTTTCCACTGGCCCCGCCTTCCCGATGTCGAGGACCTAGCCGGTCGGGGTGTCGTCACCGGCAATTTCGTTGACGGACAGACCAACGTGGCACAGTTCCGGGAAGCACCGAACTCCTGCGCGTGGCCCTTCAAGGACTTGGGGAGATCCCAACCGCCTTTCCGCATCAGGCCACTACCTGAAACCTTGGGCGCCGAGGACTTCTTCCAGCGCCTGGCGGAAGTACCGCAGCATGCCTTGGATTCGGGACCCTGCACGAATACTCCACTCCCCAACGATGCGGATTCGCCTGCCCCGGGTATGGCTGAAGAAGATGCGCTAACCCCACTGTGGATGGGCGTTGGGGGCGACGAAGCACTTCCCGTAGCCCTACCCCTTCCCAACCGGGGTGTCAGTGCCATCCTGGGTGGCCGCCATTCCGGAAAAAGCTCCGTACTGGCGGCCCTTCACCAACTCAACCCCTTGGTGCCATGGGTCTACCCTGACAGCACGGACGGGACAGGTTCATTTTGGGCTTCAATCGCACACGAAGCAGAAGCTGGAGTCTTGGACCCCAACAGCATCCTGTTGGTGGACGACGCCGACTCCCTGGATACGGGAGGCTGCCATGCGCTCGCCGCACTGGCCGGGAAAGTCCGGGGAATTGTGCTCACAGCCACACCCGGACCGGCGCTCGTGCATCGCCTGCCTCTTGCCGGCGACGTGCGGGCCTCTGGTACTGGGGTGGTCTTGGCTCCGTCGACGCCGCACGATGGCGAACTCCTCGGAGCAAGGCTGGACACTAATGGATCCGGACGCCCAGGCAGGGGTTTCGTCATCCACGGAAAGGACGTGACGCCGTTTCAAGGGGTCCTAACCGCTGGCCTGCCACCTGCTGGCACGGCAGGTGGCAGCCTATAGCGCCGCGGAAGCACCGCCGGTGCGCGATGCGTAGGCGATGACATCCTTTTGGAACAAGAACACTATCGCCACCAAGGCGGGAACGATCATCGCCAAGCCCGGCAGCACCAAACCGCCGGTCATCGTGGGGAACCCGATAGTGAGGACAAACAACTGGGCCACCAGGGCGGCCGCCCGGGTCCACCTGTACCCCCGGAACAGGAAGTGGCCCACGGCAAACAGCCACGCGGAAAACGCCAGGAGCAGCCCCAGAGTGAAGATCGCACCCCAGAACGTGAGGACAGGTGCTCCGGTAAGCAGTTCGAAAGCGTACCAAGCGGCAGCGCCCAGGAGAGCCAATGCTTCCAGTACGACAACCAGGGAAATAACTGTGACGCCAAGCGGCCGCGCAGTGCGTCCGGGGGCCCGGGATGCGCCGGACCTCGGTGCGTCCCGCCCGTCATTTCCGTCGGGTTCAGGCGTGGATTGGGCAGGGTTAACTGGAGGTCTTGACACACTGGCACACTACCGGACATAGTCATCTAGCAGTGAGGGCACTGGCAGCTGATGTGATGCATCGCTCACAGATTCCGGGCATTTCGTCCACTAACACCCCTTGTTTACAAGGCGTTAGCATGAAACGCTTGACTCAGACGACCAAGGGGGCCCATGCGGGCCCCTTTCCTTTGGAGCCTCTCGTGAATGTTTTCACAAAAGGGGCCCTACTAGTTCTCACGAATGGAGTGACTGATCAGCATGGATTGGCGTAATCGCGCAGCCTGCCTCGACAAGGACCCGGAGCTCTTCTTCCCAGTCGGCAACACCGGACCAGCACTTCTCCAGATAGAAGAAGCCAAAAGCGTTTGCCGTCGTTGCCCCGTAGTTGATACCTGCCTGCAGTGGGCCTTGGAATCCGGCCAGGACGCCGGCGTCTGGGGCGGCATGAGCGAAGACGAGCGACGGGCCCTCAAGCGCCGGGCAGCTCGCGCACGCCGCGCTTCCTAGGCAAAGAACTTAACAAAGAAGGCCGCGGACCCTAGGGTCCGCGGCCTTCTGTGTTAACCCGCCACGCTTCAGCTCGCCATGGGTCCAGCCCAGGCTACCCAAGGGTCTACCCTGAGTCACTCCCCGGGTCCCCGCTCCTCGGGCCCTAGGGACCGGCCCAAGGACCGGGACCTCTAGGACCGCGCCAGGTTCAAGACGATTTCGACGGCGGTGCCGCCCCCTTCGCGCGGGCTCCACTGGATCGATCCCCCGAGCTCGCTGGTGACCAGTGTGCGGACAATTTGAAGGCCCAGGCCCTCCGTGTATTGCCCATCGGGCAATCCGACGCCGTCGTCGGCAACGGTAACCGTCAGGAATTCGTCGTTCCCGTCCCCGTCCGCCCTGTCAGCCAACAACCATACGGTGCCCGTTCGTCCCTCCAGCCCGTGTTCCACAGCGTTGGTGACGAGTTCATTGATGACCAATGCCAGCGGAGTGGCAAAGTCGCTGGGCAATTCGCCGAACAGGCCTGAACGTTCTGTCCGTACCTGCTGGGAAGGCGAGGCAACCTCAGCCGACAACCGGAACTGCCGTCCAATCAGCTCATCGAAATCGACGCTCTGAGTCAGGCCCTGCGAAAGGGTCTCATGAACCAGGGCAATGGTGGCCACGCGCCGCATGGCCTGTTCCAGCCCTTGCTTGGCTTCGTCGCTGACCATCCGGCGGGACTGCATGCGCAGCAGGGCGGCCACTGTCTGCAGGTTGTTCTTCACCCGGTGATGTATCTCCCGGATGGTGGCATCCTTGGTAACGAGTTCCATTTCCCGCCGGCGAAGCTCCGAAACATCACGGCACAGAACGAGGGCACCAAACCGGTGCTGCTCGTCGCGCAGCGGAATGGCCCGAAGGGACAGGCTCACTCCCCTGGATTCGATTTCACTGCGCCAGGGCATCCGGCCCGTGACAACCAATGGCAGGGTTTCGTCCACCATGCGTCGATCCTTGAGCAGGCCCGCCGTCACTTCGGCCAGGGAACGCCCCTCCAACGATTCCACTTCACCGAGTCGGCGGAAGGCGGACACTCCGTTGGGGCTGGCATACTGCACAATGCCATCGGAATCGAGCCTGATAAGCCCGTCACCAACCCGGGGCGCTCCTCGACGGGACCCCGTGGGCGAGGCAAAATCGGGCCACAACCCGAGCGTTCCCATCCGCAGGAGGTCGTACGCGCACTGGCGATAGGTCAGTTCCAACCGGGACGGCATCCGTGAGCTGGACAGGTCCATGTGGGAGGTGACAACTGCAAGTGTTCGGCCGTTGCGCACCATGGGAACTGCCTCGACGCGCAATGCCATCTCGCTGCTCCAGCTCGTTTCGCTGGATCGTTCGATGGATCGGCTGTTCCACGCCTTGTCCACCAACGGGCGGAGGTCGGAGCGGATGCCCTCACCCACGAAATCCGCGTGGAACACCGTATGCGATGTCGACGGACGCACGTGGGCGAGGGCGATGTAGCCGAGCTCTGGATGCGGGAACCACAACGCGAGGTCCGCGAAAGCCAGGTCGGCGACCATCTGCCAGTCACCGACGAGGAGGTGCAGCCATTCGGCATCTCCAGGCCCGAAATCAGCGTGTTCCCTGATGGGGTCTGTAAAGATTGCCACTGCACCTCCATTTGCGACGCCGGGACTTGCTCCTAGCGTCGAACGATTGACCTCAAGAGCCTTAATGCTACCGACAGTGACGCCATGTCGTCGGCTTCGAGTGCGTTGACCTCATCAAACATGGTCTTGGCGCGGCCGAGCTGCTCGGCATTTTGCCCTTCCCATGCCTTGAGACGATCTTCCGCCAAGGCGCCGGACTCCGTCGACTCAAGTACCGACGTCGTCATGTCTGCCACCGTGGAATACAGGTCATCCCTGAGTGCCGCACGGGCCAGGGCTTGCCAGCGGTCGTCACGTGGAAGCGAACTGATCCGCTCCAGCAGTGAATCGACGTGGAAGCGGTTGAACACCGTGTAGTAGACGTGGGCGACGTCTTCGACCGTGTCGTTTCCGGTCCGGGCAATCCGGGCAATATCCAGGAGGGCATAGCTCTCGAACAGCTCCGCCCACCTGTGCGCCAGGTGATCCGGCAGTTCCCAACCGCGTGCCTTCTCCAACCAGCCGGTGATGCGGACCTTGTCTTCGCCCCGCAGGTAGTCCAGCAGCTTCGCGCGCAGCGGAGCCAGCATGGGCTTGAACGATTCCACGACCTCGGAAATGGGCTGGGACGCCATCCCTTGCCCCAGTACCCACCGCACCGCGCGGTCAAGCAACCGGCGTACGTCCAGGTGGACTTCACTCCAGTGTTCTGTCGGGAAGGACGCTGGGAGCGCATTCAGTTCAGCAACCATGGGATCGAGGTCGTAGATTTCCCGCAGGGCCACGAATGCCTTCGCGACCGCCACTTCATTGGCCGACGTTTCTTCCATGGCCCGGAACGCGAAGGTGATGCCGCCCAGGTTGATGATGTCGTTGGCGACCACAGTGGCGATGATCTCGCGCCGCAGCGGATGGGTGTCCAATTCGGCGTCGAACTTTTCGCGCAACTGCTTGGGGAAGTAGTTGCGGATGGTGTCCGCGAACCACGGATCATCGGCGAGGTTGCTGTCCCGAAGGGCGGCACCCAGTTCGATCTTTGCGTAGGCGGCCAGGACGGCCAGCTCCGGAGACGTCAGGCCCTGGCCTTGTTCCAACCGTGCACGCAGGGTATCGGTGGTGGGCAAGGCTTCAAGGTCGCGCTTGAGGTCCGCGGACTTCTCCAGCCAGTCCATGAGGCGCTCGTAGCTCGGGCTCCAGTCCGCAACCCGTGTCCGGTCGTTGAGGAGCAGGATGTTCTGGTCGATATTGTCCTGCAGGACCAGCCGTCCCACTTCATCGGTCATATCAGCCAGGAACGACGCACGGTCCGAGGCTTCCAGCTTGCCGGCTGCCACCATGCGGTCCACGAAGATCTTGATATTGACCTCGTGGTCGGAGCAGTCCACGCCGGCCGAGTTGTCAATCGCATCCGTATTAAGGATGACCCCTTGCAGGGCAGCCTCGATACGTCCGCGCTGGGTCAACCCGAGGTTTCCACCCTCGCCCACAACCTTGACCCGAAGGTCACGGCCATCCACGCGAATCGCGTCGTTTGCCTTGTCCCCCACCGCAGCATGCGTCTCCGTACTGGCCTTGACGTAGGTCCCGATGCCGCCGTTGTAGAGAAGGTCGGCGGGTGCCAGCAGGATCGCACGGAGTAGTTCCGGCGGGCTTAGCTGAGTGGTTCCGTCGGGCAGGCCCAGCGCCTTGCGGACCTGGTCCGAAACCGGGATGGTCTTGGCCTGCCGTGCGTATACGCCGCCGCCTTCGCTGATGAGGGAGCGGTCGTAGTCATCCCAGGAAGACCTGGGCAGTTCGAAGAGCCGCTGCCTTTCGGCGAAGGACGCCGCCGCATCGGGGGTCGGATCCAGGAAGATATGGCGGTGGTCAAAAGCGGCAAGCAGCCGGATGTGCCGGGAAAGCAGCATGCCATTGCCGAAGACATCGCCTGACATGTCCCCCACACCGACCACCGTGAATTCTTCGGATTGGGTGTCGAGGTCCAACTCGCTGAAGTGCCGCTTGACGGATTCCCAAGCGCCACGTGCGGTGATGCCCATGGCCTTGTGGTCGTAGCCGACCGAACCGCCGGAGGCAAAGGCGTCGCCGAGCCAGAAACCGTATTCGGCAGCCAGTCCATTGGCGGTGTCCGAGAACGTTGCGGTTCCCTTGTCAGCTGCCACCACAAGGTAGGAGTCGTCACCGTCGTGACGGACAACGTCCGACGGCGGCACGAGCCTCTCGCCGTCCGCGGAGGTGACGAGGTTGTCGGTGATGTCCAGCAGGCCCCGGATGAAAGTCTTGTAGCTCTCGATTCCTTCGGCCATCCAGGCCGCACGGTCCACGGCAGGGTTGGGCAGTTTCTTGGCGAAGAACCCGCCCTTGGCGCCGGTGGGGACGATCACTGCGTTCTTGACAGTCTGGGCCTTAACGAGGCCCAGGATCTCCGTGCGGAAATCTTCCCGCCGATCCGACCAGCGAAGGCCACCCCTGGCCACCTTCCCAAAGCGCAGGTGCACCCCTTCCACCCTCGGGGAGTAGACCCAGATCTCGAACATGGGACGTGGGAAAGGAAGCCCGTCAATCGAGGTGGGGTCGAGCTTGAAGCTGACGTAGTCCTTGTTTTGGAAGTAGTTGGTCCGCAACGTCGACTCGATGAGGTTGACGAAGGTCCGAAGGACGCGGTCGGCGTCCAGGGTGGCTACTTGCTCAATGGATTCCGCGAGTGCGTCCCGCGCAGCAGCCTGGCGTTCGGGCCTGAGGTCCTCCGCGACGGCGGGATCGAAGCGCGCCGAGAAGAGCTCATTGAGGCCCCGGGCTACATCGGGATTCCCGAGGAGTGTGTCAGCGATGAATCCAAAGGAGTTGGTGTTACCCATTTGGCGCATGTACTTGGCGTACGCACGCAGCACGACCACCTGCCGCCAGTGCATGCCTTCGCGGAGCACCAACCGGTCGAAGTTGTCCGACTCCACCGCCCCGGTGACCGCAGCCCCAAAAGAATCGCCCAGGAGGTCACCGGTTGTCAGGGGATCAACCCCGGCAGGGTACTTAAGCCCAAGGTCGTAAAGGAAGAAGTCCCGGTTGTCTGCGGTTTCAATCTCGAAGGGCCGCTCGTCCAACACTTCGAGGCCAAGGTTGTGGAAGTAGGGAAGGATTTGGCTGAGGCTCTTGGGCTCCATCAAATAGAGCTTGACGCGTGCGTCTTCTTCCAACGCCTCACCGGCACCCTCCGGAAGGTAAACGTGCACGCCGGGCTTGACCTGCTTGGTGGCTCCCCCGGCCCTTTCCGCTTGGGCACCGTACTTCTCGAAACGCTCGATGTCCTCCAGCGCATCTTCGACTTCGTAATCCACGCGGTAACCGGCCGGGAATGCCTCAGCCCACAGCGCCGACAAGACATCGGCTTCCGCCGCGGGACGGTTCTCGCGCAGGACTTCAGCAATACCTTCGCTCCAGGACCTCGATGCCCGCATCAGGCGGTGTTCGAGCTCTTCTACATTGACCTCGGCAAGTTCCGCGGTGCGGGGCAACCTGATCCTGAAGAAGACACGGGCCAAAGCCGACTCGGTAATCCGCGCCTCGTAGTCAATGCTCTCGGCCTGGAAAGTTTCGCGGAGTTCCTGCTCGATCCGGAGTCGGACGCTGGTGGTGTAGCGATCGCGGGGCAGGTAGACCACAGCTGACATGAACCGGCCGTAAATGTCCGGCCGGAGGAACAGCTTGGTGCGCCGACGTTCCTGCAGGCGCTGAATGCCTGTGGCTGTGGCAGCGAGATCAGGTATCTCAATCTGGAACAGCTCATCGCGGGGATACGTCTCGAGGATGCCCAAAAGGTCCTTGCCGGAGTGGGAGTCGATCGGGAACCCTGCATTGCGCAGGACAGCATCGACCTTGTCGCGCACAATCGGTATGCTGCGCACGGATCCGGTGTAGGCACTCGTGGCGAAGAGCCCAATGAAGCGCCTTTCACCGTTCACATTGCCCAGGGCATCGAAGCTTTTGACGCCGATGTAATCAAGGTAGGCAGGCCGGTGCACGGTGGAGCGCGAGTTGGCCTTGGTGATGACCAAGGCGCGCTTCTCCCTTGCGCGCTTTCGACCTGCATCCGTCAGGTGCTGGACCTGGCGGGTGGAATCTCCGGCGCGGAGCAGGCCCAGGCCGCTGTCTTCCCGCAGCTGAAGCACGTCTTCGCCGTCTTCATTGACGAGGTCGTATTCCCGGTACCCCAGGAAGGTGAAGTTGCCGTTATCCAGCCATCGCAAGAGGTCTTGGGCCTGCCGGAGCTCGGCAACCTGTTCAGGATGGGATACGCCCCCCAGCGCCTCAGCCAATTCGAGTGCCTTGCTGCGCATTTTCGGCCAGTCTTCGACCGCTGCCCTGACGTCGCCCAGGACTCGTTGCAGACCGGAAACCAATTGTTCGCGGACTTCATCGTTCACGCGGTCGATCTCGACAGCGATCCACGATTCCATGTGCGATGCGTTGTCGCCGTCACCGAGCAGGTGGGCCACGCTGGGCAGGGCTGCTGTATCGCCGCTGGAGATACCGACGTTGGAGGGGACCCTGGAGATCTTGGCCAGTTCCCCGGACACCCGATCGCGGGTAACCACGAACAAGGGGTGCATCACGAGTCGGATGGCGCAGTTCTGGCGAACAAGCTCCGCGTTGACCGAGTCGACGAGGAAGGGCATGTCGTCGGTAACGATATAGACGACGCTTCGGTCAGATTCGGCGGAGATTTCCACCACGGCGTTGCCTGGTCGGCGGGACTGGGCAACAGTCCTGTGATGGGATGCCCGCGACATCAACAGTTCAGGCGAGTATGCGCGGGAGTCCTCCTCTGCGAGATGCTCATAGTAGTCACCGAAGAACCCTTCACGGACAACTGCTGCATCGGACCGATCCTCCACGCTGGATCCTGACGACATCGACAAACGCCTCCATCACAAGTTGATTGCTGCGACTCTGCAGCCCACATGTTGAGCCTAGCGCTTATGGAACCGCAGGACTCTGGTTGATCGCCTGAAAGAATTGCGATTTCGCTGGACAGGCGCACAAACGAGCTGGGCGATTGCCTGACGGAGGGGCGAATCCGGGGCGGCTTCGAGTAACACGGAGCCAGTCAGAAGGGCGAGCTCGCAGGCAGCCGAATCCGCGGGTAAGTACGCATCGATGCCCGAACCAGGGCCGAACCGCTCCCAGGCTTCGTCCAATTGCCTTCTGGGCGAATGGCCCACGGTGGACCGCTTGACCTTGTTCAGCACTATTCGGGGGGACGCCTCTGGGATGGTTGCCTCCAGTTCGGCCAAGCCGCGAACCAGGCGCGGTATCCCTATGGGATCCGCTGCTCCCACGGCGAGCACCGCGTCGGCCATTTCCAGGCTGCGGAGGGTCGCCGCGTTACGCCGCGGAGTCATTGTGTCGAAGCTCAGTTCTTCATCCGACTCGAAGCAAAATCCTGTGTCCACCACAACGAAGTCCGCCGCGTGCCGGGCAAGGTCGAGAACCACGGACAGCGCCCCTGCCCTGAGTTCAGTCCAACGGTCCGCGCGCGTGGTTCCGGTGAGGACACGGAAAGCACCTGCTGTGGTGAACACGAACGCAGCCGCGGACTCCAAGGCCCTGTCATCGAGCAAGCCCTGATCGGCAAGCCTGCACGCCTGGGCCAGTCCAGCTGATTCATCCAGCAGTCCCAGAACCGCCGAAACACCGGCACCATAGCTGTCAGCGTCCACCAGGATCACGGATTTGCCGTCCGCCGCGAGTTCTGCCGCTATGTTGACTGCCACCAGAGTCCTGCCGGGCGCACCTGTTGGCCCCCAAACAGCGATGATCTCCCCTTGTCCGCGCGGCGGTTCCTCCAAAGCTTCCGGCGCCGGCACCGATGCAAGATCCGCGGACGGTTCCGCGAATCCACTGCCGTACCCATAGCCTGGTCCAGCAGCTGACGCCACACGCCCGACTGCTTCGGAGATGTGGTCGGCGAGGGCGGATGGATCGATTCCCGGAGCGGCGGCAACGACGCCAATCGATTGGAGTCGCCGCGCTTCCTCCGGATCATCCGTCAGGGCTACTACCGATACACCTACCGCCGCGAGGCGGTCAACGAGCGTTGAGGTCAACTCGCGGCAGCCTTCGGCGACGACGGCGGCCAGGGCAAGTCCGCTTTGGCATGCGGCAATCATTTCGGCAAGCTCGGAACAACGCCGGACAACCGTTACCGGGCCGTGCAAGCGCTCAAGCCCACCCACGACATCCTCTTCAGCCGCGCCAACTGTTATGACGGGAATGCTCACCGGGCCAACCCCGCCGGGTTCCAGACGACGGACACCTTGGCGTCGTTGGCCTGCGCACCGAGCAGCCTGGGCATTTGCTCATCCGTCACCAGCACCAGCACCACTTTGGTCTTCGAGGCACCCAAGGTAGTGGAGCCCTCCATCACCTGTGCGATTTCTGCGCCCGGCAACAACAGCTCAGGTTCCGCGAATGATCTGTCGGTTCCCGGCATGGCAACCCATACATCCACTCGAGCCCCAGGGACTGCCTGGGTGGGAAGCTCTTCATCCACGGAGATAGCCACCGGCTTGCGGTTGAGGAGGTCGGCCGTACCCAGGCTGTCCTGCGGAATCAATTGGTTCTTCGCCACCCTCTGTAACGCGACTTTGTCCGGCGGGAGTCCACTTTCGACGGTGACGTAGCTTGACTCAACGGCGTCCAAGCGCACTTTCACAATGGAGAAATCGGCTTCGGTGACGGGCTGGCCAACTGCTATGTTCTCCCGGGCAGCGTACACCTGAATAGTCTTGTCAGCCGTTCCCACCAGCGCCACGACGCCCGCAATGGAGAGAAGTACCAGAAGGATCCCGACCAGCAGCCGAGGGTCCTTCCATGACGGCTTCTTTAAGCGTGCGGCGGCAACGGCTGCGTTTGGACTCATTTTCCAGCTCCCCCATTATGAGTTTGGGCAGGTCCCGTGCACCTGCCTCCCCATTCTTACCGGCGGTGACCGGCTGCCCCAAAGCCAATGGCCCCAAATGGGCCGAAACTGTGGATAACTACCCCAAACAGCAATACCGATGGCAAAATGGAGCCATGCCCCGATTCCTGACTCTGGCGGACGTCGCCGAACAACTCCAAATAAACTCCCCCCAGGCTTACGCCTTGGTGCGAAGCGGGGAGTTGAAGGCTATACAGGTGGGAGGGCGCGGACAGTGGCGTATTGAGGAAACCATGCTGGAGCAGTACATCCAGGATCGTTATGCAGAAGCCAGCCGGATGATCGAAGAGTCCAGGTCCAAGACGGCGCAGCGCTAGAATCCTTGACCGCTGTTCGAGCTAATGGCCGTTAGGGAGTCGAACGGAACGGTCACTACTGCCGCCACGCTTCCAGCCCGCCTCTCTTCACCAGACACCACAACGGCCAGATCAAAGTGGCCCTTCCCTACCCTGTCGATAACCCCGTCGAGCTTGTGGCCGTCGCCTTTCCGGACAGCAAGGTAGACAACAAGTGGGACGCGGCCCCTGGACAACGCCCGCAACGCGGAAGCAATCCCCAATGAACGTTGCACGCGGGATGCTTCCTTGATGGCCAGCCTCCCAAGTCCTTGGTAAGAGAGCACGGATCCATGCGGGATCAACCATTGCCGCGCCCCTTCGGTAAGCACTATCCACTCGCTCCCGATATGGCTGAGCCCACCCCGGAGAATGGTGCCATCCACCAGCATGACCTTGATACCTGCGCCGACCACGCCGCGGAGGCGGTCGTTCAGTTCTACGGTGCCGAGCTCAACGCGGGCCCGCTCCGTTATCTCGGATTCGGACTCGAGGGCGCGTTCGGCCGAAAATTGTGCTTCCAAATCGCTGAAGAGAGAGTCCCATCTCATGTGGCCAGACTAGGCTGCACTAGGGACCCAGGACAATCCAACCGTCATCCGGTGGAACTGATTGGACAACCGAGTGCAGAACCCATCACAATGGGTCAAACACGGTCAAATGACATCAAACTAAGCTTTGGGGGCTTGGAATGGCGCACACACTACGCAGGGACCTGGCCCTTGCTGCTTCGTTACTCGGGCTTGGTTTGCTCCTTGCGTTCGTGGGCAGCATCCTGTTCAGCCAATGGTTGGCTGCTGAAAACCATCAGCAGCAGTCCTCCCTTGAACACCTTCTAGGCATTGCCGCAAGCGCCGTAGGCACCTCCATCGTGGCTTGGTGGGCCCTGTCGTTTTTCCTTGCCTTTCTGGCGACTGCCATGCAGCGGAGAGGTCAGTCAAAGACGGCCGGCACCATCTCCAAATTCAGTCCCGGCTTCATGCTGCGCCTTGCGGCAGCAGTGCTCGGTCTAAACCTCCTCGCCTCCGGTATCGCGCAAGCAGCAACACAACCGGAGCCGGGCTGGCACGCCACAGACACCGTGACCTCCAATTCCACCGGTGCATCGTGGACTCCCACATCGCCTAGCGCACCAAGCGCAGGCACTGCGGCGCCCGTCGGAACCGTTACACCACAGGTCGAGGCAATCAACCCCGGCTGGCGTCCGCAGCTCCCTGTTGTTGATCCTGGACTTCTGAGCCGGCCCGCGTCACGGCAGGACGCTTCCGCTGGCAAAGCGGACGTCATCGTGCAACCTGGAGACTCGCTGTGGTCCATTGCCGCTTCCCGGCTGGGTCCTTTCGCCACCGACGTAGACATCGCGCTGTCCTGGCCCAAATGGTACGACGCGAACCGCTCCACGATTGGTGCTGACCCGACCATGCTTCATCCAGGTCAGGTCCTGCAACCTCCTTCCCCCGGCTAGGTCAGCAGCCGCGGACCTTAGGGTTCGCATGGGAGCCCACTCAGGGGCTCCAACCGCACGTCGTTTCCCAACCAGCGTCATCCCAGCAGAAGCCACCCAGGCAAAGGCGTCCCCACGCCCGAGCCTATGTTGTGAATGCACGAGGTATGACCATGACCGTTACGACTCCAAGCAGGCCTGCAAGCCGCCAAAGCGGAAGAGGGACAAGCGCCGTCCGTGGCTCTAGCGGCACGGACGTCGATGTTCGGCTTGTCGCGCGGAGCATTGCCCAGGCCGCCTTGGAGGTCCTCGCCGGGACCCGGCCCCTCCAGCAGCTCTCACGCTCCCTTGACCCTGAGTGCTATCTAGCGTTGCAGCACCGGGCGGCCCTCACCCGAAAACATGCCGCGAGGGTCCGCGGCAGTCAGCAGCCCCACAGCAGTCCGATGGTCCGTTCCGTTCGGGCGTGCTCCATTTCGGAGTCCATCTGTGAGGCCAGCATCGTGGTGGCGGAGGAACAACGCTGCCGCGCGGTAGCTATGAGGCTGGAACGTGTGGATGGCGTTTGGCAGGTTACCGCACTCGAAATTGGCTGATGGTGGCCGAGGGCATCCGCATCGCAGGAGTGGGATCAATGGAAAAAGGGCGAACCCCGGACCTTGTGGTCCGGGGTTCGCCCTTAAGATCCGCAGCTTCCGAGGGGTCAGCGGCGCTTTTTCTTTGCCGGTTTACGTGGCTCCTGGCCAGCCGCCTTGGCGGGGTTGCCGGAACGACCTGAAGCACGGCCCTCGATCCGGGTCTGGGTTGCTCCGTCCTCGCCGGGGGCGGTGTACTGCAGCTGGGCCGGTTTCTCCGGTGCCTGCAGGCCAGCCGCCCGGATTTGGGGATCATGGTGCTCTGTGTGCGTGCCACGAGCAGTGTCGTCGGCAACCACTACGTCTTCGGCGGGCGTTACTTCTACTTCAAGGTTGTACAGGAACCCGATGCTCTCTTCGCGAATGGCTTCCATCATGCTCTGGAACATGACGAAGCCCTCACGTTGGTACTCGACCAGGGGATCGCGCTGGGCCATCGCCCGGAGACCGATTCCTTCCTTGAGGTAATCCATCTCGTAGAGGTGTTCTTGCCACTTTCGTCCAAGGACCGAGAGTACAACGCGGCGTTCAAGCTCGCGCATGCTCTCCGATCCGATGGCTTCCTCGCGAGCCTGGTACACGAGCCGGGCGTCGGAGAGGATCTCTTCCTTCAGGAACTCTGCCGTGACGCGCGACTTGCCGCCGGCCTCCTCGATGATGTCCTCGGGAGTAACTGTGGCCGGGTAAAGAGTCTTCAGGTTTGTCCACAACTGGTTGAAGTCCCAGTCGTCGCCGGTCCCTTCGGCGGTCGCCGCCTCGATGAGGGCATTGATGGTGTCTTCAAGGAAGTACTGGACCTTTTCGTGAAGGTCGTCGCCTTCGAGGATCCGGCGACGGTCACCATAGATGGCTTCACGCTGGCGGTTGAGGACGTCATCGTATTTGAGGACATTCTTGCGCTGTTCGGCATTGCGCGCCTCCACCTGGCCCTGGGCCGAGGCTATTGCCCGGGACACCAGTTTGGACTCGAGCGCAACGTCGTCGGGTACTGAACTGTTCATGAGCCGTTCTGCGGCTCCGGAGTTGAACAGCCTCATGAGGTCGTCTGTCAGCGAGAGGTAGAAGCGGGATTCGCCGGGGTCGCCCTGACGGCCGGAACGGCCTCGCAGCTGGTTATCGATACGGCGAGATTCGTGGCGTTCGGTACCCAGGACATATAGCCCACCGAGGTTCAGGACTTCTTCGTGTTCGTCCTTGACGGCCTGTTTTGCCGCTGCCAGGGCTTCGGGCCACGCAGCCTCGTACTCTTCCGAGTTCTCTTCGGGGTCGAGGCCACGCTTGGCGAGTTCGGCGATGGCGGTGAATTCGGCGTTGCCGCCGAGCATGATGTCAGTACCGCGGCCAGCCATGTTGGTGGCTACGGTTACCGCACCCTTACGGCCTGCTTGGGCCACAATGGAGGCCTCGCGTGCGTGGTTTTTCGCGTTGAGGACTTCGTGGCGGATACCTTCCTTGGCAAGCAGCTTGGAGAGGTATTCGCTCTTTTCAACGCTCGTGGTTCCGACCAGTACCGGCTGCCCGTTTTCGTGGCGTTCCGCGATGTCAGCGACCACGGCATCAAACTTCACGACTTCGTTCTTGTAGACGAGGTCAGATTGGTCGATGCGCTGCATATCCCGGTTGGTGGGAATGGGGACGACGCCAAGCTTGTACGTGCTCATGAATTCCGCGGCTTCGGTTTCGGCCGTACCGGTCATGCCGGAAAGCTTCGAATACATGCGGAAGTAGTTCTGCAATGTCACCGTGGCGAGAGTCTGGTTCTCAGCCTTGATTTCGACATTTTCCTTGGCTTCAATGGCCTGGTGCATGCCTTCGTTGTAGCGGCGGCCAGCAAGGATGCGTCCCGTGTGCTCGTCGACGATCAGGACCTCGCCATCGAGGATGACGTAGTCCTTATCCCGCTTGAACAATTCCTTTGCCTTGATGGCGTTGTTGAGGAAGCCAATCAGGGGGGTGTTGGCAGATTCGTACAGGTTTTGGATTCCGAGATAGTCCTCCACCTTTTCGATGCCGGCTTCCAGCACACCAACGGTCCGCTTCTTCTCGTCGACCTCGTAGTCGACCTCGGGCTGAAGCCGCGTGACAACCTTGGCGAATTCGCTGTACCACCTGTTGGTGTCACCCTGTGCCGGCCCGGAGATGATCAGCGGCGTCCGCGCCTCGTCGATGAGGATGGAGTCCACCTCATCAACGATTGCGAAGTTGTGGCCGCGTTGCACCAGTTCGCTGGCATCCCAGGCCATGTTGTCGCGCAAGTAGTCAAAGCCGAACTCGTTGTTGGTGCCGTAGGTGATGTCTGCAGCGTACTGTTCACGGCGCACCGTCGGGTCCTGGTTGGACAGGATGCAACCGCTGGTCAGGCCAAGGAACCTGTAGACGCGTCCCATGAGTTCGGACTGGTATTCGGCAAGGTAGTCGTTCACCGTGACGACGTGGACGCCTTTGCCAGTGAGGGCGTTGAGGTAGGCCGGCGCGGTCGCAACGAGGGTTTTACCTTCACCGGTTTTCATTTCGGCGATGTTGCCCAGGTGCAAGGCTGCGCCACCCATGAGCTGGACATCGAAGTGCCGCATTCCCAGGGTCCGGGATGACGCCTCGCGAACGGCGGCAAAGGCTTCGGGCAGCAGGGCCTCGAGGGTGTCGCCGTCTTGGTGGCGGGCACGGAGGCGATCCGTTTCCTCACGGAGTTCAGCGTCCGTGAAGGACTTGAAAGAGTCTTCCAGGGCATTGATGGAATCGGCATAGTTCCGCAGTTGCTTGAGTGTCTTTTTATCACCCGTGCGGAGAAGTTTTTCGATTAGTGATGCCACGTGAAATTGCTCCCAGTCTCATGCTGCCGAATTCTGGCTGTTTCAGTCTACGGGAGAGACCAACGCCACGTTGCCGGGTTCACCTGTGAGCGGACTGCCTGGCTGTGCTTGCGCAGCAGGATCGACACTGCGGATTGCCGCCTCCTTGGCCAGGCTGGCTGCAAGGTCGCCAACCGGCCAAACCACCACTTCACCCAAACCCAGCCAGCGGGCCATGAGGCAAAGCTCCGCCGCAAGTTCGACGGCGGTATCCGCCGGTGCGCCGGCCTCGCCGAACGCCGAGCGCACCAGGAGCTGCCCAGAGGCCCTGTCGGCCTTGAGATCCACCCGGGCCACGATCCGTTCCCTGAGGAGGAACGGCAGAACGTAGTAGCCGAAACGCCGCTTGGCGGCCGGGGTGTAGATCTCAATCCGATAGTGGAAGCCAAAAAGCTCTTCCAGGCGTCTTCGTTCGAAAACCAAGGAGTCAAAGGGACTGAGCAAAGCGCGTCCTTCCGCCTTTCGCGGCATCTTTGCCTCGACGTGCTTGAAGGTTTCACGGTCCCAGCCACGGATTGACACCGGTTCCAGTCGGCCGGACTTCACCAAACGCCGGACCGATTCCGCTCCGGCCTTCACCGGTGTACGGAAGTAGTCGGAGAAACACCGTACCGTGCCAATGCCGTGGGCTTCGGCAGCGGCCTCGATCAGGCGGTCCAAGGATGCTTCGGGATCAAGCACCGCGGGCGGCAGGTCAGGGACAACCCTGGCAGTCAGGGTGTATTTGCGTTCGAATTGCTGGGTCCTTGAAGCCGCGGAGACCTTTCCTTCTTCAAAGAGGTGCTCCAGCACGCGCTTGACCATATTCCAGTTCCAACCCCACTGGTCACGTGCAGCGTCGTGGACGTGTCCGAGCTTCGCCGTCAGCTCAGATGCGGTCATTGGGCGCCCCGAGGCAAGGGCTGCGAGTATGCGTTCCTCCATGCCCTGGCGTTCCAAGGGATCCAGATGGTGTGCGCCAACCCAGGCGCGTTTTTGCCACAGAAGCAGGTCGTGGAAGTGCTCCGGCCGGATGAAGCTGGCCTCGTGCGCCCAGTACTCCATCATTTTGCGCGGCTTCCGGCCGGCCATGATGTGCAGGATGTCCGGGTCGTAGTTGCCCAACCGGGAAAAGAACGGAAGGTAGTGGCTGCGTGCCACTACGTTCACGGAATCGATCTGGACCAACTGGCCGGGCAAAGGTCCGGCCCACCGCCCGTGGTGTCACGGGGCCGGTGGGCCGTTCCTTTGCCAAACCCTGAGCTGCCAATGCGATCCGCCGTGCCTGTGAGAGGCTCAGCGAAGCGGTCATTGAAGTCCCTTCATGCAGGAGTTGACGCCTTACTTGGCCGTAGCGGCCTGGTCATCCGAGCGATAGGCGTGGATCTTCTCTTCCACGGCCTCCTCGCCGGGTTCGCATGTGGAATCGAGGGTAATCACGCCATAGGTCCAACCACTGCGACGGTAAACGACCGAAGGCGCGTTGGTTTCCTTGTCCAGGAACAGGTAGAAGTTGTGACCAACAAGTTCCATGCTGTCCACAGCGTCGTCAAGTGTCAGGGACGCTGCGGGGAAAACCTTCCGGCGGATCAGGACGGGTGAATCGCCTGCCGGGATGTCGTTCTCAATCTCGTAGGGAGAACGCTCATCAGTTTGTGGCTCGGACTCCTGGTGATTGCTTGCCTCGACGTAGAGCGGCTCGCTCGCGCTGGCCGGCTCCAGTGTTGCCGTGGCTTCCCGCACGGCCTTGGGTGTGTGGCGGCCGTGGTGGACCTTCTTGCGGTCCTTTGCACGGCGAAGCCGTTCGAGCAGCTTGTTGTACGCAAGATCGAAGGCAGCGAATTTGTCAGCGGCTGTGGCCTCGGCACGGATAACGGGGCCTCGGCCCAGGACTGTCACTTCGACGGTGAGCTGGCCCGGCGTCTGCCGGGGATTGGTTTCCTTGGAAACCTTGGCGTCTACTCGCTGGACCTTATCCCCCAGCGATTCAATCTTCGAGATTTTTTCGCCGGCGTATTCGCGAAAGCGGTCAGAAACTGTCAGATTTCGTCCGCTGATCATGAACTCCATGGTGCCCTCCAAATAACTCGGTGACACGACAACGACTCTGTTGGGGGCTGGTCTGACGGACAGTCGAGCCCCTTTCCGAGCCGCTATCGACAGGTACATCTGTTCTTGGTACCCACAACCGACGTTAGTTCATCGTCACGTGTTATTCATCCTTTAGCCGTTTATTTTTTGATTTTGTCTTATCAACCACCCTGGGGTCGTCGCCGGTCACTACGGAGGCGTAGGCTGGTGGCCTCGTGGCCGCGAGAACCACGGCGCCGCAAACCACACCGCCCGCCGCCGTCACGGCCCGCGCCGCCTCGGCAAGGGTGGCCCCCGTAGTGAGCACGTCGTCGATCAGGATGCACCGTGCACCTTTGAGCTCCTTGGACCATCGATGCCGCACACGCATGGATCCCCTCACCCTGCTGGCCCTTCCGCCCCGCCCCAGCCCCTTTTGCCCGCCCCGATCGTTGCCGGCGTCACGGCCCAACACGACGTTGGCAAGCCAGGCAGCAAGGTTGCCGGGTGAGAACCGGCTGAGCCCGTGCCGGATCGGACGTGCCGTCTTCACAAGCGCATCCAAGGCAGGGCATTGCGGATGCATCCTCCGCAGCCGCATCCAGAGGAGCAGGAGGTGCACAGGGCTGAATCCGCGCTTCGCGAACGCTGATGTACTGGTTGGTACCGGGACAAGGCGATAGCCCTGCTGGCCACCGGTGGCAGAGGCCACGGCCTTGCCAAGGCAGGTGGCCAGTACACCGGCCAGCCGCCACTGGCCATAGTGCTTGAAAGAAAGCAGGCACTGCGCCAACTCATCGCGGTACGGCCCGGCAGCCACCACCCCGATCTTCGCCGTGCCATCAACGTCGACCAAGGCCGGGGCCTCCTGCTCCGCCCGAAAGGGCTCCCTGCACAGTTGGCGGACCCGCTTTGCGCACGATCCGCAGAGGACGGTGTCTTCGGCATTGCAGCAGACGCACTCCACAGGGACCAGCAGGGCAAGCAGTTCAGCCAGGGTCTTTTGGAGCGCGAAAAGCACCCTGCCGATGGGTTGCCTGTCCAGCCCACGATAACGTGCACGGCCAGTGACCGGTGCCCGGAGGTCAGGGTCTTCGCGACGACGGCGGCCGGCGGCCTTTGGGGCGAGAGGGAAGGAAGTCATTCCGTCAGCCTGTGCCAGCCCCCGGGTGTGCGGAAGGCCATCGGCGCCGTATGTGGAAAAGGGGGCCTGAATGCGGCCGGACGAAGACGTCAGCCAGGAAACGCCGGTTCCGTGGGTCCTTTGAGTTGGAGCTCCCAGCCGTTGCCGACCCGCTGGAAAATCCCTGCATCCGACTGACCATAGATCTGCTCAGATCCGTTGCCGGCACTGAGAGTGGTCAGGCCGTCCCACGGAGCGAGTTGCTGGGGTTCCCCCGAAGCCAAACTGAGCAATTCCGGAACCACTGTGGACGTCGCCGAACCGGACATCACGGCAACTGTCGAGCCGTTGATCCACACGCCCTGATTTGCCGTACCGGTGCTTAGGAGGGTGACCGGAGTTGTGAGGTCTTTGGGCACGCCGTCGGGAGTACGGACTATCCCCGTTATCTGTACTGCGGATTTGCCGTTGGCCTCCGAAATTACCAGGGCCCGGGTCCCTTCCCTGGACACGCGGAAATCCTTAACTGTCCGGCCAGAGAGCCAGGACGGGGTGATGGTAACGGCCGGCACGGTGGTGCCCGGTGGAACCCCGGTGGGTTTGTAGGCCACCACCTCGGCAGCACCGTTGGCACCAGGGCCTGCCGTCCAGACCCAGTCATGTGGGCTGAAGGATGGCCCGGTCAGTGTGCTCCTGGTGGTCAGTTGGCGCGCAGGCTGCCCGGGTTCGATGGAGTAGAGGGTGGTCTTGTCGCCGTTGAGGAAGGCGGCCGTCTGGGACACTGGCGACTCCGCAGGGGCATGCGGCCCCAAGCCTGCCACCGACTGGATGTCCGGAAGCGGGGTCACCCTGTTGTTCTCGTACCGCACCAGGTCACCATTGCTCACGGCGATCTGGCGGGCGGGGACGTTCTTGTCCAGCACCGGCGGCAGAACCGTTCCGTTGTCCTCGACACGGACCAGGTCCTGGTCTGCCCGAAGTTGGACGTTGATGACATCGGGCTGGCTCCTGAACGTCAGGGCCAGCTGGTTTTGCATCCTCTGGCGATCCTCCGCGGAGGCATCAAACAGTTCCTTCGCGGAAAGGTCCACCTGCGCAGCGCCTGAGACCACGGGTACGGACTCGCGGGCCAGTTTCATCCCCGACGGGAATGCGCTGACCACCGCGCCACGAAGGTAGGGAGCCGGACCGGCCAACAAGGCGCTGGTCATCGACTTGACGGTGTTCTTCTTGATGAACCAACGATAGTCAGGAACCGCGGAGGTGAAGGTCGGATCATAGAAGTAGATGGGGTTCGCCCCGTAAATGACCTTGAACGTTTCTTCCGGAATGGCCGTGCCGTCCGGGACCTTCGAAATGCGCCACTCCCCCTCGACCTGCTCCAACGTCAGGGGAATTGTCTCCTTGGTTCCCGGTGGGAACTGGGTGGCAACACCGTCGGCGTCCACGGAGTAGGCGAGGTCAAGTTCGTAAAGGTATTCGTTTTCCGCGGCCGTCTTGACCACGTGCGCCTCACGGAAAACGATGGCCCTCTTGTCAGGCTTCCACGTCACCGACTGCGCCTGCGTCAGGTACTGGCGGGCAACTGGGTAATCGTCCTCATAGCCGCTGCCGGCCATGTAGAAATCCTCGATGATTGTTTCCGGACTGGAACCGGCGCGGGGAGCGGCAGGGAAGAACACCGGCGCATTCGGATTGCCCGCCCCCTCATCCTTGCTCTTGCCCACTGGACCTGATCGGGGAATCTGCGCACAAGACGTGAGCAGAAGCACCAGCATGGCCAGAATGGCAACGACTGCCTTGGAGCGACGGAAGCGCGTACTCGTCACGGTGCCTCTCCTGTTCCGTCACCTGTTTGCGGACTCCGTCCGGCATCCGGACCCGGCTGCACGGGATTGCCCGCGGATCCTGTACCAAGCACCAGCATGTGGCGTTCGCTTGCCGATCCGGGGAATTCGAAGTCAGCGGGCTCCAGAAGCAACGGCGACTTCACGATGGTGCCGCCCTGGCGCAGCGGCAGTGTCAGGCGGAAATTGGACCCCGAACCCTTGCGGCCCCATGCCTGCAGCCATCCGTTGTGCAGCTTGGTGTCCTCGGCAGCGATCGACAGACCAAGGCCGCTTCCTCCCGTGGTTCGGGCGCGGGCAGGATCCGCCCGCCAAAAGCGGTCGAAGACCCTGGCTGCCTCGGCCTGGCTCATGCCGATGCCGTGATCCCTGACGGACACGGCCACAGCATCGTGGTTGGCTGCAACTGAAATATGGATAGGCCTGCCTTCACCATGTTCGAGTGCATTGAGCAGCAGGTTACGGAGGATCCGATCGATTCTCCGGGAGTCCATTTCCACCACGATGCTCTTCTGGCGGGCGCTCAGCCGTACTTCCGAACCGTATTCCTCGGCCACGGGCGCCGCGCCGTCTATAACGTGGGAAATAACCTGCAAAATGTCCTGCGGTTCGGCGTCGAGGACAGCGGCGCCGGCGTCGAACCGGGAAATCTCAAGCAGGTCCGAAAGCAATGACTGGAAGCGCTCAACCTGGTGATAAAGCAGCTCCGCCGACCTTTTGTTCATGGGGTCGAACTCGTCACGGGCGTCGAAGAGCACCTCCGCGGCCATGCGCACCGTCGTCAGTGGGGTGCGGAGCTCGTGGGAGACATCGGAGACGAAGCGCTGCTGCATCTGGGACAGCGTCGCCAACTGGGTGATCTGTTCCTGGAGGCTTGCAGCCATGTGGTTGAACGAGGCGCCCAACCTTGCAACCTCGTCCTCGCCCTTTACCACCATGCGTTCTTGGAGCTGTCCGGCGGCCAGCTTTTCCGAGACCACTGCCGCGTGGCTCACGGGGCTGACCACATTTCGGGTGACGTACCAGGCAATGGCACCAATCATGAGGACCAGGGCGGCACCACCGGCCCAGAGGACATTCTGGATCTCATTCAGGGTTTGTTGGGCCGAATTGAGGTCGTAGATCAGGTACAGCTCATAGGCCGTGCCGTTGAACGTCACCAGGTTTCCGACGGCGATACCGGGTCGGTCCTCGTTGCCCACCGGGAACTGCGTGGAAGCCCAGAACTGCTGCTTCCCGCCTTCCTGGACGGCTTTGCGCAACTCCGGCGGTATGACCCGAACGGTCAGTTGGTCCGAGGCCCTCGACTCGACCCACCGGTTTCGGGGCTTGGTCTGCTCGGGTTTAGCTTCAAAGACGTATCGGCGTTGGATCACCGATCCCCGGCCTTCCACAGCCGTCAAGGTGTCATAAACCAGGGTGATGACGCTCGACTGGTCGGTGACCTGGGCGCCGTCGAACGTGTCCTGGACCTGCTTGACGTTGTAGCGCGACTCGGATTCCGCCTGCGCGAGGCGCTCTTGGAAGAGGTTGTTGGCGATTTGGTTGGACAGGTACGCGCCAACGATGGCGAATGAAGTCACTGCAAGGAGCAAGGTGGTGAGGACCGTCCGGAATTCCAGGGAACGGCGCCACCGGCGCAGCAATGACCTCCACAGGAAGCGCAGGCCGGGCCTGATATGCCGGATGCCGGTGGAAACCAGCCGCGACACCCGAAGGACCAGGATCAGCGCCCGACGCGTCCAAATCCGGCCACGGGTCAGGAACCACGAGAGGTTCCGTACCTGACGCGGGGATGGCTCCGGGGATGACTCTGGCGGTTCGGGGGTAGCCGAAGTAGCCGGCGTCGGGTCTTCGACGCCGGCCGTTCCAGAAACCTCGGGGGCCGCATCCCCTTTTGCCGTGCCGGCCTCGCCGGCCGCGGACTCAGGAACCTGCTTTATATCCGACACCACGCACCGTCAAGACAACTTCTGGCGCTTCCGGGTCGCGTTCAATCTTTGAGCGCAAACGCTGGACATGGACGTTGACCAGCCGCGTGTCTGCGGCGTGCCGGTAGCCCCACACCTGTTCGAGGAGGAGCTCGCGGGTAAAGACCTGCCACGGCTTCCGGGCCAAGGCCACGAGGAGGTCGAATTCGAGGGGCGTCAGCGAAATGCGCTCCCCGCCACGGGTCACCAAGTGACCGGCGACGTCGATGGTTACGTCCGCGATACGCAGTGTTTCGGGGGCCTTCTGTTCGCCCGGACGCAGGCGCGCACGAACACGCGCCACCAGTTCGGCGGGCTTGAAGGGCTTTGGCACGTAGTCGTCGGCACCGGATTCGAGGCCCCGGACCACATCCGACGTATCGGACTTCGCCGTGAGCATGACGATCGGAACGTCCGACTCACCGCGGATCTGGCGGCACACTTCGATGCCGTCCGAACCAGGGAGCATGAGGTCCAGGAGCACGAGATCGGGCTTCGAGGAACGGAAGATCTCCAAGGCCTGTCCGCCATCTGCGCAGAAAACGGGCTCGAAGCCGTCGTTGCGCAAGACGATGCCAATCATCTCCGCGAGTGCTTCGTCGTCGTCCACTACCAGAATGCGTGCCTTCATAGTTATATATTCCCTTATCGCCAAGTCTTTGTCCCGTTGGGCACGGCGCACGGCATGGCGCCCCCAGGGCAATTCCACCGTAACGCACCACGGCGCGCCCACGCTTGCCGGAGGCTGCGCGGCGACAGGCTAGGAGCCACGACGGCGGGACTATAGGCTGGGGGCGAAGGTCCGTGTGGGGGACGTCGGACGTCGGCGGAGCGGGCCTTATGGGGAGGATATCGTGTCACAACCACAGCACGGCCAGGATGGGGTGCCAGGCAACCAGCCCGCCTGGGGCAACCAGCCACCGCCAGGCAACCAGCCCGCCTGGGGCAACCAGCCACCGCCAGGCAACCAGCCCGCCTGGGGCAACCAGCCACAATGGGGCGGCCCTCCGACGTGGGCGGCTCCGCAGGCCGGTGGACAAGGCCAGCCGGGCCAGCCGACACCAGTCTGGCCGCCCGGAGCTCCTTATGGTCAGCCCCTTTACGTTGCTCCCCCGAAACCCGGTGTCATTCCACTGCGACCGTTGCAGTTCGGCGAGATCCTCGATGGCTCCTTCCAAACGATCCGACGCAATGCTGCGGCGATGTTTGGCTCGGCGCTGATCGTGCAGGCCATTGGGGCCGTACTGGCCGGGGCGGTCACGGTGGGGATGGTCCAGATGACCTCATCCCTTGAGACCGTCAACTCAGAGGAGGAGTTCCTCGAAGCGATGGGCCCGGTCTTTGCCGTGATGGCAGGCGCCCTGGGTATCTCGGTACTGATTGGTTTCCTGGGCTCGGTCCTCCAGGGTGTTTTGGTGGTCCCGGTGGCGAGGTCGGTCCTCAATCGAAGGACAGGCTTCAAGCAGATGTGGGTGCTTGCCGGCCGGAGGATCTGGCCGCTTCTTGGCGTTGCCGCCTTGCTGACCGTGGGCGGGCTGCTCGCTGTTGCTGCCGTGGCGGGGATCGCGGTGCTGCTGTTTACGGCGATGGGACCGGCGGCCTTGCTGGTTGTCCTGCCTGTGGGGCTGGGTTCCATCGTCCTTTTTGTTTGGATTGGCCTGAAGCTGATGCTCGCCCCGGCGGCCATCGTCGTGGAACGTACAGGCGTCTACGACGGGCTCCTGCGGTCCTGGCAGCTGACCAGGAACAACTGGTGGCGTATTTTCGGGATCACCCTCGTCGTGGCGATCATGGTCGGAATCATTGCCCAGATCGTGCAGATTCCTGCTTCCCTGGCCGCCACTGCCATCGGAGGGGTGGTTTCGCCCCACCCCGACCAGGAAACAGTTGCGTCCACCATGGTGGTCACTACGGTGATTTCCTCCGCAATCGGGGCTTTGGTGGGGTCAGTGACCTTCGCCTTCCAAGCGTCGGTCCTGGCGTTGCTGTACATGGACCTCCGCATGCGTCGGGATGGACTGGATGTCGAGCTGATGCGGTTGATGGAAACCGGCGCTGACCCGGACGGCATCCCCGGCGCTCCGTCGGCCCAGCCCGGCAGTACCGGCCAGCCGCCGGGCGGTGGACACTTTCCTTACACCCCGCCCGGTCAGCGTCCACCCGCATGAGGCTTAACGGCTGGGACGCACTTGTGGCCTTGGAGCCACCTGTGGTTCCGGATCGCGACGAAGCGCGCCGATGGGCCGCCGAAGAACTCGCCAAAGCCCAATACCCGGACGCCCGCCCCGGTTGGGTGGACCAGATGTGGCGGGATTTCCTGGACTGGCTCTCATCCTTTGATGGGGAGTTGTCCAGTCCGGGACCCGACCTTGCCGTGCCCGTGATCCTCGCCTTGGCCGTAGCAATCATTATCGTGGCCATCTTCGTGGTCCGGCCGAGGTTGAATGCACGGCGGAAAGCGGGGGACACAGACATCTACGGTGACGACCACAGCATGGACGCGGACGGGTACCGGAGTCGCGCCGCAACTGCGGCCGACGACGGCGACTGGCCGGCCGCCGTCGTCGACCTGTTCCGTGCCCTGGTCAGGTCCGCCGAAGAGCGGGACGTGATCGATGTCCGGGCCGGCAGGACCGCAGATGAAGCCGCAGCCCAGCTGGGAAGTGTTTTTGGCGCTGCACAAAGCCGGCTGGATGCTGCGGCCCGCGTGTTCGACGCGGTGCGCTATGGCGAAGCGGGCGCGACGAAAGCCGATTATGGTTCGCTGCGGGAGTTGGACGCCGATGTCCTTGCAATGAAGCCCGACTATGCAGGGCAGGCCACTGCCGGCTTCGCGGTGCCACGATGACGACAATCCCGCAGGAACGCACACAAGATTCGGATGGACCGGCACCGGCCGATGGCTCCTCCAGGCGAGCCTTCCCGGACTGGTTCCGGAAAAACCTGGCATGGATCGCCATTGGTGCCCTCCTCGCCGGCTTGGTGGCCTATCTCGCCATTTCCAGTGTCACTGGAAACGCCGATAAGCGCCCACTGTCCGCCCGGAATCCGGCCCCGGATGGCGCGATGGCAACGGCAGAGATCCTGGGACGCCATGGCGTTTCCGTCACTCCGACCGACACGTTGGAGGAGACCAAGGCTGCGTTGTCGGAGAAGCCCGAAGCCACAGTGCTTCTCTACGATCCACGTGGCTTCCTCGACCAGGACCAAGTACAGGACGTAGCCGCTGCGGCGGACCGGTTGGTGCTGGTCAAGCCAAGGTTGCGGAGCCTGAGCGGACTGGGGCCGGACTTTCGCCCGGGTGGCGTCGTTCCTGAAGCAACCACGGTGATTGAACCGCGTTGCGACCAGGAGGACGCCACGGCGGCCGGCAAAATTTCCGCGCAAGGACCTGTCTTTTGGGGGCCTGTAGTGTGCTTCCCCATCCGGGACGGCGGACCGGGAGTGTATGCCGCAACAGCCGACGGACGCGTGGTGGTGATCGGCAGCACCGAGGTATTGGACAACGGACACCTTGCATCTGAGGGCAACGCGGCCCTGGCACTGCGGACCTTGGGGAACAGCCCTGAGCTTGTCTGGTACATGCCCGGCATCGAAGATATTGCTGCATCCGATTCAAGGCCCACCCTGAACGATCTGGCACCACGTTGGCTGGCATTCGCCGGCCCCTGGCTTGGCCTCGTGGCCGTCCTGGCCATTGCCTGGCGGGGACGGCGCATGGGTCCGCTGGTGTTCGAACCCCTTCCCGTGGTGGTGAAAGCAGCAGAAACAGCAGAGGGCAGGGCCAGGCTGTACCAGGACTCCCGGGCTGTAGGGCGCGCGGCGGAGAATCTTCGGGCAGGAATCCTCACCCGCTTGGCCCGCCATTTCAACCTCGGGGCCGACGCCACCACCGAAGCTATCCTGGACGCCTGCTCCCACCGATTGGGGAGGCCGGCACCCGAAATACGTTCAGTCCTGATCGACGCCATGCCCGCAAACGAAGGCCAACTGGTGCAGTGGGCCCAACAAATCGAACGAATCGAAGAGGAGGCAACCGCCCGATGAGCAGCCAGCCGAACAGCTACACGGACACCAACAGCCAACACACAGGCGGTGCCGCACCACAGCAGGCACCGGAACGCCCTGCGGGGGAAGACCCTGCACGGCAGTCGCTGCTCAACGTCCGGGCGGAAGTGGGCAAGGCTGTCGTCGGCCAGGATGCCACAGTGACGGGCATGCTGATCGCCCTGCTTTGCGGTGGCCACGTGCTCCTGGAGGGTGTGCCCGGTGTGGCGAAGACACTCCTGGTGCGGGCGTTGTCCACGGCGCTTAGCCTGGACACCAAGCGCGTGCAATTCACCCCGGACCTGATGCCGGGCGATGTGACGGGGTCCTTGGTGTACGACTCCCACTCGTCCGAATTCACTTTCCGCGAAGGCCCGGTCTTCACGAACATCATGCTCGCGGATGAGATCAACCGGACGCCACCCAAGACCCAGGCTTCGCTGCTCGAAGCAATGGAGGAGCGCCAGGTCTCGGTCGATGGGGTGTCCCGTCCGTTGCCGGCGCCTTTTATCGTGGCGGCCACGCAGAATCCTGTGGAGTACGAGGGCACCTATCCCTTGCCGGAGGCCCAGCTCGACCGTTTCCTGCTCAAGTTGACCATGCCCTTGCCCGGAAGGGCCGAGGAGATTGAGGTCATCCGACGCCACGCCGGCGGTTTTGATCCACGCAACCTCGCCGCAGCTGGCGTACGGCCGGTGGCTGGCGCCGTCGAGCTGTCCGCCGCCCAGGCGGCAGTAGCGCAGGTGACTGTTGCTCCCGAAATTCTTGCGTACATCGTGGACGTGGTGCGGGCCACGAGGTCCGCCCCGTCCTTCCAGCTCGGCGTCTCGCCCAGGGGTGCCACCGCATTGCTCAACACGTCCAAAGCGTGGGCGTGGCTATCGGGCAGGTCCTTCGTAACCCCGGACGATGTCAAAGCGTTGTCCTTGCCCTGCCTGAGGCACAGGGTGGGCCTGCGGCCGGAAGCCCAGATGGATGGCATCCAGGTGGATGAGGTCCTGGGCAGCATCCTGGCGTCCGTCCCGGTGCCGCGATGATTCCAGGTCTACTCGAGGACCGGGCGGCGTAAGTGGCGATCACAGGACGTTTCGTGCTCCTGGCCTTGCTGGGATTGGTTCCCTTGGTGGTGTTTCCGGCATGGAGCACCGTTCTGCTTGTCAGCCTGGGACTCCTGCTTCTGTTGGTCCTTGACCTCATCGTGGCGGTGTCTCCGGCCAAACTGGGCTTGGAACGACGACAACCCGGCAACGTGACGCTTGAGGGCCAAGTGGAATCCGTTGTGATGGTGTCCAATCCCACGCGCCGTAAGCTGCGGGCCCATCTCCGTGATGCATGGCAGCCGTCAGCTGGAGCCATCAATCCTGTCCAGAGCATCACGGTCCCGTCCGGTGAGCGGCGCCGCCTGACCGTGGCCCTCGTCCCCCGGCGCCGCGGGGATTTGGAAAGCCCGCACCTGACCATTCGCTCAATGGGGCCCTTGGGCCTGGCCGCCCGGCAGCGCACGCGCTCGCTCCCTGGCCGGCTACGGGTTCTGCCGCCCTTCCATTCAAAACGGCATCTGCCTTCCAAGCTCAGGAAGCTCAGGGAACTGGACGGCAAGGCGGCCGTGCAGATCCGCGGCGCCGGAACGGAGTTCGATTCCCTCCGGGACTACGTCCGTGGAGACGACGTCCGGTCCATCGACTGGCGCGCCACGGCGCGTCGGACGTCCGTAGTGGTGCGGACCTGGCGCCCGGAGCGGGACCGGCGCGTCGTCGTCGTCCTCGATACCTCACGCACTGCTGCGGCCAGGATCAACGATGAGCCCCGCCTCGATACCGGCATCGAAGCCGCGTTGTTACTGGCTGTGCTCGCCGAGCGGGGCGGAGACCGGGTGGACTTCCTCGCCTACGACCGCAGGTTGCGCGCCCGCGTCGAATCGGCGTCGAAGGGCAATCTGCTGGGACAGTTGGTCCAGGCCATGGCCCCGTTGGAAGCGGAACTGATCGAACTGGACTGGCAGCAGATACCGGGCCAAGTGCGGGCCGTCTCGGCGCACCGCTCCCTGGTGGTTTTGTTGACGGCGCTCGACGGCGGTGCCCCCGAAGAGGGACTCCTCCCCACAGTTGCGCAGTTGTCGCGTCAACACGCGGTAGTGGTTGCCTCAGTGCGGGACCCCCTCCTCAGCGGCATGAAAGAACAACGGACAACGGCCAGCCAGGTCTTCCGTGCGGCCGCCGCTGAGCGCGCGCTGTTGGAACGGGCCGCCGTTACGGCCCAACTGCGACAGTTGGGAGCCGAGGTAGTGGACGCCGACCCCCTCGACGTTCCGCCGCTCGTCGCTGACACCTATATCCGGCTGAAAGCCGCCGGACGGCTCTAGGAAGGACACCCATGAACGGACCCATCTACCAACTCGCCCTCGGTGAGGACTTCAAAAGGCTCGCGCCAGAGCTTCAGGAGTATTTTTCGCTTTCGGCTGGTTCAGGCACCTACGGAATAGGCGAGGGGACCTTCGATGTTGTGGGTTGCCGGCAGAAATGGCTGCGGCCCCTGCTCGCGTTGACCGGAAGCGAGCAGGCCTTCTTCCCCGAGTACGGCGAAGGCATACGGTTCCGGATCGAAAACCATGCCCATGTTGATCCATTCGGGCGCCCGGCGCTGACGGCCCGCCGGGAGATCTACTTCCCGTCCGGAACGAGGCTTTTCCATGACACGACCAGCGCCATTCCGACGTCCGGCGAGCAACCGGCACCTGGGGTGGAAGCCCGCTTGGTGGACCATGTAGGGCGGTATCGCCGGCTGGTCACGGACCTGGAGGTGGGTGTCACTCCAGAGGGCCGGCTACGTGGAGTGTCCAAAGCCAGCCGGCTCCTGCTGGGGCCGCTGCGGATCCCCTTGCCGGCGGCCCTGGACGCCCGGGCCTACGCCGAACAATGGTGGGACGACACCGAAGGCAAGCACCGGATCCAGGTCAAGGTCATCCAGCCGCAGATCGGCCTGGTCCTGGTGTATGCCGGGCGGTTCGATTACCGTCTGGCACCCTACCTGCCCGGCACGGCACCCGGCACAATGCTCCCGCGGTACGCCGAACCGGACCGCTGGGAGGAACGGATCTAGCCCTGGATAAGTTGGTCCAGACCATCAGCCACGTTCGTCAACTTGGCCAGGACGGCCTTGGCCGACGACGGCGTGAAGTGTTCCAATCCCGTGGAAGGAGTGACCCGCACCCCCGCAAGCTGCGATGCCGGCAAGCCGAGTTGGCGCCACGGCTTCCAGATGCACTCCACCACGTCTGCTGTACGGGGCAGCGTCGCTTGGGGATCACCTGTTGGCAGGGCACCCGCCCACAAGCGTTTCCCGTCTTCGACGGCGGCGGCAAGCTGTTCCCACTGCCGGGTTGTCAGGGCCCTGAGCGGCACGGCAACGCCATCAGCTCCGGCAGCAAGCACGCGGTCAATGGGTGCCTCAATCTCCGGAACCGACACAACGGTTTCCACCACCCCCGCAGCCTTGAGCGCGTCGATGACCAACCGCCACGCGCCGGTCACTTCCTCCCCGGGGATGGAGCGCAGGGTCCGGTAGCCACTCGCCGTCGGGATGGTCCCCGCCATGATCGAAGCGATATCCGGTTCGTCCACCTGGACCACGATTCCGGCGCCCGGCACCGCCGCTGAGAGCCTCCGAACATAGTCACCGACGCCAGCTGCCAGGGACTCCGCAACGTCCCGCCTGGCGCCATAGTCCAAGAGAGCCCGTTCGCCGTTGTGCAGGTAAAGGCTGGCAGCCAGGCTCATGGGGCCCAGCATCTGGACTTTCAGGGACGTGGCCGAAATATCCTCGGCACCAGCGATATCGGCCAGGATGTTGATGTCTGTGGACAGGGCCGATCGTGCGCGTTGGGCATCCTTGCCGGGCCTGTCCACCAGCCGCCAACCATGCGGCTGGACGTCGATGGCCAGGTCCACCAACAGGGAACCCGTTCGGCCGACGGCGTCCGCTCCCACGCCCCTGTCCGGCAGCTCAGGCAGGAACGGTAGATGGGGGTCGCCCAACTCGCCGCGGATAATCCGGTTGGCCTCCGCAGGGTCGCCGCCCGGCCACGGCCCCAACGCCGTGGCGCTGGCACGCAAGTCATTCGCTGAGGACACGGATCAAGCCTGCTGGCTGGAGATCTGGTGATCCTCGGCAATGGCCTCATGGTGGCGGATCACTTCGCTGATGATGAAATTCAGGAACTTCTCCGCGAAGGCGGGGTCAAGGTGCGCGTCCTCAGCGAGCCGGCGCAGCCGTGCGATTTGGGCAGATTCCCGGCCCGGATCCCCGGCGGGAAGTTTATGGGTGGCCTTGAGGACTCCTACCTTCTGGGTGGCCTTGAAGCGCTCAGCCAGCAGGAAAACCAGGGTGGCGTCGATGTTGTCGATGCTGGACCGGATGGACAGCAGCTCATCCATGACGGCGCGGTCCACCTGGCCGGCCAGGGAACTCGCTGCCGGGTTGAAGGAATCGGCGTCATCGGGAAGGGCATTGTTGTACTCGGTCATGCACCCCAGTCTAGGGTGTGGGGACCGGACACCGCCGGTGTTACTTGCCCTCCACGGGCGAGGCACGCACCACGCCCCGCGAGCCCTGAGGGCAGTGTTCCTGATGCCGGAAACGGAGCAGAATGGCAGCATCACTGCAGGTTAGGCAAAGGAGCTCACATGAAAATCGCTGTGCTGGGTACGGGAATGGTAGGGCACGCGCTCGCCGGAAAACTGGTCACCTTGGGCCATGAAGTCACCATGGGTTCCCGCGAAGCCGGCAACCCCAAGGGCACGGAATGGGCCGCCCAAGCCGGTGCCGGGGCCAGCGCTGGCTCGTTCGCGGAAGCCTGCGCGCAGTCCAGCCTGATCATCAATGCCACACCCGGTACCGTCAGCCTGTCAGTCCTGGCCGAGGCGGGGGACGCCACAATGGATGGCAAAATCCTGCTGGACGTCTCCAACCCGTTGGATTCATCAAAGGGGTTCCCTCCCCCGCTCTCGGTCTGCAACACGGACAGCATCGCCGAAACCATCCAAAGGGCCCACCCCGGAGTCCGTGTCGTGAAGTCACTGAACACCGTCACCGCACCGGTCATGGTGGACCCTGGCCGGCTACCGGGCCCACACGACATCTTCATGGCCGGTGACGACGCTGACGCCAAGGCTGTGGTTTCCGGCCTGCTCCAGGAATTCGGTTGGACTCCCCCGCACATCCGGGACCTGGGCGGACTGGACGCCGCACGCGCAATGGAGATGTGGCTCCCCCTCTGGTTGCGTATTTTCATGCAGCAGCCCCAAGGAAAGATGTTCAACATCGGCATCGTCTCCGAATAGGCCACATGCAGCAAAGGCACGCCCCCAAAACATGGGGGCGTGCCATTGCCGTGGCTCTTGCGCCGGGAGAAATGCCGGCTTAGCCGCCCAGCAGCGCCCGGTGCGCTTCCCGCCGTCGTGCTTGTTCGTCCGGGTCCGGCACCGGCAGCGAGGCGATCAGCCGCTTGGTGTAGTCATGCTGGGGCGAACCCATCACATGGTTGCCGATCCCCTGCTCCACCAACTGGCCTTTGTAGAGCACGCCCACCCAATGCGACAACATGTCCACCACTGCGAGGTCGTGGCTGATGAAGAGCGCCGCGAAGCCGAACTGCTCCTGGATGTCCTTGAAGAGGTCCAGGACTTTGGCCTGCACCGACACATCCAGGGCCGAGGTGGGTTCGTCGGCGATCAAAAGCCGCGGGTTCAGCGCCAGCGCCCTCGCGAGGGAAGCCCGTTGCCGCTGCCCACCGGACAACTCGTGTGGGTAGCGTTGAGCGTACGACGCCGGCAACTGGACTGATTCGAGCAGCTCACCGACCTTTTTCCTCGCTTCGGCGGCGCTCGGTTTCGTGTGGATGATCAGCGGTTCCGCCACGCACTCACCAATGGTCAGGTGCGGGTTGAATGAGGCCGCCGGGTCCTGGAAAACGAATCCGATCTCCTTCCGCAGGGGACGGAAAGAACGTTCTTTGAAGTCCAGCATTTCGTAGCCGAGAACTTTCAAACTGCCACCGGTCGTCCGGTTCAAGCCGGCGATGGCGCGGCCGATGGTGGACTTTCCTGAGCCGGACTCGCCCACCAGGCCAAAGACCTCGTTCTCCGACACCGTGAAGCTGACGTTGTCCACGGCCTTGAAACCGTGCCGCCCGAACCGTCCCGGGTACTCGATAGTCAGGTTCTTCGCCTCGACCAGCACCTTGCCATCCTGGTGGAGGCGGCCCCGGGCACCCTCAGAGGCCGAGTGTCGGCCCAAATGGGGCACCGCGGCGAGGAGCTTGCGGGTGTACTCCTGCCGGGGTTCGGCGAAGAGGACGCGGGACGGCGCCTCTTCCACCACATCGCCCTGGTACATGACAACCACACGGTCAGCGAGGTCAGCCACAACGCCCATGTTGTGCGTGATGAGCACAATTGAGGTGCCGTAGTTGTCCCTGAGGTCGCGCAGGAGCTGCAGGATTTCGGCCTGGACGGTGACGTCCAACGCCGTGGTGGGTTCATCGGCAACGATCAGCCCCGGGTTCAACGCGAGCGCCGCGGCGATGACGACACGTTGTTTTTGACCACCGGAGAACTGGTGCGGGTAGTAGTTGACCCGGGTTTCCGGGTCCGGAATACCTACCTTGCGCAGCGCCTCGGTGGCCCTTTTTTTGGCTTCCTTGGCGGAAACACGCTTCCCATCCGTTGCGTGGGCCCGGATACCTTCGGCAATTTGCCATCCCACTGTAAAAACAGGATTCAATGCCGTGGATGGTTCCTGGAAGACCATGGCAACGTCCCTGCCCCGGATTTTCCTGAGCGCGGACTTGCTGACACTGATCACGTTGTTGCCGTTGATCACAACGGCACCTGAGCTGATGGCCGTTTCCGGAAGCAAACCCAGAATGGTCTTTGCGGTGACGGTCTTTCCCGATCCCGACTCGCCCACAATGGCAACTACTTCACCGGCCTTCACATCCAGGCTGACGTCCTTGACGGCGTGAACGTCCCCGCCATCGGTGGCGAACGTGACCTGGAGACGGTCGATGGTAAGCACGGGCTCACCAGCAACGGCCTGGTCTGACACATTTCCAAGGTTGGTGGTCATGGCTTTCCTGCCTCTGCCGGGGTCTCCGGCGTTCCTGTTTCCGGGTTTGCAGACGGTGCCGGGTTTGCGGACGGTACCGGGGTCCTGCCGGCGCGCTTGCGGCCACGGATTCGGGGGTCGTTAAGGTCGTTGATGCTCTCTCCGACCAACGTCAACCCCAGTACGGTCAAGACGATTGCAATACCGGGAAAGACACCCGTCCACCAAATTCCGGACGAGGTGTCAGCCAGGGCCTTGTTGAGGTCGAAACCCCACTCGGCCGCTGACGTCGGTTCGATGCCGAAGCCCAGGAAGCCCAAGCCGGCCAAGGTGAGAATGGCCTCGGATGCGTTGAGGGTGAACATCAGTGGCAGCGTCCTGGTGGCGTTCTTGAAGATGTGCCGTCCGATGATGCGCAGGCTCGACGCGCCCAGGACCTTGGCCGACTCCACGAATGGCTCAGCCTTGAGGCGGATGGTTTCGGCGCGTATCACCCGGAAGTACTGTGGCACGAACACCACGGTGATGGATAACGCACAGGAGAAGATACCGCCCCAGAAACTGGACTGGCCACGGCTGATGACAATGGAGATCACGATCGCCAGGAGCAGTGTGGGGAAAGCATAGATGGCGTCTGCGACCACTACGAGGATCCGGTCAAGCCAGCCACCGAAGTACCCGCTGAGCAGCCCCAGTGCGACACCGAGGAACAGGGACATTGCAACGGACACAATGATGACGGTTACGGCTGTCTGCGAACCCCAGATAACCCGCGACAGGACGTCATAGCCTCCCACGGTGGTTCCCAGCAGGTGCTTTCCACCCGGAGCCTGCTGGGTGGGGAAGGAACCGGAGGCATCGCTGAGCTGGGAGTATCCGTAAGGTGCCAGCAGTGGAGCGAAAATGCTCGTCAGGATGAACAGCCCACTCAGGACTACCCCCACAATGAGCATGCCGCGTTGGAGCCCCACGCTTTTCCTGAGGTGGGACACCACCGGAAGCCGCGAGAACAGGGGCTGCCGGGGCGGGGTGAGCGTTGGTGTGCTCATGGTCAGTACCTCACTCGGGGGTCGATGAGCGCGGCGATGATGTCCACGATGAAGTTGGTGACGGCCACGATGATGGCCAGCAGCACCACGATGCCTTGGACAGCCACGAAGTCGCGGGCGTTCAGGTACTGCACCAGTTGGTACCCAAGGCCTTTCCACTCGAAGGTGGTTTCCGTCAGGATGGCACCGCCCAGCATCAACGCGATCTGCAGGCCCATGACGGTAATGATGGGAATCAGTGCCGGTTTGTAGGCGTGCTTGGTCACAAGCCTGTACTCGCTGACGCCACGGGAACGACCGGCCTCGACGTAGTCCTTGCCGAGCGTGCCGATCACGTTGGTGCGCACCAGGCGCAGGAACACCCCGGCGGTCAACAAGCCGAGTGCGATGGCTGGGAGGACTGCGTGGGCTGCGACGTCTCCAAGTGCCGTGAAGTTGCCACTGCGCAGCGCGTCCAACCAATAGATGCCCGACGGCGCCGCGAGTCCGCCCATGGTCAGTTCCGTGCGGGTTGAAGCACGGCCCGCGACGGGGAACCATCCCAGCCAAACGGAGAAGGTGAGCTTCAGCAGCAGTCCGGAGAAGAAGACGGGTGTCGCGTAGCAAAGGATCGCGAAGAACCGCAGCACGGCGTCGGGCGTCTTGTCCCGGTGTTGGGCGGCGATAAGTCCGAACGGAATTCCCACTGCGAGCGCAACGATCAGCGCGTTGATGGACAACTCCAGCGTTGCCGCACCAAACGTGGTGAGCACCTCGACGACGGGACGCCGGTCGGTGATCGTGGTACCGAAGTTTCCGGTCAGGAGTTGGCCAAGGTACTCGAAGTACTGGACAAGGACGGGCCGGTCGTAACCGGCGTCGTGTATTCGCTGGGCCAGGACATCCGGAGGTAGCCGGCCGCCCTGGGCTGCGGTGATGGGGTCGCCGATGACCCGCATGAGGAAGAAGACGAGTGTCACGAGGATGAAGACGGTGGGGATGATCAGGAAGAACCTGACCACGATATATCTACCGAGGCCACCCCCGGCTTTGGATTTGCTCTTAGGAGCTACGATGCCGGGCTCAGCCTCGGGCACCTCAATAAGTGTTGTCATTATTACCTGTATTTCCTGCCCGTGGATTGCGCGGGATTTGGCTCATACATGCTGGCCACGTTGGGTTGGTCAGCAAAGGAGGCGGGACACCTGGTCAGCGTCCCGCCTTCCCTTCCCATTACTGAGGTGCGGTTACTTGGAAACAGTTCCGAGACGGAACTTGAACGACGGATCCAGCGTCTTATCGACACCGTTCACGCCACTGCCGACAACTGCCACCTGGGCACCCTGGAGCAGGGGCAAAGTGGAGATGTCCTTTGCCAGCGCATTCTGGACATCCTTGATGTCCGCTTCACGCTTGGACTTGTCCGCTTCGGTGAGCTGCTTTCCGATGAGGTCGTTGACCGTAGCGTTGTTGTAGTGGTTCTTCAGGAAGCCGCCCTCCGGGAAGAACGGGGTGAGGTAGTTGTCGGCGTCACTGAAGTCAGGGAACCAACCGAACTGGAACAGCGGGTACTCGTCGGCGCGGCTGGCCTTGCTGTAGGTCACCCACTCTGTGGATTGGAGGTTCACAGTGAACAGGCCGGACTTCTCAAGCTGTTCCTTCACCATGGCGTACTCGTCACCGGAGGATCCGCCGTAGTGGTCCGGGTTGTACTGGAGGTTCAGTGCCACGGGTTGGTTGATCCCGGCATCCGTCAGGACCTTCTTGGCTTTGTCCAGGCTTGGCTTGCCGGCGTCGCCATATGCGTCCTTGAACGACTCGTTGGCTCCGAGGAATCCGTTGGGAACGTTGGAATACAGGGGAAGGTAGGTGCCCTTGTAAACCTGGTCGGCGATGGCCTGCCGATCAACGAGGTTGGCGATGGCCTGCCGCACGGCAAGTGCCTTGGCGGGGTCCGCGCCGGTGGCTTTGGTCCCGAATGGCATGGTGTCGAAGTTGAAGGTGATGTAGCGGATTTCGCCACCGGGTCCGGTGAGCACCTTGACCTTGGAATCCTTGCGGAGATCATCGACGTCGGTTGCGCTCAAGCTGCGGAAGGCTACGTCGATGGCGCCTTGCTGGATTTCCAGTTTCAGGTTGGTGGGGCTGGCGTAGTACTTGATGGTGGCGGCGTCGTTCGCCGGCTTGCCAAGGACACCCTTGTAATCGGCAAATGCCTTGAAACTAACCAGCTCGTTCTTTTTGTAGCTGTCGATCGTGTACTGGCCGTAGAAGGCGTTGGCCTTGATGATTTCATCATCGGAGAGGATCTTGTCGGCCGGGAAGACTTCATCGTCAACGATCGGGGCGGCAGGGCTGCTGAGGACCTGGCCAAAGGTCTGGTCGTTGGCGTTCTTGAGCTTGAACACCACAGTGGTGGCATCCGGCGCGCTCACGCTGGCGATGTTGGTGAGCAACGACGCCGGTCCGGCGGGATCGTTGATGGCTACCTGGCGGTCGAACGAAAATTTGACGTCCTTGGAGTCCAAAGTGTGGCCATTGGCCCACTTGAGCCCCGACTTGAGCTTGACCGTGTATTCGGAAGGGGCCGTGAACGACGACGATTCGGCGAGGTCGGGTACCGGATCTGCGCTGCCCGGCTTGGAATTGAGGAGGAAGGAGTAGATCTGGTTCATCACCATGAATGAACCGTTGTCATAGGAGCCTGCCGGATCAAGGGAGGTGACCTTGTCCGTGGTGCCGTAGGCGATGGGGCCGGCGGCAGCCGGAGCGGATGATGAACCGCCTCCGGAGGGCCCGGTGCATGCCGTCAAGGCGAATGCGGAGATGCCCGCCAGCGCGATAACGCCGTGCAGGGCCTTCTTGTTCAGTGCCATCTGGTGAACCTTCTGTTCGATGGATTGGGCGCGCCGCCGTGGAAAATTTGTGACGACGGACACTCTTGATTCCACGATTCAACCAGACTTCCCAGGCCGGGAGCCCCGGAAATTGTGATTCGAGACACAAAATTTACCTTCCAGTAGCTTTCTTCCCCGTCTGGCAACCATTGCCCGCCCGCAGAGGCCGGAATATCGTTGATCCCGGGTGGTCAGTCAAGGGACGACGGTTCGAAGGACAGGCACATGGATAAGGCAGCCCTCTGCGTAGGCATCAACCAATTCGCATCCCTGCCGCAGTCGAGCTGGCTCCAGGGCTGCGTGAACGACGCCAAGGACCTGGCAGCTGTCCTGGCAAAAACGTACGGCTTCGAGGACTCGTCCATCACCGTCCTCTGCGACGAGCAGGCAACAAAGCAGGCCGTCATGGCGGAGCTGAACAAACTGGTGGACGCGGCGGCCGCCGGGAAGACGACCCATCTCGTTTTCACCTTTTCCAGCCATGGCACCCAAATCCCTGATACCAACGGGGACGAGGAAGATAGCCTGGACGAGGCCTTCGCCTGCCATGACATCACCAGCAGCGGCGACGCGTGGGACCCGGACACTGTGATCTCCGATGATGAACTGGCCGCCGTTTTTGCCCGCTTGCCCGAACGTGTCCTCATGGACGTTGTCCTGGACACCTGCCACAGCGGCACTGGGCTTAAATCCTTGGACCTGCTTCCCGGCAGGCGTCCGCGCTTCCTCCCCGCGCCAACGCCGGAGGCTGCCATAGCGAACGAAGACAAGGAGCTCCGAACCCTGCGTGACCTGGTCAAGTCCGCCAAGCTCTCGACTCCCGTGCTGATGGCAGCCTGCCGGTCGGACCAAACGGCCGCAGATGCGTTGATCGAGGGCCGCTATAACGGCGCCTTCACCTACAACTTCCTGAAGTCACTCCAGAGCGACGGGACGTTGGGCCGGTCGGAAATCCTGAAGCTGGTCAGCAAAGGCCTGAAGGCCGGCGGCTTCGACCAAGTGGCGCAACTGGAGGCCTCGAAGGCAGCCCGCAAGGCCGCTTGGGGCGCTTGACGGCCCGCGTTAGGCGCCGGTCCCTAGTCGCCGGTGTCGTGGAACCTGTCCCGCACGCCTGAGGACGCAGCCTGCTCGGCGTCGTGCTGTTGGTCCGAACCGAACAACTGCCCTTGGCGGTCCCGGTCCATCACGGGCTTGAGTGCGGCGTACACCAGCCGCCCACCGGCGTCGAACCGCAGAACCCCGCCACCGCGGATGTCCACGTAATCCCTTTCGGTCCTCAGGCCGAGGCGCACGTTCGCTTCCCGCCGGCTCATCCGTACCGTTTGGATGAACGAAGCCCCAATCTCGGAAATGATGAACCCGTCCGGGGACACACGCTCCGATGTCCGGACGCGGGTGGAACTCAGTGGAGTTCTTCGCTCCAGCCTTGCCGCCTCAAGTAGCCTCGGGTTTTCCCACACGAATCGCTGCACTTCCTGGGGGTCGGATCCCAGTGCCGAAAGGCGGATGGGATAACGGAGCCCTTGGTAGTTGTCCACACCGCTGATGTTGTACATGGACACCCGCCGGATGCCGATTGCGGAGAATTCCGCTTGAAGCGCCTCACGGTACCCATGCATGTCCTCGGGAACCATATCCAGGTCGGCTGCAATGATGCCCCGCAGGAGATCCCGCCAAGATACGTCCACCGGCGGCATGTACGAAAGGCCCCGGATAACCATGCGCAGGACACGGGTTGCCACGATCGAGCCTGACTCGGCTTTTTGCTGGAGGCTCTGCCCTTCCCCCAGCCTGGCATTCCTTTCGGTCCAGAGCCGCTGTACAGCGCGGAGCACCGCACCCACCACCACGGCGCCACGTGCATGGGGTTCAGGCAGTTCCTGCCACTGGTCCGGAACGGCACCCACGAACGGCTCACGCAGTGGGCCCCGGGCGAACAGGTCGCGTGCGAAATCGAAAAGCGATCGCATCATGACCATGTCGTCAACCACCTGCCCCGCTTCGAAACCGCCCCCGGCCGCTTCAAGCTGCCGGTAGACAACTTCCCGCGAAGAAAATACCGAAAGGATGGCCACGATGTCGGCCAACGCCTCGTGCATCGCCAACTGCTCCATGGTGGCCAGCTCATCGGCCCAGGCCGGACGGAATCCGTCCAGGATCGCGTGCGTCACTTCATGGGCCACGATGTCCCTGTAGAGGGCCGTGGGAACTTTGTAGCCCATCCGATCCACCGAGCCGAAGCGGATGACGTTGCTTCCACGCTGGTATCCGGTATCGGTGGCAGTGACCAGGTCGCGTGCTTTGAGGACCACGCGCCCCTCCGGGTTCCACGGCATGCGCCTGCCCAGTGTGCTCTCAAAAATGTCCAGGGTGCTCATCGCCACCCCGTACACATGTTGGGCCAGGAATCGGGTGTCGTCCAGCAGTTCCCGCAGTCCGTGCGGTGGTGGCTCGTCGACCAACTGCCACGGGTCCCCCTGACGGGTAAGTGTCACCGGGGATACGTTGGTACCGCGCCACTTCCGGATGTGGATGGCGTAGCGGTGCCCGGTGGGACCGCGCCTCAGTCGTTCCACAGGAATCCGCACCTGCGCCGTCAACGGAGCAGCACCGGCCGCTCCAATTGGCCCTTCAGCCAGGACGGTCACCGTGACCATCTGCCCGGCTTTGACGTCTCCCGGGCCCTTCTTTGGAAATGCCACAGTCATCGCCATCCCGAATGCGGACCCCAAACACCGCAGCGGAAAGCGCTGCTTAGCCCAGTATGGAGGCCGGCCAATCGGGAGGCAATGGTCCTTAGAGTGCTGCGCGCTGCAGGGAACGGGCGGCGTCGATGGTTGCTTGCCCCAGGACCCTGCTCCCCTGGTAGAGGACCACGGTCTGGCCGGGAGCTACACCACGCAAGGGATCCGTCAGGGTAACCACGAGCTCAGACCGCTCAATGCCGGAGTCGTCGGTCACTGCTTCCACGTGCGCAACTGCCGGCACGGGATCGCCGTGGGCGCGGACCTGGGCGTAGCAGTCGAACTCTGCACCAGTGGCAACCTCTGAAATGGGCAGCCCTGCCCACGAAACCTTGATGCCTCGAAGTTCATCGATGGCAAGGAGCGCTTCCGGGCCAACCACAACTTTGTTTTCCTTGGGACGGATTTCCAGGACAAACCGGGGCTTGCCATCGGCTGCGGGCGTCCCAAGCTTCAGGCCCCGCCGTTGTCCCACCGTGAAGGCGTTGGCGCCGGGATGCTCCCCGACCTTGGTGCCGGTTTCATCGACGATATCGCCGGTAGTCATCTCGATCTTTTCGGCCAACCAGCCACGGGTGTCGCCGTCGGAAATGAAGCAGATATCGTGGCTGTCCGGCTTGTTCGCCACGGACAGGCCGCGTCGCTCAGCTTCGGCACGGACTTCAGCCTTGGACGGCGTGTCAGCGAGCGGGAACATGGAGTGCTTGAGCTGCTCGTGGGTCAGGACGCCCAGAACGTAGCTCTGGTCCTTTGCCCAGTCAGCGGCGCGATGGAGTTCGCGGTTACCGTCGGCGTCTTCGATGACCTTGGCATAGTGGCCCGTGCACACGGCATCAAAACCCAGGGCAATGGCCTTCTCCAGCAATGCGGCGAACTTGATGCGTTCGTTGCAGCGCATGCACGGATTGGGAGTGCGCCCGGCGGCGTACTCGTCAATGAAGTCCTGGACGACGTCTTCCTTGAAGCGTTCCGAGAAGTCCCACACGTAGTACGGGATTCCCAGGACATCGCACGCACGCCAGGCATCACGGGAGTCCTCAATGGTGCAGCAACCGCGGCTTCCGGTGCGAAGGGTCCCTGGCATGCGCGACAACGCGAGGTGGACCCCGACGACGTCGTGCCCTGCCTCTACTGCGCGGGCGGCTGCCACGGCGGAGTCGACTCCGCCGCTCATTGCTGCAAGTACTCGCATGCTGGCTTTCTGTGTGTTTGGGGCTGCCCTGTGTCCGGCCCGGAACGGCCAGTGGGCCCGTCCATTCTAGCTCGCGGTAGCCGGAGTGTGCTAAATGCCTTGACCACCCCCATTCCTGATTCTAAAATTAGGACTACTGATTTTAGAATCGAGCTGACATGGCTACAGAACGAATGGTCATTTCCGGCGGCGGCCTGGCCGGCGCCTCTGCTGCCAGGACCCTGCGGGCCGAAGGTTTTGATGGCCCCATTACCCTGCTCTGCGCCGAGAACCGCATCCCCTACCTCCGCCCTCCCCTTTCCAAGGAATTCCTGCTCGGAAAGGCAGGCGAAGATTCCGTACCGGTGGTTCCGGCGGGCTGGTACGAAGAAAACGGCGTCGAACTGCTGCTCGGCAACGTCGCGACGGCGGTGGATCCGGCCAGCCACCGGATAGCGCTGCCAGGTGGCCTCCACCTCGAATACGCCAAACTGCTCATCGCAACCGGTGCACGTCCCAGAACCATCCCCCTTCCCGGTGCGGACCTCGAAGGCGTCATGACGTTCCGAACTTTCGATGACAGCCTGCGCCTGCAAAGCCTCCTCAAGGACGGTGGACGGAAAGTGGTCATGATCGGATCCGGCTGGATCGGCATGGAGTTGGCGGCGGCAGCCCGCTCGTACGGCAATGACGTAACGCTCCTGGGACTGGAAGACATTCCGCTGAGCGCCGCCATCGGGCCGGAATTAGGGCGCTACTTCCAGCACCTTCACCTGGAACAAGGTGTCTCGTTCAGGCTTCCGGCGAGCGCGGCGCGAATCGAGGGACGCGACGGAACGGCGGAGGCAGTCGTCACCGACAGCGGCGAAAGGCTACCGGCCGACATCGTCATCATTGCTGTCGGCGTGGTCCCGGACACTGCCCTGGCGGAAGCGGCAGGCTTGGCGATCCGCAACGGCATCCTGGTGGACTCCGGACTCCGCACCAGCGCCCCGGATGTCTTTGCCGCGGGCGATGTGGCAAACGCCCTCCATCCGTTCACCGGCGAACACCACCGCAGTGAACACTGGTCCAATGCGCTCAACGGCGGCAAGACCGCGGCGAGGTCGATGCTGGGCCAGGACGCCACCTTTGATGTGGTGCCCTACTTCTACACCGACCAGTTCGAGGCGAGCATGGAATACTCGGGCTTCCCTTCGCTGGCCTCGGGCCTTTCACCGGTGATTCGCGGCGCCTTGACTGACGAAGGCTTCATCGCATTCTGGGTCAAAGACGGATGTGTGGTTGCCGGCATGAGCGTCAACCAACGCCGTGTCCACAAGGCGATCAAGGCCCTCATCACGGGCCGCGTCCGCGTCAGCCTGGACCGGCTGACCGATCCGGCAGTGCCGCTCGAAGAACTTCTTCCCACCCCATAACATGCACGGAGCAGCTCAAACCTGGTGCTGCCTCGCCACCGTCGCCGCCGTTTGAATGCTGGACTCGTGGCCGGCCATGCCGGCCTGTCGTGCCCGCGCGCACGCCTCCGGCAGCGCCTCGAGGAGGGCGTCAACGTCAGCTTCTGTAGAGCTGTGGCCCAAGGTGAAGCGCTGTGCTCCGCGCGCTGTGTCCTCATCCAAACCCATGGCAAGGAGGACATGCGAAGGCCGCGGCACTCCCGCGGTGCATGCCGAGCCCGTGGACGATTCCACGCCTGCCAGGTCCAGGAGGAAGAGCAACGAATCCCCTTCACATCCGGGGAACGTGAAGTGGGCGTTGCCGGGGAGGCGTCCAGCGCCGGGCGCCCCTCGCAGCACAGCGTCGGGAACGGCCGCCAGGACGCCGTCGATCAGGCGGTCGCGGAGTCCGGCCAGCCGATCCTGCTCCTCCGCCAGGTGGGCGGTGACTGCTTCGGCGGCCGCAGCGAACGCGGCGATCGCAGGCGTATCCAGGGTTCCCGAGCGCACGTCCCGCTCCTGCCCACCACCGTGCTGAACCGGGGTCAACGTCACGGCCCTGCCCAGGAAGAGAGCACCCACGCCCACCGGTCCGCCCAGCTTGTGGCCTGACACGGACATCGCCGACAGGCCCGATCCACGGAAGTCGACGGCAACAGAACCGAATGCCTGGACGGCGTCCGAATGCACCGGGATTCCGTGTGGCTTTGCCAGCCCAACAACCTCAGCTACCGGCTGGATGGTCCCGACTTCGTTGTTGGCCCACATCACGGTAATCAGCGCAATCGAATCAGGATCCTGTTCGATTTCGCGCTGAAGGACGTCCAATCGGATGGTGCCTTCGCTATCCACCGGGAGCCACACAACATCGGCTGCCTCGTGGCGCTCCAGCCACTCCACGGTGTCCATGACTGCGTGATGTTCGACGGCGGAGCAGAGGATGCGGGTCCGGCGGGGGTTTTCGTCGCGGCGGGCCCAGAACAGGCCCTTGACGGCCAGGTTGTCAGCTTCAGTTCCACCCGAGGTGAAGATCACTTCCGATGGATGCGCGCCGGCGGCAGCGGCCAGCGTTTCGCGGGCATCCTCCACCGCGCGGCGAGCACGACGTCCTGCGCCGTGGAGCGAGGATGGATTGCCTGTGCGCGCCAGTTCACGCGTCATGACGGCGAGCGCTTCAGCCGAAAGGGGCGTGGTGGCAGCGTGATCGAGGTATACAGGCACCTTTCAATTCTACCGGGCCTGACCCTACCGGGCAGTTTCAGGTCATCGGCCCTCGGTGGTGCTGGTGATCCTTGCGCAACAGTGCCCGGGGTCCGTTCCGGCGACCACCGTCCCGGTGGGCAGGCCCGATGTTTCCGCTGCCCCTCGAAGGAAAGCGCCGTTCATGGGGCAGACCACGTCCGCGTGGTTTCTTGAGAGCCGGTGGAAGGGGCAGTTGAGCAACAGGTACCCACCGCCGTCGTCGGGAGCGGGCTGGTATCCGAGGTCCGAAAGGGCGCCGATGAAGTCTCCCGGGCGTCCGGCCTCACGGCCGGATGCATGCGCCACATCGAGCAGGGCCCGGGAAACCGGCACATTCTCCGCCTGCGAGTGGGCGATGGCCGACGCCATAAGCTCCCCGGCGAGATCGTAGTTCCGCTCGGGCACGGAAGCACTAACCTCTTCGAGTGCCGGCCTGTAGAGCTTCGACGGTCGCCCGGACCCGGGACCGGTTCTGCCTGTCGGCTTCCTGAACTCACTGCGCAGGAGTCCGCCGGTAACCAATCGGTCCAAGTGGAACGAGGCTGTGCTGCGGGGAAGGTTCAGGGCCGCAGCTGCCTCATCCCGTCCCACTGCGTCCCGGGCACCCACAACGTATTCATAGAGTGCGCGCCGGTTTTCCTCTCCCAGGGAGGCCACGGCGGCAATCCTGCGGAGCCATGGGAGGTCGGAGGAGGTGCCCATGCACACAGGATAACTCTAAAAAGAGACTCATTGATTTAAGAGTGCCGCATATTCACGGCACCAGCTCAGGAGGGTGGAACAACAGCGAGCTTGGAAGCCATCTCCGCCCGGGCACTTGCCAGCGCTCCAGGGTTCGGGCAAGCGAGGGAAATGTACACCGACGACGCCGGCGTGCTGAACAACCTTGCCAGCACCATCGCCGCGGCACCCCCGGAAGAAGAATCCAGGGCGAGGAACTCCACGCTGTGCTGCGGCTTGTCATCGTCCTGCCCCCACCGAAGCGAGACGGGCTTCAGGGTCTCGGCGGCGATCCCGGCATCCAGGTAATGGAACAGTGCCTTGGTGGAAGCGTCGTCGTCGCCTGATACCACCAACGGGCCCTGGTTGACGCTGACACGGATCGCCAACGTGCATCCGTCGGCCCTTTTGTACCGGACTTCTCCCTGCAGGCCGGAATGAACCAGTGACCACCCAGGCACCTCCTCCATCCGGCTGGAGACTGTCACGGGATCCCCTGTGGCCAACGTGGCGCCTGCGGTCATAGGCAGGTCCTTGGCGGCCACAGCCTCCGCATCATGCCCGGGTGTAATGGTGGGGGTCGAAAGCGTGGACTCCGACGGCGACGGCTTCGGTGCTTCCGGGTCCGGGACGTTGACGCTGCAAGAGGCCAGCAGGACGCCAACTACGCCTATGGCAGCCGACCCGGCCAGCCGCCGTCGAACATTCCCTGACACTCCCGCTCAAGCCCCTTCCGGATTCCCCTGTCCCTGACGCGATCGAGTCTATCCGCCTACGGCCGGGCCTCCGCCGTCGCGTCAGGCGAGGACACGCAAGCCGCCCGGCACCACTTCCACGTCGACAGGCAATTCGCCAAGCCTCTCGCCGTCGGCATAAGCAACCACGCCCGCAGCCTCCAGCCGCACTTGCCTCACCCTGCGGATTTGCACGGCCGGGTGGTCCGTATGCTTCCCGGCGAACACCTTGGGAAACACTGCCAGGAAGCGCAGCCTTGAAAGCGGCCGCACCACAAACAGGTCCAACCATCCATCGTCAGGGGCTGCGTCGGGGGTGATCCTCATGCCACCCCCAATCGATTGCCCATTGGCCACGGAGATCAGCAACGCACGCTGCGTCCACTGCTTGCCGTCCGCCATCACCGAATATTCGATCGGCCGAAAGGAGCCCAACTCCCGAAGCATCGCCAGGTTGTACCGGCTCTTGCCCCGCGGCCAGCGCCACGAATTGGCCCGTTCATTCACCGCGGCATCGAATCCGGCAGACAGCACCCCGGCAAAGTACGTCGTCCGCCCCTCCACAGTGACCCGTCCGACGTCGACCTTCCGGCCACCGGCCGCGAGCGCGGACAGCGTCCGCCGACACGCAGCGGTGGCGTCATGGAGGGGCAGGTCCAGCAAGCGCGCCACATCATTGCCGGTACCGCTGGGCACGATGCCCAAGGGGATGTCGAGGCCGGCAAGGGCGTTGACCCCCAGGTGGACCATGCCATCGCCTCCCACCACCACCAACGCAGCGACCTCGGTCCCGGCGAGCGCCTGGTCGACCACGTCCGCCAGGGCGGCGTAACCGTCGGTCTCGAGCACGACGACGTTCCAACCTGCGGCGCGGATGAATCCTGCGGCCTGGTGCCCGGCATGGCGGGTATGCCCAAAGGAAGCGGCAGGATTTATCGCCAGGACAATGTTCCCGGACGTGCCGGAAGGAGGGACGGGTAGCGCCGGAGCAGTCACAGGCTGCATTATGCCAGCCGGGAACCACGCACCCTCGTACACTCGTTCACCAGGTAGCTGGATAAACTTGCCAGTGCCGCGCCGTTCTTGCGCGGACCGTCATAAGAGAAGGGCCCGTGCTTGGCCGAGGGCAGCAGTTCGCACTATCAGGTTCTCCGTGTCTCCGTCACCGCGACGGACAAGGAGATCAAAGTGGCGTACCGCAAGGCCGCCCGCAAGGCACACCCCGATCACGGCGGAGAAGCGGAAATGTTCCGGCGGGTGACCTTGGCCTACGAGACACTTATCGATCCACAACGCCGGGCTGAATACGACCGCCGCTACGCCAGCGGAGCGTCGACCGTCAGCCAGCCGCGGCCAGGCGACTACACGGGCGCGTCCGCACCTGGCCCGGGATCGACCACCAACATCAAACGGCCCCAAACCCAACGAAACACAGCCGGTGATCCCCCGGTCTACGTGCCCGGCTTTGAGGACCCCAACGAGGTTCCCCTGATCTCTGCGGCAGAGGCGGCCCAGCAAGTCCACGGCATGCCCCGCAAGCGCGGGATCTTTGGCGCTGAAGCGCGCATCCAACGCGAAATGAGGACGGTCCAACTCATCAGCCGGCAAGTCCTGACCGCCATTCCCGCGGCCCGCCTGATCAATGGTCTCCGTTCGCCCTCGGACAACAACCACATCGACCACGCCGTCCTGTCCGGCTACCGGCTTGCACTGGTGGGCTCCATGCTCCTCCCCAAGGGGGCCTACGCATGGGACGGCCAATCATTGCGGCACGGCGGCCGTTCCGTCGCTCCCCCGCAACTGGCGCACATTGTCCGCCACATGCAGGACATCTTTCCTGAACTCAACGTCACCGGTTGGGTGGTCCTGCACAGCCCGGACGGCAACCTCCATGAACCTGTCATCGACCAGTACGGTAAAGGCCAGTCTGCCCACAACCCGGTGGAAGTGGTCAACGGCGCAGGACTTGCCCGGGGCTTGAAGCAGTTCCTCAGCTCCGGACCGGCGCCCAACACGGTAGTGGTCCCGGTCCTGGCACGCCTCCTCCGCGGGATGCATTAGGCCCAAGCAGGAGCTCCGTGGATGCCTGACTAAGATGGGACGGTGTTCCGCATCCTCTTCCACACTCCAGAAATCCCGGGCAATACGGGCAACGCTATCCGCCTCGCGGCCATCACGGGAGCAGAGCTCCATTTGGTGGAGCCCTTGGGTTTCGATTTTTCCGATGCCAAGCTGCGCCGTGCCGGCCTCGACTACCACGACCTTGCTGTCGTGACAGTCCATAAGGACATCGACGCTGCCTGGTCGGCCCTGCAGCCAGAGCGCGTCTTCGCGTATACCGCCGACGGCGAAACGTCCTACACGGATATCAGCTACCGGGAAGGCGACGTGCTCATGTTCGGCCCCGAATCGGTGGGCCTGCCGGAATGGCTCAAGCAGGACCCCCACGTCACCGCACGCGTCCGCCTTCCCATGAAGCCCTCCCTCCGCTCACTGAACCTGGCCAATGCAGCCTCGATCGCAGTTTTCGAGGCGTGGCGGCAGAACGGATTCGCGGGCGCCAAACTCTAGCCCATCCAAGGGCCCCACAGCACCGAATACCTTTTGCAGGGACAACCCCTGGACCGGATATTCACTGAGGGAGCCTACGTGAGCGTGCAGCAGACCAGCGTGATGGTAACAAGGCACTGCCTCGCCGCGCCCGCAACACCAACGGCTCATGCTGCCGGATTCAAACGGGACAACATATGCTGGACGGTGATGGACATCCCCAACAAACCCTCCGCTCCGGTCTTCGAGCCGGCCGATACTGCGACAGACCTGAACTCGCAGCTCACCGGCCTGCTCAACCTTGTGGCCGCAGGGGACCAGCAGGCTTTCGCAGAGTTCTACCGACTCACTTCACGCCGGGTATTTGGCATGGCCAAGCGGGTGTTGATTGACCCGGACCTCAGTGAAGACGCCACCCAGGAAGTCTTCATCCAGGTATGGCAAGGCGCTGCGAAGTTTGATCGGGCTGCAGGAAGCCCGCTGGCCTGGCTCATGACCATCGCTCATCGTCGTGCCATTGACCGCGTCCGTGCCGTGCAGTCCGCAACAGATCGTGAGGCCAAGTACGGCGCAGCGAGCCTGGACCCGGACAGGGACCTGGTGGCCGAGGAGGCAGGCAGCAACCTCGAAGCCGAGGCCGTCAGCCGATGCCTTGCCACCCTGACTGACACCCAGCGCGAGTCCGTCAGGCTCGCCTACTACGGCGGCCTGACCTACCGGGAAGTTGCCGAGCACCTTGGCGCCGCCGTTCCCACGATCAAGTCCCGCATCCGCGATGGACTGCTGCGTCTGAAGACCTGCCTGGGGGTGGGTTGATATGAGTGAAAACACTGGTGGAGGCTTTATCCGCAGAATGTTTGCCAACGACATCGCTACCGACCTCGCCGAGGGCCGCGTCCTTGAACTGGCGGAAATCTACGCCCTGGACGCCGTCAGCGACGAGGAACGGGCCATCATCGACGACTTCGTCAAGACCGCTCCCGAGGGTCCTGAATTCCATGAGCGAGTCCGACAGGCCCGCGAAACACTCGCCGCCGGCTTCGCGCCCGAGGAAGAACCGCCCGCGGGTCTCTTCGACAACATCATGGACCGTATCGCCAAGGACGCCGCTACGGAGCCCGCCTCCGCACCGGAAACGCCCGCGGCGGCTGGCCCCGCCGTCGACGAACTCGCGGCCGCGAGGGCGAAGCGCGAAGAACGCCGCAGTGGCGGCGCGCGCCGATGGATTGTGGGAGCGGCAGCCGCCGCAGCCATCGCCATTGGTGGAATTGGCGTGGGGTCGTACGTCTCCGCCCAGAACGATCCCGTCAACCAGGTCCTGCAGGCGCAGGACGTCCAGAAGCAGTCCGCAGCCGTTCCCGGCGGCGGCACAGCCACCATCTCGGCATCCTCGGCCAAGGACTCCTTCGTGGTCCTCATGAACGGCGTTGCACCCGCGCCTGAGGGCAAGGTCTACCAGTTGTGGACGCTGCCGAAGGACGGATCCGCACCCGTACCGCAGGGCACCATGGATGCCCAGACGCTATCGAAGCCGGCGGTTGTGAAGGGCCTTTCTTCGGCGTCCTCCGTAGCCATCACGGTGGAACCAGCCGGCGGGTCGAAAGCGCCCACCACAGCCCCGGTGCTGGTGGTAGCTCTTTCCGCTTGAGCGCTGACGCGCCGACTTAACGCCCGACGGCGGCCGCCCCACCACAAGGGGACGGCCGCCGTCGGGCGTCTTACTGCGTTCCGGAAGCTATAACACCAGCGACAGCAGCATCACGAAGCCGAATCCCACCACGGAAATCAGTGTCTCCATGACGGACCAGGTCTTGAACGTTTGCCCCACGGTGAGGCCGAACAGTTCCTTGACCAGCCAGAAACCGGCGTCGTTGACGTGCGAGAGGAACAGTGAGCCGGCGCCGATCGCCAAGGCGAGCAATGCCGCGTGAGTTGGGCTCAGGCTGCTGGCAAGGGGTGCGACGATACCGGCTGCCGTCACCGTGGCAACTGTCGCCGAGCCGGTGGCCAGGCGGAGGGCCACAGCGACGACGAAGCCCAGGACCAGGACGGACATGTTTGCGCCCTCTGCCCACTTCTTGACCGCGTCTCCGACTCCCGCGCCAATCAGTGTCTGCTTGAAACCGCCACCAGCACCCACAATGAGGAGGATGGCTGCGATCGGCCCAAGGCTCTCCCCCAGTTTGGCCGTGATCCTGGTTCCCGTGAACCCTACGGCATACCCGAAGGTGACGATGGCCAGGAGCACGGCAAGGGTCATGGCCACCAAGGGCTGGCCGACGAAGTCGAAGAAGATCCTGATGCCGGGACCAGTTGCCGCGTCGGGCCAGATGATGCCACCCAAGGCCTTCAAGAGCATCAAAACCACCGGGAAAATGATGGTCAGCAGAGTCACCCCAAAGGAAGGCTGGCGCTTGACTTCGCTCAGGTCCGCCGTGTGCTGGGTGTCAATGCCACCAGCAACCGCAGGAGCGTCCACGGGGACCCACCGGGCAGCCAGGCGTGAGAAAAGCGGGCCACAGATAATGACGGTGGGGATGGCCACCAAGATGCCCAGGCCCAGCGTTGTTCCCAGTTCCGCTTTCACTGCGCTGATGGCAATGAGTGGTCCGGGGTGCGGCGGCACGAGTCCGTGAAGCACCGACAGGCCTGCCAAGGCCGGGATGGCGATGCGCATCAGCTTCATCTTGGATCGCTGGGTGACCAGCACGATGACCGGGAGCAGCAGGACGAGCCCGATCTCGAAGAACATGGGCAGGCCGATGATGACAGCAACCAGCGTGATCATCCAGACCAGCTTGTTGCCGCTGGCCTTGGCCAGCAAAGTATCGACAACCCGGTTGGCGCCGCCGGAATCGGCGAGCAACTTCCCGAGCATGGCGCCAAGCGCGATCAGCAGGCCGACTTCCTTCAGGACACCGCCCACACCGTCCTCGAAGTTGGTGATGACTTTCCCCAGCTCCACCCCTGATGCCAGCCCCACAAAGGCTGAACCCAGGACAAGGGCAAGGAAGGGGTGCATTTTGAGTTTCGCGATCAGCACTACGATCAGGGCGATTCCCAACGCCGCCACCACGAGGAGTTGCGTGTCATGCGCGGTCCATTGCTGGACCTCCGTCGCAGTTTCCAGGGCCTTCACGAAGCACTCGTTCCGGTATTGGCGCCTGCGGGGCGAAGACCAAGCCGCTCAATGACTTCATCCGCTTCTTCGGCGGGCGACGCGGAAACGCACAGCGAGATGTAGTTCTCGTCGTCGGTGGGTTCCTCCAGGGCGTCAAACTGTGATTCCAGAAGCGACGGTGGCATGAAATGCCCGTGCCTGGAGGCCAGTCGGTCCGAGATCTTGTCCTTGCTTCCTTGCAGGAAAACGAAGACCACTCCTTCGCCGCGGAGAACGTCGCGGTACTTCTTTTTCAGTGCCGAGCACGTAATGATTGCCGGGATTCCGGCGTCCGTGCGCTGACGGATCCAATCCGAAATGATTCCCAGCCAGGGCCAACGGTCCTCATCAGTGAGGGCAAGCCCCGACTGCATCTTGGCTACGTTGGCTTCGGGATGCAGGTCGTCGCCCTCGGCGAGATCCCATCCAAGTTTTCCAGCGAGAACGCCGGCTACAGTCGATTTGCCGGAACCGGAGACTCCCATAATCACCAGTACGGGTTGTTGCGCAGTCTTCGCCATCAAAGTCTGCCTTCCTCGAATAAATATGATTTAACCGAGACCAAGCATATGACACGGGTTACATCTCGGCAATGTCAGAAGCCGGCGATAGTGCTGGATCCGTTGACTGACACGACGTGGAAGCCCTCTGCGCTGGTCCCCTCCGGCAGTCCAGCACGATGTCCGTTGTGCTGCATCAGGCCGCGGACCACCCTCTCCATGGCCTCAACATCAGGGTGCTGGCTCGCGTGGACCCGGATGGCGTCGAGCTTGGCGGAAACATGGGCCGAGACATCCACGAAGTGGTTCTCCCTGGCCTCCGGGCTTGAAATAAACCAGAGCCAGGGCAGCTTGTAGGCCTCGAGGCCGGCCTCAGCCAGTTCCGGATAGGCGAAGGGATTCTCCACCGCCGGATACACCGCCCGGGTCACTGCTTCCCCTGCGGCAAGGTGGTCAGGGTGGCTCTTCTGGAGGCGGTCCCAGTTCCTTTCCGGGTGCATGGTCAGCACGATGTCCGGGCGGATTTCACGGATCAGCTTCACAACCTGCTTGATGACGCCGTGTGTCGGTTCAAGGTATCCGTCGCGCTCGTGAAGGTAATGGATGTCCGTGACACCCACCAACGCGGCGGCCCGTTTCTGTTCCTCGGCCCGCAGCTCGATGATGCGTTCCCGGTCCACGGGATCAAAACCGCCGGCATCGCCGTCGGTCATTATGCAGTAGCTGACCTGGACACCGGCTGCAGTCCAGGCTGCGATGGTCCCCGCAGCGCCGAAATCGATGTCGTCAGGATGGGCGGTAAAACAAAGCACCCGCTCGACACGCTCCGTGGAGGCATCGAACGGGCTCTTTGCTGACAGGACGTCAGTAGGCAAAGGGATCAGCCTTTCCGCTTCTTGATTTCCGCGGTGGCCTGCGGGAGGACCTTGAACAGGTCGCCGATGATGCCATAGTCCGCGATCTCGAACACCGGTGACTCGGCGTCCTTGTTGATGGCAACGATGACCTTGGAGGTCTGCATGCCAGCCTTCTGCTGGATGGCCCCGGAAATGCCGGCCGAGATATACAACTGCGGAGACACCGTGACACCGGTCTGGCCGACCTGGGCATCGTGACCAATCCAGCCGGCGTCAGTGGCAGCACGGGATGCTCCCACCGCGGCACCCAAGGCGTCTGCGAGCTCTTCCAGTGGACCGAAGTCCCCGTCCACGCCACGTCCGCCGGCAACAACGATCCTGGCTTCGCTGAGGTCCGGCCGTCCACTGACCGGCTTTTCCGTCCGGGCGGCGATGCGGGCAGAGTTGGCTGCGGCGTCGGCCGGAACCTCCACCGTGGCGGTTGTCGGGGCAACCGATTCAGCAGCCGCTACAGGTTCAACGTTGTTGGCCTTGACAGAAAGCACCGTCACCGGCGTAGTGGCCTTGGCCGTGGTGGTGTACGAACCAGCCAGCACGGACTTGTGCGCAGTGCCGTCGGCTTCGACGCCTACGACATCCGTGATCACACCTGCACTGAGCTTGATGCCGAGCCGGCCTGCGATTTCCTTGCCCTCAGGCGAGTTATCGAGAAGCACTGCGGTGGCTCCCGAAGCGTTTACAGCTGCCGCAAGGTACGCGGCCTTCGGTCCTACGAGGTATTCGTCAAGGTTCGCCAGCGACGGCTGGTACACTGTGGAGGCGCCATAGGCACCCAGGGTGGCAGCGACGTCGTCGGTCAGTTCACCGGTGATTGCGACGGCGGTCTCCCCCAGCGAACGGGCGATGGTCAGGAGCTCCAGGCTGCTCTTCTTGAGAGCGGCTCCCGGGTTGTCAATGAAAACAAGTGCATTTGCCATGGTTGGGATCCCCTTAGAGCAGCTTCTGTGCGGCCAGGAAGTCGACCAGCTTGATGCCGGCGTCGCCTTCGTCTGTGATGATGGTGCCCGCGGTCCGGGGCGGACGCGCATCAGCCGATTCCACCACTGTCCAGGAACCGGCCAGGCCGACCTGGGAGGCGTCCAGCCCAATGTCGGACAGCGTCAGGGAAGTGATCTTCTTTTTCTTGGCCGCCAGGATCCCCTTGAAGTTGGGGTACCGGGGTTCGTTGATCTGGTCCGTGACCGAAACGACGGCCGGAAGGCCCGCTTCGACTGTCTCCGAAAAATGGCCGGCGTCACGGCGTGCGCGGACCTGGCCTCCCGTCACTTCCAGGCTCGATGCGAACGTCACCTGTGGGTACGACAACCGCTCGGCCAGCTGGGCCGGAACCAGCGAAGTCTCGCCATCGGTCGATGCCATGCCCGTCAGGACCAGGTCCACGGGTCGGCCATCTGCCGAAAGGTGGCCAATGGCAGCGGCAAGGGCCAGCGACGTGGCCGCAGCATCCGAGCCCGCCAACGCGTCATCGCTCAGGTGAACGCCCGAATACGCGCCGATCTGAAGGGATTTCTTCACGGCATTGACGGCCCCCGAAGGGCCCATGCTCAGGGCAATGACCTCGTTACCGGCTTTGGGACCGCCACGCTCTTCTGCGAGCTGCAGCGCGGCCTCGAGGGCGTACTCGTCCAATTCGGACAGGATGCTCTCGTCACGGTCGGTTGTGTTGTCTGGGCCGGTGATGTGCCGGTCGAACTGCGCGTCCGGGACGTGCTTGACCAGAACGACAATCTTCAATGTCTCTTCCACTGTCTTCGAAGCAGCCTTCCATGCTTGTGGACGGCCAACCGCAGAAGCGTGGCCGTGAATTGCCCAGCGCGTGGGCTCGTCCTAGCTAAGCATATTGCCCGCAGAATTCCACTCCCAGCGTTAACCCCTGTTGCGGGCCACCGGGCCGGGTACGACGACGAGGCGGGCAACACCCCAAGGGGTGCGGCCCGCCGTCGTACTTGTGTTTCGCGCTGTTGCTGCGCGGCGCCTGCTGCTGGACAGCGCTTACTGCTGGGCGGCGTCGAGGGTAACCTCGACTTCCTGCGACTGGCCGCCGCGGAGGATGGTCACCTTCACCTTGGCTCCGGCCGGCTGTTCCCGGACCGCTGCAGTCAGCTGGTTGGGGTCGCTGACGGTGTAGTCGCCGAACTTGGTAACGACGTCGCCCACCTTGAGCCCAGCCTTCGCTGCGGCCGAGCCGGACGTCACCGAAGCAACCTCGGCACCCACCGAGAAGCTCGAGTCACTGCCCGTGGAGGACTTGGCCCGCACGGACACGCCGAACTGGCCGTGGCTGGCCTTGCCGGTATCGATGATCTCCTGTGCCACGCGCTTGGCGTGGTTGATCGGGATACTGAAGCCCACGCCGATGTTGCCGCTGGACGAATCGGACGTGCCACTGCCAGCGGAGGCGATGGCGACGTTCACGCCGATGATTTCGCCCTTGCTGTTCACCAGGGCACCGCCGGAGTTACCCGGGTTGATCGCGGCGTCAGTCTGGATCACGTTGATGGCAATGGATCCCTCGTTCGCCGTGGACTGGCTTTGGCCACCGCCTGGAGGTGCGAACTGGAAGCCCTGGTCACCGCCCTGCGAGTTGTCTGTGCCCTCCTTCGGAGCGGCCGACGAAGCCACGCTGATGGTCCGGTTCAGGGTCGAAACGATGCCGTCCGTGACCGTCCCGGTCAGGCCCAGCGGCGAACCGATGGCGACGGCGGTGTCCCCCACGTTGATCTTTGAAGAATCACCCAACGATGCGGGAACCAGGCCCGAAGCGTTATCCACCTTGATGACGGCGAGATCAGACAACGGGTCCGTTCCCACTACAGTGCCTTTGAGCACCTTGCCATCGCTGGTCCGGACCTCGATCGCCGCGTTCGACGTCGCCCCATCCAGCGTGACCACGTGGGTGTTGGTCAGGATGTGGCCCTGGTCGTCGAGGATGATGCCGGAGCCCGTACCGCCTTCGTTGCCACTGGTTGCCTTGATGGTCACCACGCTGGGCGAGGCCTTGGCTGCTGCTGCTGTGATGACGTTGACGTCGTCCTTGTTGTTCACAATGACCGTGCTGGACTGGCTACCGGTCGCGGCCGTCGGCGAAGTGTTGTTGTCCCACAACGCGTTGCTGCCTGCCACTACCCCGCCGCCAATCAGGCCAGCAGCGAGCATGCTCGCCACCAGCGTCCCGACGCCGAAAGCCGGCTTGCGCTTGGTGGCGACTGCTGACGAGTGCCCCGGCGTGTGCTGCGATCCCGGTCCCTGCTGGGGTCCCTGGGCGTTGCCGAAATGCGAACCCGGATTGTTGGCCTGTCCACCGCCGTAGAAAGGCTGCTGCGAGGGGTACGCAGGACGCTGTGTCGGATCCTGCGGCTGGGCAGAAGGCTGAGCCGCTCGGGCCGGCCCTTGCTGCGGGGCGCCGTAATAGTGGGGGTTCGGTGCCGGGGGCTGGTGCTGTCCGGCCGGCGGCTGATATGCAGGAATGGGGGTTGTCGGTTGAGCTGCGCCCCGGGCCGATCCACCTTGCCCTGAAGTCCAGGCAGGCTGCTGCTGGGTAGCGTTGGCATCGTTGTGCCCGCCCGGAGTGGCCCGCGCCTCTGACGGCTCACGGTTCTCTGGTGCGGTGCCCTGCGCTGGGTTCTCCGTCATGGGTCTTCCTTTCGTCCTCGTCTTCATCAACTATGTACCCATTTACTGGAACAAAAGCGGACGTTCGCTGGGAGCTTCCTGAAAGGGCAGGCCGACTGGTCCAGGGTTCCCTGGATTGCCCTCAACGGGTCAACAACCCTGCTTTCTCCTATATTTCGCTGGTGGCATATTCAACGCTGTGGACGGGCTATGGGGTGCACCATAGAATCAAGAGGAATTGCCACAGCGACCTGCGGCTTTACACCATGCGTGGGGGCGCTGAGCATTCTGTGACGATTGGTACGCCTTGTTCCAGTCGCAGACGTGCTGAAGGGTTGCACATGCGGTCAATATTTAAACGCGTACTCGCTGTCATTGGCGTGGCCGGAGTGTTGGCCTTGCCGGCCGGCGCGGCTTTTGCTGCCGATCCCGTGACGATACCGTCCGGGCAGAACATCGTGGACGATGCGAATCTCCTGGGCAGCCGCAAGGGTGAAGTACAGGACGCTATTCAAAAGACGCTCAAGGACCACAAATACAACTTGTATGTGGTGACTGTGGACTCGTTCACGAATCCTTCGGATCCCAAGGCGTGGACAAAGGCCGTTGCCGACAACAGGGGCATGGGCAAGCCGGACGCCATTCTAGCGATCTCCAAGGCTGGCCAGTACAACTTCGCCCTGAACTCCGGGAGCGCCATTTACTCCAAGCAATCCGCCATCGCACAGAATGCCGTGTTGCCGAACCTGGCCGGAGGCAAGAAGGACTTTGCCCAGGCCGCGATCGATACCGCAGCCGCTATCGGTGATGCAGCTGGCGGCGGCAGTGGAACTGTGCCCAGCGGTAACGCTGGGGTCGGCGTCCTGGTTGGCGTCGGCGTCGTAGCGGCAGGCGGTGCCGGCACGTACCTCTACCTCCGGAACCGCCGCAAGAAGGCCGGTACCAAGGCGGTCAGTGCAAGTTACGGTCCGCAGGGCGAACAGCTTGACCCATTGGCCGGCCTGAGCATCCCCGAGCTGAGGCAGAAGAGCGGTTCGCTGCTGATTGAGGCCGATGACGCCATCAAGTCAAGCGAGCAGGAACTCGGCTTCGCGCAGGCACAATATGGCGACTCCGCGATTGGCAACTTCACCAAGGCCTTGGAAGAGGCCAAGAACCACATGACTGAGTCGTTCAAGTTGCAGCAGCAGCTCGACGACCATATTCCCGACACTGAAGAGCAGCAACGGACCTGGCTTGGAGAGATCATTCGCCGGTCCGAGGCCGCATTGGCGTCCCTCCGCGACCAAAAAGCCGACTTCGACTCGCTGCGGGAGTTGGAGAAAAACGCTCCGCAGGCTTTGGCCGCCGTCAATTCCGGTGCCAAGGAGGCAGATTCCAAAATTGCCAACGCTGAGCAGTCGCTTGAAGGCCTTCGCGCGAAGTATGCCGAGTCCGCCCTGACGCAGGTATCGGATAACATCCTCCAGGCCAAGGAGCGGCTGGCCTTTGTGCAGAACGCCGCCACGGCCGCGCAGGAGAAGTTGGCTGCAGGCGAGAACAGCCTCGCCGCCGTCGCTGTTCGCGCCGCAGAGGAAAGCCTGCACCAAACGAACGTGTTGATTGACGCCATTTCGAAGACCGCCGGAAGCCTCGACGAGGCCCGCTCCTCCCTTGAAGGTGCAGTCGCGGAAACCAGCCAGGACCTCGCCCAGGCCAGGGCCATGATCCAGTCCGGGGAACATCCTGAACTCGCAGGACCCGTCGCCGGTGTCGAAGCCGCCTTGGCGCAGGTGAAAACCGAGATCCAAGGCGGAAAGATCGATCCCATTGCAACACTCAGCCGCGTTGAGTCTGCGCACCAGGCGCTGGACCAGTCCCTGTCCGGCATTCGGGACCAGCAGGAGCAAGCGCGCCGCGCACAGGCTTCGCTGCAGCAGACCATCATGGCCGCGCAGGCGCAGATCAGCGCAACGTCCGACTACATAACGGCCAGGCGTGGCGGCGTGGGCACGGAGGCACGCACACGTCTGGCTGAGGCCCAGCGAAACCTGGATTATGCCCTGTCGATCTCCCGGAATGATCCAGTTACGGCCCTCACTTACGCCCAACAGGCCCATTCACTCGCTGCCCAGGCAGCCCAACTTGCCCAGTCGGACGTCGACCAGTTCGGCTACGCGGACCAGGGTTACGGCCGTGGTGGCATGTTCGGCGGTGGCGGAGGCGGCGGAGGCGGCCTCGGAGGAGCCATCCTCGGCGGAATTCTCATCAACTCCATCCTCAACGGCGGCGGAGGTGGCTGGGGTGGTGGCCACAACGACGGCGGGGGCGGCGGAGGTTTCTTCGGCGGCGACTCGGGCGGTGGCGACTTCGGTGGCGGTGGCGGCGACTTCGGTGGCGGCGATTCCGGCAGCTTCTAGACCTACAAACTAAGCGGGGTTCGTGCCCCGAATAGAAGCGGTACAACAACTGATCACTGATTTCAGTGGGCATTCACTGAGCAGGACGAAAGGCAACACCATGGTTAAGCAGTCCATTTTCGGTCGGATCTCCCAGCTGGCAAAGGCCAACATCAACGCCTTGCTCGACCAGGCAGAGGACCCTCAGAAAATGCTGGACCAGATGGTCCGCGACTACACGAACAACATTGCCGAGGCCGAGTCAGCGGTGGCCCAGACCATCGGCAATCTTCGGATGCTGCAGGCGGACTACAACGAGGACATCAAGAACGCCCAGGACTGGGGCAACAAAGCCCTCGCCGCATCACGCAAGGCAGACGAATACCGCGCTGCCGGTGACGCCGCGGATGCCCAGAAGTTCGACAACCTCGCCAAGGTGGCCATCCAACGGCAGATGACTGCCGAATCCGAGGCGCGGACGGCAGAGCCGAGCATCGCTTCCCAGACCGAGGTTGTGGACAAGCTCAAGACCGGGCTTGACCAGATGAAGAACAAGCTCAACCAGCTGACCGCCAAGCGCAATGAACTCGTTGCTCGTTCGAAGACCGCCGCTGCCCAGTCGCAGGTACACGATGCCCTCAAGAGCATCGACATCATGGACCCCACCAGCGAGGTAGGCCGCTTCGAAGAGAAGATCCGCCGCGAAGAGGCCAAGGTCCTCGGGCAGCAGGAGCTTGCCAGCTCCAGCCTTGACGCACAGTTCAACCAATTGGAGGACTTGGGCGAGCAGACCGAAATCGAGGCCCGCCTCGCAGCCCTCAAGTCAGGCGGCGCCAAGCCTGCCATCGGCGCTGGCACCCCCGCCTCGAGCGGGTCGACCGTCGACGAAGCCGACTTCGACAAGCTCTAGGAAGCCGCCGGCACATTCATTCCGGCACCCTTCTGAAACATAAGAGTGGGTGGGAACCGTACACGGATCCCACCCACTTTTTTGTCGCCCCTTTTAGGACTGCAGTGCAACTAGGCGGCGGGTAGCGGTTGGTCCTGGCCTGGGCTGACGTCCGTTGCCACTTCCGCCCGGATTTCAAAACCTTTCGGGTGGAAGTAGGTCACCGTGCACTCCAGGACCTCGCCGTGGGGTCCGAGCGTGGTCCGTTCCAGGCGGGGGACCATGGGAAACCCGCGTACGTTCAGCGCGTCAGCGAGGTGCTCTGGGGGCGCATGCATCGTTACCGTGATTTCGGCCCGCTGCAGTGGCTTAAGGGTCCTGTCCTGGATGACCTGGTAAATCGAGTTTCGTTCCGCATCAGCAAGGCTGATGTGGCGTCCAATGTGCGACGGTATGAATATCTCAGCTATGGCGTAGGGCCAGCCCGCACTTGAGTACGAGCGGCGAATGACCAGGACAAGATTGTCGTCGGAGACCAGCTTGGCTGGCACCGATTGGTCCTTCTCCATCCACTTATATTCGATGAGTCCCTTGACGGTCTTCATCCCGGCCGCCGTAAAAGTCTCCATGAAGGGCGCCAGGCGATTGAGCATCTTGACCGGCCGCTGGGCCATCACGAACGTGCCCTTGCCCTGCCTGCGAATCAAGAGACCCTTGACTACGAGCTTTTCAATGGCTTTTCGGACGGTGGTACGGCTGATCCCGTACTCCTCCATGAGGGACTCTTCCGTGGGTATTCGGGCCCCCGGTTCCAGACGGCTGACCTGTTCCGTCAGGACATCGGCCACCTGCTGGTAGACGGCAACAGGGCTGTCCCGTTGAAGGAGCCGACGCTCAAGGTCAGGGTGGGGGTCTTCATTGACCAACGGGGCCGTCTCCTCTGTTCCTGGCACAGTCTGGGATTCGTCAGGCGGCAACGTGTTTCCTTGCGCAGCCAGTCGGCTTCGATGCTAGCATCGGTGACCCAGCCAGCCCTTAAAACAAAAGATCCGGACCAGTATTACTGATCCGGATCTTTCTCCAGTTGCGGGGACAGGATTTGAACCTGTGACCTCTGGGTTATGAGCCCAGCGAGCTACCGAACTGCTCCACCCCGCGTCGCAAGAACAACTCTACCGCACCTTCGGAGTGCATCTGACCAGCCAGCCCATAAGGTGCCGCAGATCACGCCCGGATACCACGGTCACTCCCCCGTTGCAGGCGGAACCTGAGCGAGCGTCGCGCCCAAGCAGGCGGAACCTGAGCGAGCGTCGCGCCCAAGCAGGCGGAACCTGAGCGAGCGTCGCGCCAAGTTTCCGGGGCAAAACAAAAGGTCCGGATCAGTGTTTACTGATCCGGACCTTTCTCCAGTTGCGGGGACAGGATTTGAACCTGTGACCTCTGGGTTATGAGCCCAGCGAGCTACCGAACTGCTCCACCCCGCGTCGCAAGAACAACATTACCGTCCGGTGAATGGCAGACCAAATCCTGGCTACGTGATCTGCATCTCCCTGCACGAGCAAGGGCCGGTGCCGGCCCCAAAAGGGGCTGGCACCGGCCCTAGCCGTGCTCGCTGCTCTTAGCTACTGGGCGAAGGCGACGGGGTCGCGCTCGGAGTAGCTCCCGGCGTCGTGGTTGGTGCAGGAGTAGCACCCAAGCGGTTTTCAGCGTCCACGGCCCTCTTCAGCGCCTCAGAGAGCTTGGTTTGCTGGGCACCATAGCCGGCAAAGTCGCCCTTGGCCAAGGCTGCCTGCCCCTCCTGGATGGCCTTGTTGGCATCATCCAGGGCTGCCTTCAGATCCGCTTTCGCGTCGCTGGGGCCCGCCGGGGGCGTGGTGGTGCCCGGAGGAGCAGTGGGCGTCTGTCCATTGTTTGCGACATCGCCGGCCGAAGCGCCGGAGTCTCCGCCGAACAGCTGGTTGAGTGCCTCATCCAGTGTGGGCGCGAAGCCGATCTTGTCACCGAACGCAACCAGGACACGCTGGAGCGTTGGGTAGGACGTCTCACCCGTCGACTTCAGGTAGACCGGCTGAACGTAAAGCAGGCCGCCACCCACCGGAAGGGTCAGCAGGTTGCCGTTCAACACATCCGAGGCACCCTGGCGCAGGAGGTTCAAAGCCTGGGACACGGTGGGGTCGGAGTTGAACTTGTTCTGCGCCTGGCCCGGCCCGGGTACCTGCGTGTCGGTAGGTAGCTGCAGGAGCCTTAGCTGCCCGTAGCTGTCCGCCTTCACGCCCTTGACGTTTCCGGCGTCAGAGTCGGCCGCCAAGAACCCGTAGAGAATGTTCCTCGCACTGCCATTGACCGTCTGCGGGATGAACGAGGACGTCAGCTGGAAGGCCGGCTTGTCCTGGTCCGGCATCTGCAAGGACATGTAGAACGGTGGCTGCTTGACGGCTTCCGAAACGGTGGGATCGTTCGGGACGCTCCAGGCATCGTTGTTCTGGTAGAAGCTGTCTGGATCCGTGACGTGGTAACGGCCAAGCAGTTCACGCTGGACCTTGAAAAGGTCCTCCGGGTAGCGGACGTGGCTCATAAGGTCGCCCGACATTTCAGAGAAGGGCTTGATGACCGTCGGGAAGACTTTCTGCCATGCCTTCAGGATGGGGTCCTGGTCATCCCATGCGTACAGGTTCACGGAGCCGTCGTAGGCGTCCACAGTTGCCTTGACCGAGTTCCGGATGTAGTTCACGGAGCTGTTGGGCAGAGCGACGGTACGGCCGGCGTTGGTCTGCGAATCGGCGGTGGCGTTCTGCAGCTGCTGCGGTTGCGAGTACGGGAAGTACTGGCTGGTGGTGTAACCGTCGACGATCCACTTAACCCGCCCATCAACGACGGCCGGATAGGCGTTGCCATCCACCGTCAGGTAGGGGGCCAGCTTCTCAACGCGTTCGCGCGGGTTGCGGTCATAGAGAATCTGCGATTCTGCGTTGACGCCATCCGAGAGCAGCAGGTCAGAGGACTGGAACTTGATGGAGTAAAGAATCCGGTTGAGCCAATTACCAACGTTCGGGCCGCCATTGCCGTTGAAGGTGTACTGCGTTTCGCCCCCGCCTTCGCGGCCAACGGGTCGGTCCTGCTCACGGTTCGGGGCACCATCAGGGGCTCCCACGATGGAGTATTCCGGGGAATTTTCGCCGAAGTAGATGCGCGGCTCGTACGACGTGTCGTTGCCGAGTACGCCGTTGGACGGGATGCCTGACTGAAGGAACTCCGGCTTGCCGTCCGCGGTGAACTTGTTGCCCTTTGCGGCAACGACGCCATATCCGTGCGTGTAGACAATGTGCCTGTTGACCCAGGTCTGCTGGTTGGCGCTCAGGCCATCGGGGTTCAGTTCGCGAACCGCGATCACTGTGTCCTGGACCTTGCCGTCCACCACGTAGCGGTCGACGTTGAGGGTCTGCGGGAACTGGTAGTAAGGGCGGAACTGTTCAAGCTGCGCAAACGCCGATGAGATGAGGTTCGGGTCCAGGAGCCGGATGTTCGCCGTTGTTTGGGCGTCCGCGGCCAGCGCACCGGAAGTTGCGTTGGTGGTGGCGTTGTAAGCCGACACATCAACCTTGTCCAGGCCGTAGGCCGCGCGTGTCATCTTGATGTTGCGGTCAATGAAGTCTTTTTCCAGGGTATTTTCCGAAGGCCGGACCTGGAATTGCTGGATGACCCACGGGTAGACGCCACCGGCGAGGATGGCTGTGATGACCAGCATTGCCGTACCGATGACCGGCAGGCGCCAGCGTCCGATGACTGCGGCGATGATGAAGAGGATCGCCACGAGCGCTGCGGCTACCGCAAGGATGGCCTTGGTGGGAACCACCGCGTTGACGTCGGTGTAGAGGGCGCCGGCCCAGCGGCCTGAGTTGCTCTGGACTGTGGTGTACCTGTCCAGCCAGAAGTTGATACCAAGGAGAACCAGGAAAATGGCACCGGTCACGGCGATGTGGATCTGGGCGGCGCGGCTGGTGAAGATGCCGCGTTCCATGAGCCGGATGCTGCCGTAAAGGTAGTGCGTCAGGATGCCCGCGATACCAGCCACAACGGCGATGCTGATGAGGAATCCATTGACGAATCCCAAGAACGGCAGCGTCATCAGGTAGAAGCTGATGTCGAGGTTGAACAGCGGATCTGTCTGGCCGAAGGGTTCCTGGTTGAAGAACAACAGGGCCTTTTGCCACTGGCTGGCGGCCGCACTGCCGGCGAAGAGGCCGAAGAGGATAGGCAGGCCGATCATGACCACGCGGCGGACAGGCTCAAGCTGCGCCTGGTAGCGGTTGAGGTTGTCCCTGGACTCGGCGTCGGGAGCGTAGACGGGCCTGGACCTGTACGCAATCCGGATGGCGAAGAACACGGCTGCGAACATCATCGCGAAACCAATGAGGAAAGTAATGATCCGGGCAAGGTTTTCGCGCAGATAAACTTCGAAGAAGCCGAGCTGCTGGTACCAGAGGACGTCAGTCCAGACGTTGGCGAAGAAAATGAACCCGACGACGGCCACTGCCACGACAATGAGCGTCGGCGTCAGGGCACCTCGTCTCAGCGGTGATCTTCCGGGCGGGTTGGAGCTGGCGGGACGGGACAAACTCTGTACCTCATTGGTGTCAGTGAACAGTCGGTGTGCGAGTGATTGACTTTCTCTGCCGCTGGGATATGGCGGAGGCCGTCATATATGCCACGAGTGGCAGTAAAGCTAAGTTCCACCGTCAGTCTAGTTGTTTGTGCAGGTGGGAAGGCCCGCCGTGTCTTGCCCCGACGCAAGCCGTTCCACCGCGGAGGTCGCGTCGGCGAGCGTTTCGACCTTGACCACCTGCAAACCGTCCGGCACATGGCCTACGACATCGGCACAATTGGCCGCCGGAGCAAGGAACATGGTTGCCCCGTGGCTGCGCGCTCCGATCATCTTCTGGGCAATGCCGCCAATCGGCCCCACAGCACCGTCGGCAGTGATGGTTCCAGTACCAGCTACATGCTTGCCGCCCGTGAGGTCGCCTGGTGTGAGGTTGTCCACGATCCCCAGGGCAAACATCATTCCGGCGCTCGGCCCGCCGACGTTATCCAGCGAGATCCGCACCTCGAACGGGAACGTGAAGTCGCTTGCGAGCAGCACACCCAGGACGTAACGCCCGGCATCGTTCTTGGTCGGCGTGACGGTTTCGGTCACTTGGGTGCCCTTCCGGTCAACGACGACGGCGGCAGGGGCTCCCGCCGCAGCGGCCAGTTCCGCCTGGATCACGCCCATGGACGTAATGGTCTTGCCGTTGATGGAGATCAGGCGGTCGCCTTCCTGGATCTTCCCTGTCGACGGCGACGGGTCGGACAGGCCAGCGACGGTCAGCCGCTGTTCAAACGGGATATCCAGCTCCCGCAACGCCGCGGCAACAGCATTCTCCTGGGACGTCTCCATGGCGATTTCGCCCTGTTGGACGGTCTGCTCCGCGGTTGTGCCCTTGGGGTAGATGAGTTCCTCTGGATAAATGGCTTTGGAAGGGTCCACCCACGCACGGAAGACATCGAAGATCGTGGCCGGGCTCTTGGGGCCGCCGGTCATGACCACCGTTGTGAGGTCCAGGTTGCCACTCGCAGGGAACGACTCCCGGCCGGAGATAGTGATGACCGGCTTGTCGCCGTCCTTACCCAACGTATTGAAGGTGGGACCGGCTGACTCAATAACGTACGGCACGGGCAGGGCCGCGGCGCCGACTCCAAGACCCACAGCCAACAGGCCGGAGATAACCATGACCATGAACCGGATGTCCCGGGGAGGTGCCGGAGGCACGGAGGAGGGATCGGCGTCGTGCACTTGACGCGGGTCCAATGAGCCCTCGGGGCTGGGCGAAGTAAGCATTGGGACCTCTCTATGCCGGCATTGCGTTTCCGGTTACATGGCTCCGGCCGCCGAAGGCGACGGCGGCATATATACCAAGCATCAACAGTACGCGTTCAGACGTTGTGGCACTGCTTTGCCTACAGCGAACGACGCCCCATCCGGGCAGACAGCGTTGGGCCCGCGCGGTACGGTGAAAGAGATCACCAGCCAGTTCGACGATCGGCGGCACCATGACTTCCAACCCCAACAATCCGTCCAATGACGACGAGAATCCCCAGGATCCGCTGGCAGAAATGCTCCAGAACCTGATGGGCGGGCAGGGCATGGGCAACATCGATCCCGCTGAGCTGGCCAAGGCGGCGGGACTGCCCAACGATCCCCAGCTCCTTCAGCAGATGTTCGCGCAGGTCCAGGCCATGATGAGCTCGTCCTCCGACGGCCCGGTCAACTGGCAGCTTGCCCACGAGAATGCGCGGCGTGTCGCGGCCGCTGGCAGTGATCCCTCCGTCAGCGCCCACCAAGCCAAGGAAATCGACGAGGCGCTTCGGCTCGCAGAGCTTTGGCTCGATCCCGTCACCGATCTTTCCGCCACCGGCCTCATTGGCCGTGCCTGGTCCAGGGCCGAGTGGGTTGAAGCCACCCTTGGCACGTGGAAGCGACTGACAGAGCCGGTGGCGAACAGCATCGCCAATGCTTTGTCCAACGCGCTCACCCAGCAGATGCCCGAGGAAATGAAGTCCATGATGGGCGGTGCCTCGTCCATGCTGCAAAACATGGGCGGAGCGATCTTCGGCATGCAGCTGGGACAAGCCATCGGTGCACTCTCCGCCGAAGTGGTCAGCTCCACAGACATCGGTGTTCCGCTGGCCGACCTTGAAATGGCCTTGCTCCCCGCCAACGTATCGAAGTTCGGTGAAGGCCTCAGCCTCCCGGAGAACGACGTCCGGCTCTTCCTCGCGGTCCGCGAGGCGGCACATGCCCGCCTCTTCGTACAGGTTCCCTGGCTGCGGGGCCACCTCCTCGGTGCCATTGAGGCTTATGCCCGTGGCATCCACATTGATATGTCGCGTATCGAAGACCTGGCCCGCGACCTTGATCCCAGCAACCCCGAGGGAATTCAGGAAGCCCTGTCGCAGGGAGTCTTCACGCCTGAACGCACACCCGTCCAGACGGCCGCACTTGAAAAGCTCGAAACGGCACTCGCCCTTGTCGAGGGCTGGGTGGATGAACTAACGGCAGAAGCCACCGCCAACGTCTTGCCGTCCGCCACAGCGCTACGAGAAACGGTCCGTCGCCGTCGGGCAACGGGCGGCCCGGCGGAGCATGCTTTCTCGTCCTTGGTTGGACTGGAACTCCGTCCCCGACGACTCAGGGAAGCTGCGACTCTCTGGGCAACGCTGAAGGAAGAACGTGGCATCGCCGGCCGCGACGCCATCTGGCACCACCCCGACTTGCTCCCTACTGGTGAGGACCTGGACGATCCCAAGGGATTCTCCGAGCGGCGGCGACTCGCCGAGGCCAGCGACAGCGAGGTGGACGACGCCCTGCAGAAGCTGCTGAACGGCGGATACGACACCGATGGTGGGGAAGTACCGGACTCCCCCCGCGGGACAACGGAGGACGAGCCGGAGACGGACGACACCGATCCGCAGTCACCGAATAAGTAGGCAGTACCAACAGTGGCCGTCCCTTCCCGGGGCGGCCACTGTTGCCTTAAAAGCTCCTGCTGAATCAGCAGTCGTCGCTGGCCGCCTCGTCGTGGCCATTGCTGTCCGCGCCGCTCGGCAGCCCCCGGGACGTAGCGAAGGCCACACCTTCCAGAAAAGCCTTGGCGCGCTGCGTTTCCGGATAAGCCTCCACCAACCGCCAGAAGTCGGCATTGTGTCCGGCGACGAGCAGGTGGGCGAGTTCGTGCACCAGGACATAGTCGATGACCCACTGCGGCATGGGCTGGAGCTTGTTCGAAAGCCGTATGGTGCCATCCGCCGGAGTAGCTGAACCCCAACGCGAGTTCTGGTTTCCAACCCAGCGGACCGACGTCGGAACTGCCCGCCCGCCAAGATACGTCCGCGAAAGATGCGCGGCATGACTCGCCAGTGCTTGGTCCGTCGCAGGACGTCGCCTGCCGGCACCTGCCTGGCGCTCCCCCTGCTTCTTGAGTTTGGACAGCATGCGCCCCACCCATTCGCGTTCCTGGGATGTGGTGAAGCTCGCCGGAATGGCCACAACAGCATTGCCGTCTTCCCAGAAGGCAGCGACCGTCCTGCGCCTGCGGGCCGACCTCCGTACTACCACCGGAGCGCCATCTTCAGTGACCAACGGGATGCCGGCCGCGGCCGAAGAAGGGCGCCCCATCAGAGCTCAGTGCTCTCAGCGAGCACAGCCAATACAGCCTCACCGTAGCGCTCAAGTTTGGAGGGGCCAATACCCGCCAAGCCTGCCAACTCCTCAAGGGAGGAAGGCCGTGCCTCGGCAATCGCCGTCAACGTCGCATCGGTGAAAACGACATACGCAGGCACGTCCGCCGACTGGGCCTCTTCCTTACGCCATTGCCGCAGGGCATCGAAAGTCTGCTCCTCATACGTGGGAGGACATTGGTTGCAACGCCCGATTTTCCGCTCGGCTCCGGTGGCGAGCATGCTCCCGCACACCCTGCACGACGCCGGGGCGGCAGCCTTGCGCCGCACAGGACCCGACTTGCTGCGTGCATTTGCGGAAGCCACCGAATCCGGACGAAGCCCATCGAGGAAGCGCGAGGGTTTCCGGTTGGCCCGGCCACCCGGAGTACGCGCGGTGGACCACGACATAGTGAGGTGCTCACGCGCACGGGTGATGCCCACGTAGAGCAACCGGCGCTCTTCGTCCACGTCCTCAGGAGTGTCAGCGAAGGAAATCGGCATCAAGCCTTCGCTGAGGCCCACCAGGAAGACGGCATCCCACTCAAGGCCCTTGGCAGCGTGGAGTGAGGCCAGCGTGACACCCTGAACGGTGGGAGCATGCTGTGCAACCGACCGCTCCTGGAGCTCGTTGACGAATTCGGCCAAGGTGAAGGACTCCCCCCGGCTCACAGCAAGTTCGTCGGCCAGCGCGACCAACGCGGCCAAGGACTCCCACCGCTCCCGCAGGGCTCCCCCGTTATGTGGGGCCGCATCGGTGTAACCAAGCGAGGCGACGATATCCCGTACCACCTGGCCCAGCGATTCCTGGGGGCCCTCGGCTACGGCACGGGTAGCGGCACGCAACTGCAATATTGCGTCCCGGACTTCCTTTCGGGCGAAGAAGCGTTCACCGCCGCGAAGCTGGTAGCCGATCCCGGCTGAAGCCAGTGCTTGTTCGTAAGCCTCCGACTGTCCGTTGGTCCTGAAGAGGATGGCTATTTCGCTGGCCTTGACCCCGGTATTGAGCAATTCCTGGATTCGGCCCGCCACGACGGCAGCTTCCGCTTCGTCGTCAGGGCACTCCATGAACCGCGGTTCCGGACCGGCTGGGCGCTGCGCGATGAGCTGCAGCGGCGGGGCCCAGGCAGCGTCAGCCGCCGGGCCTCCACTTCGGCGCGAGCCAAGGAGCTCATTCGCCAACTTCACTACCTGCGGGGTGGACCTGTAATCCCTGATGAGCTTGGCGACGGTAGCGCCCGGGAACTTCGCTTTGAATCCGAGCAAATGCTTTGGCGAAGCCCCAGTGAAGGAGTAGATGGTCTGGCTGGCGTCACCCACCACGCAGAGCTCGTCCCGACCCCCGAGCCACAGGTCCAGGAGCCTTTGCTGGAGGGGCGAAACGTCCTGGTACTCGTCCACCACGAAATGGCGGTATTGCTCCCGGACGGTTGCTGCCACTTTCGGGTCTTCCTGAAGGATCCCCACAGTGATAAGCAGGACGTCTTCGAAGTCGATGACGTTTCGGTCCGTCTTGATATCCTCGTACGCCTGGAACACCCGGGACACTGCCGTCAGGTCGAAACCTCCGGGGGTTCCCCTGCCTTGGGCGTTTTCCAGGTAGTTGGCGGGTGTCAGCATGGACACCTTGGCCCATTCGATCTCGGCAGCCAGGTCCCTGATGGAGGCACGGTCAGTACTGAGGCGGAGCCTGCGGGAGGCCTCGGCGATCATGTTGGCTTTGTGGTCCAACAGGCTGGGCAGCGTGCCGCCAATAGCCTGGGGCCAAAAGAACTGCAGCTGCCGCAGGGCTGCGGCGTGGAACGTTCGGGCCTGGACATTGGCAACGCCGAGGTCTCGAAGCCTGCTTCGCATTTCAGCGGCGGCCCTGGCGGTGAACGTGACAGCCAACAGTCGCTGGGGGCTGTACACGCCCGAGTGCACACCGTAGGCGATGCGGTGCGTGATGGCCCGGGTCTTGCCGGTGCCCGCGCCGGCCAGGACGCACAGGGGACCTGTCAAGGTACTGGCAACTTCGCGCTGCTCTTCATCCAGGCCACCCAGGATGCGTTCCTCAAGGGAGGTACTGGCGTCGAAAAGGTCTGCTGTCACGGCTGGAGGTCTTCGATGACGCCGCCGTACCAGTGCTCAATCAGGGAGCGTGCAATGGACAGGCGCGTGGAGATGGTGATCTCGCCACTAAGGACCGCTTCCTGCAGTTCCTCACGGCTGAACCACCGCGCACGGGTGACCTCGACGCCGTCGGGCCGCGCCACGGCGTCGTCCGTCGTGGCCGTGAACCCCAACATGAGCGAGGCGGGGAAAGGCCAGGACTGCGATCCGAGGTACTGGCAGGCGGTCACACGGACGCCCACTTCTTCCCCGATCTCGCGCACGACAGCCTGTTCCAAGGACTCGCCCGGCTCCACGAATCCTGCAAGGGTGGAGTAGTTCCTGGCATCGGCAGGTCCGCCGCCGCCAAGGAGGAGCCGCCCGTCCGGGCCCACAACGGTGACAATGATGGCCGGATCAGTGCGGGGATAATGCTCCGAGTTGTCCTTTGGGCATCGCCGAACCCACCCTCCGGCTTCGATGTCAGTGGGATTTCCGCACTTGGGGCAATGCGTGTGGTTTGCGTGCCAGTTGGAAATGGCGCTGGCCTCGATGAACAAGGCAGTATCGATGGCGTCCAGCCGTGCGGCAACCTCCCGGAAGCCGGCCCACTGGACATCCGAAGGCACAGCCAACGTGCCGGGAGCGAGGGGCTGATTCACTGTGAACAGCAGGACGGGAGTGCCTTCCGCCAACGACGACGGTGTGAGGGTGGTGCCGAGGTAGATGGCCGTGACAGCACCGGCGTCGGCTTCCTGGAGGGCGTTCCACAGCGTCGTTGCGTCACCAAACCAAAGGCCGCTCTCGGTGAGCAGCGCCTTGCGCTCCGAAATCACCATGGCCCGGGCACTACCGGAAGCGATGAGTTCCTCGACCATGCCAGGCTTCATACGGGCGGCCGAACCGCGGTCCACCATTGCTGGTCGGACCGGCAAGACTGTGTCCATAAGGTGGTTGGCCAGTGCCGGGGACTCCGTATAACTCATGTATCTACCGTACTGACTCGTACCGACAAAAAACATTTGGCCGGGCCCCACCTTGTGGACACCTGGACAGGATGCCGGTGGAACGACGCATTCTGCCCTGTTTTACTGCGGATCTGAAGACTCGCCGCGCTGCATCATGGCCTGAGGCCGCACTCAATCTACCGTGGAAGACGTGAGAAGAACACCGCTCGAACTGGCCGCTATAGCAACCGCGGCGGTGCCTGGATTGGCGCCGACGGCTACAGCCTATTCCCCCGACGACGACGCCGACTTCGATTCGGCGTTGCTGCTCGACGCGGAAGGCAAGCGCTGGCGCGTCCGTTCGCCGCGCCATCCAGAAGCAAGCACCCGGCTGGAGACCGAGTTCATGGTGCTCCGCGCCTTCGCACCCGCCATCCGGGCTGAGCTGCCGTTCCACGTCCCCACCATCGCAGGCACGGTGCGGCAGGGCGCGCTCACCACCTTCGTTTACGCCCATCTGCAAGGCGGGATGCTATCCATCGAGGAACTCTCGGCTGGCACTCCGGCATTGGCGCGTGAAGTGGGAGCCGCTTTGGCAGCCATCCACGACCTGCCGTTGACGCTGGTCACCAACGCGGACCTTCCCAGTTATTCTGCCAACGAGTTCCGGCAACGCAAGCTCAACGAACTCGACCAGGCCGCCACCACCGGCAAGATTCCGGCAACATTGCTTCGCCGCTGGGAACACGCACTCGAAGACGTCGCCCTGTGGCGGTTCAACACCTCGGTGGTACACGGCGACCTTCACGAGGACAACCTCATGGTCCAGGATGACTCCGTGACCGCGGTGACCGGCTGGACCGATCTTCGCATTGGCGATCCCGCCGATGATTTTGCCTGGCTGGTGGCCTCCAACGAGTCGTCATTCGTCGAAGCGGTCCTGAGCCACTACACCCAGGCACGCCGCGAGACTCCTGATAACCACCTCCTTCGCCGCGCCGCCCTGCTGGCCGAGTTCGCCCTGGCCCAATACCTCGTAAAGGCAATGGCCGCCGGACACCAAAGCATGACAGCCGAGGCGGAGTCCATGCTCCAAACCCTGGCAAACGACATCGAAGAGCAGGCCCGACGCGACGAAGCGGCCCAAGCCGCTGAAGACGAAGCAGCCGCTCACGAGCTCGCCATGGCGGCCGCCTCGCAGCCGCCTGTCAGCGTCATGGCGATTCCCGACGTCGGACCATCCGTTTCGGTGGCGGCCATCCCCGCCACCACAGAACCGGCGGGTGCCACACCCGCTGGGCCTGCCAATGAGGAAAAGGACCCGGAAATCATCGGGGACGAGAACGCAGAGGCCCTGGACAACGCGGGCGAAGCCGGCCCGGGAGCCCAGGTGGACCATGACGAGACCTCGACTGCCGCCATTAGCGTGGTTAACGTGACACCATTGCATTCAGTCGACCGCTCGTAGGCCTCAGGCGCTGTTCTTCAACGCACGCGCAATAATCTCCTCCAGTTCTTCGGCTGTGCCCAGATCATGGGGCCTCACCACGGAGTCGTCCACCACGTAGTAGAACGCGGCACTGACGTCGTCGAGGGGCACCCCTTGCAGCCGTGCCCAAGCGAGCCGGTACACGGCGAGTTGAACTGCGCGCGACGCCAGCTGTTGGCCGGAGGGCCGGCGGCCGGTCTTCCAGTCGATGAGCTGCCAATGCCCGTCCGGGTCACGGAAGACAGCGTCGATGCGTCCGCGGACCACGACATCGCCAATGCGGGTTTCCACGGGAACTTCCACGAAAGCGGGGGCACGATGGGCCCACTCTGATTGTTTGAACGCCGACACCATGTCATCCAGGCCGTAGGCCTCGTCGATGTGCGCGTCGGAACCCGGCGCTTCGTCAAGGTCGAGCATGCCAGTTGTCCCGAAGTACTCCTCCACCCATGCATGGAACGCCGTACCCTTACGGGCAGAGATGCCAGGCTCCCGGGGCACGGGCCTGCGGAGTTGGGACAGGACAGCGGCTGGGTCAGCACCGAGGTCCACGAAAAGGGACGCAGAGATGTGGCTGGGCAGGTGAACATCCTGGACTGATGTACGCATCCGCTGGCGGTCCAGCAGGAGTTCGGCCTCCTGGGACCACTTTGAGGCCACGCCACTCAATTCATCAAGGGCGACACCGGGGGTGGGACGTTCTATGAACTCGCGAACCGAAGCAGCCGCCTGGTCCATGGCAGCCCGACGCCCTGGAACCAGCCTGAGACGCGCGCCGGTCCTGGGATCGGACGGGCCTTCCAAAGGATCATAGGGAAACCGGGCTACTTCCAGGGTCGCGGTCAACGGGCTTTCCTCCGGCAGGGCTTCCTCAGCTACGGATTCCGGATGGACGACTGCCCGCCCATTCCTGCGGGAAGGTCCCGGCTCCGCGCCGTCCCCTTCCAACCCCGCAAGCGGTGCCAGTTCTGAAAGGAAACCCGACATCGAGGCCATCCCTGAACGTGAACCATTCCAGGCTGCGCTGGAGGCCCACAGGACGAATTTCGCCCGGGTGTAGGCCACATATGCCAGCCTGCGTTCCTCTGCCTCGCCGTGATGCTGGACCTCTGACTTGAAATCCTTCTCTGCGTCCAGCCACCCCTTCTGGTCAGGCTGGTCAAGGTCCCACTGGGGAAGGTCGGCGCGGTCCCCCCGCAACGGCCACGGCAATGCTGCAGCTCCGCTGCTCCATCGGGAATCCCGGTTGCTGGGGAACGAGCCGGCGTTGAGCCCGGGAACAAAGACAACGTCCCACTCCAAACCCTTGGAGGCATGGACGGTCAGCAACTGCACGGCTTCCCTGTTGGTCTCCACCGGGGCGACGTCCAATCCGCCCTCCTCTGATGCTGCCGCCTCCAGCCAGGACAGGAAAGCCAACAAGTCGATACGCTGCGACGTCTGCAGGAACCCGGCCGCGGCGTCCTGGAACGCATCCAGGTTGCGGCGCGCCTGGTGAATGCTGATACCTGGTTTGGCGGCCACTTCGATGTCGAGGAGCATAGCCCGTTCCACTTCTCCGAGGAGCGTGGTGAGGTCGTCGCCAATGTAGCTCCTGAGGAAGCGAAGTTCCGAGGCGAGCCTGGCCAGGCGTTCCAGGGCGGCCTCGCTCAAGCTCCTTCCGTGCCCGGACGTCCAGCCGGGCTTGGGCAGGAAGTCCAGTGCCTCCACCAGACTTGCAGCGTCGGTGATGTCGCTTTCAACCACCACCGCGGCAGGCTCCTCATTGGCATCGAGGGGATCGGGGTGGGAAGCGGGGGCAGACCGGCGACGGGCCAGCGAACGCGACCAATCGCTGAAAGCCATCAAGTCCGCCGGACCAATGCGCCAACGTGCGCCGGCCAGCAACCTCATCAGGGCATCAGAACGTCCGGGATCTGCCAGGACCCGGAGGGTGGCCACCAGGTCCACGATCTCCGGCGTGTCCAGCAGGCCTCCCAGACCGACGATCTCGTACGGGATTCCTTGCAGCTCGAACTCACGACGAAGGCACTCCATCTGGGCGCGCCTGCGGCACAACACGGCCATCGTTGGCCGGACGGGCGTACCGTCCTTCTCCTCTTCGAAGACGGTCCGCTGGTAACGCCGGACATCGCGGGCGATGACGGCGGCTTCGTCCTCATCGGTGCTGAAACGCCCGATCACGACGCTCCCGTCAGCCGCCGCCGGGCTGGGAACCAGTGCCGGGACCGAGACGCTGGTGGCTGATTCCCTCTCCCCTGCCGGCCCATCTGTCTCCGCGGCCTTGTTCAGGGGCGACGCTATGGTGTTGGCCGCCTCCAGGATGTTCCGGCCGTTGCGCCAGGCAGTGGTCAAGTACGACGTCGGAGCCACGGAGTATGACTCAGTGCCGCCTGCCACATCAAGGTGCTTGACCGGAAACTCCTGCACAAAATGGAAGAGCTGGCCCGCCGAAGCACCCCGGAAGCCGTAGATCGATTGGTTGGGGTCGCCCACCGCGGTGACAGCATGGCCCTGTCCGAACAAACGGGAGAACAGGACGAGCTGGGCATGGGAGGTGTCTTGGAATTCGTCCAGCAGCACCACCTTGTAACGGGCCCGTTCGGTGGTGGCAGCAAGGGGGATGTCGCTGGCAATCCTGGCGGCAAGCGCCACAAGGTCACCGAAATCGAGGACACCCCGCTGTCGCTTGGCATCCTGGTAGCGGACCACCATGTCCGCGACGCTGGCACGCGTCCGGAGCATCGACGCCAGCTCACCGGCAGCCTGGGTGGGGTTCTTCTTTGCACCCGCTACGTACGGAAGCTCTTCGAAGGCGTGGACGCGTTCAAGGACCCATTCCCTGACAGCGGCCGGATCCTGGAGGTGTTCAGCACACTCCCCCGCCAGCTGGATGACGGCATTGACCAGGGTTGACTTGGCTGCGGTGAAGTGTTCGTAGTCGCCGTCGTAAGCCTCCACGACTTCACTGGCAAGCTGCCAGGACTGGGCGCCGCCCAGCAGGACGACGTCGCGTTCAATGCCCAACCTCAGGCCGTAGTCGGAGACGATGCCGCTTGCGTAGGAGTGGTAAGTGGAGACCTTGGGTTCGAGGTCATCGGCACCCATCAGCCCTTCCGGAAACCCGATGCTGCCATCGTCTTCGGCGGCAATCCGCTGCAGTGTGGCCAGCTTGGTCCGGATGCGACTGGCAAGCTCCCCTGCGGCCTTCCGGGTGAAAGTCACGCCAAGGACTTCTTCCGGGCGCACCCAGCCGTTTGCCACCAGCCACACCACGCGATCCGCCATGGTGGCGGTCTTGCCGGAACCGGCTCCAGCGATCACCAGGCGCGGTGTAAGGGAGGAGGCAATGATGGCTGATTGCTCGTCCGTGGGGTGGTTCTTCTCACCCAGGATGTCAGCCAGTTGCGATGGTGTGAACCGGGGCTCAGGAACGTCCTCCGCGCCAGGAGTGCTGGAGGCAGAACCATCCAGGAGCTCGATTGTCATTCGGTGACCTGCTTTCCTCTGGCGCACAACGGGCAGATATCGGGGAGGCGGCACCCATGGCCACCATGACCGCCTTTGCTGGGGTCGTGCCGGGCTTCGAACGTCGCCGCAGCCATCAACGCAGCAGCCTCATTGACCAGGCCCTCAGCCCAGTTATCGGCAGGGTCAAGCGGCTCCTGCTGTTGCACGGCAGGGCTCTTGGCCTTGGTTCCGAGGTGGGCCAGCACGGCTCCCCCGGGGACGGTGCCGTCAGCTGCTCCGGCGTCGGGCGTTTCCGTCCCGGTTCCGGCCTCCCGGAAGGCACCTTGAAGGACTGCCGCCTGGTATGCCCCCAGTTGGGGGTGCCTGGCAACTTCGGCTTTACCAGGCTGGCGTTTTCCGGTCTTGAGGTCCACGATGACCAGCCGGCCCTCGGAATCGATCTCCAATCGATCCACTTGGCCGCGGAGTACCGCGTGCCGCGTGTTCGCTGCCCCGGGATCGCCAGGGTCAACGGCGTCCACGTGGACATCGGGCAGCTGTACTTCAAAGTCATGCTCGACCGTCAGCAGGCTCCTTCCGTCGCTGCGCATGAGGAGCACATACTGGGCCAGCTTGCGGACCATGAGTTCAGCCCGCTGGAAGTCGAGCTTTCCCTCCCAATTGTCTTTCATGCCAAGGGTGGGCCAGCGCCTGACAAGCTCTGCCACGTACTCGGAACCGGACGCCTCGGGGAGCTCCTGGGCGATGCTGTGCACAAGGGTTCCCAGGCTGCGCGCGAAATCCGTGGCAGCCTCTCCTCCTGCGGCCTGGACAAACCAATCAAGGGGAGACTTGTGGACGGCTTCGACTTTCGAGGGTGAAACGGACACTGTGCCCCCGGGCGGCACCACGGCCGCTTCGGAGCTCAGCGGCGCCAGGCCCCACCAGGTGTCCGGGTGCGCGCCTGGGACAGGGGGCTCGGTGCCGGCAAGACGGGCGAGTATCCGCGCAGCCTCCCGCGCGGCTTCCGGACCGCCGGGACCGGACTCGCCTGCCTGCGCATGCTGCCGCAACTCCGCGACGAGCGCACGCAGCGTCATGGGACGGTCCACGGGCGTGTAATCGCGCCGGTACTCGCCCCCGCCCAGCGGCGCCACGTAGTCCAGGAAGGCCGAGGGCTGCTCGTCTTCAGAAGATACAGCGGTGCAAATGAGGACCTCGCGGGCACGCGATACTGCAGTCGAAAAACTCCTCAGTTCGTCGTAGCGGATGTCGCGGAGCCGGCTCAAGGGTCCGCGACTCAGGGCGTAGTCCACTCCATGCTCCACAGCGTCGGCGTACACGGTGCTGCCGAGCAGTTCGCCGCGCAACCGGGTGTTGGGCCACACACCTTCCTGGAGACCGGCAACGATCACCACCGGCCATTCCCTGCCTGCAGCGCTGGCCGGTGTCATGATCTCAACGCAGGCCTCAAGCTGGGCACGGGCCGCGAGGGTGTCCATGGGAAGTTCCTGGTTCATCAAGTACTCAAGGAACTGTTCGGGACCGGAGCCTGGCAACTGGTCCACGAACCGTTCTGCCGTATGGAACAGGGCCATCATGGCATCCAGGTCGCGGTCCGCACGCGCCCCGGCGGTGCCGCCTTCAAGCGCTGCGTCCGCCCAGCGGGAGGACAACCCGGTGGCCTGCCATAGTGCCCAGAGAACGGACTCGGCGTTGGCCCCGGGCTGCGCAGCGGCTGCGGCGCCCGCAGCGAACATTCGTGCCAGCCGGCGTGCCGAACTGCCCTCGATGCCCAGCGATGCCAGGGCCCCTGGCTGGAGCAGCGCCTCCACGAGCAAAGCGTCGCTGGACCGCCCACCGCCGCCCAGCAGTTCCTCGCGGCGCAGCGACTGCCGCAGCCTGCGCAGTTCGATAGCGCTGGCGCCACCAATCCGCGACGTCAGAAGGGAAACCGCTGTCTCGGGGGTCAACTTGGCAGGGTCCAGGACGATCGCGAAGGCCTCCAAAAGAGGACGTACGGCGACTTCGTCGCGGACGGCGGAGTCGGCCACCGGGACGCGAACGGGGATACCCTGGCCGCCCAGGTAGCGCTGCAACTGCGAAATCTGCCCGCCGTTGCGAACAATCACCGCGATATCGCTGAACTCCCACCCCTCCCGGAGCTGCGCTTCCAGGATGCGTTGGGCTACATAGCGCATCTCGTGGACGGCAGAGGGAAGAACGTGCCCTTCGACGCGGCCCTCCCCTGTGGAGGTGACCTCCCCGGCTTCTGACAGCGGCGGTTGTTCCATCCGCCGGGCGAGCTGACCGCCGGAACGCTGTGAAATGCGGGCGGCGACCCGCGTCCAGGCTTCGGCTACTGCCGGCGTGTGGCGGTGCGTGACCCACAGGGGAAGTTCAAGTACCTCCTGGGTGGCGCCGCCCAACAGGGATGGCAACTCCGCAACGAGGTCTGGGCGCGCACCCCGGAAACCCTGCACGACGGTATCCGGGGAATAGGTCACCACAACATCCTTGCCCTCCGCCACATCGGCGAGGAGCTCGAACACAGCAGGGTTGGATTCCTGGGCATCGTCCACGAGGATGAGCTGGAGGCGTTCGCGTTCGGCGGCCAGGAACGACGGCGAATCCTGGAAAATCTGGCGTGCCGTGGTGATGATTCCGGCGGGGTCGAAGGCCTCGGGCATTCGCAGGTCCAGGACATCCCTGTACTCGCTGTACAGCTCCGCCGCCGCCATCCAATCCGGCCGGCCACACTCATAGGCCAGGCCAACCAGGTCTTCGGCTGTACGGCCCGATTCGATGATGCGGTCGAACAACTGGCGGATCTCGTGGCGGAAACCGCGGGTGGGAAGGGCAGCCGTGAGATCCTCCGGCCAAGGCAAATGGAACCCCGGACGTGAGTGGCCCTCCAGCAGCTCTTTGATGATGAGGTCCTGTTCGGGGCCGGACAGGAGCTTTGGCGGCCGCGCCAGTGGAAGGATGCCTTCTGCCTTGGCCCGCCGGATGACGTCGAAGGCATAGGAAGCCCACGTCCGTGCCGGCGTCGTACTGAGGCTTCGGTCCAATCGCCCCGTGAAGGTGTCCCGCAGGCCTGCCGCCGCGTGCCGCGCCGGGGCAAGGATGAGAATGCTTCCGGGGTCCAAGCCATCCTCGCGGACTCGGCGGACAGCAGATTCGACGAGCACTGTGGACTTGCCTGTTCCAGGACCTCCGGGAACAAGGACGGGTCCACTGCCTTGCGGAAGCGAAACCACTGCCTGCTGGTCCGGGGATAGAACAGGTGCCGCGTAGTGGGTTTCGCGCGGCGGCAGCAGACGGAGTGCTGCCGAAGCTTTGCGGGGTTTGGTACTTGTCGCGGTCACACAGTCATTTCATCATCGGGCACCGACAAAATATGGAGTTGACGCTCCAACTGGTCCGAGATCACATCAAGTTGGTCGAATTCCGCGTCAGTGGGCGCCCATCGCGCGGCAGCCAGGTCCACACGCCAACGGCCCTCGCCCGTCAGCATGAATGCCTGGTACGCGCCATGCAGCGGGGTGGACTCGGCCAGGTAGTGCCGCAGGGCATCGGCTTCGTGCCCGGCAGGTGCCTCGCCACTTGCCCGCAACACCCTCCACCACGCTACGGGGCTGCCGTAATGGCTCATGACGGAGCCAACCTGCCGTGGGCCACCGGCGCCCAGAAGCTCGGCCACATCCCCGTAGGACACTGCTGAGCCGGACGGAACGAGGTCCACAACGGCCAGCACCGCCGTCACGTACTCCATCCGCATGTGTTCAGCGTAACGGCAGGAGTGTCGTGCCCAAATAGTGTCGGAGCCAGCCGGTAGCTTGAAGACATGAGCTCCTGGAACACCCTCTCCCGCGCCGCGTTCGACCTCGAGACCACCGGGAAGAACTCCCGTTCAGCGCGGATCGTCACCGCATCCATCACGGTGGTGGATGAACGCGGGGAGCTCATTGCGGAGCATGAATGGCTGGCGGATCCCGGCGTCGAGATCCCCCTTGAGGCCAGCGAAGTTCACGGAATTTCCACCGAGAAGGCGCGCGCAGAGGGCCGCCCTGCGGCCGAGGTCACCCGCGAGATAGCCGCAGTTCTTCAGGGACTTTTCGACGACGGCACCCCGGTGATTGCTTTCAACGCGAGTTACGATTTCACTGTGCTCGCGGCCGAGTCCGCCCGCTACGGCGTTCCGCAACTGAGCCGCTTCCCCGTCCTGGACCCGTACGTCATGAACAAGCAGGTGGACCGTTACCGCAAGGGCAAGCGAACCCTGACGGCGCTGTGCGAGGAATATGGGGTGGACCTTAACAACGCCCACACGTCAGCTGCGGATGCCCTGGCAACCTTGAGGGTGCTGGACGCCATGGCCGGCAAGTTTCCCAAGCTGCAGATGCCGGCGTCCACACTCCACCAGTTGCAAGTGGACTGGGCGGCATCGCAGGCTGCTGATTTCCAGCAGTACCTCCGCCGCAGCAAGCCGACCGCTGTTATCGAGGGCGAATGGCCCGTCCTTCCGCCCGAGGACGCCAGCCGGGGCGGCTTCTAGCCGCAACGCACGTTCGGGGAACCGTCGCACGCGGATTACGTTCTGCGACGCAAGTCACAAGGGACTTCGGGAACCTCCACCAGGGGTCCAGTCGTGCGCGGATTCCACGATGGTGCCAGCCTCCTGAATACTCCGGCGTCCATGTGGTTTCGCAAGGGAACTTTATTCGAATAAATCGAGGGTAGGCAACCACTTATTCGATTCACTATGCGTTGGTGCCCTGGTGACATAATTAAGTTTGGCGGGTTGAAGTCTGCTAGGGCAGCCAACTTTCGTTTCGCTGCCGTGTTCCCCGCCCAACGCGATACGTCTCCGTGACCCGATGAAAGTGATTTCTTCATGAAATTCAAAGCCCCTAAGTGGCTGTCTGTCGCCCCCGTGGCCGCAGCCCTGGTGATCTCCCTGGCAGCATGCGGCGGTGGATCCTCCACCCCGAGCGGCACCCCCACCGACGCCCTCGCCGGCAGCGACCAGAAGAGCCTGGACTCCTTCACCACCGCTGACGTCACCCCCTTGGACAAGATCGACAAGTCCAAGCTCGGCCTCATCACTGACGGCACCCTTCGCGTCGGCACCCTCTCCGACGCCCCGCCCAACATCTTCATTGATCCTTCCGGCAAGTTCACCGGCTACGACAATGAACTGCTCCGCGCCATCGGCGACAAGCTGGGCCTGAAGGTCGAATTCGCGTCGACTGACTTCTCAGCGCTGCTCTCCCAGGTGGGCAACAAGCAGTTCGACGTCGGATCCTCCTCGATCTCCACCACGGACGCCCGCCGCAAGACAGTCGGGTTCACCAACGGTTACGACTTTGGCTACATGGCCGTCGTGACCAAGAAGGATTCCAAGGTGACCGGCTTCGCCGACATCAAGGAAGGCCTGCGCGTCGGCGTTGTCCAGGGCACCGTCCAGGATGACTACATGACCAACACCCTCAAGATCGAGCCTGTCCGTTTCCCTGACTACAACACCGTCTATGGCAACGTAAAGAACGGCCAGATCGACGCTTGGGTTGCACCGTCGCAGCAGGCCGAGGGTCAGGTCAAGGAAGGCGACAACACCAAGATCGCCGAGAAGGTTGTCAACACCCAGAACTTCACCGCATATGCCGTGAACAAGGACAACAAGCCGCTGATCGACGCCCTGAACTCCGGTTTGGACGCTGTCATCGCCGACGGCACGTGGGCCAAGCTCACGGCCGAGTGGTACAAGGACCGTCCGACTGCTGCTGAGCAGACCCCCCAGGGCTGGAAGCCGGGCAGCAAGGCCGTCCAGATCCCCGCCAAGTAACCCGGACGTTCCATGGATATCCTCAACCAACTGGCCGAAAGCTTCTTTGACTGGAAGGCAATAGGCGAAGTCCTTCCCAAGATGTTCGCCGTCGGCCTGCCCAACACCATCGTGCTGGCTGTCGTCTCCGGCGTCATCGGGACAGCGCTCGGGATGCTGCTTGCCCTCATGGGGATTTCCCGGAACGCTGCGGCACGGTGGATAGCCCGCATCTACACCGACATTCTCCGCGGGCTTCCACCGGTGCTGACCATCCTGGTGATCGGGTTCGGTTTCGGCCCGATCATTCGTGAACTCACGGGCTCCACCAGCCCGTACCCCATGGCCATTGCGGCGCTGTCCCTGATGTCTGGTGCCTACATCGGTGAGATCTTCCGATCCGGCATCCAGAGCGTGGACAAGGGCCAGTTGGAGGCTACCCGCGCCCTCGGGTTCAGCTACGGTTCCTCCATGCGCCTGGTAGTGGTCCCACAAGGTATCCGCCGCGTGCTCCCGGCCCTGGTCAACCAGTTCATCGCGTTGATCAAGGAATCGTCACTGGTCTTCATGTTGGGACTCCTGGCAACTGAGCGTGAGATCTTCCAGATCGGCAAGGACGCGGCGGCCAACACAGGCAACCTGTCCCCCTACGTAGCTGCCGCCATCTTCTACCTGGCACTGACCATTCCGCTCACCCACTTCGTGAACTGGATTGATGGCCGGATGCGGACCGGCCGTCCGGAGAAGAAAGAACCGGACGAAGCAGCAGCCGTCGTTGGAAAAGGAGCCCAAGCATGAGTGAATTCGTTTCAGGCACATTGACGGCCAAGAACATCCACTTGTCCTTCGGCAGCAACCACGTCCTGCGTGGCATCGACCTGCACGTCGAGAAGGGCACCACCGCCTCGGTGATTGGTCCTTCAGGATCGGGCAAGTCGACGCTGCTTCGCGTCATGAACCGGCTCATCGAGCCGGACCAGGGCGACATCCTGCTTGACGGGCGCTCGGTTCTCAAGGACAACCCTGATGAGCTGCGCCGCCGGATCGGCATGGTCTTCCAGCAGTTCAACCTGTTCCCGCACAAGACGGTGGCAGAGAACATCTCGCTGGCACTGCGCAAACTCCGTGGCATGTCCAAGGAGCAGGCGCGGGACGAGGCCCTGAACCAGCTGGACCTGGTGGGGTTGAAGCACAAAGCAGATTCCCGGCCAGCCAACCTCTCAGGTGGCCAGCAGCAGCGTGTGGCTATTGCCCGCGCGCTGGCCATGAAGCCGGAGGTGATGTTCTTCGACGAGGCAACATCTGCGTTGGACCCGGAGCTCGTCAAGGGCGTCCTGGCCCTCATGACTGACCTGGCCAAGGGTGGCATGACCATGGTGGTGGTGACGCACGAGATGGGCTTCTCCCGCAACGTTTCCGATGTGGTGACCTTCATGGATGCCGGTGTTGTTGTGGAGTCGGGTCCGCCGGAACAGCTGTTCACGGATCCGCGCACGGAACGCCTCCAGGGCTTCCTTTCGGACGTCCTCTAGAAGCTACCCAAGCAACAGAAAACCCCGCCTTGCACGCCCCCTTAGGGGCTGCGAGGCGGGGTTTCGTGCGTTGAGAACCAGAAGCTACTGGCCGGCCTTGACCCGCAGTACTGTCAGCGCGGCGGCGTCCACCTTGGCACGGAAGGCCGGATCCGTTTGGGCCTTCTTCACCACAGCCTGGTGCATGGCGGGGATGCTGGCAGGGTCGGCGCACACCAGCATGGTTCCCCCGGCGGCAAAGAAATTCAGTGCCCGGTCCGCATCCGTCCATGCTTTCAACTGGGCGGCGCTGCACAGGTCATCCGACACGACGATTCCCGTGAACCCGGCGTCGGTACGCAGCATAGTCTCCATGATGGTCGGCGAAAACGGTGCAATGTTGGCGGGATCGATCTTGTCGTAGTAGGCATTTGAGACCATGACCCACCGGGCGCCACCTTTGATGGCCGCCTGGAACGGCTCCAGGGCGGGATCATTGCGTGTGGTGGCAGTGTCGCGGACCTCGCTGCTTACGTCCGTGTTCGGAACCACGCGGCCCAAGCCCGGGAAGTGCTTCACCACCGGAGCGACGCCGGCATCCTTCATGCCGTCGGCGAAGGCATTGCCCAACACCGAGACGTCGTGGGGTGTGAAGCCGTACTCACGCTGGAACTGGCCGATCGGGGCGTTGGAGGCCGCAAATTCGGGACTCGTGACGGTATCGAGGACGGGGGCCAGGTTCACGTTGACGCCAACGCTGCGTAGCTCCTTGCCCCAGACAGCGGCATCTGCGCGGAGCTTGGCAGGCCCAGCTCCGGCCTGCACAAGCGCTGTGGGCATCTGCGAGAAACCAGGACCGGACAGGACCTGCACAAAACCTCCTTCCTGGTCTGTGGCAACCGACAGTGGCAAACCACCGGTGGTGGAAGCGGAGACCGTGCTGGTCAACGATGACACCACGGAGGCTGCCGGCGCCGTTCCGGCTTTACTGCGTCCGCTCAAGTACACGTTTCCCACGTGATAGCTGTTCAGCGCCTCCATGGTTGCAGGCTCCACGCCGGTGGCCTTGGCAGCGACCATGAACAACTGTCCAACACGCTGTTCCAAGTCCAAGGTGGCCAGCTGCTGTTCAGCCGCTGATGGGGCGCTCGTCGTCGGCGTTGGGGCTGGAGCAGGAGGCGCTGGAGCGGACGACGGTGCGGATGGCGTTGCCGCCGCGGTGCTGGGGACCGGTGCGGCTGATGACGGGGAAGAAGAGGCCGACGGCGACGCCTGCGCCGGGGTGGGGGCGGAACCGCCACTGCCTGCAGAGCAGCCGGACGCCATGGCGAGGAAAGCTCCAGCCGCCGCGATGCTCATTCCGAGGGATGCAATTGTCTGGGTCTTGCGCATGGTAAACCGTTAATTCGTTGGGGTTGGGTTTCCATCTACGAGCCTACCCCGTGCAGGTACAACAATGCCCCGGGGAGCTACCTGGGGCAGCTCGCCGGGGCACGGTGGCCAGGTCAGGCCGAGGCGGCCGCAGCAGCTTTCGCAGCTGCCGGGAGTGCGTCGAAGATCCGGCTCATTGCCGCGTCGTCGTGGGCTGCAGACAGGAACCATGCTTCGAAGACGGACGGCGGAAGATAGACACCGGAGTCCAGCATGGAGTGGAAGAACGGCGCGTAGCGGAACGATTCCTGGGCTTGGGCGTCGTCGTAGTTGTGCACGCCGTGGGCAGAGGTGCCGAACGCGACGGAGAACAGGTTGCCTGCCCTCTGGATAGAGTGGTCTACTCCGGCGGCGTCCAGGGCGGACGAGAGGGCCGCTGAAAGCTCCAGCGAACGGGCATCAACGTGGGCGTAGACCTCAGGCGTCGCGTTCGTCAGCGTCGCGACGCCGGCGGCCATGGCCACCGGGTTCCCCGACAACGTTCCGGCTTGGTAGACCGGACCAACCGGAGCGAGGTAGTCCATGACGTCGGCACGGCCGCCAAGTGCCGCCGTCGGCATACCGCCACCGATGACCTTGCCGAAGGTGAGAAGGTCCGGCGCCCAGCCTTCCTGGCGGCCGGTCAGACCCCAGTAGCCGGCGTGGCCGGTACGGAATCCCGTGAGGACTTCGTCGAGGATGAGCAGCGCACCGTGTTCCTTGGTGATCCGGGAGAGTCCGGCGTTGAAGCCCTCCCCCGGGGTGACGACACCCATGTTGGCCGGAGCCGCTTCAGTGATGACGGCCGCGATGTTTTCGCCATGGGCGGCAAAGGCAGCTTCGACGGCGGCGAGGTCGTTGTAGGGCAGCACCAGGGTTTCCGCCGCAGTAGCTTCGGTAACACCTGCCGAGCCAGGCAATGCCAAGGTAGCGACGCCCGAACCGGCCGCGGCGAGCAGTCCATCGAGGTGGCCGTGGTAGCAGCCGGCGAACTTGATGATCAGGTTGCGGCCGGTGTAGCCGCGGGCCAGGCGTACAGCCGTCATGGTGGCTTCAGTGCCGGTGGACACCATCCGGAGGCGTTCGACGGCGGAGACACGTTCCTTGACGATGGCGGCCAGGTTGGCTTCATCCGGAGTGGAGGCACCGAAGGAAAGGCCACGGTCCACGGCCGCGTGGACGGCGTCGAGGACGGCTGGGTGGGCATGGCCCAGCAAGGCCGGCCCCCAGGAGCACACGAGGTCGACGTATTCCTTGCCGTCTGCATCAGTGAGATAGGCACCCTTGGCCGAAACCATGAACTTCGGGGTTCCTCCCACGGATCCGAAGGCACGGACCGGGGAGTTCACGCCACCGGGCATAAGGGACCGGGCGCGGTCGAAGAGCTGGTCGGAGACGGGGGTGTTTGAAGTCATGGTTCCTATTCTTTCAGTGATTCATCAGCGGCAGGGCCGTCGCCTATGGAGCCTCGGCAAGCAGCTCGGTGACCCGTGGGGCTACCTGTGTTCCGTAAAGCTCGATGCAGCGCATCATGGACTGGTGCGGCAGCGTCCCGTTGCTGTACTTGAGGTCGAAGCGGTCCACTCCGAGGTTCCGCTTCAGCAGGGCGATCTTCTGCGCCACGGTTTCCGGAGAGCCAACGTAGAGCGCGCCTTCGGGGCCGCACATCGCATCGAATTCGCCCCTGTTGCCCGGGCCCCAGCCACGCTCGGCTCCGATCCTGTTGCGCTGCTCAAGCCAGTGCGGGAAGAGTTCTTCGCGTGCAGCCTCGTCGGTATCGGCGATGAAACCCGGTGAGTGTGTTGCGATCTGGCGCATCGGATGGCCGTACTTGCCCATTGCCTCTCGGTAGAGATTCACCAAAGGCGCAAAGCGGCGGGGCTCTCCCCCGATGATGGCGAAAATGATCGGGTATCCGTATTCAGCACAGCGCAGGACTGATTCGGGTGTTCCCCCGACGCCGATCCAGGCGGGCAACAGATGGTGCTGCAGCTTCGGGTACACCTGGAGTCCGCTGACGTTGGGCCGCGTGCGTCCTTCCCAATGGACGGGTTTCTGCGCCCGTACTTTGTCGAACAGCTCGAGCTTTTCCTCGAAGAGGACCTCGTAATCGGCCAGGTCCAGGCCGAACAGCGGGAAGGACTCCACGAAGGAGCCCCTTCCGAGCATCACTTCGGCCCTGCCATCCGATATCGCATCCACCGTCGCGAACCGCTGGAACACCCTGATGGGATCATCTGAGCTCAGCACCGTGACCGCCGAGCCAAGTCGGATCCGGGATGTCACGGCCGCTGCCGCAGCAAGGAAAACTTCCGGTGCGGACACGGCAAAGTCACGGCGGTGGTGCTCACCTACGCCAAAAGCGTGGATGCCGACGGCGTCCGCCAGTTTTGCTTCTTCGAGCAGCTCCCTCAGGACTTGCGCGTGTTCCTTGGGATTGCCGTCGGCGTCGAGTCCTGCGTCGCCGAAGGTGTTTAGCCCGAGCAGGATCTGGTTCGCCGCTACCGGCGCGGTGGGGTCGGAGGAAACGGAGGTCATCAGGACTCCTTCAGCCAGCCTGCCAGTTCGGAGGCCCAGTAGGTCAGTACGGTATCGGCGCCGGCCCGCTTGATCCCCAGCACGGACTCGGTGATGGCACCACGCCTGTCGATCCAGCCGTTGGCGGCAGCCGCTTCGATCATGGCGTACTCGCCTGAAATTTGGTAGGCCGAGACGGGTACCGGGCTCATGGCTGCGACGTCGGCAAGGATGTCCAGGTAGCTCATGGCCGGCTTTACCATGACCATGTCCGCCCCTTCCTCCAGGTCCAGCTCAACTTCAAGGATGGCTTCGCGACGGTTGGCCGCGTCCATCTGGTAGGTTCGGCGGTCACCCTTCAGCTGGGAATCAACGGCTTCACGGAACGGGCCGTAGAAAGCGGACGCATACTTGGCTGCGTACGCCAGGACAGCTGTGTTCTTATGGCCGGATTCCTCCAGCGCTTGCCTGATGACGGCGATCTGGCCGTCCATCATGCCAGACGGGCCCAGGACGTGCGCGCCGGCATCAGCTTGCGCCACCGCCATCTGGCCGTAAATCTCCAACGTGGCGTCATTGTCCACGTAGCCCTCGGCGTCCAATACACCGCAGTGGCCGTGGTCGGTGAACTCGTCCAGGCAAACATCGCCCATGACCACCAGGTCGTCACCGACCTCGGCTTTGACGTCGCGGATTGCCTTGTTCAGGACACCGTCAGGGTCAAGGGAGGCAGTGCCCTGCGCGTCCCGCACTGCGGGTACGCCGAAGAGCATGATGCCGCCCACACCCAGCTGCACGGCCTCGGCGGCAGCGCGCTTCAGGGAGTCGGTAGTGTGCTGGACGACGCCCGGCATGGAGCTGATGGGGCTCGGTTCTGTAAGGCCCTCCCGGATGAAGGCCGGGAGGATCAGGTCTGCGGGGGCCAGCCGGTTCTCGGCGGTCAGCCTGCGCATGGCGGGAGTTGTGCGCAAGCGGCGGGGACGATGGTTTGGAAAGCTCATTGCGGGTTCCCTTCGTTGGCGAAAACAGATTCCAGGGCGGCCACGATGCCGTCCGGTGTTGGTTCTTTGGCGGTGGCAGCAACGGTGAGTCCGAGCTGGGAGGCTGCCGCCGCCGTCGGACGTCCAATGGCGATGACCTGGCAGCGGCCCAGTTCCGGAAAGTCCCTGGCGATGCGCCGTGCGCCGCTGGGCGAGGCGAGCACCACTGCGTCCATCGTCCCGGCGTCGAAGGCCTGACGCGCTTCCGCGGGGCTCACCGTCCGCGGCGCATGGTCTTGAACCACGACGGCGGACGGCAGTTCCGCCCTCAGGCGGCGTTCAGCGCGGGCAGGGTAATCAACCGTGTGATAGGCGGTCACGGCGGTGACATCGGCGCCCTTGGCGGCCAGGCCTTCACGGAGGCCCGGTGCGGCGATATCGGCCTGGGGCAGGAAGACCTGCTCGGGCGCCGCTGTCCAGAGGCCAAGGAGGCCCTCGGCCGACTGTGCCTCGGTTGGGGCCAGCGCTACCGTGAGTCCAACGGATTCCAGAGCCTGCCTGGACGATTCGCCAATGGTAGCCACCCTGGTGCCGGCCGGCACCAGCTGGGCAAGGGCGACACCGCGTTCGGCAGCCTGCTCCAGGAGGACCCGCACGGTGGTGATGCTGCTGACCACCAGCCAGTCGAAACCTCCCGCTGACAACCGGTCAACAGCGGCATCCAAGGGCGAGCTGTCTTCGGCCCGTTCAAAGTCGATCAGTGGAAGCACTAATGGCTCCGCGCCAGCTCCGGTAAGGAGCGAAGCCAAAGCCTGGGCGCGGTCGGCGGTCCTGGTAACCAGGATGCGCCGGCCGGCCAGGGCCTTTGGTTCCAGGGGCTTAGGATGCGGCAAGGTCCGCAATCTCCGCGGCACCGGCAGCGAGCAATAGCTCAGCCACCTCGATGCCCAGCAGGGTGGCTCCCACTTCAGTCAGGCCGTCAGTGGCCTTTTTCTCGCGCACGGTCTTGGTGCCGTCCACTGAGCAAACAGCAGCTTCCAGGTGAAGCATGCTCCCCTTGCGGAAGGCAAAGGCACCAACAGGAGCCGCGCAACCGGCCTCAAGCCTGGCCAGGACCGCCCGTTCGGCTGTGACTGCAAGGCGCGTGTCTTCGTCGTTCAGCGCGGCAAGCGCCTGGGCCAACACGCCGTTGGAGCCCTCCGTTGTGCCTGCCTGGCGCGGAGCATCCTCCGTCCGGCATTCGATGGCCAGCGCCCCCTGCCCCGGTGCGGGCAGCATGACGTCGGTTTCGAAGAACTCGCTGACGGTGTCCAGCCGGTCCATCCGCTCCAGGCCGGCAGCGGCGAGCACCACGGCGTCGAGGTCGCATGACTTACCGGCAATAACCTCGGACGTAGTGTTTCCCGGGAGCCCCGGGACCCTGCCGAGGCGGGTGTCCACATTGCCTCGGATATCGAGGACCTCGATGTCCGGGCGCGCGGCCCGAAGCTGGGCTGCACGACGGGGTGAGCCCGTGCCCACCTTCGCCCCGCCCGGCAGTTCCGCGAGAGTCATGCCGTCGCGCGCGCAGAGGACATCCCGCACGTCGACGCGCTTTGGCGTCGCAGCGATACTCAGGCCGAGGGCCGCCCCTGTGGGCAGGTCCTTCAAGGAATGCACGGCGACATCGCAGGTGTCAGCCAGCAACGCATCCCGAAGTGCTGCGACGAAAACGCCCGTGCCGCCCATTTGGGAGAGGGAACCGGTCTTGACGTCGCCCTCGGTCCTGATGTGCACGAGGTCTACCGGGAAGCCGCCGACAGCAGCCAGCTTGTCGGCAGTCTGCTGCGTTTGAGTCAGGGCCAGCTTGCTGGCCCTGGTGCCAATGCGGACGGTCACTTGGCGGCCTCCGACGCGGCGTACGCGTCATGGCCGATGCCAATGCGGGTACCTACTTCGGCAATGACGGGCTTGGCACCGCGGAAGTTCTCGCAGCAGTTGGGGCGGCACACGTCGTACCACGGTCCGAGGTCGGTGACATGCGGACGATCGGCGATGTTGTTCTCCACGGTACGTTCGCAGATAAGGTCCACGAGGCCGGAAACGAAAGCCGCGTGCGTGCCCGGCGTGGGAACGCGTGTGGCCTCGATGTTGAGGTTCTTGCACGTTTCCAGTGCTTCCGTGTCCAGGTCCCAGGCAACTTCCATGTGGTCGCTGACGAAACCCAGGGGCACAATGACAACGCCCCGGACACCTTCCGGAGCAATCTCCTCAAGGTGGTCGTTGATGTCCGGTTCCAGCCAGGGAATGTGCGGTGCGCCCGAGCGTGACTGGTACACGAGATCCCAAGCAACGTTGGGTGCCACGGTGTCCATGATGGCCTTGGCGTTGGCAAGGTGCTGGGCTGCGTAGGCAGATCCCTCAGCGAACTCGCGCGGCTCATCGTCGGAACGACCGGCTGCCTCGGCATCGCGGGTGGGAATGGAGTGGGTAGCGAACAGGACCCGGATCTTCGAGTCCGGGTCGGCTTCGCCGGCAGCAGCCAGCTTCCCGCGGATTTCTTCCAGACCGGCGGCTGTTCCCTCAAGGAAGGGCTGGACTACCCCGGGGTGGTCGAAGTACTGGCGGATCTTGTCGACCTCGAGCTTGCCGTCCAGGCCGGTTTCGGTCAGGGCCACGCCAATGTCTTCGCGGTACTGGCGGCAGCTGGAGTAACAGGAGTAGATGCTGGTGGTGAGCATCAGGATCCGGCGGTGGCCGGCGTCGTACGCGTCCTGCAAAACGGGGGCGATGTAAGGGTCCCAGTTACGGTTGCCCCAAAGGACGGGCAGCTCGATGCCGCGCTGTGCCAGCTCCGCTTCGATCGCTGCCTTCAGCTCGCGATTCTGCTGGTTGATGGGGCTGATGCCACCGAATGCGCGGTAGTGGTGCGACACCTCTTCCAGCCGCTCGTCCGGGATGCCGCGCCCGCGGGTGACGTTGCGCAGGAAGGGAATGACGTCTTCCTGGCCTTCGGGTCCACCAAAGGAAGCCAGCAGGACGGCGTCGTACTGCTTGGGTTCCTGGCGGCCACGCTCGGTCACGCTGTTGGGTTCGGTGGAAATGGGGAACTCGCTCATGCCAGGACCTCAGCAATCTCGGCGGCGCTGACGCGGCGGCCGGTGTAGAAGGGGATCTCTTCGCGCACGTGGTTGCGGGCTTCGGTGGCACGCAGGTGGCGCATCAGGTCAACCAAATCCACCAGTTCAGGAGCCTCGAGCCCGAGGATCCACTCCCAGTCACCCAGGGCGAACGAGGAGACCGTGTTGGAAATGACCTGCGGGAATTCGCGGCCGAGGAGGCCGTGGTCACGGAGCATCTTGCCGCGTTCTTCGGCCGGCAGGATGTACCACTCGTAGGAGCGGACGAACGGGTACACGCAGAGCCAGGTGCTGGGCTCGACGCCCCGGGCGTATGCGGGCACGTGGCTCTTGGCGAACTCGGCCTCTCGGTGCACGCCCATGGCGGACCAGACGATCTCCGTTCCTGCGAACAGCTTGCTACGGCGGATGGAGCGGACGGCGGACTGCAGGTCCTCCGGCTTGGCGCCGTGGAGCCACACCATGATGTCGGCGTCCGAGCGCATCGCCGACACGTCATAGCTACCGCGAAGGACCACGCCGCCATCGGCGAGCGTTTCGGTCAGGGCTTCGAATTCCTGGACAGCATCGCCGCTGCGCAGGACGTCGGCCGAGCGCTTGAAGACGGTCCAAAGCGTGAAGAACTGCTCGTCGGTTCCAGCAGTTTTAGTGACAGATTCGGCAGAAGTGTGGCTCATGGTTCAAGTTTGCCCCGTGCCAGCCGCTAAGTCGAAACGGATCAGTTCTACAAAGCGTAGAAGTGATGTAAATCACGCAAAAGCGGGCCCGTCCTTGATGGCTTGGCTAAGTTGCTTCCGGGTGTCCGCCACGACGGCGGCCAAGCCGTTACCGGCCAACCACCCCCCGACCACAGTCAGCCCCTCAGCAGCGGCGCATACCTCACGGACGTGCGCCACGCGCTGTTTATGACCGACGGCGGCAAACGGCAGGGCACCCGCCCAGCGCACCACATCCCAATCCACAATGTCCGCCCTGGAAACCGGCACCGTCAATAACCGTGAGGCATCAGCCAAGGCCGCGGCGAGGAGGGATTCGTCATCCATGACCACGTCAGCGGAGCCACCCGCGTCTTCGCGTCGACCATAGGACAGGCGCAGCACGTGGGTACCCGGGCCGGCTTCCCCTGCGAGCCAGTCCCATTTTGCCGTCGCGTGGGTCAAGGCCTTCGCCGTGATGCCGGGGGTTTGCGGCGCCACCAGGATGCCGGTTCCCCGGGGTCGTCGATCAAGTTCGGGCACGTCCACCACCATCGTCACCAGGCTCACCAAGGGTCCTGGTGCCGGACGCAGATTGGACAATGCCGGCAGCGACTTTTCCAGCAATGCCACCGCCGACGGGCCGTCGAGCGCTACTACCAGATGGTCGGCGTCGTACGTGGAATCGCCAGCGGTGACGCGCCAGCCGGGAGCGGTCTTCGCGACGTCCGTTGCGGCCGCATCCGTGAGCAGGTCCACGCCCCGCCCACGCAGGTCCGCCACCAAGGCCGTCACCAAGGTGTTCATGCCACCCTCTAAACCGGCGACGGCGGAACCCGCCTTGGCCAGCCCGGAGCCACCCTGCTGGGCTGCTGCATCTTTGCCACTGCGGACCGCAGCAACCTTGCGCTGGGCTGCGACGGCCGCCGACAGCGAACCGTGTGTTCGAATTCCGGCCCGCAGCCCCGGCGCAACCATGTCCACGTCCAGGAGTGCGGGGTCCGCGGAGTGGACACCGCCTACCACCGGGGAAACAAGCCGCTCCAGGACCTTCCTGCCCATCCGGGTCCGCACAAGGGAGGCAACACTGGTGACATCCGAGGACGTTCCCAGTGGCGCCGGCAACCAACGATCCCAGGAGGCCCGCAGCGCACCGAAGAAACCCAGTGAACGCCGGACCTCGGGGTCCCACGGGTTCGCCGGAATGCCGAGGACCCCGGTTTTAGGCAATTCCTGCGGACCGTCGGGCAACTGCACCCAGGCACCACCGGGGTGCGGGGCTACGATCCTGTCGCCGAGTCCGAGCTCCCGCGCAAGGTCGGCTACCGCTGAGGACCTCGTGGCATATGACTCTGCGCCGCTGTCGAGTTGGAGCCCCGCAACAACATGGCTGCCCACGCAACCACCCCACGCGCCGGTGGCTTCGAGGACAGTGACCGACTTGCCGGACATGGCAAGTTCCCGCGCAGCCAGCAGCCCTGAGACGCCACCACCCACCACCACGGCACGTGGTCCTGCAGGAGGGGCTGTGGGCGTTGGATGTCCCCCGCGCATGGCCCTACTCTGCCGGAATCGAGTGGATGAGTTCCACGACCCGGGTCAGGACGGTTGGATCCGTCTCCGGAGGAACGCCGTGGCCCAGGTTCAGGACGTGGCCCGGGGCGTGCGCGCCGGCCGCAATGACCTCGCGGACGTGCGCTTCAAGGACATCCCATGGCGCGGACAGCAGCGCCGGATCGATGTTGCCCTGCAGCGGAACGGTCCCGCCAAGGCGACGGTTCGCCTCATCAAGGGGAAGCCGATAGTCCACGCCCATCACGTCCACTCCGACGTCGTGCATGGCAACCAGGAGTTCGGACGTGCCGGTGCCAAAGTGGATCAACGGAGCGCCGAGGTCCCGGACATGGTCGAGTGCCCGGGCGGAGGCCGGTGCTACGTACTTGGTGTAGTCGGCAAGGCCCAGGGAACCTGCCCAGGAGTCAAAGAGCTGTGCGGCCGAGGCGCCTGCTTCAAGCTGCGCCTGGAGGAACATTCCCGACGTATCGGCGGCCCAGTTGGCCAGGGCATTCCACGTCTCAGGGTCGGCGTGCATCATGGTCCGCGGGCCGAGATGGTCGCGGGAGGGCTTGCCCTCAACCATGTAGGCAGCGAGCGTGAACGGGGCACCCGCGAAACCGATCAGCGGAGTTTTGCCGAGTTCCGCGACTGTCAGGCGCACGGCCTCACGGATTGGCTCCAGCGCCTCCCACGTCAGGGTGGGAAGTGCAGCGACATCAACTGCCGTGCGGACAGGCTTGTCCAGGACCGGGCCCACTCCGGGGACGATGTCCACGCCGACGCCTGCAAGCTTCAAGGGAATGACAATGTCCGAAAAGAAGATGGCGGCATCGACGTCGTGACGCCGGACGGGCTGCAGCGTGATCTCGGCGGCGAGTTCGGGGCGCAGGCACGAGTCCAGCATGGCAACGCCTTCGCGGACCTTCAGGTACTCAGGAAGGGAGCGGCCGGCCTGGCGCATGAACCACACAGGCCTGCGTGACGGCTTGCCGCCACGGTAAGCCGTGATCAGCGGTGAGTCCGGGGTACGGCCGTCCTTCAGCGGGTGGTTGGGGCCGAGGGCTCCCGCCGGGGCGTTGGAGGCCGTACTCTGGGATGCTGCCGAGCTAGAAGTCATGCCTTCGATTGTGCCGAAAATCCGGGGCAAAAGATAACGACAAGCTGTCACGTCGCGCCCCAAGGGGGCCGCTGTGGCGGGGATCACGCATCAGCGTGTGGATTACCACGGCGCCATATTGTTCTACCGGGCTACGAAAAAGCTATGATGGGGTTGCTGTGGTTCTTTTCTCATTGGTGGCTACACACGCCGACATCGACCTCGAAACTGTCGCTCAGTTGAGCAACGGTTCCTCCGGGCTTGCCTCCGCAGCCCTCACCGATTCCCCTGTGGTTTCCGGAGCGGTGGTGCTGGCCACCTGCAACCGCTATGAGGTTTACGGCGAAACAGGTAACGGGGCTGACGTTGAAGCGGCCCGCTCCGCCTTGGTTTCCCAGATCAGTGAACTGAGTGGCTTGAGCGAGCAACTCGTCTCCCGCTCTTTTGCAACGCACACCGGTCCCGAGGTCACCAGGCACCTCTTCGCCGTCAGTGCCGGACTGGACTCAGCAGTCGTGGGTGAGCGCGAAATCGCCGGCCAGGTCCGTCGCGCCCTGATCACTGCCCAGCAGGAAGGCACCGCGAGCTCCGGCTTGGTCCGGCTTTTCCAGGCCGCGTCCAAGACCGCCAAGGACGTCGGTGCGCAGACCGCGTTGGGCTCACGCGGCTTGTCGATTGTCTCCGTTGCTTTGGACCTCGCTACCGACCTCGCCGAGAACGATGATTGGTCCACCAAGAAAGTAGTGGTCTTCGGCACTGGCGCGTATGCGGGTGCCACCATGTCGCTCCTTCGCGAACGCGGCTGCACCGCGATCTCGGTTTATTCTTCCTCCGGCCGCGCCGAGGCTTTCGTGGCCACCCGCGGGGGTACAGCGCTCGACGCCGAGACGTTGCCCGCCGCTGTCGCAGCAGCTGACGTCATGATCGGGTGCAGCGGTTCAGACAACCGCGTGGAAGCTGCGGACCTCGCACGCGTCCGGGCACAGTCGGATAAGCCGTTGATTGCGATCGACCTCGCCCTGACCCATGACTTTGATCCCGCCGTCGGCGAACTCGACGGCGTCGAACTCCTCACCCTCGAATCGGTCCGGCTCGCTGCACCCCAGGAACAAGCAGAATCGCTGTCCCAGGCCAGCGCGATCGTGACCGGCGCGGCTTCTTCCTTTGAGTCCGAGCGCGAGGCACGCTCCGTGGACACGGCCATCGTCGCGCTGCGTCGGCACACCATGAACGTGTTGGACGCGGAGATGGAGAAGGTCCGTGCCCGCCACGGTTGCACGGCGGCCGCGGAGGAAGTCGAATTCGCGTTGCGCCGGATGGTCAAGCAGCTCCTTCACATTCCCACCGTCAGGGCCCGTGAACTGGCCGCCAACGGCCAGCAGGAGGAGTACGTCGCAGCGCTGGAGGCTCTGTACGGCATCCAGGTTGAGCAACCGGCCGCAGCCCCGGCCGCGGAGTGCCCTGTGGATCACGGGCAGCTCCGCTCCGAAAGCGCCTGACTCCGCCTGCTAGGCGAAAGCGTTGATCCCTGTCGGCTTCGCGGACAAATCCCATAGCTTGGTGGCATCGGCCTTGTCGATGGCGTGCGCATCCACGCCCTGGTACCTCGCCAACGGCGATTCCTTGTCCGTGGGATTGGCAATATCGCAGTCTTCGCAATAGACGCCGCCCTTACCGGACAGTGCCGGGGAAGTCGCGGCCCATACCGAGGTGGCAGCGCCCTGTTCCGGCGTTTTGAATCCTTCCCGGACGTTTCCCTCCGCATCCATCCACCCCGCTGCGACCATCTCTTCCTTGGGCAAATGCCGTTGGAGTTCGGTCATGATGCCACCCGGATGGACGGCGAAAGCCCGGACTCCGGAGTCCTTGCCGAGGCGGTCCAATTCCACGGCGAAGAGGGCGTTCGCCGTTTTGGCCTGGCCGTAGGCGCGCCATTTGTCGTAACCGCCGTCAAAGTTGACGTCGTCGAACCTGATGGGCGACAACTTGTGGCCCGTGGATGAGAGGGAAATGACGCGGGCGTCCCCCGAGGCGGCAAGGGCCGGCCACAAGGCATTCACCAGGGTGTAATGCCCCAGGTGGTTGGTCGCGAACTGCGCCTCCCAGCCCGGACCTACCCGCTGTTCCGGGCTGGCCATGATGGCGGCGTTGTTGATCAGAATGTCCAAGGAACCGTGCCCGGCCAAGTATCGCTGCGCGAAGGCCTTGACGCTGGCCTGGTCGGCCAAGTCCATTTCTTCGACTGTGACCACATCGGCGAGCCCGGCCGCGGCAAGCACTTCCTTGGCATGCTCCAAGCGCCTTGCGGGGACGGTCACGGCGGCGCCGGCTGAGGCCAGCGCCCGCACGGTCTCCAGGCCCAGCCCCGAATATCCGCCAGTAACGATGGCCGACTTTCCGGAGAGGTCGATCCCGTCAATGACTTCCCGGGCGGTGCCCAAAACCGGAACCAATAGGGTGTTGCAGGGTTTCTGCCAGTTCTTCGCTCATGGTTGAGCTTTGCAGATAAAAGCCGGAACGGGCAACGCTCAGTAGACGGGCTTTTGGGGTTCCACGTCACGCATCCAGGCGAGGATGCCGCCGTCGAGATGGCTGACGCGCGTGTAGCCGGCCTTCTGCGCCGCATCCAGGACCGCAGCCGAGCGGGTGCCGGCCTTGCAGTGGAACACAATGTCCTTATCCTGTGGCAGGTGGGCCCACGCCTCTCCGGCCAGGATCCGGCCTTGCGGGATGAGGACGGAACCATCAATATTCACGATGCTGTACTCGCCCGATTCACGGACATCCACCAGTTCAAAGTCCCGCTCCCCCGACGCCCGCTCGGCCAGCATCCCTGCGAGCTCGGTGGCAGTGACCGTGTGGTCCTGGTCGGTGGCGGAGATGGGAGTGACGCCGCAGAAGGCCTCGTAGTCGGTCAGTTCGGTGATTGGTTCGGCTTCCGGATCCTTGGACACCTTGATTTCCCGCCAACTGCCGCCCAAGGCGTCAAAGAGTGCCACGCGTCCCAGCAAGGAACGTCCGACGCCGGTAATAAGCTTCACGGCTTCGGTCACCATGAGCGATCCAACAGCCGCGCACAACATGCCGAACACGCCGCCCTCACCACAGGAAGGGACGGAACCGGCCGGAGGCGCTTCGGGATAGAGGTCCCTGTACGTGGGTCCGTGTTCGGCCCAGAAGACACTGACTTGCCCATCGAAGCGGAAGATGGAGCCCCACACATAGGGTTTGCCGAGGATGGCGGCGGCGTCGTTCACGAGGTACCGCGTGGCAAAGTTGTCGGCACCGTCCAGGATGAGGTCATACTGCGCAAACAAATCCAAGGCGTTGGAGGAGTCCAGGCGGAGGTTATGCAGGACCACGTCCACCAAGGGGTTGAGCTCGGCGATGGCGTTGCGGGCGGACTCGATCTTGGGCGTACCCACGTCCTTAACACCGTGGATGACCTGGCGTTGCAGGTTGCTGAGGTCCACGGTGTCGTCGTCCACGATGCCCAGGGTTCCCACTCCCGCAGCAGCCAGGTACAGCAAGGCCGGGGAGCCAAGCCCGCCGGCGCCTATGACCAGGACTTTCGCATTCTTAAGCCTGCGTTGGCCCACAGCGCCGATTTCCGGAATGATGAGGTGCCGGGAGTACCGCTCCACCTCGGCCGGAGTAAGTTCGGCGGCAGGTTCCACAAGGGGTGGAAGGACGGTGGGCGCAGCGGTGCGGACAGCAGCAATTGAGGCCATACCCCAATGTATGCCTGCAGATACCGCCCGGTCATATTACCCACCGGTAGAGTGGTCATAACTGCAAAGGAAAGGCGGCAGACTGTGGCTGACGGCACACGGGCAAACGATGGAGCACCCGCGAAGCAGGAACGGACCGGTTCGCCTCGTTCGCCAAGGTTGCCGCGGGACGAGCGTCGCGCGCAGTTGCTTAACGCAGCGTTGGAAGTCTTCGTCGCCAACGGGTTCCACGGCGCAGCCATGGACGAAATCGCAGAGACGGCACACGTGAGTAAGCCGGTGCTCTACCAGCACTTCCCGTCGAAACGCGAGCTTTACATGGCGCTCCTGGATAGCCATCTCGCAACGTTGACCGACCTGATGCTGAGCGCACTGAACTCCACCACGGACAACAAAGAGCGCGTCAAGGCAGTGATGCGGGCCTACTACCGGTTCATTGCCGACGACGACCAAGCCCACCGCCTGGTGTTCGAGTCGGACCTGATCAACGATCCCGACGTCAGTTCCCGTCTGGAAACATTCAACAAAACGTTCGCGGACGCCGTAGCCCACGTCATCGCCGAGGACACCAAGCTACCGCCGCTGGAAGCGCAGCTCCTGGGCCGGGGCCTGGCAGGAATGGCGCAGGTCAGCGCCCGGTATTGGCTTGAGACGGACGGAAACCTGGACCTCGATGTGGCCAGTGATCTGATCTATCGTTTAGCTTGGCGCGGAATCAGTCGATTCCCCAAAGAGTCCTAAGCTACAAATAGAGGACTGACTTAACACTTGATTGGCTTGGAGGCCTTGCTGTGGAAGTAAAGATCGGCATTCAGAACGTTGGCCGCGAAATTGTGCTCGAATCCGCTTTGGATGCCGACGCCGTTGCCAAGATCGTGGCGGAGGCCGTGTCCAAGGGCTCGGAATTGCGCCTCACGGATGAGAAGGGCCGCCAGGTCATCGTTCCTGGCAGCGTTTTGGGCTATGTGGAGATCGGCGCCGAGGAAGTCCGCCGCGTGGGCTTCGGCGCCCTCTAACAGTCCCCAAACACCCCGTCGTCCGCTAAGGAGTCTTCATGCTTTCACTCGTCGTGGTGGTTCTTGCAGCCATTGCCACAGGCTTTATTGTCTGGGCCAACGACAAGCGGCACGGCAGATACGGCGTCGCCCTTCCGGTGGGCGTCTCAACGGCTGTTGCGGCGCTGAGTTGGATTGCCTTTATCAGCGCCGGCCTGGGCTACCAGCCGGGGGTCACGTGGATTCCGTGGGTTCTCCCCATCGTCATTGGAACCGCAGCAGCTGCGGCCGTAGTGGTCTACCTGGGCCGCACGCGGACCAAGCACGATACCGAGGCCCTCACCAAGGCCCTCCGGCTCTAACGGCACCTGACAACAATGGCCATCACCCGCGGGTGATGGCCATTGGTGGTTAACGCGCTCCCAGTACCCCTAAAGGAACTCGGCCCGTCCCTCCATGGCGGAGGACGCCAGAGCGTGTTCCCGCCGGGGAATCCGGCCCGCCTGCTTGGCCAAACGGCCGGCTATGACGGCGTGTTTGAAGGCTTCTCCCATTTGCACCGGGTTCTGCGCGCGCGTCACCGCAGTGGCGAGGAGGACGGCGTCGCAGCCAAGTTCCATCGCCAGCGCCGCATCGGAAGCGGTTCCGATCCCGGCGTCGAGAACCACGGGCACCGACGCCCGTGACACGATCAGCTCAATGTTGTGCGGGTTCAGGATGCCCAGGCCCGTGCCAATGGGTGAGCCAAGGGGCATCACCGCGGTGGCGCCCAGGTTTTCCAGCCGCAGGGCAAGGACGGGGTCGTCATTGGTGTAAGCGAAGACCTTGAATCCGCGGTTCACCAGCTGCTCTGTGGCTTCCACGAGTTCCACGGCATCGGGCAGGAGTGTGTGCTCGTCCGCGATGACTTCCAGCTTCACCCAATCGGTCTCCAGCGCCTCACGGGCAAGTTCGGCGGTCATCACAGCGTCCTTCGCTGTGAAGCAGCCCGCCGTGTTGGGCAACACCCGGATTTTGTGGTCCACCAGGAGCTGGAAGAGTGACCCTGTTTCGGCCGGGGAATAGCGCCGCATGGCAACAGTGGTCAGCTCCGTACCCGAGGCCAGGAGCGCAGCACCCAAACCGTCCAGGCTCGGAGCACCCCCGGTTCCCATGATCAGTCGCGAACCAAAGTCGACGCCGTCGATCACCAAGGCGTCGGTGCTGGGGGCAGTGCTTGTTGTGGTCATTGTTCAGCCTCCCTGGACTGCGGTAACGAGTTCGAGTTCATCGCCGTCGGCGAGCGCTGTTGCCGCCCACTGGCTGCGTGGCACCACCTCGGAATTGCGCGCGACGGCGACACCCAGCTTGCCGCCGTCGGCCGCCTGTCCGCGGTGGTCCAGGACGCGGCCTGTGATGGCGGTGACGAGCGTGCTGACAGAGGCGTCATCGGCCACTGCATGGTCGGATCCATTGAGTTTGATGTTCATGCGGTTTCCTTGCTGCGGACGTGTGCTGGGATGAAGTTCCGTGGATCGGGGGCGCTAGCCTTAAAGCGGTCTGGGCGGAAAGGGGCCCACCGTGGATCGGCCGACCCGTTGATCAGTTCCCCGACAATCCTTGCGGCTACCGGTGTCAGCAGGACTCCGTGACGGAAGAACCCGGTGGCAACCACCAACCCCTCGATGTCGCCCTTGGTTCCGGCGACGCGGCCAAGCAACGGCGCGTTGTCCGGCGTCCCTGGCCTGGCCCGGGCAGTTGCCTCGAGGAGTTCCAGTTCCGCGACCGCGGGGACCATGACCTGGGCGTCGCGCAGGAGCTGGTACACGCCACCGGCCGAGACGGCATTGGACGCTGTGGACAGTCCGTCCTCACGCTGGGTAGCGCCGATCACCACCGTCCCGTCGTCGCGGGGGACGACGTACACCGGAACACCCCGCACTATCCCCCGCACGGTGGAGGTGACCAGTGGTTGCAGGCTTTCCGGAACCCGAAGCCTGAGGATGTCGCCATACACCGGCCGCAGGGGAAGCGTGAGTCCTTCAGGCAGGCCCTTCAAGCCGGCGGCGCCGACCCCGTTGGCGACCACGGTCTCGGCGGCCACCACGCTGACGCCCGAATCGAGTTCGACTCCTGCAACCCGCCCCTCGTCCCACAGCACGCGCTTCGCCAGGGCTTCCAGGGCGAACCCATTGTTCGCCCCCGTGACCCAGGTGGGATCGTCCGGCGAATGCGCGGCCAGCCCGGCCAGGAGGCAGTCCGCGAGCCTGCGCGGGTCCACCTGGTGGTCGGCGGGGATGTCGAAGGCGCAGGAAATTTGTGGACTGAGCAGGGGTTCACGCTCCCTCGCGTCCCGAAGGGCAAGGGGTTCCACGCCCAGGCCGGCAGCCTTCTGTACCGCACGGAGGTCTGCGAGCGCCCGTCGGTCGGCGGCGTCGGCACCCACGGCGAGGGTCGGCGTCGTGCGATATCCGGCGGCGTCCCCGCCTCCGGTGAGTGTGGCGACAAAAGGCGGCCACAGCCGCGAGGATTCGACCATGAGTTCCAGGAGATCTTCTTCCTGGTAGTGCAGTTCACTGACGGGTGCCAACATCCCGGCAGCTGCGAAGGTTGCGCCGCTGGCGGGGTGGGGGTCGATGAGGACGACTGAGCGGCCCAGCCTGCGCGCCTGGTGGGCGATGCCCAATCCGATGATGCCGCCGCCGATGATGGCCACATCTGCATGAATGGCGTCTGCCATGTGTTCCCTTCCCTACGCCGGTATTAGCCGGATCAGGTCAAGCGGTCGGCTCTGAAGCCCTCTCAGCCGGACGGTCACAAAGTCGAACGTCGCGGCTCCCGCAGTACGTGCCCAGTTTAGAGGAACTACTCTGGTTCCCATGACCCAGCCTGTATCCCTCGCCTCAGCCCGACTCTATTTGTGCACCGATGCCCGGAAGCGGCAGGGCGACTTCGAAGACTTCGTAGATGCCGCCTTCGAGGGTGGGGTGGACATTATCCAGCTCCGGGACAAGTCGATCGAGGCAGCCGAAGAACTGGAGCTGTTGGCCATCCTGCGCAGTGTGGCCGAGCGGCATGGACGGCTGTGGGCTGTCAACGATCGGGCCGATATTGCCAGTGTTTCCGGGGCTCCTGTGTTCCACGTGGGCCAGAAGGACCTGCCCTTGACTATTGCCCGGACCTTCCTCCCCTCCCCTGCCGCGATCGGACTTTCCACGCACACTCCGGAGCAGGTCAATGCTGCCCTCGCCGCTTCGACGGGCGACGGTGGCCTGGACTACTTCTGTGTTGGTCCGGTCTGGGCGACACCCACCAAACCGGGGCGCGAAGCAGTAGGGCCGGACCTGGTCACATATGCCGCAGAAGCGATGAAGCGTGCCGACGAAGCGACAGCTGGTGCGGTGCAGCTGCCTTGGTTCGCGATCGGGGGCATTGACCTGAGCAACGTGGAACAGGTCCTTGCTGCGGGAGCCAGCAGGATCGTCGTCGTCCGCGCCATCACGGAAGCTGGAGACCCGACGGCTGCGGCCAAGTCGCTGCTGCAGGCATTGGACTCCATCTAGGGAATCGTCCACCTTGCGGCCTTGACATGGTGTGATCCCCGAAATGCGGGATAACCTGATTTTCGTGTCACATCATCGGATTGCACCCAACGTCGACGACTCGTCGGACCAGCTCGCAGCGGCCCTCGCAGCACTGCGGACGGAGCTGGAACTCCCAGGCGCCTACCCCGCGGGCGCAGTGGAGGAAGCCCAAAGAGCGGTGGCAGACCGGAAGCTGCCGGAACGCGACCTTCGGGATATTCCGTTTGTCACCATCGATCCCGCGACGTCGACAGACCTGGACCAGGCGCTGTTCATAGAGCGCGCCGGCCACGGTTACAAGGTCCTCTATGCGATCGCCGATGTCCCTTCCTTCGTGGCTCCCGGGGGCGCCCTCGACGCGGAGACACGCCAGCGCGGACAGACCTTCTACGCCCCGGATGGTCGGATTCCCTTGCACCCGGAAGTCATCAGCGAACATGCGGGAAGCCTGCTGGCAGAGCAGGACTGTGGCGCCTTCGTCTGGGATTTCGTCCTGGACGCGAAGGCCGAAGCGGTGACGGTGACAGTAGGCCGCGCCACCGTGCGCAGCCGGGCCAAGCTAAGTTACAAGGGCGTCCAGGAGCAGATCGACGACGGGACGGCACCGCCCGTACTGCAACTCCTCAAGGAAGTGGGGTTGAAGCGGGTTGAACTCGAACGCCTCCGCGGCGGCGCGAGCCTGAACATGCCCGAACAGGAGATCGTCCAAGCGACCGACGGCGGCGGCTACAGGATCGTTGCTGCCCCGTCGTTGCCGGTGGAGGACTGGAACGCCCAGATTTCACTGATGACCGGGATGGCGGCGGCCCAGCTGATGCTGGACGGAAAAGTTGGCATCCTGCGCACCATGCCCGCACCGGATGAACGCTCACTGCAGCACTTCAAGAGGCAGACCACCGCCCTCGGCAAACCATGGGACGGCCGGATTACCTACGGAGAATACCTGCGGACCCTGGACGCATCGGATCCGAAGCAACTCGCCATCCTGCACTCAGCCGGGACCCTGTTCAGGGGTGCCGGCTACACACCGTTCGATGGCGAGGTGCCGGCCGACGTCATCCAGGCAGCCATCGGCGCTCCGTATGCGCACACCACGGCGCCTTTGCGCCGCCTGATCGACCGGTTCGTACTGGTGATCTGCGAGGCGCTGAGCAACGGCCACGACATCCCTGCCTGGGCCCGGGAGGCCTTGCCATCCCTGCCCGAGATCATGGCGTCGTCCGACCAGTTGGCTGGCCGCCTCGAACGTGCCGCCGTGGACACGGTGGAGGCGGCGCTGGTCGCCAACCACATCGGCCAGGAGTTCGATGCCGTCGTCATTTCCGGCTCAAAGCCAAACGGATCAGGAAACGGAAATGGCAAGGCCAACGGCAACGGGAACGGCGGCCCTTACGGAATCGTCCAAATAGCGGAACCCGCAGTGACCGCCCGTTGCGACGGCGAACTGGAGTCCGGGACCGAAGTCCGCGTCCGGCTCGTCAAGGCTGACATCGCAAGCCGGGAGATTCGGTTTGAACTGCTGCCGTAGCGCCGTTCCACCCAGGATCCGGGCTTTCCGGCTCCCAGAGGATAGACTGGGCGTGTAGTAATGGATGCCCGGTCGTTGATTCAGTTAATTTTTGAACTCAACAAGCCCGCCCCTACGCGATCTTGAGATGTACCAACTGGTCACCAGTGCCAGTACTTAGATAGCCCGCGATCGGCTTCCACTGGACTTGCTTGCGCGCCCGTTCGTGCTCCGGTACGGCTCCACCGCCCCGTTGAGCATGCAGCGCCATTGCCCAAATGAATAAGGAAACTCCCTGTGAGTGAATTGCATACCCACGAAGTCCTGACGGACTCCACCGGAACTGAAACCATCGAACCCGAGGAAACGATCGTCTCGGACGAGACGCCCCACGAGATCGAAGAAAAGTCGTTCGCGGACTACAACGTCCGTGCCGACATCGTTGAGTCCTTGGCCGACGCCGGAATCACCCACCCGTTCCCCATCCAGGCCATGACCCTCCCGGTCGCCTTGAGCGGCCACGACATCATTGGCCAGGCCAAGACGGGTACCGGCAAGACCCTCGGATTCGGCATTCCTGCGCTTCAGCGGGTCTCTGGCCGCGACGACGCCGGCTATGAGAAGCTCGCCGTCCCCGGCGCACCGCAGGCCCTGGTCATCGTCCCCACCCGCGAACTTGCCGTGCAGGTCGCCAACGACCTCCAGACGGCATCGCGCAAGCGCAACGCGCGCATCGCCACCATCTACGGCGGCCGGGCGTACGAACCCCAAATCGATGCGCTGCAGAAGGGCGTCGAGATCGTAGTGGGCACCCCTGGCCGACTCATCGACCTCTACAAGCAGAAGCACCTGAGCCTGAAGAACGTCAAGATGGTCATTCTTGACGAGGCCGACGAAATGCTGGACCTTGGCTTCCTTCCGGACGTTGAGACCCTGATCGCCGGCACCCCCGCCGTACGCCAGACGCTGCTCTTCTCCGCGACCATGCCCGGTCCCGTGATCGCAATGGCGCGCCGCTACATGACGCAGCCCACCCACATCCGTGCAGCAGACCCGAACGATGAGGGCCTGACCAAGCGGGACATCCGCCAGCTCATCTACCGTGCGCACAGCATGGACAAGACTGAAGTTGTTGCCCGCATCCTGCAGGCCCGCGGACGTGGCCGGACCATCATCTTCACCAAGACCAAGCGCACCGCCGCTAAGGTCGCCGAGGAACTCGTGGACCGCGGGTTCGCGGCTGCAGCCATTCACGGCGACCTCGGCCAGGGCGCCCGCGAACAGGCCCTCCGCGCCTTCCGCAACAACAAGGTGGACGTTTTGGTTGCCACCGACGTCGCCGCCCGTGGCATTGACGTTGATGACGTCACGCACGTGATCAACTACCAGTGCGTGGAAGACGAAAAAATCTACCTGCACCGTGTTGGCCGTACTGGCCGCGCCGGCAACAAGGGCACCGCAGTCACGTTCGTTGACTGGGATGACATGCCGCGCTGGGGACTCATCAACAAGGCCCTGGGACTCAGCGTTCCTGAGCCCGTTGAAACGTACTCCTCCTCGCCGCACCTCTACACCGACCTCGACATTCCCGAGGGCACCAAGGGACGCCTGCCCCGGAACAAGCGCACCCTGGCAGGTGTGGACGCCGAGGTCCTGGAGGACCTGGGTGAGACCGGCAAGAGGAACTCCCGCTCTGGTGGTTCGGACCGCAATGGCTCCCGTGACGGCGGACGTAGCCGCGACAGTGGCCGTGACGGTGGCCGCGGACGCGACGGCGACCGTGATGGCGGCCGTGGCCGTTCAGGCAAGACCGACTCCGGCGAATCCAACGGCGAGGCCGGACGCAACCGTACGCGCCGTCGTCGTACTTCCGAAGGCGAAGCAGCCCCGGCTGCCGTTGCGTCGGAAACGGGCCCGGCAACGGACAACTCCGAGAAGCCTGCACGCACACGCCGCACCCGGACCCGTCGCCGCAACGGCGAAGTGGTCTCCAATGAAACCGCAGCTGCCCAGTCCGGCAGCACCGAGGCCTAAATCCCTCAATGACTGAAACTGTTTGGGCGCCGGACGGCGGCAACCTGGTGGTGCACGCGGATAACGCGGACTTCCTTCCAACGCTGCCGGACGGCGCCTTCACACTCATTTACGTGGACCCTCCGTTCAACACGGGTCGGGTCCAACGACGCCAGGAAACCCGGATGGTCCGCAACTCGGACGGCGACGGCGACCGCGTGGGCTTCAAGGGCCGCTCCTACGACACCATCAAGGGCGCCCTGCACAGCTACGACGACGCCTTCAGCGACTACTGGTCCTTCCTGGAGCCCAAGCTTGTGGAAGCCTGGCGCCTGCTGGCAGACGACGGCACCCTGTACCTGCACCTGGACTACCGCGAGGTCCACTACGCCAAGGTGATGCTCGACGCCATCTTCGGCCGGGAGTGCTTCCTGAACGAAATCATCTGGGCCTACGATTACGGCGCCCGGGCCAAAAACCGCTGGCCCACCAAGCACGACAACATCTTGGTGTACGTGAAGAACCCCACCAAATACCACTTCGACAACGCTGAAGTGGACCGTGAGCCCTACATGGCCCCGGGCCTGGTGACCCCCGCCAAACGCGAACTGGGGAAGTTGCCCACCGATGTCTGGTGGCACACCATCGTTTCGCCGACCGGCCGGGAAAAGACCGGCTACCCCACGCAGAAACCCGAAGGCCTGGTCCGCCGTATCGTCTCCGCATCAAGCCGCGAGGGCGACTGGTGCCTGGACTTCTTTGCCGGATCCGGGACCCTCGGAGCTGTCGCAGCGAAACTGGGACGAAACTTCGTGTGCGTCGACCAGAACGAACAGGCCATTGAGGTCATGCGGAAACGCCTGGGCAGCAAGGCCGTGTTCCACCAGGCCCAAGCCACCGCTCCCTAGCCAGGAACGCTCAGGCGACACCCTTCACGAAGGCCGTCACCGAGTCAGCGATCATCTGCACGGCGATGGCAGATAGCAGGAGGCCCGCAATCCGGGTAACCAGCTCCACTCCGTTCTCCCCGAGCACCCGCTGGACCACGCCCGCGAACCGCATGGCCAGGTACAGCGAGGCGAGAACCACAGCGATGCCCAGGCCTACGGCAAGATAGCCGGACAGGTCCTCGGACTGCTGGACAAACACCATGACCGCCACGATGGCTCCCGGCCCGGCCATCAGCGGTGTGCCGAGGGGAACGAATGCCACGTTCTTGTACTTGGCGGCGTTTTCCTCGCCACTGGTGGACCCAGTCAACAGCTGCAGGGCAATGAGTACCAGCAGCAGGCCGCCGGCACCCTGCAGGGCCGCCAGCGATATGTGCATGTAGTTCAGGATCGACTGGCCGAAGATCGCAAAAACCACAATGACGCCCGTCGCCACCAAGAGAGCCTGGAAAGCCGAGCGGTTCCGGTCCTTGGGCGACATCTGGGCCGTCAGTGACATGAAGATCGGCACCGTACCCGGCGGGTCCATGATGACGAACAGGGTAACGATCACCGAGGCCAGCAACTGCAGGTCCATCAGCGGACTACCGTGCTGCCCGTAGCCAACTCCTCAATACGGGCCAGAACGTCAGCCGGCGTCGTGTTTTCGCCGAGGAGGTTCGGTTTGCCGGCGCCATGATAATCGGAGGATCCCGTCATCAGCAGCCCGTGCGCGGCAGCCAGGTCGCGCAGGAACCGCCTGCCGTCCTCCGGGTTGTCCCGGTGGTCCACTTCAAGCCCGAGCAGGCCGGCGTCGATCATTTCACGGTAGGTGCCCTCCCCCACGATCCGCCCCCGGGACGAAGCCACCGGATGGGCGAACACCGGAACGCCCCCTGCCGCGCGCACCAGCTCGACGGCGACAGCCGGGTTTGGCGCATAGTGCTGGACAAAGTAGCGCGAATGGGAAGTAAGGATGGAGGTGAAGGCTTCCGTGCGGTCCGCGACCACCCCGGCGGCCACCAACGCATCGGCGATGTGCGGGCGGCCCACTGTTGCACCTGGTGCCACGTGGTGGATGACATCGTCCCAGGTCAACGGGTAGTCCTCGGACAGCAGAGTGACCATATGCTCGGCGCGGGTGAGGCGCGCGTCCTTGGACTTGGTGATTTCCTCCAGGAGGCCAGGGTGGGCCGGGTCGTGGAGGTAGCTGAGCAAGTGGACGCTGATGCCCTGCTCCGTCCGGCAGGAGATCTCCATGCCAGGCACAAACTCAATACCGTGTTCCAGTGCGGCTGCCGCCGCCTGCTCCCAGCCATCCGTGGAGTCGTGGTCAGTCAACGCCACGGCGTCCAGGCCAGCCGATACGGCGGAAATGATCACCCCGGCGGGTGTCTCGGTTCCGTCGGAAACATTGGAGTGCGCATGCAGGTCTATCCTCACTTTCCCAGCCTATGGGATGCGGGGCTGCTTGGAGCGTTGCGCCGTTGGCCTCCTCACCGAACTGGTGGGACGATGTAACGGTGAACGATGCCGAAAACACCCAAAACATGGACTCCGCAAATTCCCAGCCGCTGCAGGAGCGCGTTAACAACCGCTCACAGAGGCCAACATCCGATGCTTTCAAAGCATTCATGGCCAGCAATTGGGCTGCCGCCCCGCAGGTGACCCCTGGGCGCGACGCCGTTGCAGACCACGCTGCGCGCCGCCGTCGTGCTATCTCCGAACTGTTCAAAGGCGAACGTCTTGTCATCCCGGCCGGTCCGCTGAAGGTCCGTTCCAACGACTGCGACTACCGCTTCCGCCCCCACTCCGGTTTCGCGCACCTCACGGGTTTGGGCGTGGACCACGAGCCCGACGCCGTCCTCATCCTTGAGCCGGTGGCTGAAGGCAAGGGCGACGACGGCGGTCACCACGCCGCGACGCTCTACTTCCGTCCGCTGGCGGGCCGCGATACCGAACAGTTCTACGCTGACTCACGCTCCGGTGAGTTCTGGATCGGCGCACGTCCGACGTTGGCGGAATTCGAGGCCCGCCTGGGACTGCCCACCGCCCACATCGCCGAACTCGAAATGGCAATCACCAAGAACGTGGGTGCCCCGGAAATCGGTGGTATCTCCATTCGCCTGGTCCGCAAGGTGGACGAGAACATTGACGCCTTGGTGGACACCGCCCGCTACAACACTGCCAAAGACCCCGAAACCCTTGACCTCGGCGAACTCGACGCCATGGACGAGAAGCTCAGCGAAGCACTCTCCGAATTGCGCCTCCTCAAGGACGAGTGGGAAATCGAGCAGATGAAGATCGCCGTGGCGGCCACCGTGGAGGGTTTCGCCGACGTCGTTCGTGCCCTTCCGCGGGCCCTGACCCACGCACGTGGCGAACGCGTCGTAGAGGGCGCTTTCTTCGCCCGCGCCCGCGAGGAAGGCAACGAGCTCGGCTATGACACCATCGCTGCCTCGGGAAACAATGCCACCGTTCTGCACTGGACCCGGAACACGGGAAAGGTCAACGCAGGCGAACTCCTCCTCCTCGATGCAGGCGTGGAGGCTGATTCCCTCTACACTGCCGATGTCACCCGTACCCTGCCCGCCACCGGCACCTTCACTGATGTCCAGCGCAAGGTCTACGAGGCCGTCCTGGACGCAGCCGATGCCGGTTTCGCAGCCGCGCAGCCGGGCGTGAAGTTCCGCGACATCCACACCGCCGCAACCACCGTCCTGGCCGAACGCCTCGCCGAGTGGGGCCTGCTCCCCGTCTCCGTCGAGGAAGCCATCAGCCCCGAAGGCCAGCAGCACCGTCGCTGGATGCCGCACGGCACCAGCCACCACCTCGGCCTGGACGTCCACGACTGCGCACAGGCCAAGCGTGAACTCTACCTGGACGGGATCCTCACCGAGGGCATGGTCTTCACCATCGAACCCGGCTTGTACTTCAAGGACGAGGACCTCGCGATCCCTGCCGAATACCGCGGAATCGGTGTCCGGATCGAGGACGACATCCTGATGACTGCCGATGGCCCGGTCAACCTCAGCGCCGCCCTGCCCCGCAAGGCAGACGACGTCGAATCCTGGATGGCCGGTATCTACCAGGAGGCGCAGGGCTAAGCCCCAGCAGCTCAAGGGAACCGCCAACAGCGCAAAAGGGAAGGCCACCGGAGATCCGGTGGCCTTCCCTTTGTGCTTTGCTGGGGGCTACTGCTGCTTGGGTGCGTCCTCGGACCCGGCTTGCTGTCCGTCTTCCTGGGGCGCGTTTTGGCCCTCCGTCACGCGGACACCATACTGCGGGCGCCCGTCGGGCAGGTCAGGGTAGCGGACAGCTGCCGGGGGCTGTTGATTCGACGGCGCAGCACCGGCGTGGGTGTTCCCGCTTTCCGGCACGCCGGCTTCGGCGTTACCGCGCTGGCCGTACGGGTCGTTCCAGGTGGACGGCCGCTCGGGCGCCTGGCCCGGCTGCTGCAGCGGAGCGCTGTGCTGGTTGTAGTTGGTGGCCTGCGGCGCTGCCGCCTGCGAGGGGTTCATCGGGAGCTGGTGGAGCAGGCGACGGGCCTCGTGGGCTGCTTCAATGGCGACGATGACGTCGTAGTTGGTGGCCACCACCTGGCTGGTTGATGTGAAGTCGCGCTTCCCGCGCTGGGTGGCATAGGTGACGATGCCGAACAGCATGAAGAAGGCTGCGCCCATCAGGACCGAGGTGATGATGGAGAACGGTCCGCCGCCCGGCGTAAAGAAGGACAGCATCACGCCGACGAAAAGGCCAAACCACATACCGCTCAAGGCACCTGACAAAGCCACCCTCGGATAGCTCAGGCGACCGGTCACCCGCTCCACCATTTTGAGGTCGTTGCCCACGATCGACACCAGCTGAACCGGGAACTGCTGGTCCGCCAGGTAATCCACCGCCTTTTGGGCATCCAAATACGAAGTGTACGAGCCAACGGTGTCTCCTTGGGGGACGCTCCGGGACTCCTCGACGGCTTTGGGACCACCAAAAATGTTAGACATAGCCCCATTGTGTCCCATGGACATGTGAAGCGGCTGGAATTCAGCTAAAAGAGAGCAGACTCGGTAGCCTGTAAACATGAGCACACATCCCTCACGCGTCTTTGTCGCGCGCCTGCTCGGCTTGGACGTCTTCGACCCCTTGGGCGATCGTCTTGGCCGGTTGCGCGATGTCGTGGTGCTCTCCAGGGGCACCCGTGGAGCCCCCCATGTGGTGGGCATCGTGGTTGAAGTGCCGGGCAAGAAGCGCGTTTTCGTGCCGATGACCCGCATTACGTCCATCGACCAAACGCAGATCATCTGCACCGGCCTGGTTAACCTGCGCCGCTTCGAGCAGCGGGGAGCCGAGACACTGGTGGTCGCCGAGATGTTCGATCGCCGCGTCACCTTGGCGGACGGCAGTGGAGACGCCACCATCGAGGACATCGCCATGGACCAGCACAGGTCCAAGGACTGGTTCGTCAGCAAACTTTTCGTCCGCCGTGGCCACTCCCTGTCGCCATTGAGCCGGCTGCGCCGCAACGAGACCCTGATCATCGACTGGGCCGACGCCCAGACCGGCGCCCATAACGAGCCGCAGGCGGCAACGCAGTTCGTGGCCACCCACGAGGATCTTAAGCCTGCCGACTTCGCCGAAGCCCTGCAGGAAATGAGCGACAAACGCCGGTTCGAAGTAGCCAGCGAGCTCCAGGACGAGCGCCTCGCGGACGTGCTTCAGGAACTTCCCGAAGACGACCAAGTGGAGATCCTCTCAGCCCTGGACGTGGAGCGCGCCGCCGACGTCCTTGAAGAGATGGACCCCGACGACGCCGCTGACCTCCTGGCTGAGCTCCCCACGGCGCAGGCCGAGGAACTCCTGCAGCTCATGGAGCCGCAGGAAGCCGAGGACGTGCGCCGGCTCCTGGAGTACGACGAAGACACTGCCGGTGGCCTCATGACCCCTGTCCCTGTCATCCTCCCGCCCGAGGCCACGGTCGCGGAGGCCCTCGCCCACGTCCGGCGCGAGGAGCTCTCCCCTGCCCTGGCGTCGTCGATCTTCATAGCCCGCCCTCCGCTGGAGACACCCACGGGCCGTTTCCTCGGCGTGGTGCATATCCAGCAGCTCCTGCGTTTCCCGCCGCCGGAGCCGCTGGGCAACCTTGTGGATAAAAACCTTGAGCCGCTCTCGGACCAAGCCCACATCAGCGAGGTAGCCAGGACGTTGGCCACCTACAACCTGAATTCACTTCCAGTTGTCGACGACGACGGCCGCCTTGTGGGGGCGGTGACTGTTGATGACGTGCTGGATCACCTGTTGCCGGATGACTGGCGGGCCCACGAGGACGACGCCCCTATAAGGAGACTTGGAGGCCGCATTGGCTGATAACAACGCCACCCGATCATCCAAGTCCACTGGACGTTCGGGCAGCAGCCTGGACACTCCCCTGAGCGGGCGCCAACGCATCCTGCCTAAGTTCTCCCCCAACCCGGACGCCTTCGGCAACGCCACTGAGGGCTTCGCCAGGTTCATGGGCACGCCGACGTTCCTCGTCTACATGACGGTGTTCTGTGTGTTTTGGCTGGCTTGGAACTCCTTTGCGCCCACCGAGTGGCAATTCGACCGGATGGAGCTTGGCTTCACCCTGCTGACCCTCATGCTGTCGCTCCAGGCTTCCTACGCAGCCCCGCTGCTCCTCCTGGCACAGAACCGACAGGATGACCGCGACCGTGTCTCCCTCCAGCAGGACCGCCAGCGCGCCGAGCGCAACCTTTCCGACACCGAGTACCTGACCCGGGAATTGGCATCGCTGCGCATTGCCCTGCGTGAAGTGGCCACCCGTGATTACGTCCGCGCCGAGCTGCGGAGCCTCCTGGAAGACATCATCGACGCCCAGGAAGAACTTCGCGAGCATGATCCGGCCACCGACGGCAGCGAATCCTCGGGAGACAAAGTCAAGGAGAAGCTGAAGGAGAAGCGGGACAAGTCGCGCGGACCCCGCACCCAGCAAATCCCCAAGGTCCGTCCGCCGCGGACCGCCGGCCCACAGCATTCCACCGCCAAGCAAACACCTGAGAACCCCGAAAGCCGAGCCTGAGCGTATGAGCACCGTATCTGCCGAGGCGCTCCGTGCTGCCCTGGCAACCGTCATTGATCCGGAGCTCCGCCGCCCCATCACCGAACTCGGAATGGTCGAATCGGTCTCTGCCGATGATGCGGGCGCTGTCCACGTTGCTGTCCTCCTGACCATCGCCGGGTGCCCCTTGCGCGAAACCATTACCGAGGACGCCACTGCGGCGTTGTCCAGGGTGCCGGGCGTGACCGGGGTGGACGTGGAACTCAAGGTCATGACACCAGCCCAGCGCGAAGCACTCAAGGAGCAGCTCCGCGGTCCCGGCGGCCAGCGCGGAATACCGTTCACCAAGCCGGGTTCGTTGACCAAGGTGTACGCGGTGGCCAGCGGGAAGGGCGGTGTGGGCAAGTCGTCCGTTACCGTGAACCTCGCCTGCGCCCTGGCAGCCCAGGGCCTTCGCGTCGGCATAGTGGATGCGGACGTCCATGGCTTCTCCGTGCCGGCCCTTATGGGAATCACGCAGAAGCCCACACAGGTTGACGACATGATCCTCCCGCCGGTGGCTTATGGCGTGAAAGTCATTTCCATCGGCATGTTCGTGGCAGGCAACACGCCCGTGGCGTGGCGTGGCCCCATGCTTCACCGGGCCCTGGAACAGTTCCTCACGGATGTGTATTTCGGTGACCTTGACGCACTGTTCCTCGACTTGCCTCCCGGCACGGGCGACATCGCCATCTCCGTGGCCCAATTGTTGCCCAACGCGGAGATCCTGGTGGTCACCACACCGCAGGCAGCCGCCGCTGACGTTGCTGAACGCGCCGGCACGATAGCCACCCAGACGGGTCAAAAAGTTGCCGGCGTCATCGAGAACATGTCGTTCCTGGAAATGCCCGACGGCGGCCGCATGGAATTGTTCGGAAGCGGCGGTGGCGCCACCCTGGCTGCGCGGTTGAGCGCCGCGGTGGACGCTGACGTTCCGCTGCTGGGCCAGATTCCCTTGGACATCCGTTTGCGGGAAGGCGGGGACGCCGGAAAGCCCGTGGTCCTGGCTGCGCCGGAAACGGCTGCCGCTAAGTCCTTGGAGGTTATTGCCTCAGCCCTGGCTACCCGGCCGCGTGGACTATCCGGCATGCCTTTGGGAATCCAACCCCGCTGACCGGCCCGGCCTGGCATGTCCAGGCGAGCAAAACGCTGCGGTTCGCCTCAGGTGGCTTCAGTGTCGAAAGGCGCGGCTTCGCCATCTGCAAGCCGCTCGATGATCCTCGCCGGGGGTTTGGGTTTGGTGTCCTCAGCCGATGCAGATGCTGCGGCGACCGGCGCACCGGCACTGACCGGCTTGGTGTCGTCCTCCAGGAGTGCATCCTTGATGATGCGCCGGGGGTCGTACTGGCGAGGATCGTACTTCTTCCAGTCGACCTCATCGATGTCGATGCCGACTTCTTCTTTGATCTGCTCGCGTGCGCCGGATGTCATCCGCCGGACTTCCTTGACCAGGTTGGCGAGCTTTTGAGTGTATTCGGGCAAACGGCTGGGACCGATGACGAGTACGCCGATAATCAGAAGGAGTATGAACTCCGAGCCGTTGATTCCAAACACGCTACGAAGATTACCTTGTCTGTGGTGCCGCTCATAAACCGGCGGGACGGAGGAGGGTCTGGAGGCCGCGAAGGAGCCGCCCGTACCAGGACTCAGAGCCCTCCCTGTGCCCCGCCCGCGTCATGGAATCGCCGGCCCGGACGATTTCCGGGACCGCATCATCAGCGCTTTCCGGAGGCAGATCAGAGGCGTAACTGATCACGGCTGCGGGCATGGCGTAGACAGCCTTCCACGGCGTTCCCTGAGTGAGGGAGAGCTGCGCAGTGCTCGACTGGTCAGCTGATTGCCTGTCGGGCGGCAGGTGCTCTTCCGTGATGGTGGCGTAATGGCCGTTGCTTTCGAGCTGGATTTCCACAGCGGGGTGTCCGTTGCGCATCGAGGCTTGGGCGGAGACGACGTGGAAGCCCATGGCCAGGAGTTCCGGACAGGCCCACCCTTGGTCCCGCAGGTCGTCCAGTTGCGACGCACTCAGGCTCATGGTGGTGCCGGCCTTGAACGTCGAATCCATGGCGTCCACTGGTCCAGCGCTCCAGGCCCCCACCAGCGCTCCAGCATTGCTGGTCCCGGCAAGCACCTGGGGTTGGTTATCCCCGGCCACCACGTAAGCGGCGACGCCCAGGGCTCCGGCGCTCACAGCGAGGGTGCCGGCTGCGACGGCGGCGAAACGAAGACCCCGGGACAGTCCGCCCGGTTGGGGCTGGCTCCAGGGATCCTGTGCCGGTTCGCTGGCCAGCCGTTCCGTGTGCTGGATCAGCCGCGCAGCGAGGTCCTGGCTGGCTTCGGGCACGGCCGCACCCCGCAGCCGCTCAAGGTACTGCCGTTCACGGCCTACCGCGGCGCGGCAGTCCGCACATTTTTGCAAGTGTTCCGGTAGCCGCGAATGGCGGCGGGCAGCGAATGCGCGCCGGGACAGGGCTCCCGGACGGAAAGGACGTCGAGGCATCGACAACCTAGTGGATACTGGCGATGCGGGGCATCTTCAAGCGTGGCTTACGGGCCTCGGCGGGTCGGGGATCGCGGTGGGCCAGCTTCTCGCGCAGCATGGTCCTGCCACGGTGGATACGGGACCTGACGGTCCCCAGTTTGACCCCGAGCGCCTCGGCGACTTCGTCATACGAGAGGCCTTCAAGATCACAAAGGACGACGGCGGCGCGGAAGTCGGGCGGGAGCTCCTCCAGCGCCCGCTGGACGTCCAGGTCAAGGTTGTTGTGCTCAAAGCTCTGCTCGGGTCCGGGCTCGCGGCCAGGAAGCCGGGACTCGGCGTCCTCGGCAAGTGCGTCAAAGCGGATGCGGCTCTTACGGCGTGCCTGGTCGAGGAACAGGTTGGTGGTGATGCGGTGCAACCAGCCGTCCAATGTTCCCGGCTTGAAGTTCTCAAGCGAACGGAACACGCGGACGAAGACCTCCTGGGTGAGGTCTTCGGCGTCGAACTTGTTGCCGGTCAGGCGGTAGGCGAGGCGATATACCTTGGCGGAGTGGTTCGCAACCACTTCCTCCCAGCTGGGCATGACCCATTCGGCAACGGCCTCGAGGCCTTCTGATGTTTGGACTGGCGCAGCATGCGATGCCGGCATCGTCCACTCCCCTCAAACTGTGGTTCACCGAAGAATCCGGTGCCGCCCACCTCATGGATGACCGGAGCAATATCATCCCAAGGTTGTCTGGGAATTTCCTGACTGGCCGCCGTTTTCTCCGCAGGGCGGAAAACGTCAGTGGACACAGCCGCATGCCACTCCCCCAACAGCGGGTTTACGCGGGGCAACGCAGTAGTCTGGTACAAACACCCCTACCCGCGGAAAGCGAATCCTTCATGAGTGCCGACAAGTCAACCAGCTGGTCCTATGCAGAAGATCTGCCGGCTGAGGACGACGTCTTGTTGCGTGCCCGGGAGCGGTCCTTCGAGCTGGGTGTTACCCCGATCAGCCCGGGTGTTGGTGCGGTACTGACGGTCCTTGCTGCCGCTTCGAAGGCGCAGACAGTAGTTGAAGTCGGCTCCGGCGCTGGCGTTTCCGGCGTCTGCCTGCTGCGGGGCCTCAGCCCGCAGGCGGTCCTGACAACCATCGACGTCGACGTTGAGCACCTGAAAGCCGCACGGGAAGCGTTCCTGGAATCCGGCAGCCCGGCAAACCGTACGCGTACGATCTCCGGCCGCGCGGCTGATGTGTTGCCTCGACTGACGGATTCGGCCTACGATCTCGTCTTCATCGACGCGGACAAGCCGAACTTCCCCAAATACGTTGAACAGGCGGTGCGCCTGCTTAAGTCCGGTGGCACTTTGGTCATCAACGACGCCCTGGATAAGGACCGCGTCTCCAACCCTGCGGCGCGGGACGCCACCACAGTGGTCCTGCGCCAGATCGGCAAAGCCATCCGCGACGACGAGCGCCTGGCTTCCGCCATGCTGCCAACGGGCGACGGACTTCTGGTGGCAGTCAAGAAGTAGCGGGGAGCTGCGTCCAACGGCGCAGCCTTTAAACTCAAAGCAGGGCTCCAGCTTCCGCCGGGCCCTGCCTGGTAAATCTATTCGGTCACACCTACGAGGCATTCCTTGAGGTTCTCCGCTTCGGAGGCGTTGAGCTCGACCACAAGCCGGCCGCCACCTTCGAGCGGCACACGCATGATCAGGCTGCGTCCCTCCTTGGTAACTTCCATAGGGCCGTCGCCAGTACGTGGTTTCATAGCCGCCATTAGGAAAATCCCCTCCATTTGTCCCAAGTACGCCCAACCCGGCCGGGCTGGATCCGCGTAGCAATTGCAGCCGGCGGCAACGCTTGGGAGGCCGCCTTGGCCGGGCACTTTAGGTGCTTTGTCCTTGCTAGTAGTCCATTATCCCGTACTTACCCGTCCGTAACGAAATCAACAGCCTGTTTGTCAGGGCTTTGTACATATTGCCTTCCGGAACAAAGCTCCACGTCAGGGCGGATAATCGCCGCCACCGGGCAAAGGGGCCCATGCCCAGAGCCATACCACCCAGACGATCTGGAGGAGGATGAACATGACGACGACGGTTCCCCGGTACGCCTTGGACCTGGACAACATCGCAGTTGCCAGGGCCAGGGGAAACAGCGGCAGGAGCATCCGGAAGGTACTGGTTTGCGGGTGCAGGAACACCAGCAGGTAACCCATGTAGCAGGCGCACCATAGCCGGAGCTCCGTACCCAGCGCCCTGACGGGCCTGGAGATCATGACCAGCACGAACAAAGCGGTGAAGACGAAGGGGGCGAGCACGCCCAGGACCGGACCAAAAAGCATCCGCCCGGTGTCAAACCAGGGCTTAAAGGGCACAAGGTCATGTCCGCGCCAAGCCGTTTCCGTGCGGGTATAGGCTGCTGGATCGCCTGTGACCGCCCAGGCAATGGCTGGCCATGCGAGGGCTGCGATACATGTGGCTGCCACCAGGGCACCCAGCGACAACAGGCTTCGCGTAGACAGGGGCTGGCTACTGCCACCGATGCCCTGGCGGTTCCTTGCCGGCCCGAAACGCTGCCATAGCCGCCAGAGGAACAGGAGACCCACCATGGCCGCGAACGGCAACCCGGCGGGCCGCGACAGGGCCATCAGGAGCACCACGGGGATGGCAGCCAGGTAGTGCCGCCGCACCACCAACAACAAAGACGCGGCAAGGAGCAGGAGGTTCAGGGACTCCGCGTATGGGACCTGGAGGATCGGCGAGACGGGGAAGGTCGAGACAAAAATGACGCCCCACATGGCTGTGCGCCTGCCCGCGAACTCCCTGAAGAGCTGGTGAATGACCAAAGCGGCTGCAAGCCCTGCCACCATCGCAATGGCGGTGAGCGCAGGGAGGGTGCCCAGCCCGGTGACGGCCGAAAGCCCACGTGCGAGCAAAGGAAACAACGGATAGAAGGCCCAGGCGTTTTCCTTCACCACGCCGTTCTGGTCGATGGGCAGGACGGTCGGGTAGCCGTTGTCAACGGCCTCCTGGTACCAGCGTCCGTCCCAGATGGTGATGAAGTTCCAGTAGTCCGGAGCCGGCGCAAACCAGGGGTTGGTTCCTTGCTGCACTGCGGCCGCCATGAAGATGCAGGCGCTCACCAAACGGGCGACGACGAACGCCACGGCAACCTGAAGCCACCACGGCCACCCGGCCATCCGTGCGCCGGCGTCCGACACTACGCGGGAAAGGCGTACCGTGGGTCCCACTCCGGCCGGGATCGGAGCCCGGGAACTCACTGTTTGGCCCGGGTGTTCTCGTCGTCGCCGGGCCGTTGCGGTGTGAGCGCACTGAGCCTCTCGATCTCCCTGTCCTTCGCCTGCAACTGGTCCCGGAGCTCATCGAGCACCTGGTCCACCTGGTCCATCCGGTAGCCCCGCAGGCCCAAGGCGAACCGGACCGTATCGACGTCGGACGGCTTGGCGTCCGACGGCAGCAGGACAGGAGGCAGGTTGGGGGTTGGGTCATCGAGCCCCGCCCCCATGGAGCGACCGCGAACGATTCCCGCACCCACAAAGAGGGCAGCGCCAACCAGGACAATCGCAACAAACACCAGAAAAAAGCTCACAGGGTCCATGGTGCCAGAAACACCTTGCTACTCCGGGCGTTGCTCTCCGGTGGGGCTCGGCAGCGGGGCCCCATGAAGCACACGGTGAACGGCGTCTGCCGGGTCATCGACCAACTGGATCAGGTCGAGGTCCTTTTCGGACACCATGCCCTCTGCTACCAGTGTTTCCCTGATCCACTCGATCATGGGGCCCCAGAAGCGGACTCCCAACAGCACAATCGGGAACGAGGTCACCTTGCGAGTCTGGACGAGGACCATGGCCTCGAACAGTTCGTCCAGGGTGCCGAGGCCGCCTGGCAGGACAACGAAGCCCTGCGCGTACTTGACGAACATGGTTTTGCGGGCAAAGAAGTACCTGAAGTTGATACCGAGGTCCACCCACTGGTTGAGTCCCTGTTCGAAGGGAAGCTCGATGCCAAGGCCGACGGAGACCCCGTTGCCCTCCACGGCACCTTTGTTGGCTGCCTCCATGGAACCCGGTCCGCCGCCAGTGATGACCGCGACTCCGGCTTCGGCGAGCTTTCGACCAACCTCGACAGCCATCTCGTAGTACTCGGTTCCCGGCTTGGTCCGTGCCGAACCGAACACGCTGACAGCCGGCCCCAGGTCCGCCAAGGCACCGAAGCCCTCAACGAATTCGCTCTGGATCCGAAGGACGCGCCAAGGGTCCGTGTGGATGAACTGGCCGGCACCGCTCGTGTCCAGCAAATGCTGGTCCGACATCCCCGTATCGGCCTGTTTGCGGCGAAGCTCCAAGGAGCCCTTGTGCTTGGCAGGCGCTATTTCAGACGGCAGGGGCACGTGGGTGGCCTTGACGCGTCCGTTGGCATCCGGATGGGGAACTGGGTGCTGGCTGATGCTCATTGCCCAAGGCTAGTCCCTATGGACCCCTGCTCCGTCCCAGCGACCCGCCTGTTGCATTGCAGTCTGGTATATCGCTGAAGGACAGGTTTCTGTTCAGTCACGATCTTGGGGAAGTTGCCGTGACCGTGGTCATATTTGCGTCTTTGTTCGCTAGATTCTTCGTATGACTACTCAAGCGTCCGGCGATGCCCTCGTCTCACTGAACGGCGTCAATAAGCATTACGGTCAATTGCACGTCCTGAAAGACATCAACCTGCAGGTTCGGAAGGGCGAAGTCGTGGTGGTCATCGGACCGTCAGGCTCCGGCAAGTCCACCTTGTGCCGCGCGATCAACCGCTTGGAAACGATCGACGACGGCGCGATTGCCATTGACGGGAAGAAACTCCCCGAAGAAGGCAAAGACCTCGCCCACCTGCGGGCCGACGTCGGAATGGTCTTCCAGTCCTTCAACCTGTTCGCCCACAAGACGATTCTTGAGAACGTCACGCTGGGGCCGATCAAGGTCAAGAAGGTGGCCAAGGGTACGGCTGACAAGGAAGCCATGGCCCTCCTCGAGCGCGTCGGCGTGGGGCACCAGGCTCCGAAGCTGCCCGCCCAGCTGTCAGGTGGGCAGCAGCAGCGCGTAGCCATCGCCCGTGCTCTGGCCATGAAGCCGAAGGTCATGCTCTTTGATGAGCCCACCTCCGCACTGGACCCCGAAATGATCAACGAAGTCCTGGACGTCATGATCCAGCTGGCCAAAGAAGGCATGACCATGATCGTGGTCACCCACGAGATGGGCTTTGCCCGCAAGGCCGCTGACCGCGTGGTGTTCATGGCTGACGGCCAGATCGTGGAGGACGCGACTCCCGAGGAGTTCTTCACCAACCCGAAGAGCGACCGCGCCAAGGACTTCCTGTCCAAGCTTTTGACCCACTAGCTCCCCACCGCCCGCACCCCGGCTGTAGAGACCGCACCCTGGCCGTACGACGGCCAACCAATGAAAGGAATGTCATGAAGGCTTTTATTACCCGGAGGAAGTCGCTCCTGGTGGCCGCATCGGCCGCGCTCGCCCTCTCCCTGAGTGCCTGCGGCGGTGGCGGAAGCTCCACCACTCCCCCCGTTGCCTCGGCCAGTTTCGACGCCGGAACCACGATGGAAAAGCTGAACAAGGCGCAGAAGATCACCATCGGCACCAAGTTCGACCAGCCGCTCTTCGGCCAGAAGGGCCTTGATGGCAAGCCTGTCGGTTTCGACGTTGAAATGGGCAAGGCAATCGCCGCCAAGCTGGGCATCCCCGCCGACAAGATCGAATGGGTAGAGACCGTCTCCCAGAACCGCGAATCGTTCATCGAGCAGGGCCGCGTCGACCTCGTCATCGCTACCTACACCATCAACGACGCCCGTAAGGAAAAGGTCGCTTTCGCAGGACCGTACTACGAAGCCGGCCAGGCACTGCTGGTGAACAAGGACGACAACTCCATCACCAAGCCTGAAGACGTCAAGGGCAAGAAGGTTTGCTCCGTCACCGGTTCCACCCCTGCCAAGACCATCGCTGAGAAGTACGGCGCAGAGGTTGTCCCTGCCGCCACCTACACCGCTTGCCTTGAGCCGCTGCGTAACAAGCAGGTCGTGGCTGTCACCACCGACAACGTCATCCTCGCCGGCTACGTCGACAAGGAACCGGACGCCTTCAAGCTCGCTTCGGACACGACCTTCACCAAGGAGCCTTACGGCATCGGCCTGAAGAAGGACGACACCGTCTTCCGCAACTGGATCAACGACCAGCTTGAGGGCTTCGAGAAGGACGGCACGTACAAGAAGGCCTGGGAAGCCACGGCAGGCAAGGTCATCAAGACCACGCCTGAACTTCCTGCGATCAACCGCTACTAGTCGGGACCAGTCAGCTGCCGCCGCCCCATGGACGGCGGCAGCTGGCGAATCCAGGACCCTGCTCCCTGATTAGCTGCAGCCAAAGGAACCCATGGACGCCGTTATAGCAAGCCTCCCCGAATACTGGGACGGATTTCTCCGAACCCTGTATCTTTCCGTCATTTCAGGAATCATTGCCCTCATCGTCGGGACAATCCTGGCGGCCATGAGGGTCTCCCCCGTGGCTGCCCTCCGCGGATTCAGCACGTTCTACGTTGAAGTCGCCCGAAACACCCCCCTCACCATCATCTTCTTTTTCGCAGCCATCGTTCTGCCACGGCTGGGCGTCAAGTTCGAACAATTCGAAGTGGCTGCCATCATCGCCTTGAGCAGTTACACGGCCGCTTTCATCGCCGAAGCCGTCCGTTCCGGCGTCAACAGCGTGCCCGTAGGGCAGGCTGAGGCCGCCCGCAGCATAGGCATGACCTTCATCCAGGTTCTGGGCTTCATTGTTCTCCCCCAGGCTGTCCGTACTGTGATTCCGCCGTTGATCAATATCCTGATCGCCCTGGTGAAGAACTCATCGGTAGCCGGCGCCTTCTTCGTCCTTGAGCTTTTCGGCTATGGCCGCAAGCTCTCCAACGACTACGGAGACCAGGTTCTTTGGATCCTGCTCGGGGTGGCGTTCTTCTACCTCCTGATCACAGTGCCGCTGGGCCTCCTGGCTCACTTTGTTGAACGTAAGGTGGCGATTGCCCGATGACCTCGGTCCTGTACGACGTCCCCGGGCCCAAGGCCCGCCTCTACTCGCTCATTGGGTCCGCCGTCGGCATCCTGATCATCCTGGGCGTACTCGCCATCGCAGTGACCACCCTGGCACAACAGGGCATCTTCGACTCCGAACGCTGGGAGATCTTCTACGGTCCCATGGCCCCGGATGTCTGGAGCCTCATTGGGCAGGGCATCCTGTCCACGTTGGCTGCCGCTGCCGTGGCGGCAATCATCGCATTCCCTTTGGGTATTGCGCTGTGCCTGCTGCGGATCTCCTTGATCCCCTGGGTCCGGATTCCCACGCAGGTGGTCCTTGAGTTCCTCCGCGGCATGCCCGTGGTCCTCATGATGTTGTTCATCCTGCTGGTTTTTGCCACTGGACAGTTCCAAGCAGTTGTTGTGGGCCTTACGCTGTACAACGCCGCCATCTTCGCCGAAATCCTGCGTGCTGGTATCCAGTCGCTACCCAAAGGTCAACGTGAAGCCGGCCTGGCCATCGGCTTGCGGAGTTTCCAATCGCGGATGTCCATCGAATTCCCGCAGGCTGTCCGCCGGATGCTCCCCTCGCTGGTTGCCCAGTTGGTGGTTCTCCTCAAGGACACCTCGCTGGGCTACATCGTGGGATATGAGGAACTCCTCCGGAAGATTCAGATCATGGCCGACTTCCTGGGGCCGGACTTCCTGTTCCCCGCGTTCTTCGTGGGCGCCGCCATCTACATCCTGATCAACCTGACGGTGTCCCGGATTGCGATCATGATTGAGCGCCGTGGCTCCAAGAAGGCCGCCGGTGGCATGGCATCGGCCATCAAGACCGTGGATCTTGAGGTCAACGTACCGGGTACGGAAAAGAAGTAGTCTCCGCACCACGCAAAGAAGGTCCGCAGCCACCAGGCTGCGGACCTTCTTTTTGTGCGCTGTTTAAGCCAGCCACGTCCTCAGTGCCCGCAGGCACTCACGGATGGCATCGGCGTCGACGTGCTCGTTGTCCTTGTGTGCCAGCAGTGGGTCGCCGGGGCCGAAGTTCACGGCCGGGATGCCCAGCTCGCTGAAACGCGCGACGTCGGTCCACCCGTATTTGGGCTTGGGTTCAGCACCGACGGCAGCAACGAAGGACGCCGCGGCGGGGTGGTTGAGTCCTGGACGGGCGCCGGCAGCAGCGTCGGTGCGGACGACGTCGAACCCCTCCAGGAGTTCACGGACGTGGGCTTCTGCCTGGTCCGGGGTCTTGTCCGGGGCGAAGCGATAGTTGATCTCAACCACGCAGCGGTCCGGGATGACGTTGCCTGCCGTACCGCCGTTGATCTTCACCGCGTTGAGGCTCTCGCGGTAATCCAGCCCGTCCACGTTGATGGTTCGCGGCTCGTAGGTGGCGAGCCGCGCCAGGATGGGGGCTGCGGCGTGGATCGCGTTGACGCCCATCCACGCCCGCGCCGAATGCGCGGTCTCCCCGAGAGTAGTAGCTTCGAAACGACTGGTTCCGTTGCAACCACCTTCCACTGTGCCGTGGGTTGGCTCCAGCAGGATCGCGAAGTCACCGTGCAACAGGTCCCCGTGGTTGCGGACCAAGCGTCCGAGCCCGCTCTTGACGGCTTCCACTTCCTCATGGTCGTAGAAGACGAAGGTGACGTCCTTGTCCGGCTGCTTGCCGTCGTCGAACAATGTTGCCGCGAGGGCAAGCTGCACAGCAACGCCGCCCTTCATGTCCGTGGTGCCACGGCCATAGAGGACGCCTTCACCGGGAACGCCGGATTCCCACGTGGCCGGTACGGTGCCCAGCGATCCCTCCACGGTGGGCAGGGGCACCGTGTCCAGGTGCCCGGCCAGGATGACGCGCTCGGAGCGGCCAAGTTCGGTACGCGCAATGATGGCGTCGCCGTCCCGGGTCACGGTATAGGCAGGGATGGCGCGCAAAGCGGACTCAACGGCGTCGGCGAGCTCAGTCTCATTGCCGGAAACGCTGTTGAAGTCGATAATTGCGGCAGTCAGCAAGGCAACGTCCTGGCGCAGGTCAAGGAGGGCGGGAGCAGGATTCAGGGTCACCCGTCCAGCCTAATGCCCGCAAATGCGACTTCTGTGGCGTGAGACGGGTTTTAACCGACCTCTGCCTGCTGGATAGACTTGGCCCATGACTGAAACTGCTTCCTCCGCTGCGCCCGCACAGGCGCCCGTAAACAACCGATCGGCCTACGGATTCGGCCTCGCCACCATCGCCACCTCGGCGTCCGGGGAAGCAACCGTGCTGGACGTCTGGTACCCGGCCCCAGCGTTGGGCGTCGCCGCTGACTCCCTGCGGGACGTGGAGAACGCCGATCCTGCGCTGACAGCACTCGCGGACGAGAGCAAGGATGCAGATCGCGGCACCGAGCAAAAGGTGGTCTTCGCACAGATCGACCTCGACGCCGCCCCGGCTGACACCGCGGATGCCTACCTCCGCCTGCACCTCCTCTCGCACCGACTGGTCACACCGAACAGCATCAACCTGGACGGCGTCTTCGGCAAGCTTCCCAACGTCGTGTGGACCAACTTCGGCCCCGCAGCGGTTGACGGCTTCGAGCTGACCCGCGCACGCCTGCGCAAGCGCGGCAACGTGGTGGTTTACGGCGTGGACAAGTTCCCGCGCATGGTTGACTACGTGGTCCCCTCCGGTGTGCGCATTGCCGACGCCGACCGCGTCCGCCTCGGCGCCCACCTCGCCGAAGGCACCACCGTGATGCACGAAGGCTTCGTGAACTTCAACGCCGGAACCCTGGGCACCTCCATGGTGGAAGGCCGCATCTCGGCCGGCGTCGTGGCTGGCGACGGAACGGACGTCGGTGGTGGAGCGTCCATCATGGGCACGCTCTCCGGTGGCGGCAAGGAAAAGATTGCCCTGGGTGAGCGCGTCCTGCTCGGCGCCAACTCCGGCGTGGGCATCAGCATCGGTGATGATTCCGTGGTCGAAGCCGGTCTGTACGTCACAGCAGGTACCCGTGTTCGGGTTCCGGGCCCCAAGGACGAGAACGGCGAGGACACCAGCAAGATCATCAAGGCCGTGGAACTCTCCGGAGTCCCCAACCTGCTCTTCCGCCGCAACTCCACCACCGGCGGCGTGGAAGTCCTTCCGCGCAAGGGCCAGACGGTGGAGCTGAACGAGGCACTTCACGCCAACTAGCAGGAGGAAATCCGTGCGCCGGTTCCGCCGCGCCATCGTTGCGGTGCTGGCATTGGCCCTCGTAGCAGGGGCCATCTACGCGATCGTGGCTGTACTGCAGCGCTCCGAAACCCTGGTGACGGAGCGCTGCGTCGCCGTCGTGGGTTCTGACAGCCACGAACTCGCAACGGACCAGGCCGCCAACGCTTCGCTGATCTCCGCGATCTCCGTCAAGCGGGGCCTTCCGCCGCGTGCCGCGAGCATCGCCCTCGCCACGGCGATGCAGGAATCCAGGCTCCGCAACATCAACTACGGTGACGACGCCGGCCCCGACTCCCGAGGCCTGTTCCAGCAACGGCCCTCGCAGGGCTGGGGCACGGAAGCCCAAGTGATGGACCCCGTGTACGCAACCAACGCGTTTTACGACGGGCTGGTCAAAGTGCCTGGCTTCGAAACCATGGAGATCACCCAGGCCGCGCAAGCCGTCCAGCGCTCAGCGTTCCCGCGCGCCTACGCCCAGCACGAGCCGATGGGCCGGGCCTTCGCTTCGGCGCTGACCGGGCACTCGGAATCTTCACTGAACTGCGAACTGCGCATGCCGGAAGCGGCTGGCGACCCTGCCGCCGTCGTCGATGAACTTTCGACGGCGTTCGGCACCCAGGCGGCCACGGTTCAGGGCCGTACGGTGCAGTTGGATATCGCGGGAACCCAAGCCTGGGCTGTGGCTCACTGGGCGGTGGCGAATGCCAAGACATTGTCCATCACCCAGGTTGATGTTGCCGGCCAGACCTGGAACCGGGAGAAGCGGAACGGCTGGCAAGCGTCGGCGGCTCCAGCCGGACCGGTCACCATCACGGTGTCCGCCCCCACCACCTGAGTCAGGCCAGGAGCTCGACTACCGGCTGGACGTAACTGCGGAACACGTCCGGCTCCGACAGGAGCCGATGGCTCATGATCATGGTGTTGGGCTCCAGATACCAGGCACGGGGTTCGTTGAGTGGGAGTTCGATGATGGTGAGCTCGAAGTCACGCGAACTCCTTCCGACCTCCAGGAGCCTGTCCTCCACCATCTCGTTCAGCACGTGGGTGACGCCATTCGCCTCGCGCGCCGCTTCCAGGTCCGCGTACTCGTCGATCCTGTCCGTTGCCCACCCAAGGGCTGAACCGAAATGGGCCTGCAGGACACGCTGGAGCGCCGGCGAATTCCCGAAAGCCTTGAAGCTGGGAGGCGCCAGTTCCGACGCCGGCTTGGGATAGGACTTCACGAGGCTCTCCCACCAGGCCTCCCACTCGGTCTTGAGGGCCTGGATGCCCCCTACATCCGAAGTAAGGTGGCTATGGTCGGCGTGCCGGACCTTGGGGGCTGCGTGGGACAGCAGCGGTGTGCCGGCACCGTCAAGACCGGCAATGTCACGCAAGTACAAGGCGATGAGCATCGGCCCTGATGTGTCCATGGTGATGCGCCATCCCGGGCCGCCAGACTCATGCATCCGAATTCCTCCCTTTGGCAGGTCCCCGACAAGTCCCAGTCTATTCCCGTTAGCCCCCGGCGGTAGAGGCCCGGACCCACTGCTTGGCAGGCCTGTGGTAACCGCTAATGCTCCGCCGGCAACGCTTCCAGGGAACGCAGGTGGGCGGCGAGGACGTCGCTGCACATCTCAGCGGTCATCCACTCAGGCTGGAGCAACGCGTGCATGCACAGCCCTTCAAGGGTGGCCAGGAGCCTCTCGGCTTCCGCCACGAGTGTTTGATGGGCCTCGGCCTCTCCCGGGCTCAGAAGCATGATGAGACGCCCGACGACGGCGGCAACGGCACGATGGCTCCGCTCGGCTTCTGCGGCCAGCACCGGTTTGATGCGTGCAGCGTGCCGGAAGGCCATCCAGACGCAGGCATCCACCGCCAGTTCTTCGTCCAGGGGAAGGAATTGGCCGAGCAGGTTCAGGACGGCCGCGTGCTGTTCCTTGCTGCCGAGGGGCTCCGCTTCGACGGCGGTGAGCGCGGCCTCAAGCCTGCCGGCAATTCGGTCAATCACCGCTCCGAAAGAGAAGGCCAGGAGTTCGTCGCTGCTGGCGAAGTAGTGGCGTACCGAGCCCACTGCCAGCCCGGCCTCATCTGCTACTTCTCTCAGGGATGCCCGTTCCAAGCCATCACTGGCAATGATCCGGAAAACAGCTTGGACAACTTCCTGGCGCCGGGCTTCGGCATCAACAATTTTGGGCACTAATTGTTTTTAGCACGAACGTGCTTCCACAGCGCTCAACACTGAGCGGCGTGGCTTCGATTTCCGATAGCGTAGGGACCATGAAAATTCTTGTCACGGGTGGCACCGGCTACATCGGTTCCCACACCGTTTTGTCCCTTCAGGAAGCCGGCCACGACGTCGTCGTACTGGATAACCTGGTGAATTCAAGCGAGGAATCCCTCCGCCGGGTCTCGGAGCTGACCGGCAAGAGTGCCGCTTTCCACAAGGTTGACCTGGTGGACGAGCCGGGCGTCGAAGCCGTTTTCGACCAGCACCAGATTGACGCCGTGATCCACTTCGCCGGGCTGAAGGCAGTGGGCGAGTCGGTTCAGGAGCCACTGGCCTATTACTACAACAACATTGTGGGCACGCTGAACCTGCTCCGGGCCATGGACAAGCACGACGTCCGCTCGATCGTCTTCAGCTCCTCCGCAACCGTGTACGGCGAGCACAACCCGATCCCCTACATCGAGAAGATGGAAATCGGCGCCAACAACCCTTACGGTCGCACCAAGGAACAGATCGAGGACATCCTCTCGGACCTGGGCAATGCGGATGACCGCTGGCATATCGCACTGCTGCGCTATTTCAACCCGGTGGGCGCCCACCCGTCGGGCCGCATTGGCGAGGACCCCCAGGGCATTCCCAACAACCTCGTGCCGTTCATCGCGCAGGTGGCCGTGGGACGCCGGGAGAAGCTCATGGTGTTCGGCGGAGACTACGACACCCCTGACGGCACCGCACAGCGCGATTACATCCACGTGGTGGACCTCGCGGACGGCCACGTGGCAGCCCTGAATTACATTGCCGAACGTGCAGGCGTTCGCCGCTGGAACCTCGGCTCGGGCCGGGGCTCCTCCGTCCTGGAAGTCCTGCGCTCCTTCGAGAAGGCCGTGGGACAGCCGATCCCCTATGAGATCACGGGCCGCCGCGCAGGCGACCTTCCCGCATTCTGGGCCGACGCTTCCTCCGCCTTGGCTGACCTTGGCTGGTCCACCACCAAGACAGTGGACCAGATGTGCGAGGACCACTGGCGCTGGCAGAAGAACAACCCCTACGGGTACAACGCCTCCTGAAGCAACGACGGCGGCCGTCCACCTCGCGCGAGGTGGACGGCCGCCGTCGTTATTGGCTTGGTACTAGTTGGCCGGGTAGTTGCGCTCCGGTTCCCCTGTGTAGAGCTGCCGCGGGCGGCCGATCTTGGTCTGGGGATCGTTGATCATTTCGCGCCACTGGGCAATCCAGCCCGGGAGGCGGCCGATGGCGAACAGGACGGTGAACATCTTCTCGGGGAAGCCCATGGCCTTGTAGATCAGGCCGGTGTAGAAGTCGACGTTCGGGTACAGCTTGCGCTGGATGAAGTAGTCGTCCGCGAGGGCCTTCTCTTCGAGGCGCATGGCAATGTCCAGGAGTTCGTCGTTGCCGCCGAGCTTGCCAAGAACTTCGTGTGCCGTTGCCTTGATGATCTTGGCGCGGGGGTCGTAGTTCTTGTAGACACGGTGTCCGAAGCCCATGAGGCGGACGCCGTCTTCCTTGTTCTTGACCTTCTCCATGTAGTCCTCGGGCTTGATGCCGTCGGCCTGGATCTGGCGGAGCATCTTCAGAACTGCTTCGTTGGCGCCACCGTGGGCGGGGCCGAAGAGGGCGTTGATACCGGCGGAGACCGAGGCGAAGAGGTTCGCGTTGGACGAACCCACCAGGCGCACGGTGGACGTGGAACAGTTCTGCTCGTGGTCAGCGTGAAGGATGAGCAGGAGGTCCAGGGCCTTGACCACCACCGGATCCATTTCATACTGCTCGGCGGGAAGGCCGAAGCTCAGGCGCAGGAAGTTCTCCACCAGGTTCATGGAGTTGTCCGGGTACAGCATCGGCTGGCCGATGGACTTCTTGTGCGCGTAGGCGGCGATGACCGGGAGCTTGGCCATGAGGCGGATGGTGGAAACTTCCACGTGCTCCGCGTTAAAGGGATCCAGCGAGTCCTGGTAGAACGTGGACAGCGCGGAAACGGCCGAGGAAAGCACCGGCATGGGGTGGGCGTCGCGCGGGAACCCGCCGAAGAAACCCTTGAGTTCTTCGTGCAGGAGCGTGTGGCGGCGGATCTTCTGATCGAACTCTTCCAACTCCGTCGGGGTGGGAAGGTTGCCGTAGATCAGCAGGTAGGAAACTTCGAGGAAGCTCGAGTGCTGCGCGAGCTGCTCGATGGGGTAACCCCGGTAGCGCAGGATGCCTGCGTCGCCGTCGATATAAGTGATGGCCGAGGTGGTGGCCGCTGTGTTCATGAAGCCGGGGTCATAGGCAACGGCGCCCGTCTGCTTCAGCAGCTTGGAAACGTCGTAGCCTTCGTTTCCTTCTACAACCTTGATACGCGGCAGTTCGAGTTCGCCGCCGGCATGGCGCAGTGTCGCGCTGGTGGTCTCAGTCATGGAGTCCCCTTCATGAGGCCTTTGGGCCTCTATCGAACGCTTGTCCAACCAACTTCTGGTGCCGCCGCCTTCGGCCCTACTGTTGCAGGGCTCCAACGGCCGAAGTGCTTTCTTAGTGAAGGCCACCATTGATAGTCAGTTAAAAAGCTACCGCCAGTAACCCCACGGAACTAATCCGTGCCTTCCGGTTACCGGCGGAATAGCGCCATAAGTGGCGCAAGTCACAGCTTTGTTATGAGCCCGTACCCAAGCGCTCGACGGCGGCATCAATCCGTTCGTCGCTGCCCGTGAGCGCGACCCGAATGAAGCCGTTTCCTGCATCACCGTAGAAAACTCCCGGTCCCACTACGATTCCCAGCTCCGCGAACCGTGCCACGGTGTCCCATGTAGGTTCGCCCGCCGTGGACCAGAGGTACAGTCCGGCCTTGGATTCCTGGATGTCCAGCCCGAACTTTTCCAGCGCCGGGACCAGCCGTTCGCGACGGCCGCGGTACAGGTCCTTTTGGGCGAGGACATGGCTGGCATCACCCAGTGCCACACGCATGGCTTCCTGGACGGGGTACGGAACGATCATGCCGGCATGCTTCCGGCTGTTGACCAGATTGGCCATGATGGCGGAGTCACCGGCGACAAAGGCTGCACGGTACCCGGCGAGGTTCGACTGCTTGCTCAGCGAATACACACTGAGCAAACCGTCCGTGGAACCGCCCGAAACGCGGGGATCCAGGATGCTGGGCACAGCTTCTCCCCCGCGCTGGGCATCCCATTCACCCCAACCGAGCTCGGCGTAGCATTCATCCGAAGCCACCACTGCGCCAATTTCGCGGGCCTGGGCAACGATCCGGCGCAGCGACTCAACGTCCCGGACGCTTCCCGTGGGGTTGCCGGGCGAATTGATCCAGATCAGCCGGACGTTCGCGCGGGTGGCGGGGTCCAAGGCATCGAGGTCGTCCGCGGCGACCGCCGTGGCGCCAGCCAGCGAGGCGCCGATGTCGTAGGTCGGGTAGGCAACCGTGGGGCGCACAACGACATCGCCGGCGCTCAGACCGAGGAGGAATGGCAGCCAGGCCACCAACTCCTTCGACCCGACGGTCGGCATGACATCCTTGGGGTCCAGCCCCGGCACGCCTCGCCTGCTCGCGAACCAGTCCACCACTGCCTGGCGAAGCGCCTCAGTGCCGTGGACAGTCGGGTAACCATGTGCGTCTGACGCGTTGGCCAGCGCATCACGAATCAACCCGGGAGTGGGATCCACCGGCGTACCGATGGAAAGATTCACTGCGCCGCCGGGGTGCTTGGAAGCGGTGGCAACGTAGGGCGCCATGGCCTCCCACGGATAGTCAGGCAGGTTCAGGCCGAAAGCCGGCGCCGCGGAAATCAACGAAACTACCGCCCTTAGTGGTCTTGGTTCTGCGGGGGCAGCGCGGCAATGAAGGGGTGGTCCTTGCCCGTGTTACCCACCTTGGCGGCTCCACCCGGCGAACCGAGGTCATCGAAGAACTCGACATTGGCCTTGTAGTAGTCGGCCCACTCTTCGGGGGTGTCATCCTCGTAGTAGATGGCCTCAACAGGGCATACGGGTTCACAGGCACCACAGTCGACGCATTCATCGGGGTGGATATAGAGGGAACGCTCACCTTCGTAAATGCAGTCGACAGGGCATTCCTCAATACATGCCTTGTCCTTGACATCCACACACGGCTGCGCGATTACGTACGTCACGTCCCAGACCTCTCCACGGTTTGTCCCGGCGATGGCCGGGGTAATACTGCCGGCATCATGCCGGGCACTCAACTTCCGAGCCTATTATCCAACAGTGCGCCGACGCCAACCTAGCCCGCGTCTTAGTATGAATCCGTGACTTCCCCGCATTTGCCACCCGGACAGTTCCTTCGCAGCGCCGAGCCGGGAATCCGGGTCGTGGTGCGCTACAGGATCGACGACGGATTAACGGACGCGCTGGGCTACTTGCTGAAGACCAGCGAAAGCAGCTGCACCGTGCGGACCCGGACATCCGACGTCGACATTCCCCTGGCGATGGTTATCGCCGCGAAAGAGGTTCCGCCACCACCGCCGCGCCGGGCTTCCCGAAGCGCAAGCGAGTGACAACCACGAGCATGATCATTGTCACTGCGCCGATGCCAAACACCCACACATTGCCGACGCCGTCGCCCAGCACCAGCTGCTTGGCCGGGCCCGCAGACGACACAACACCGACGGCGGCATAGCTCACCACACCGGCTACCGCCGTCGGGCCTATTGAGCGTGCCCAGGCGCCCAGCCACAACTGGACGGACGCCAGAAGCAACAAAGCCGCAGCGACACCCCAGGGGACCTCGACGCCGGCCACCGGCACTGTTTGGCGGTGCAGGGCGGTTCCTGCGGCGGCCACGAAAAGAGCCGCCGGCACGGCCGCGGCAATGCCACGAACCGTACCGGCGGCTCCTCTCTTCATTCAGCTGTTCCTGACTGTTTCAGTCAGAGCAGGCTAGGACTTGGCGCGGGCGCGGTTGGCCTTGGCGCGCTCGTTGGAGTCCAGGATGACCTTACGGATACGGATGGATTCCGGGGTGACCTCGACGCACTCGTCTTCGCGGGCGAATTCGAGGGACTCTTCGAGGGTGAGGTCGCGCGGCGGCGTCAGGTTCTCGAAGGTGTCGGAGGAAGCGGCACGCATGTTGGTGAGCTTCTTTTCCTTGGTGATGTTGACATCCATGTCATCAGCGCGGGAGTTCTCGCCGACGATCATGCCTTCGTAAACCTCGGAGGTGGGCTTCACGAAGAAGGAACCGCGCTCCTGCAGGTTGATCATGGCGAATGGGGTAACAACACCGGCGCGGTCGGCGATCATGGAACCGTTGGTGCGGTATTCGATCGGTCCGGCCCACGGCTCGTAGCCCTCGGAGATGGAAGCAGCAATACCGGCGCCACGGGTGTCCGTCAGGAACCGGGTACGGAAACCAATCAGGCCACGCGCAGGGACGATGAACTCCATGCGGCACCAGCCGGTGCCGTGGTTGGCCATGTTGGTCATGCGGCCCTTACGGGCAGCCATGAGCTGCGTGACGGCGCCAAGGTATTCCTCAGGCACGTCGATGGTCATGTGTTCCATCGGCTCGTGCAGCTTGCCGTCGATGGTCTTGGTGACAACCTGCGGCTTGCCCACGGTCAGCTCAAAGCCTTCACGACGCATCTGCTCAACCAGGATGGCCAGCGCGAGCTCGCCACGGCCCTGGACTTCCCAGGCGTCGGGACGCTCGGTGGGGAGGACCTTGATGGAGACGTTACCGATCAGTTCCTTGTCCAGGCGATCCTTCACCTGGCGTGCCGTCACCTTGGCGCCCTTGACCTTGCCGGCCAGCGGCGAGGTGTTGATACCGATCGTCATGGAGATCGCGGGATCATCCACGGTGATCAGCGGCAGCGGCTGCGGGTTCTCGGCATCCGTGAGGGTTTCACCAATGGTGATTTCCTCGATGCCGGCCACTGCGACGATTTCGCCCGGGCCTGCGGATTCGGCGGGAACACGGGTGAGAGCCTTGGTGGCAAGCAGTTCGGTGATCTTGACGTTCTTGAGCTCACCGTTGGCGCGGGCCCAGGCAACGGTCTGGCCCTTGCGGAGGGTTCCGTTGTAGATGCGGAGCAGGGCGAGGCGGCCAAGGAACGGCGAGGCGTCCAGGTTGGTCACGTGTGCCTGCAGCACGCCGTCCGGGTTGTACGTCGGAGCCGGGATGTGCTCGATGATGGTCTTGAAGAGGGGCTCGAGGTCCTCGTTCTCCGGTGCCGAGCCGTTGGCGGGCTGGTCCAGGGATGCGCGGCCAACCTTGGCGGCGGCGTAAACGACGGGAACTTCGAGGACCTTGTCGAGGTCCAGGTCCGGAACTTCGTCGGCGAGGTCGGAGGCGAGGCCCAGGAGAAGGTCCATGGACTCGTGGACAACCTCGTCGATGCGGGCGTCGGGACGGTCGGTCTTGTTGACCAGGAGGATGACCGGCAGGTGCGCTGCAAGGGCCTTGCGGAGCACGAAGCGGGTCTGCGGCAAGGGGCCTTCGGAGGAGTCGACCAGCAGGACGACGCCGTCAACCATGGACAGTCCGCGCTCAACCTCGCCACCGAAGTCGGCGTGGCCGGGGGTGTCGATGACGTTGATGGTGATGGTCTCGCCATTGGACGACGGGCCGTTGTAAGCGACCGTGGTGTTCTTCGCGAGAATGGTGATGCCCTTTTCGCGCTCCAGGTCACCGGAGTCCATGACGCGGTCCTCAACCTCACCATGGGAAGCGAAGGAGTTGGTCTGCTTGAGCATGGCGTCGACCAGGGTGGTCTTACCGTGGTCAACGTGTGCGACGATCGCGACGTTGCGCAGATCGCTCCGCGACGCAGTGTTGGTGATGGTTTCAGACATGCGTTAATGACTCGTTTCAGTGGTGAAGTCAGCTGTTTGTATCCGCGCGCATACCTGATCGACTTGATCGGAACACACAGCGAAAAGACCCCGGGACACAGGGCACCTAAAGCAAGTCTAAACGCAGAAGCATTTATGCGCCTAAAAAGCAAGCCATCGGCGGCCGGGATGTGGCCTTGCTCACAGCGCATCACCGTTCAGTAACCACACGTCCACTTGCTGGATTTTCCGACGTTCGTGCCCCATGATTGCAGCAGAACCAGTGCCACACGGAGACCAACGATGCGCAAAGCCCCGGCAACGTTCCGCATGCTCGCACCATTGATCGCCGTCGGCGTTCTACTGGTGGGCTGCGGACAGAACCAAACACCCCTAGAACCCGTCCCGACGCGCTCAGCCGCGCCCGGGCCAGCCCCGACGTCCGCCGCGGAAAAGCCACTCCGGTCGGCGCCCTCGCCCACTGCACTGAACCTGCCTGTCGGTTCCCTGTACAAGAACCCGGCGAACAACCGCAATGAACTGGTACTGGCCGACGTCCGCCACACGGCGGTGTTGATCGGCGATTCCCAGGCCATGCCCAAGGACTCCTGGCCGCAGCAGGGCATCGCTGCCTTGGGATACAAGCTGCACGTCGTGGGCATGGGCGGGACAGGGTTTGTTGCCACAAACGGCAAGACGGGCAATTACATTGACGCGCTTCAGCGTGGCGACTGGGTTCTCCCCTATGGCGAGCCTCCCCTGATCGTCATTGAGGGTGGCGGCAACGACGCCACCCAGCGGGCCACCGATGCCCAGATCACCAGCAATGCGGAGCGGCTTCTGGCGGCACTGACCAAGCGCTACCCGGGCTCCAAGCTCGCCATGATCGGTACCTTGGCCCGCGGCGCCAGCTACGGGGGCGCCCGACGCACCGAAGTAGATGCGCTCGTGGGCAGGATCGCGGCCAAGCACGGCATTCCGTTCGTCAGCGCCGGCGACTGGCTCACCCGGTACAACGCCGTGGGAGATCTCCAGGATGGCGTCCATCTTAAACCCGCAGGACACGCGAAGCTGGGGGCCGTCCTGGCACGTGAACTCACCGCACTGGGCCTCACGGCGCGTCCTGACAGTGAAGCCGCAACGCCGGCGCAGTAGCGGCCCTCAAAGCAGCTTTAACGGCAAGAGCCGGTGGTTCCCATTGAGGGGAACCACCGGCTCTTGTCGTTTGCGGCTTTGTTGGAGTTCGACGCCGGGTCAGGCCACCTCAGGCGGCAAAAGCAGCGAACCGCCGGGGATGGCATCCAGCAGGGCCTGGGTGTAAGCCTCGCGGGGGTTGTCGAAGACGTCGTCCGTGCTGCCCGTCTCAACCAGCTTGCCCTTTTGCATCACGCAGACGTGGTCTGCGATCTGCCGAACAACAGCGAGGTCGTGGGTAATGAACAGGTACGTCAGGCCCAGGTTGTCCTGGAGCTCTGCCAGCAGGTTCAGGACCTGAGCCTGCACCAGCACGTCCAGGGCCGAGACGGCCTCATCGCAGATGATCACTTCAGGATCCAAGGCCAACGCACGGGCAATCGCAATACGCTGGCGCTGACCGCCCGAGAGTTCATTCGGGTAGCGGCGCATGGTCGACTGTGGCAAGGCCACCTGGTCCAGCAGTTCACGGACCTTTTTCTCCCGGCTGGCCTTGGTACCGATCTTGTGGGTCCGCAGCGGCTCTTCGATGGTCCGGAAGATGTTGTACATCGGATCGAGAGAGCCGTAGGGATCCTGGAAGATGGGCTGCACCCGGCGGCGGAACTTGAACAAGTCCCGGCTGTTCAGCGTGGAAGTATCGACGCCGTCGAAAATGATCTTTCCGGACGTCGGTTCCAGCAGGTTCAAGACCATTTGGGCCACAGTGGACTTGCCCGAGCCGGACTCCCCCACAATGGCCGTGGTGGTTCCACGCCTGACCGAGAACGAGACTGAGTCGACAGCCGTGAAATCAGTGGTCTTGCCAATGCCTCCACGGAGTTTGAAGACCTTGGTCAGGTCCTCAACCTTCAGCACCTCCTCGGGAAGCGCAGACTCGACCACCACGGGTTCCGTGGGGGCCAATAGCTCGTCGGACTCAACACCCTGTTCCTTGGCGACCTGGATACGCCGGGACGCAAGGGACGGGGCTGAGGAAACCAGCCGCTTGGTGTAAGGGTGCCGCGGGTTGCGGAGCAGTTCAAGCGACGGACCGGATTCCACAACCTGGCCCTTGTACATCACCACCACCTTGTCCGCCCGCTCAGCTGCCAGGCCGAGGTCGTGGGTGATGAGCAGTACAGCCGTACCCAGCTCGGACGTCATCTTGTCCAAGTGGTCCAGGATCTGGCGCTGGACCGTAACGTCAAGGGCCGACGTCGGCTCATCCGCGATCAGCAGGCGCGGCTGGCAGGAAAGGCCGATGGCGATCAGCGCGCGCTGGCGCATGCCACCCGAGAACTCGTGCGGGTACTGCTTGGCGCGACGGGCAGCGTCGGGCAGGCCAGCCTCGGACAAGACCTTGGCAACGTCCTCGGGGCCGGACGGAAGACCGTTGGCTTTCAAGGTCTCCTTGACCTGGAAGCCGATCTTCCACACCGGGTTGAGGTTGGACATCGGGTCCTGCGGAACCATCCCAATGGAGTTGCCGCGGAGTTCGATCATCCGCTTCTCGCTGGCGTGGGCGATGTCTTCCCCGTCGAACAGGATCTCGCCGCCGGCTACCCGGCCGTTCCCGGGCAGCAGACCGATGGCAGCGAGGGCCGACGTCGACTTGCCGGAACCCGACTCGCCCACGATGGCCACCGTCTCACCGGGCATCACCGTAAGGTGCGCATTCCTGACGGCGTTGACCTCACCATTGCTGGTGGCGAAGTTGATCGCGAGGTTTTTGATCTCCAGCAGGGGACGCTCGGAGCCAGCGACTTCTTCCTTGATGTGAACTGAAGAGTTCATGGCTTCGCCTTTCATCGCTTACGCGCTTTGGGGTCGAGGGCATCACGCAGGGCATCGCCGAGCATGATGAAGCTCAAGACTGTAATCGACAGGGCAATAGCCGGGTAGAGCAAGGGCATCGGGTTTGAACGCAACGAAGCCTGCGCAGCCTGGATGTCATTACCCCACGACATGACGCTCGGTGGGAGCCCGATGCCGAGGAAGGACAACGTGGATTCGGCCACGATGAACGTGCCCAGCGAGATGGTTGCAACCACGATGATCGGAGCCAACGAGTTGGGCAGAACGTGTCGCAACAACGAACGGAACTTGGAAACACCCAGCGAGCGGGCAGCGACCACAAAGTCGGCGTTCCTGACTTCGATCACGGCGCCTCGGGTAATGCGGGCAATTTGGGGCCAGCCGAAGACGATCAATATCAGTACCAAGGTCCAAACAGTGCGGTTCGCACGGAACACGGGCAGCTGCATCATGACAATGGCGCCGAGGATGAGCGGCAAGGCGAAGAAGATGTCCGTAAGGCGCGCCAGCAGGGCATCAGCCCAGCCACCGTAGTAGCCGGCCAGCGCACCAATGATGCCGCCGAAAAGAACGACGCCGATGGTGGTGAACAGGCCAACCGTCACCGACGAACGGGTACCGAAGATGACACGGGCAAAAACGTCACAGCCTTGCTGGGTAAACCCCAGCGGGTGGCCGGCAGCGGGTCCGCCATCGGAGTTGGACAGCTGGCAGGCCTCGGACGTGGGATCGATCTGCGAGAACAGGCCCGGGAAGAGCGACACAACTACGACAGCCAGGATCATGATGGCCGAGATGATGAACAGCGGCTGCTTGCGCAGGTTCTTCCATGCTTCGCCCCAGAGGCTCGAAGGCGCGGAGTCTTCCTTGACCTTGTCCGTCGCCTGGAGGGGCGTCTCTTCAAGATCAGCGACAAAGTGCTCGATGTGGCGCGGGGCAGTGTCCTGCCCAGTCAGGTTATTTTCAGGAGTCATAACGGATCCTCGGATCAAGCCAGGCATACAGAAGGTCAACGAGCAGGTTGGAGAGACAGTAGATCAACACCAGCACTGTGACGATGGAGACCACGGTTGGGCCTTCACCTGACAGGACGGCACGATACAACCGGTTACCCACACCAGGGACGTTGAAGATGCCTTCCGTAACGATTGCTCCACCCATCAGTGTGCCAAGGTCGGCTCCCAGGAAGGTCACCACTGGGATGAGCGAGTTGCGGAGAATGTGCACGTTGATGACACGGAAGCGGGACAGGCCCTTGGCCGTCGCGGTCCGGACATAGTCGGCATTCATGTTCTCGATGACGCTGGTGCGGGTGAGTCGCAGAACGTAAGCGAATGAGGCCAGGCCCAGAACGATGGCGGGCAGGATCAGGTCTTGAACCGTAGCCGCCGCGCTGACCGTGGGTTTGGCCCACCCCAGTTGCACGCCAATGAAGAACTGCAGGATGAAGCCGAGCACGAAGATCGGGATACCAATGACAATCAGGGATGCGATCAACACGGTGCCGTCGAAAAGCTTGCCCTTGCGAAGACCCGCGACCAAGCCGAAGGCGATGCCGAAGACAGCTTCAAAAATCAGGGCCATGACGGCGAGCCGTGCAGTGACGGGGAAGACCTCGCCAAGCACCGCTGCGATCGGCCGGCCGGAGAAGTCCTGGCCGAGGTCGAACGTGAAGATGCTCTTGAGGTAGAGCAGGTATTGAACAATGAAGGGCTGGTCCAGGTTGTACTGGGCACGCAGCTTGGCCGCGACTGCTTCGTTGACGGGTTTGTCACCGAAGAGAGCAGCAATGGGGTCGCCAGGAAGGCTGAAGACCAGGAAATAAACCAGCAGTGTCGCTCCCAGGAAAACGGGAATCAGCTGGAGGAATCGTTTAAGGATATAGGTGGCCATCAGCTCACCACACCCCGATCAGCAGGCACCCGGGGCTGGGGTGCAGCGGAGTTGTTCATCAAAGAACCTTTTCGTCTGATGTGCAAACGTTCCATGCCAAGGCAGTGTAGGCCTGCACAAGGACGCCCAACCAGAGTTGGGCGTCATTGATTTGCAACGAGATAAGGCGGCGGAGGTGCTCAACTGAGCACTTCCGCCGCCGAATCGCGCTTACTTGCCGGTGATGTTGTAGTACAGCGGGACGCCGTCCCAGCCGTAGTCAACATTCGAGACGCCGGTGCTCCAGCCACCCTGTGCTACCTGGTACCACAGCGGGATGGCGGGCAGGTCCTTGAGAAGGATTTCCTGCGCCTTGTTCATTGCCTTGTTGCCGTCGGAAACGCTTGGGGCGGACAGGCCATCAGAGATAGCCTTGTCGAACTCCGGGTTCGCGTAGCGGGCATCGTTGGAGCCTGCACCGGTCTTGTAGATCGGGCCGAGGAAGTTGTACAGCGACGGGTAGTCTGCCTGCCAGCCGGCACGGATCGAACCGGTCAGCTTGGCCGAGGTCGCGAGATCGCGGGCTTCCTTGAAGGTGGCGAACGGAAGGCCTTCGGCCTTGATGCCAAGGTTGTTCTTGAGCTGGTTGGTCATTGCCTCAACCCAAGCCTTGTGGCCACCCTTGTCAGCGTTGTAGGCAACGGTGAAGACGGTGTTCGGATCCCACTTCTGGATGGCGTCTGCCTTGGCCCAGAGGTCCTTGGCCTTGGCGGCGTCGAACTTCAGGTTCTCAGAACCGGGGATGCTGTCGCTGTAACCGTCCAGGACGGGAGCAGTGAAGTCCTTGGCCGGCTGGCGTCCGCCGCTGAAGATGACCTTGGTGATCTCATCGCGGTTGATGGCCATGGAGATGGCCTGGCGGCGCAGCTTGCCGGCTTCGCCACTCCATTCCGGCAGGTATTCCGGGATGGCAATAGTCTGGTTGCCCGCGTACGGCTTCTCAATGAAGCGGTCGCCGAGATCGGTCTTGAAGTTCTTCAGCGCGCTGGTGGGGATGGTCTGCAGGATGTCCAGGTTGTTGGACAGCAGATCCTGGTATGCAGCGTCGTCGTTCTGGAAGATCTTGAACGTCACGCCGCCGTTCTTGGCCTTGCGCGGACCGTTGTAGTCAGCGTTGGGGACCAGCTGGATCTGCACGTTGTGCTGCCAGCCGTTCTCTGCCATCTTGTACGGGCCGTTGCCTACAGGCTTCTCGCCGTAGGTCTTGGGATCAGCAAGAGCTGCTGCCGGAATGGGCATGAAGGCCGTGTATCCGAGGCGCAGCGGCCAGTCAGACTCGGGCTGCTTGAGCTCGACCGTGAAAGTGGTGTCGTCCACGACCTTGAGGCCGGACATGGTCTCCACAGTGGAGCCCTCGGCACTGGTCTCGTCGTAACCCTTGATGCTCTCAAAGAAGGTGGCGCTGAGCTGTGCGTTCTTTGCTGCTGCACCGAAGTTCCACGAGTCAACGAACGTCTTGGCCGTGATGGCCTCGCCGTTGGTGAACTTCTGGTCCTTCTTCAGCTTGATGGTGAAGTTCTTGGCGTCGGGCGCCTCGATGGACTCCGCCAGCTCGTTGACAGGCTTACCGGACGGGTCGTAGCTGACGAGGCCAGAGAAGATCAGCGTGGCAATCTTGCCACCGCCAACCTCGTTGATGTCGGCCGGCATGAGCGGGCGCTGCGGCTCGGAGCCGTCAGCAATGATGACCTTGTTGGGGTCGCCCGTGGATGAACCGGAGTTGTTGCTACCGCCGCCACCGCAACCGGTGGCTGCGAGGGCGATGATCGCCGCTACGCCTAGAGCTTTGGAAGTGCGCGAGAAACGCATTCCGCCTCCTATGAGTCGGGGAATTGAACAGGGGAAATTCGTGATTCCCCCCAGGCACAGGCACAGTTTCCTACTGTGACGTTGCCTACATGTGAGTGTAAGCCTACCCACATTGTGTCCGGATGTTGGGACTTGATGGCCAAACTGTAACCGTTCCGCAACCTCTACATGCCTAAACTGCCGGGAATTTCAAGTCAAACGCTACTCGGTGGTAGCATTCGCTGTCTGACAGCAGGACAGGAACCTTTTTCGCCCGCGCCGGGGCGCCGTAGGGCCGCCGTCGTGCATGTAGTTAGGCTGGGTGGATGGCGACAGTTATCCTCGTGCGGCACGGACGCACTACAGCCAATGCATCCGGACTCCTGGCTGGCCGGGCCCCCGGCATCAGCCTCGACCAGATCGGCCGCGATCAGGCAGCCGTCGCCGGAGACCGGCTTGCGCCGGTGCCATTGGTCGGGGTGGTGTCGAGCCCTCTTGAGCGTTGCCAGCAGACCGCCCAGTTCATCCTTGATCGCCAGGCCGCCAAGCCTTACGCCCCCATCGAACCAGCTCTCACCGAGTGTGATTACGGACAGTGGCAGGGCCGCAAGCTCAGTGACCTCGCGACCGAGGACCTGTGGCAGGTCGTACAATTCCAACCATCAGCAGTCGTCTTTCCCGGCGGCGAATCGATGGCCGCCATGCAGGCGCGCTCGGTAGCGGCCATTCGACGCCACGATGCAGCCTTCGAAGCCGAACACGGCCCGGAGGCCGTTTGGGTGGCGGTCAGTCATGGCGACATCATCAAGTCCATCCTCGCCGACGCGCTCGGCATGCACCTTGACCTCTTCCAGCGCCTCAGCGTGGACCCCGCCTCGGTATCGATCATCCGTTACGGCTCCAACCGACCGAGCGTCTTCGCAACCAACACCGTCGCCGGCGATCTGTCCTGGCTGTCCCGGAACGTGCCTTCCGGTGATGCCCCAGTGGGCGGCGGCGCAGGGCATGCGACGCCGTGAGCGTCCTCTGCCTAGAATATTGACATGCCTACACGTGTTCACGAGTTTGCCTGGCCCGATCGGGTGGTGGTTGGCACGATCGGTCTTCCGGGAGCGCGCACGTTCTACCTGCAGGTGCGCGCAGGGAAGCAGATCGTCAGTATCGCCTTGGAGAAACAACAGTCGGCACTCCTGGCCGAGAAGATCGATGAGATTCTCGACCAGCTCATCACGGTCGGAGGCAACCCCTTCAGCGTTCCCACGGGCACTCCCATAGAGCTTGTGGACAATGACCCGTTGGAGGCCGTTCAGGAGCAGTTCCGTACCGGAGCCATCAGCCTTGGTTGGGACCCAACTACGGCCCAAGTGGTGATAGAGGCCTACCCCATCTCCGAGCTGGATGATGAGGACGATGAGGCGATGGACGTTGACGATGCTACCGACCGCGAAATGCTGCTGGTACGGATGCCGGTAGGAACGGCCCGTGCCTTCGCCAAGCGCACCCGGGAGATCGTGGACGCCGGCCGTCCTCTGTGCCCGCTGTGTGGCAACCCGATGGATGCCGAAGGTCACGTCTGCCCCTCCCCCGGGCTCTGATGCCGACGCCGGACCTGCTGACCGCGGAGCTAACCCTCACCGGACGCATCACGACGGCATCCAACGCCACATTCCTTGGCAGCATCGGCGAGCTCGTGGTGGTCTACAAGCCGATAGCAGGCGAAAGTCCGCTCTGGGATTTTCCCAGCGGGACCCTGGCTCATCGTGAGGTGGCCGCTTACAAGGTGTCCGAAGTGTTCGGCTGGAACATCGTGCCCCACACCTGGTTGCGCGATGGGCCGTTGGGTAAAGGGATGGTCCAGGCCTGGCAAGAGGAAGACCCCAGCCAGAATCCAGTGGACCTCGTTCCGGCAGAGGCCGTGCCCGGCAGCGACTGGAAACAAGTGCTCCGCGGGCAAGGCGAGGACGGGCAGATGGTGGCCCTCGTCCATGAAGATTCGGCGGCGCTCAGGAGAATGGCTGTGTTCGACGTCGTGGTCAACAACGCCGACCGCAAAGGCAACCACATCCTGGCCATGGCTGAGGGCCACCGCCACGGCGTAGACCACGGCCTCACTTTCCACCGAGAACACAAGCTGCGCACCGTGTTGTGGGGGTGGGTCGGGGATGCCCTGATTGATGGAGAGCTCGACGGCGTCCGCCGCGTCAGCGACGCACTCGAGGGACAGTTGGGGCGGGACTTGGAAGAACTCATCACGCCTGCCGAAGCTGAAGCACTTGCCGACCGGTGCGCCGCGTTGCTCGAAGAGGGGCAGTTCCCGGCGCCCAGTGGAGAAGCCTCAGCGGTACCCTGGCCCTTGTTCTAGGGGTGAACTCAAGCACTATCAAAGCCAATCTGATGCTGCCGCCTGGCCGTCAACCGATTATGTACGCGAATCCGCGCCCGTCGGAAGCCACAGCGGCAGCAAACTGGCTGGCACGATGCAAGTACTCGGCGGCATAGGCCGCATCGGCATCCAGTGAGGTACCGGGCGAGAGGCTGGCTATGATGTCGCGGTCACTTATGTTTCCAAGATCCCGAGCGACCGCCGCGACAGCGTCAGGCGGAAGAGCGCGCACCCACGGTCGCCAAGAACAGCCATCGTCGTCGAAATCCACTTGCCCCTCGAACATCTGATATGCCATCCTCGGCGTTGCGTCTGAACGTCGGGGAGCGGTAGCCCGCTGCAGGAATCTCCAGGCCTTATCAAGGTACAAGAAGTCGCGTTCGGGAAGCGCCGGCAGGGAGCCCACGATGCCCATCGTGGAGGCTGGCTCGACTCCCCACGCGTCCGCGAGGGGATCGGATCCAATCACGGACTTCGGGTCAGCCAGTGCTTTCCCGGTCTGATCGCTGTCGAATGCATAAGCGTAATACCTGATTCCCATAAAGACAGTCTGGGCCGGACAGCGTGCTGCCCAGCCCAGAAAACTGTCCTATGTGGAAAACGAGTGGCGCCCTGACAGGACGTGACCCCTCGCTTTGAGGGCAGCGAACGGGTCCGCTTTGCTAGACGTTAAAGCGGAATTCCACCACGTCGCCGTCGGCCATTACGTACTCTTTGCCTTCAATGCGGACCTTGCCGCGGGACTTTGCCTCAGCCATGGAGCCGGCATCGACGAGGTCGTCGAAAGAGACAACCTCAGCCTTGATGAAGCCGCGCTGGAAGTCGGAGTGGATGACGCCGGCTGCCTGGGGAGCAGTGTCACCCTGACGGATGGTCCACGCACGGGTTTCCTTCGGGCCGGCAGTCAGGTAGGTCTGAAGGCCAAGAGTGTGGAATCCGACGCGTGCCAGCTGGTCCAGGCCCGACTCGCTCTGACCGTTCATTTCCAGCATTTCGCGGGCTTCTTCCTCGTCCAGTTCAACGAGGTCTGATTCAAGCTTGGCGTCCAGGAAGACCGCGTCGGCCGGGGCAACGAGGGCACGGAGTTCTTCCTGCTTGGCCGGGTCGCCCAGGATGCCTTCATCGGCATTGAAAACGTAGATGAAGGGCTTGGCCGTGAGAAGTCCGAGCTCCTTGAGGTGCCCCATCTCCAGTTTGTCGCTCTTGATCGAGCTGAAAATGGTGTCGCCGCGCTCCAAGACAGCCTGGGCCGCTTTGATGGCCGCCAGTTCGGCAGCTTCGCGCTTCTTGATCTTGACTTCTTTTTCGATGCGCGGAATCGCGTTTTCGATGGTCTGAAGGTCGGCCAGGATCAGTTCAGTGTTGATGGTCTCCATGTCGGAGCGGGGATCCACTTTGCCGTCCACATGGATGACATCCGGGTCATCGAACACACGGACCACCTGGGCAATGGCCTCGGCCTCGCGGATATTGGCCAGGAACTTGTTGCCCAGGCCTTCACCCTCGGAGGCGCCCTTGACGATGCCTGCAATGTCCACGAAAGACACGGGCGCGGGCAGCAGCTTCTGGGAACCGAAGATCTCGGCCAGCTTCGCCAGGCGCGGATCCGGCAGGTTGACTACACCCACGTTCGGCTCGATCGTCGCGAACGGATAGTTCGCGGCGAGCACCTGGTTACGGGTCAGTGCGTTGAAAAGGGTTGATTTGCCGACGTTGGGCAGTCCGACGATGCCAATAGTAAGAGCCACGAGCATTGATTCTACCCGTTGATACCTTGTCCATGCTTGTTCGGCCCAGCGCTGTGGCGACCCCCACGGCCGCAGCCTCGCTAAAAGTGTCGTACCCCTGTGACAGGGTTGCCACATGGATGGATTTGGATTGGTTTTGGCACTGCTCATGTTGCTGATCGGCGCGGCCCTGGGTCTGGCGGCCGGCTACGTCGTCTTCCGACGCCGGGGCGCCGGCTTGGAGGAGGACTTCGACGCCGTATCGTCACGCCTTTCGGAGGTGACGGCTCAGCTCGCAGCGGCCGACGCCGAGCGGCGGCTTTTGTTCACACAGAACCGGGAACTCAGCGCAGCAAGGAACTCTGATGGAAGTGTCCTGCGCGCCCTGGCGCCCGTGGCGGAAAAGCTGACCGCGGTGCAGCAGCAGGTTTCGCTGCTCGAACGTGACCGCGTTGAGCAGTACGGACAGCTCGCCCAGCAGCTGCAGGACGCCCGTTCGTCCGATGAACAACTGCTTCGGTCAACCCACGCACTGGCCTCAGCCCTGCGTTCCAACAGCGCACGCGGGCAGTGGGGCGAAGTCCAGCTTCGGCGTGTGGTTGAAGCTTCCGGGATGCTCAGGCACGTGGACTTCCATGAGCAGGTCCACTCGGGCCGCACCGAGAACACGCTGCGACCGGACCTTGTGGTCCAGCTGCCCGGGGATAAGCAGTTGGTGGTGGACGCCAAGGTCCCACTGGCCTCCTACCTCGCGGCACAGGAACAGCTCCACGGAGACGGGGCATTCGGCGAATCGGTAACGCAAGCCTCCGCCCATGATTCCAAGACCCTCCTGGCCCAGCACGCCAAAGCCCTGAAGGCGCACATCGACGCCTTGGCCGGAAAGAAGTACTGGGACATCCCGGGGAACTCACCGGAACTGGTGATCTGCTTCCTCCCGGCCGAGTCCATCCTCGCCTCTGCCCTTGAGGCCGACCCCGGCCTGCTTGAACACGCACTGTCCAGGAACGTCGTCCTGGCATCACCCGGGACGTTGTTGGCAGTCCTCAAGTCGGTGGCCTTCACGTGGCGGCAGGACGTCCTCACCGATAGCGCGCACGAGCTGTTCGACCTCGCCAAGCAGCTGTACGAGCGCATGGGCACGTTGGGAGAGAACGTCAGCAAGCTGGGAAGCTCACTCAAGACGTCCGTGGACCGCTACAACGCCATGGTGGGCACCCTCGAAGCCCGGGTGCTCCCGACCGCACGGAAGTTGAACACCATGGACGATGCAGGCCTCACGGCGCCCATGTCCGTGGAAGCTGTCCCCCGGGCATTGGCAGCCCCGGAACTTCTTACGGAGGAGCCCCAAGAGTCTGCTGCTTAACGAACTGGCCCGCAGGGGCGACCACTTCCGTCAGGAAGGGCGCCCGCTGCGGGCCAGATCCATAAGAGCTTCTTGCTAGGACGTAGGACGGTTCCCGCGGCCACCGAGGGCCCGGGTCACGTCGCCGGCCTTCTTCAACGTAGCTCGCAGCTCCTTGGGGAGCGAGAAGAGGAGATCTTCCTCCGCTGTTACCACTTCCTGGACTTCGCCATAGCCGTAGTCGGCCAGCAGGCGCAGGACATCCTGGACAAGAACTTCGGGGACGGACGCACCAGAAGTTACGCCGACGGTCGCCACGCCTTCGAACCAGCCTTCGTCCACCTCGTTGGCGAAGTCCACGCGGTAGGAGCTCTTGGCCCCGTACTCGAGGGCGACTTCAACCAGGCGTACTGAGTTCGATGAGTTGGCCGAACCAACCACAATAACCAGGTCAGCCTGCGGTGCGATCTTCTTGATGGCCACCTGGCGGTTGGTGGTGGCATAGCAGATGTCGTCGCTGGGCGGATCCTGGAGCGTCGGAAAACGGTCCTTCAGGAGGCGGACGGTCTCCATGGTTTCATCCACGCTCAACGTGGTCTGCGAGAGCCAGATGGTCTTCTCGGGATCGCGCACTGTGACCTTGTCCACCTCGTGCGGACCGTTGATGATTTGGATGTGCTCGGGAGCCTCGCCGGCTGTGCCCTCGACTTCCTCGTGGCCTTCGTGGCCGATGAGAAGAATGTCGTAGTCGTCCTTGGCAAAGCGCACGGCTTCGCGGTGGACTTTGGTGACCAGCGGGCACGTCGCGTCAATGGTGCGCAAGCCACGGTCCTCTGCCGACTGGACCACTGCCGGTGAAACTCCGTGGGCGGAGAAAATGACCAGTGCGCCTTCGGGAACCTCGTCCGTTTCCTCAACGAAGATGGCCCCTTGTTCTTCCAGTGAGCTGACCACGTGGACGTTGTGGACGATCTGCTTGCGAACGTAGACGGGAGGACCGTAGTGCTCCAGGGCCTTTTCGACGGCAATGACAGCCCTGTCCACGCCGGCGCAATAACCGCGGGGGGCTGCCAACAGCACCTTCTTGGGACCTGTGACGGGTGCCGCCGCCTGTACCTCTTCCGGCGATCGCCGTCTCCGGGGCACGCTGGGCATCGGAATCGAAATTGCTGTGGAGGTCATCCCACAATGTTACCGGTCAGGTCATTGACCCTGGGCATAAGGTGATGGCCGTCTCGCGGAAATGATCCATGCGACTAAGCCGATCACCAACAATGCCGCCGAGACCAGGGCTGTCACCGTTGTCCAGGAACCGAAACCGGACTGGACTGCCGTCAGGAACTTACCGGTGAACAGCCCGGCCAGTTCGTTGCCGTTGGAGAGTGTACCTACTGCCGCTTCAGCGACATTCAGTCCAGCCCACCAAAGACTTGCCACGGCCAAACCTCCCAGCCCAAGGAACGCCAGGACCGCGGGCCGCCTGCGTGCCACGAACAAAGCCAGCAACGCCGAAACGAGAGCTCCCAGGGCGGCAACCCACCACAAGGGGGCAAAGGTTGCGACCCGTTCCACCAACTGGCGGTGGGACGGCTCACCCAACGAAATCAGCCTTTCAGAGGGGACATCCAGGCGGACGCGCGTGGCCTCGGCAAAGTGGTCACGGATCAGCCTGACCAGGGGCGCAATGTCCAAGACCAGGGCCGTGGAAGCACCGGATTCTTCCGGCTGCCCAGCCGCACCGAAGTTCAGTTTGTGGCTGTTCCTTACTGTCTCTTCCCAAGCCTGCGGATAGTCGCTCCAGGACTGCATCCCGGACGCCGCCTGTTCAAGAACCCCGGCGGCCAGGGATTTGATGGGCCCCGGGAGGTTGACTGAGGATTCGAAGGAGCCGACGGCGGCGTCCGCCAGACGCGCCTGGAAATCGGGATCACTGCCCAATCCACCGGCGATGCGCGTGAAGCCATCTTCCTGAACAATGTTTTGGTCCACCCACGCGGCTGGAACGGCGACGGCGGTGAGCACCAGGGCGAGGATCACTCCCAGTGCTGAAACGAAGGTACGCAAGGTCATCCTCGGGGTCGGGGCCAGTGCCACCATCCTAGGTCTGTCCACATGATACGAAAAATGTCGGAGCCACCCGGTAAAGCTATGGATAGAGTTGGAAGGCGGTCGGCACTCCTTGCCGCACCCCGAGCAAGTTGCCGCACCCCGAGCGAGGATAGTGATGATGCTGGTACAACCACGGCTTCCGGCCCAGTCGCGGACCTGCCATGTCCGCTGAAGCGACTCCCGAGTCCACCCTCCCCGGGACTGCTGCCGAGACCAGTCCGGATAATCCCTGGCCTTTGCAGCTGCTTTCGCGCAAGCTCAAGGCCCACATTGAGAGGGCACCGGCAGCCTGGATTGAGGGCCAGGTCATCGAGTTGAACCGCAGGGGTGGCAATGCGTTCCTGACGCTGCGTGATGTTGACGCCGAGATTTCACTGCCGGCATCTGTGTGGTCCACAGTCCTGGACCGGCAAAAGGTACCGCTTGAGCGCGGGTCGCGGGTAGTCGCCTTGGTCAAGGCGGATTTCTGGGTCAAGACCGGACGCCTGAACATGTCGGTCAAGGACATCCGGCCTGTTGGCCTGGGCGACCTGTTGGCTCGCATTGAGCGGCTCCGCCAGGCTTTGGCCGCGGAAGGCCTGTTCGCTGATTCGCGCAAACGGAAGCTGCCCCTGCTCCCCCACCGCATAGGTCTCATCACGGGCCGTGACTCGGACGCCAAGAAGGACGTGTTGCGTAACGCGGCCCTGCGCTGGCCAGCCGTGGAGTTCGATGTTCGAGAGGTTGCCGTGCAAGGCAACACGGCGGTGTCCCAGATCATCGCTGCCCTGAAGAAGCTGGACGCAGATCCGCATGTGGACGTCATTGTCCTGGCCCGTGGCGGCGGCGCACTGGAAGATCTGCTCCCCTTCAGCAACGAGGACCTGATCCGTGCTGTCTCTGCAGCAACCACTCCTATTGTCAGTGCGATTGGCCACGAGGCAGACCGGCCGATTTTGGACGACGTCGCCGACCTCCGCGCCTCCACGCCCACCGATGCCGCAAAGCGGATCGTCCCGGACGTCGCCGAGGAACTGGCCATGGTTCGCCAGGCCAGGGACCACCTCCGCCGGAGTATTGGCCGGATGGTGGATCGCGAAACTGACCGGCTCCACTCCTTGAGGTCCCGTCCGGTCCTGGCATCCCCCGCGTCCATGGTGGACGCGCGCGCCGAGGACATTCACCGCCTGCAACTGCGCTCACATTCGGCGGTCAGCACAGCCGTTGTGCGCGCGCTGGACCAGGTGCACCACCTGCGGGCACAGGTCAGGGCGTTGTCGCCGCAGAAAACACTGGACCGGGGCTATGCCGTTGTCCAACTGGTCGGCGATGACCAAGCCGGACACCAGGTGGTCAGCAGCCCTGAGGACGCGCCCGAGGGCGCGGAACTGGCGATCCGCGTGGCCGACGGTCGCTTCAGGGCTGTCTCCGGCGGCCAGGGACAGCTCCTGGAGCATTGAGTCCGCAGCCAACATTGTCAGCATCACAATCGAAGGACATCATGACCGAGAACAATTCAGCGGCGCCAACACCTGATTCCCTGGACGCCTTGAGCTACGAGGAGGCCCGGGAACAGCTCGTGGCCGTTGTTGGCCGCCTCGAAGCCGGCGGGGCCAGCCTCGAAGAATCACTGGCGCTCTGGGAGCGTGGCGAGGCCTTGGCCAAGCGCTGCGAGGATTGGCTTGAGGGCGCCCGCAAGCGCTTGGCCTCGGCACGGGATGCCGGCAACGACGGCGGACCTGTCGCCAGCACCGACTAGCGGTCAAGCAGGGGCTCAGGACTCCTCGACGAGCTTCCTTTCAGCAGCGACGTCGAAGTCGGCTTTTGGCCAGTTCAGCTGCATCCCTTCGAGCGCATCCAACAGCAACTGCTGAACCGCGATACGGGCATACCACTTCTTGTTGGCTGGTACGACGTGCCACGGGGCAATGTCCGTCGAGGTCTTCTGGAAGGCCACGCTGTACGCGTCCATGTAGTCGTCCCAGTAGGCCCGTTCCGTGAGGTCGCCGCGGCTGTATTTCCAGTGCTTGCTGGGATCGTCCAAGCGGGCAATGAGGCGCTTCTTCTGTTCCTGCTTGCTGATGTTAAGCATGACCTTGACGATCGTGGTGCCCTGCTCCGCCAGGCCCGCCTCGAAAGCGTTGATGGCCGCGTACCGGCGCTCCAACTCGGCAGGGTCGGCCCACGCGTGGACGCGATGGATCAGGACGTCCTCGTAGTGCGATCGGTCAAAAACCCCCACCATGCCGGCATCCGGAACGTGCTTCTCGATCCTCCAGAGGAAGTCGTGGGCCTTCTCCTCGTCCGTTGGCGCCTTGAACGCGGCTAGTTGCACCCCTTGCGGGTCCATGGCACCTACGACGTGGCCAACGATTCCGCCTTTACCCGCAGTGTCCATGGCCTGCAGAATCAGCAGGAGCCGCTTAGTGCTGCCGAACTTGCCCTCCGCGAACAGTTTCTCCTGCAGTTCTGTCAACCGTGAATCCTGGGCAGAGAGCAACGATTTTCCGTCAGATTTCGCACCGTCGTAGCCCGGGGTGGATTCCGGATCCACCTCCGCCAGCGAAAACCCCGGTCCGACCCTCAGTACGCTGGCCGGACTCTTGGCGAACTCAACTTCAGCCATCAGGCGTGCCTTTCTGCCGGGCCGCGCCCCCGCGGCGCGGCCATGGACCTCAGGCTAGTTGCCCGGGTACCTCGACAGGAAGTCCGCCATGCGGCCAATCGCTTCTTCGATGTCCTTGACGTTGGGCAGCGTGACCATCCGGAAGTGGTCTGGGCGTACCCAGTTGAAGGCTCGCCCGTGGGAGACCAGGATTTTCTGTTCCTTCAGGAGGTCCAGGACAAATTTCTCGTCGTCCCGGATGTGGTAGACCTCCGGGTCCAGTTTGGGGAAGAGGTAGAGAGCTCCCCTGGCCTGCTGCGTACTGACCCCGGGAATGGCATTGAGCAGATCGTAGGCCTTGTTGCGCTGTTCCAGCAGGCGGCCTCCGGGCAGGATGAGGTCGTTGATGCTCTGGTAGCCGCCAAGAGCCGTCTGGATGGCGTGCTGCGCCGGAACGTTGGCACACAGGCGCATGTTAGCCAACAGGTTGATGCCTTCAAGGTAGTCGGCAGCATCCTTCTTGGGCCCCGAAATAGCCATCCAGCCTGCGCGGTACCCGCAGACCCGGTAGGCCTTGGAAAGCCCGCTGAAAGTCAGGCACAGGACGTCGTCTCCGGTCAGCCCGGCAAGATTGACGTGGACTGCGTCCTCATAAAGGATTTTCTCGTAGATTTCATCCGAGAAAAGAACCAGCCCATGCTTTTCGGCCAAGGCAACAATCTTCTTGAGGGTTTCCTCGGGGTAGACGGCTCCGGTGGGGTTGTTGGGGTTGATGACCACGATGCCCTTGGTGCGCGGGGTGATCTTGGCTTCGAGGTCCTCGAGGTCGGGCTGCCAACCGGAATCTTCGTCGCAGAGGTAGTGAACGGGACGGCCGCCGGCCAAAGCAACCGATGCCGTCCACAGAGGGTAGTCCGGAGTGGGAATCAGGACCTCGTCGCCGTCTTCGAGGAGGGCCATGAGGGACATGGTGATCAGTTCGCTGACCCCGTTGCCCAGGTAGATATCGTCGACGTGGATGTTCTGGATCCCGCGGGTCTGGTAGTACTGCGAGACCGCGGTCCTGGCCGAGAAAATGCCGCGCGAGTCGCTGTAGCCCTGGGCGTTCGGCAAGTGGCGGATCATGTCCACCAAAATGGCGTCAGGCGCTTCAAAGCCGAAAGGAGCCGGGTTTCCGATATTCAGTTTGAGGATCCTGTGACCCTCCGCCTCCATCTGCTGGGCGGCCTGAAGAATCGGTCCACGGATGTCGTAAAGGACATTATGAAGCTTGGTGGACTGCTTGAAATTCGCCATCCCTCAAATATGCCACACGGGTGATGGACTTCTGCTGAGACTTGACTCACACAAACGACGACGGCGGTGACGGGCCCGCGCGGGTCCGTCACCGCCGTCGTACGCGGTTTTCGTCAGGCGTTACTTAACGATGCCCTTGTCCTTCAGCCATGCGGCTGCGGCATCCTTGGGGCTCTGCTTCTGATCGCCGCTCACTGCACGGTTCAGGTTGATCAGGTCATCCGTGGTAAGGGTCTTGGAAACGTTATTAAGCGCTTCCTTGGCCTTGTCCGTCATCTTGGCCTTGCTGTAGAGCGGCACGACCTGCTGGGCCTTGAAGTTGTTCTTGGGATCCTCAAGGACCACGAGGTCGTTGTCGACGATGGAGGGAGTGGTGGTGTAGATGTCAGCCACCTGGACCTTGTCCTCCAGCAGCGCCTGCAAGGTCAGGTTACCGCCGCCGTCGTTGAACGGCTGCAGTCCCTTGAGTTCGCAGTTGTAGTTCTTCTTCAGCCCCGGGAAGCCGTAGGAACGGGTCTCGAACGTGGCCGGAGCTGCCATGGTGAAGTCCTTGCAGACCTTGGCCAGGTCCTCGATGGACTTCAACTGGTACTTCTCGGCGGTGGCCTTGGTAACCACCATGGCGTCCTTGTCCTCTGCCTTCGAGGCTTCCAGGACGGCCAGCCCATCGGGGAGCTTGCCCGAAAGTGCCTTGTAGACGTCCTCAGCTGACACCTCGGAAGCCTCGGTATCAACGTAAGACAGCAGGTTGCCCGAGTAGTCCGGCACGAGGTCGATGGAGCCATCCTGGACGGCCTTGAAATAGATCTCGCGCGATCCGATGTTCGGCTTGGACGTTGCTGTGAGGCCTGCGGCGTTCAGGGCACCAACGTAGATTTCTGCGATGACCTGGCTTTCCGGGAAGTCGGCAGAGCCGACCACCAGCGAGCCGCCGGCAGCTGAGCCGCTGGGCGCCGAGGTGGATGGCGTGGCCAGCGGGCTGCCGCCACAGGCGCTCAACGCGAGGGCTACACCCAGGCCGGCTGCGAGGCCGCCAAGTCCACGGCGCGTAAGGGTCATGGGGACGGGATTTTTCATGGTGTACCTCCTTGAACGGCAGCCCCGGCGGGAGCTGTGGCTGTGAGATCGTCGGCCGCCTTCTGGCGGCCGCTTGAATCGAGGGTCAGGCCGGGCGAGAGAACAAGCCTCTGCACGCCGGCAAGGATCAGGTCCACGGCGATGGCGAGCCCGGCAATGAGCAGGGAACCGCCAAGCATGCGTGGGAAGTCCTGCAGGACGAGCCCGTCAAACAGGTAACGTCCCAAACCGCCCAGGGGCAGGTAGGCCACTACCGAGACGGTGGCAATGACCTGCAGGACCGCGGTGCGGATGCCGCCGAACATGACTTGCAGGCCGTTGGGAAGTTCCACCCGGAAGAGGATCTGGAGTTCGGTCATGCCCATGGCCCGGGCAGCGTCCACCACCACAGCGTCGACGCTGGAGATCCCGGCGTAGGTGCCGGCGAGGAGCGGAGGGACCGTCAAGATCACCAGGGCCCACACCGGTGGCATCAAACCACTTCCGGCGAGCAGGGCAAACAGGACCAGCAAGCCGAGCGTTGGCAAGGCACGCAGCGCACCGGCCACCGCCACGGCAACCACACGCCCACGCCCTGTATGGCCGATGAACAGCCCGATGGGTACGGCGATGATTGCGGCGATGAGGAGCACCAAAGCGCTGTATTGCAGGTGCTCGAAGGTACGGGTGGGGATTCCACCGCTTCCCCTCCAGTGGATGGGATCGGTCAACCACGCTATGGTCTCGGCGAAGATGTTCACGAAGACGCCCCCGGATCGGGGTGCAGGGCCGCGTGCGGAACGACGGGCCCGGACTTGGGTTCAGTCAGCAGCGTGTTGGCGTCCTGGCGTTGGGACTTGCCGCCGGCGGCCCGGGTCCACGGGGTCAGCAACCGCTCGAGGATGACCAGGACGGCGTCCATGATCAGCGCCAGGACTAGGATGGCGATGATGCCCACAACCACTTCGGTGATGAAGGTCCGCTGGAGGCCGTCCGTGAACAGGACGCCAAGGTTTCCCACACCAAGGAGCGCCGCGACGCTGACCAACGAAATATTGCTGACCGACACCACGCGAAGGCCCGCGAACAGGACAGGCAGGGACAGCGGGAGGTCCACCTGGAAGAATCTGGGCAGCGGTTTGAAGCCCATGGCTACGGCCGCGTTGCGAAGGTCGTCGTCAACGGAGTCGAAGGCGTCCATGGCGGCACGGACCAGAAGCGCCACCGCATAGATGGTCAGCGCAACCACCACGTTGATGGGATCCAGGATCCGCGTGCCAAGGACGGTGGGAAGAATGATGAAGAGGGCCAGGGACGGAATCGTGTAGAGCAGCGACGTCGCGGTGGCTACCACCGACCGGAGTGCGGCATTGCGCCGGGCCAGTTGGGCCAGGGGAATCGAAATCAGCAGCCCAAGGATCATGGGAACAATGGCGAGCACCAGATGCTGCCCGGCCAGTCCCAGGACCATGCCACTGTTGGCAAGGAACCACTCCATCAGGTGGCGTCCTCCCTGTGGTGCCGGACTTCCTCGATCAGGGCAAGGACTTCCGCCCCCTTCAGCACTCCGGCCACCCGACCGTCGTCGCCCACTGCGACGCCAAGCCCCGACGGCGACGACAACGCGGCATCGAGCGCGCGGCGCAGGGTGTCGCCCTTGCGGAACAGCGAACCTCCCGGGATCAGGCCTGCCCCGTCGCGCGGAGAGGACCAGCCAAGGGGCCTTGAGTCGGCGTCCACCACCAAAGCCCACTCCCCCGACTGGCGGCCTGCATGGAGGCCGTCGGAGGGGCTGACCATGGTCACGGGGTGCAATGTCACGGCATCGGCGGGGTTGAAGGCAAGGTGGCGGAAACCGCGGTCACGTCCAACAAAGGAAGCAACGAAGTCGTTGGCTGGCGCCCGGAGAATCTCTTCTGGCGCCGCGTATTGGGCGAGCTTGCCGCCGACAGCGAACACGGCGACTTTGTCTCCGAGCACGGTGGCTTCGTCGATGTCGTGCGTGACAAAGACGATGGTTTTGGCCAATTCCCGCTGGAGCCGCAAAAGTTCCTGTTGCAGTTCGTCGCGGACCACGGGGTCGACGGCGCTGAAGGGTTCGTCCATGAGCAGGACGGGCGGGTCGGCAGCGAGCGCCCGGGCCACCCCGACGCGCTGCTGCTGGCCACCTGAGAGTTGAGACGGATACCGCTTGCCAAGCACTGAAGCCAACCCGACGACGTCGAGCAGTTCCGCTGCGCGCTTCCGCGCCGCCGCCTTGGAAACACCGTTGAGTCGCGGGACGGTGGCGATGTTGTCCAGCACTGAGCGGTGCGGGAGCAAACCGGAGGACTGCATGACGTAGCCCATGGAGCGGCGGAGCTGCGCGGCGGGAACCCTGGAGACGTCGTCGCCGGCCACCGTGATGGTTCCGCTGGTTGGCTCCACCATCCGGTTGATCATGCGCAGGGACGTGGTCTTGCCGCAGCCCGAAGGTCCGACGAAGACGGTAATCGAGCCTTCGTCGATGGACATACTCAGAGCGTCCACCGCCGGCTGCCCGCCTTGATATTGCTTGGTGACGCTCTTGAACTCAATCATGGCTTCAGCCATACCCGGGCTTACCTATCTTTGGCGGACATTATCGGTAGAGCCAAACGATCATATGCAGGCTTATTACTCGGCTGCAAAGCAATCTTCACCCAGCGTAGCCAGCGGCACCGACGATGTCAGCGCCGCCACGGATTCCGTAATGAATCGGCAATGTTCACCGTCTGCGTCGTTTACCGCCCTTCCCTGCGCGTTCTTCAGCTTGATCGTGCCTGGACCGCTCCGCGGCGCGCTGGCCCCTGTCCGCGGACATGACCTTTTGGTGCCATTCCCGCTGGTAGGCCCGGCGTGCTGCGGCATCATGTTTCCTGCTGAGGGCGGCCAGTTCGCGCTGAAGTTTCAGGTAGCTGGCCCAGCGCCTGGGATCGAGGGACTCGTCCGCGAGCGCCTCCTGGACGGCGCATCCCGGCTCTGCCTGGTGGGCGCAGTCGGCAAAGCGGCATTGGGTGAAGAGTTCGTCGAGGTCCCCGAACATCTCGTCCATTCCGTCGTCCGCGTCGAAGAGCCCAAAACCGCGCACGCCCGGGGTATCCATCAGCACAGCGCCGCCGGCCAACGGCACCAACTCGCGTGAGGTTGTGGTGTGTTTTCCTTTGCCGTCCCCCGCCCTGACGGCGCCGGTCTGCTGGATCTCCCGTCCGGCGAGTGCGTTGATGAGGGTTGATTTACCCGCGCCGGACGGACCCAGCAGGACCAGCGTTGCACCCCCGGGAATGTGGCGCATCAGTTCCTCGAGACCGTCGCCCTGCTCAGCGGAGGTGGTGACGACCTCCACACCGGCTGCCTGGAGGATCACCTCCCCCACGACGTCATCAGCCAGGTGGGCAAGGTCCGCTTTGGTAATGACCACCAGAGGCGTGGCGCCCGAGTCCCACGCGGCAACGAGGGTCCGTTCCAGACGGTTATGGGTCAACGGACGGTCCACTGGAACCACCACTGCCACGATGTCGATGTTGGAGCCCAGGATCTGCTCCTCCGAGGAAGCCTCAAAGGCACGCTTGCGGCTCAGGGCCGAATGCCGCGGCAGGACCTCGACGACGGCTGGCTCGCCGGCGTTGTTGTGGCCGAGCCACACCCAGTCCCCGGTGGCTGGAACCAGGCCGTGTGCCGGATAGGGCAGGTGGAGGAGACCGTCACGTGATGCCACGAGGACGCGGTTCCGGTCGAGGCGGACGACTCGGCCGGGCGTGGCCCGCGCATCAGGAGCCGCATTGGCGCGGAAAAGCTCCGCAGTCCGCCCGGTGAAGCCATATTCCACGGGTCCGTGGAGTGCTTGGCTGGTATTGATTGAAGGGTTGCTTGAGGAAGCGTAAGTGTTCAATGGAAGCCTCTGCTGAGGCCCGGCCGCCCTAGCTTTGGCAGGCTGATGCCGGGACAGGAATGGTGGGGTGATGACGGTGCGCCGCAACTGTGTGCGGGGCGCGCAAGATCGTGGCAATCATCAAATCCACCTCCTCGGCATCAAGGGCCGGCTACTCAAAGTCCGGCAACGATGTTCAGACTAGCCAACAGCCATCGCTTTTGGCTAGGCCTGCGGGTTAGTTGAGCTTCCCGTCCTCGGGTCGCTCCCGGTGCAGGCGCAGGGCAGTGTCCACCAGGGAGACCCTGTTCAGCTTCCCAACATCCTCCAAGGGGATCCAGGCTGCATGCGTCGTGCTTCCGTCCACTTCATGGGTCAGCTCGCCTCCCACCACGGTGGCTTCATAGACCAAGCGGAGCGCCTCGAAGTCCGTCCCGGTCCCATCGGGCCGGGTTTCATCCTGCCAGTGGCCCACGTCTATGCCCAGCATCCGTTCGATCTTCGCTTCATAGCCGGTTTCTTCGAAGACTTCCCGCCGGCATCCGTCCACCGGATGTTCCGCAAAGTCGAGTCCCCCGCCGGGAAGCGTCCAGCCTTCCTTATCGTCCTGTTTCCAGTAGGCCAGCAGGATTCGCCCATCCCTGACGATCACGGCGTAGGCGGCTGGGCGGGTATCGAACTGCAGCGTCATGGTGCCAGCATATGCGCCGCTCCGGACGCCCTACTCCTACGAAAGCTCCGCAGCAGTTATCGGCCCAGCTTCCTCCGGGCCCAGGTCAGGCTTTTCGCGAAGCTCGACGACGGTCCCCGGCTTGGCCAGTTCAAGAACCTTGATCGTGTTGCGGCCGGCTTTTACCAAGGGGGCCGGGGCGTAAAGGGCTCCCTGCGGGCCCTTCTCCCAATACCGCCCAAGCAGGAAGCCGTTGAGCCAGACGAATCCTTTGCCGGAATCGGGCAGCGCAATGTAGGTGTCGGCGGGCTGCCCGACGTCGAAGTGGGTTCCTGCCAGGTCCTCAAGGTCTTCTTCCTTCCAGTCCGCCAAGGCAACTGGGATCTGTGTCCAGTGGAAGGTGTAGCGCTGGTTGATGAGGACGCCGCCCAGGATGCCTTTACCGTGTCCGGTCAGCGGGCCGTAATTGATGCGGCCAAGGTTCTCAACGAGGATCTCGAGCTTGGCCGGCACGCCATGTCCGGTGACAACCAGCCCCTCAGCACCATTGACATCATCCAGGACCCCGGCGAAGTCGCCATCCACCCACACATAGGCCCGATCGTTCAGCCCAGCGATTTTCAGGCGGCTTTCTGTCGGGGCATCGGCGCGTCCGGGAAGAATGGCTTCGGAGGCGTAGAGGACCATTCCGGCATCGAGCCCCAATTGCTCGAAGCTGAGGGGTTTGACGCTGCTCGTGGGCTTACCGGCTGCCCGGAGCAAGTCCAGCAGGTCCGGAGCTTCCGGCAAAGCCAACGACCGGGCGGGGACCACCGGAGCTTCGGCGAGCAGTTCTGCGGGGATTTCCGGCAGGTCCTCAATGCCCTGCGCGCGGTAGAACTCAGCGCGGAAAGCATGGAACTTGGCAGTCAAGGCACCGTTTTCGGCGATGGGTGCGTCCGAGTCGTAGCTGGTGACTGTCGGCTGCAGCATGGTGCCGTCGTGGTTACTGCCGGACCACAGGCCAAAGTTGGTTCCACCATGAGCCATGTAGACGCAAAGCGAGCCGCCAAGGTCAAGCATTTTCCGCGCTTCCAACGCCGCGTCCTCGGCATCCCTGCGGTGGTGGTGCTCGCCCCAGTGATCGAACCAGCCGCCCCAGAATTCGACATTGAAGAATGGCTCATCAGGCCTTCGCCGCTGCCAGGTTGCCACAGCTTCGTCACCCCGGCTTCCCAGGGTTGCCGTCGCCCAGGTTCCTTCCACCGAACCGCCGTCGAGGAAGTAGTCGGTGCCTCCGTCGGCTGTGAAAAGCAGTTCCGTGATCCCGTGCTCCTCCAGGACACGCCGGTTCCAGCGGATGTACTCGTGGTCGTCGCCGTAGCTGCCGTACTCGTTTTCGATCTGCACGGCCACCACTGGTCCACCCACGGATGCCTGGCGCGGGGTAATGATGGGCAGGAGGTGGTCGAACCACTCCTCCACTGCGGCGGTAAATTCAGGATCCATGCACCTGAGGCCGATGCCTGGGATGCCGGTCAGCCAGGCGGGGAAGCCCCCGTTGTCCCATTCCGCGCAAATATAGGGCCCAGGGCGGACAATCACGTCCAGGCCCTCCTCGGCGGCCAGGTCAATGAACCGTCCCAGGTCACGCCATCCGGTAAAGTCCGGGGCCTGATCCGGCTTGGGCTGGTGGAAGTTCCACGCGACATAGGTGTCCACCGTGTTGGCGCCCATGGCCTTGAGTCGACGCAGCCGGTCCTGCCACAGCTCCGGGGGGACGCGGAAGTAGTGGATGGCTCCGGCGAGGATGCGGTACGGTTCACCCGAACGGTAAAGGACAGCGTCGTGGTAGCTCAAGAGGGCGTTGTTCACGTGGAACAGATTAGCTCAATTTCCAACATTTATGCACAGGTGATGAACACATGACCAATCTTGATACGTCCCCAGCGCAGGAAGTTTGCCCTGCTGCACCGGAGGGGCAAGGTCCATGCGTCCAGCTGTGGCCTGAACGGGAAGTTCCCCTGGGTGGGGTCCGCGCCATGAACGTCATGCGCACCCTGCCGCAGCGCGGGCTGCCAACAGTGGGAGCCTGGTGCTTCCTGGACAGCTTCGGGCCCGATCGGGTAGCCATGAGCGTCCTTCCCCACCCGCACTGCGGACTCCAAACGGTCACTTGGCCACTGGAAGGTGCCGTTCGGCACCGCGACAGTGTCGGCAGCGATGTGGTGGTGCGGCCGGGCGAGCTGAACATCATGACGGCGGGCCACGGCATTTCCCACTCGGAATTTTCCGTCCTTCCCGCAACCACCGAGTCAGGCTCCAGCCCCCTGGTGGCTGAGATCCCCGTCTCCCGGGGGCTTCAACTGTGGGTTGCCCTACCTGAAGAGCACCGCCACCGGGCCCCGTCCTTCGAGCAGGTCCGCGATCTCCCGGTAGCTACCGGACCGGGCTATACCGCGACGGTCATGGTGGGCGAGTTCGCCGGACAGCGCTCCCCGGCCACCATGTTCAGCCCCATTGTTGGTGCCGACATCGTGGGCACGGGACGCCTTGAGCTGCCGCTCCGCCCGGACTTTGAACACGCAGTGCTGGTATTGGATGGCGGCGTTGCCATCGACGGACAAGACATCGAAGCCGGCCCGTTGGCCTACCTCGGCGCCGGGAGGAGCAACCTTGCCGTGGAAGCCCAGCCCGACACCCGCTTCATGCTTCTTGGCGGCGAACCGTTCGGCGAAGACCTGCTGATGTGGTGGAACTTCGTAGGACGGACACATGAAGAAGTGGAAAAGGCCCGCGAGGAATGGGAGGCCGAAGGACTGCTCGACGACGATGCTGCCGCCACCTCGCGCTTCGGCTTCGTCCACGGCCACGGACCCGATGCCGGCCCCGAAGCCGGACGAATCCCGGCTCCCCCGCTTCCGGGAGTCAAGCTCCGGCCACGCACGCGTTCTTGAACAGCTGGTGCCCTTAGCGGGCTTCTGAGGACATCAGCTGTACGAACCCTGCTCTAGTCGCGTTGCTCTGCCACGAGCCGGGGAACCCCGAACACCGGGTCCTGCTGGAGGATCCGCACATCCACGATGCCGGCCTCAGCCAACCTGGCTTTGAAGGCTTCCTGGAGCCTTGGCACGTTCATGCCCAGTCCACTGCCCAGGATCACCGGGCCGTCCAAGCCGAGTTGTCGAATGGCCTGTTCGGCGAGGTCGGCGAGGTCGGCACCTGCCTGCTGCACCAGTGCCAGGCTCACGCCGTCACCGGCGTCGGCTGCTTCGACCACCAGGCGGGCCTGCTGCGCCCAGAAACGGCGGCCCGTGTCCGGTGAATGGAACAGGGCAATCAGCTTGCCGGGTTCCTCCACGCCACATGACTCCAACAGGGCACGGCTGAGCTGATCCGGCTCCAAGCCTTGGTTCATCCGCCGGAGGCTGTGGCGTACGGCTTCGCGGCCCAGCCAATATCCGCTGCCTTCGTCGCCCAGGAGATAACCCCAGCCGCCCGCCCGGGCCTCTTCGCCGGCGTCGTTCCTCCCCCAGGCCGCAGAGCCGGTGCCGGCGATGACGGCCACGCCAGTACTGGCTCCACCAGCGGCCAACAGCAGCCGGGAATCGTGGACCACCGTGATCCGGGCTCCGGGTGCGTGCGGGGCAATCAGATCTGCGAGCGCCTGGGCGTCCTCGTCGGTATCTATACCGCCGGCGCCAGCGTAAACCTCTTCGATAACGCCTCCGCCGATCCTGCCAAAGAGTTCGGCAAGGTTGGCTGCCGCCTGCTCGCGGCTGACGTTCTGGACGTTGGCGCTTCCGGCACTCCCATCCCGTACGGGAGTGCCGTTTTCGAACCGCACGCCGCGGGTTTTCGTCCCACCGATATCGAGCCCGATGACGGTGCCGCTCAGGACATTCTCACGGGCAGGGGAATGTTGGGCAGAGTCAAGATTGTTCACCGTGAAAGACTAGCTTGGAGCGTCCTGAGGAGGAACCGCACATGCCTGGATCCATGTTTGGCACCCCGTTCATCGCAGCCCCCATGGCTGGCGGAACATCAACCCCGGCGCTGCTGCGGGCTGTCCACGAGGGTGGGGGCCTGGGTTTCCTTGCCGCCGGTTACAAAAGCCCCGAGGCCATGGTTGCGGAGATAGCAGCGACGCGGACCCTCAACATCAGGTTCGGCATGAACGTCTTTGTTCCCAACCCACAGCAGCTTCGACCCAGCCCGGAAGCGGTGGCACGTCTTGAGGCGTACCGGCGCGAACTGGAGCCCGAAGCCGCCCGCTACGGCGTGATCTTGCCTCCGCTGCGCCTGGACGACGACGACGCGTGGCAAGACAAGATCGATGCGCTGCTTGCCGATCCGGTGGAAGTGGTGAGCTTCGCTTTTGGCCTGCCGGGAAAAGCAGTTGTCCAGGCACTGCAAAAGGCTGGCACTACGGTCGTCTCGAGTGTGACCAGCGTTCAGGAGGCCCTCGCCGCCGCGGAGGAGGGACCGGACGCCATCGCGGTGCAGCATGGGTCCGCTGGTGCCCACAGCGCGGCTTTCCTCCCCCGCACCAACGAACCAGCCGACGCACAGGGAGCCCGGACGACGGCGGAGCTGGTCGCCCAGGTGCGGGCCGCCGTCGGACTTCCGCTGATCGCGGCGGGCGCGATCATGGACAACGCCGGGCTTCGCGACGTTCTGGCGGCCGGGGCGGAAGCCGCTCAAGTCGGCACGGCGCTGGTCCGGACAGACGAAAGTGGTGCCCGGCAAGCGCATAAAGATGCCTTGGGCGATCCTGCGTTCACCACAACGGCCTTGACCCGGGCGTTCACGGGGCGAACGGCGCGATCGTTGGTCAATGACTTCGTTCGCGATCACGCTGACGCACCCGAGGGCTACCCCGCCATTCACCACCTCACGGCACCGGTACGCGCGGCGTCGTCGGCTGCCGGGGACCCGCAACGCCTGAACTTGTGGGCAGGCACCGGTTGGCGGCAGTCGCGTACAGGTTCGGCAGCGGACGTGGTCAGGGAGTTCCTGACCGGGCTCTGACAAGTTCGGCCAGCAAGCCGCCGCCCTCGGTGACCACCATTTCGCGGAAGAGCCGAACGGCGTCGGGTTCAAAGCTCCGGTCCCGCCACGCCAGGCCAATCTGCCTGAATGCGAGCCCGGACTCGATGCCCACCTCAACTAGTCCAAGTTCCGCCTCCGGAAGGAACTGTCCGGTTCCTGAGCCGGGCCCTGCAGGTGGGAGGATGCTGAAGCCCAGTCCGGCGGAAACCAGCCCACGTGCTGTGGTGGATTCCTGGACTTCGAACGCGATCCGGGGACGGAATCCGGCTTCCCGGAACAGCGCCTCACCCAGCGCCCTGAGGCCAACACCGGTGGGCAGGGTTACGTAGGGCTCGTGCCGAAGTTCAGAAAGGCGTACGCTGGGCCGCTCCGCCAGTGGGTGGCGGTAGTGGAGGACCGCCCTCAACGGTTCACGGTAGAGCGGCAGGGAACGGATGCCCTTGCCGTCCGGCGCCATGGGTGCGATCAACGCGAAGTCGGTTTCCCCTGCCGCCAGTTCCTGCAGGCAGTCGTCGCGCGGACCCTGCCTGAGCTCAAAAACGGTATGGGGATGGCGCCCGCGGAAGGCGCTGATGAGCAGTGGCAGGGTGGCTTCACCGAACGTGTGTTGGAACGAGACGCCTATGCGCCCCCGCACGACGTCGGACTCGAGCCTTACCCTGTCCAGTCCGTCCTGAAAGTCCTCCAAAGCGGCCTCAATGTAGGGCAACAATGTCCTGGCGGCGGGAGTGAGACGGATGCCCCGGCCGTCCCGGATGAGCAAATCCATCCCGACGATCGCGCTGGCCCTGGCCACGGCCCGGCTGACCGTGGACTGGGGTACCCCAAGCAACTCGGCTGTTTCGGTCATGTGTTCGGTGCGCCCCAGTTGCGCGAGGACAGGCAGGAGCGGGAGAAGCTGGATGAGTTGGTGATGATCGGGCTCCATGAAGCTCCCTGGCTGGTCGGAACTATTCATGCTGTATCGCATGAATCGTATCGAACTTATGCATTGGATCATGAAGAGGGCCCGGGCCTACTGTTGCCCGGTGAGTAAAACGACGGTCATGGGAAACACGCAAACGTGGGACGGGCACGCCAAAGGATCCCCCGGATACCGTCGCGTCCTGGCCGCGTTGGCCCTCGCCGGGGTGGCAACATTCGCCCAGCTGTACTCCACCCAGGCCGTCCTGCCACTCATGGCAAGCGATCTCCACATCACCGCCGCCGAGGCCGCGCTCAGCATCTCCCTCGCAACCGTGGGACTCGCCGCAACGGTTTTGCCGTGGTCGTTCGTGGCAGACAGGATCGGCCGCGTGCGAGCCATGGCCATAGGCATCGCCGCAGCCACCCTGCTTGGGTTGATGGTTCCGCTGGCACCGACCCTCCCCTTGCTGCTGAGTCTCCGGACGCTTGAAGGCATGGCCCTGGGCGGTATTCCGGCCATCGCGATCGCCTACCTGAACGAGGAAGTCACCAAGATCCATACCGCCCTGGCAGCGGGCAGCTATGTTGCGGGAACCACGCTGGGCGGTCTCGCCGGCCGATTAGTTGCCGGCCCTGTTGGCGAATTGTGGGGCTGGCGGGCCGCCGCACTGGCCGTCTCCCTGCTCGCCACAGTCTCGGCCGTGCTCTTCCTGGTACTCGTCCCCAAGCAACGCCGGTTCAGCCCCTCTCCAGCCATGGGATTCCGGGGTGCGCTGGGCACCTTGGGCGGACATTCCCGCAATCCCAAACTCCTGGCGCTCTACTTGCAGGCGTTCCTGCTGATGGGCGGCTTCGTGGCCGTCTACAACTACCTGGGCTTCCGCCTCCATGCTGAACCGTTCGGTCTCCCCGCCACAGTGGTGAGCCTCATCTTCCTGGCCTACCTTTCCGGCACCGTCAGTTCACGATGGGCCGCCGGCCTGACCACCCGGTTCGGCAGGCGCAACGTCCTCCTGGCCGGAATTGCCATCATGTCCGGAGGCCTCGCCCTTACCCTGGCCGAGAATCTGGCAGCCACGCTGGCCGGGCTCGTTATTTTCACGGGAGGCTTCTTCGCTGCGCACAGCGTCGGCTCGGGGTGGACCGGTGCCATCGCCACCACGGGTCGCGCCCAGGCAGCATCGTTGTACAACCTCTCCTACTATCTGGGGTCGAGCATCATCGGCTGGGCTGGCGGTCTCGCCTTCCAGGCCTACGGTTGGCCGGCTTTGGCGTGGAGCGTCATGGCCCTTTCATGCACGACGGCGGTTGTCACCTTGGCGGTACACCGCGAGCCACGCCACACCAGTTGATCCCCGCCGGCCTGGACCTACAATCGGAGGCATGACACAGGTCACGAAAACCCGGGAGCTGTCGTCGCCAGAACGTTTGCAGGCATTTACCGATGCCGTGGTGGCGATTGCGTTGACGTTGCTCATCCTGCCGCTCATGGAAAGCGTGGGGGAACTCGGGGACCATGACGGCACCACCGCGCAATGGTTGGCTGACGAACGCTACGCGTTGCTCGGCTTTGCCCTCAGCTTCGTCCTGATCGCAGTTTTCTGGCGGCACCATCACCAGCTTTTCACCCAAGTACGCCAAGTGGACAGCGGCTTGCTCTGGTTGACGGTGCTGTGGATGTTCACTATCGTCTGGATGCCTGTCGCCACTGCCCTGTCCACGCAGATGCGAGCGGACTGGGCCCAGCCACTGGTCTATATCGGAACGCTGTTCGCGACCAGCCTGATGCTGGTCCTGGCCCGGGTGTATTTGCGCTCGCACCCGGACCTGCACACCATGGACGACGACGAAGCCCGGGACGGAATCCGCGCCGGAAGCATCGTGTCAGGACTTTTCCTGGCGGCGTTGCTGCTTGCCCTGGCCATTCCTTCTGCCGGCAACCTGCCCTTGCTGCTCATGCTCCTGTCCGAACCGCTCCAGCGCTTGGCCCGGCGGGGCGGACGGCAGAGGTCCACTGCCCGATAGTCAGCTGAAGATTTCACCGTCTAGGATGAATGAAAGGCAATTTCAGGAGGATCCGTGAGCAACCCCACGAAGAATGTTCGGTCAACCACGGGCAGCACTGAGCCCTTGGATGCGATCGACGAACGGATCCTTGCGGCTTTGGTGGATGATGCCCGTATCTCGAACAAGCAATTGGCCGAGCTCGTCGGAATCGCCCCCTCCACGGCTTTGATGCGGACCCGGGCGCTTTCCGAGCGCGGCATCATCGAAGGCTTCGAGGCGGTCCTGAGTTTGCCGGCCATTGGTCGCTCGGTCCAGGCCCTTATCGCCGTTCGGCTCCGCGCCCACGACCGTGACCAAATCGACCGTTTCACGGCACGCGTTCCGAAGCTTCCCGCGGTGATCTCCACGTTCCACACCACAGGCTCGGTGGACTACCTCCTGCATATCGCGGTGGCCAACACCGATGATCTCCGGAATTGGCTCCTGGACAATCTCGCCACCGACCCCGTGGTGGGTCATACCGAAACAACCATGGTCTTCCAGCACATTCCGGGAAACCGCGGACCACTGCCGGAATAGCCTCGACTGTCAGGCTCGCAGGGCGCTCCGAAGTGAGAAGACCGCCAGGGCCAGGGCAGCCACTCCGCAGAGGATGGTGAAACCCACGACGGCGGCCTGCAGCCCGAGCGATGAGACGGCCAGTCCCAGCCCAATCACCGGAACGGCGCTCCCCAAGTACGTAATCACGTAGACCGTGCTGATGACCTGTGCATGGCGTGCCGCTTCGACTTTTCCGGCCACCTCGTTGAAGACCTGGCGGAAAGCAATGCCTTGGCCCGCGCCTGCCGTAATGCTGGCGGCGACAAGAAGCCATGGGCTCGACCACGCGGCCGCCGCTCCCACCAGAACCACAGAGACACCCAGGACGCCCAGTGCGACAGGGACCACGAATCGTCCACGGGCCCCCAGCAGTTGGCTCAGGGCCGAAGCACCCAGGGTGACACCCGCCAGAAGTCCTATCAACGGCCTCGAATCGGCGTGCACCACCGTGGCGAAGTACCCCGGCGCCAGGGACAAGCAAAAACCGAACACCGCAAAGCTCAGGAACCCGGTGGCTGCTGCCATCCAGAATGCTCCGCGTGCGTCTTTGGAAATGGACGGCTTCCTGGGGGCAAGGACCTTCAATGGCCTGGGGCCTTCCGCCGGTGCGATGGCCGGCCGGGCTTTGAGCAGCCACAATGGAATGAGCGCCGCCAGCAACACTGCGGAATGAACGTAGTAGGGCGTACGTGTGGGGTCCGGCAGGAGTGACAGCAGGCCGCCGATTGCGGGGCCGGAAGCGACGCCACCAGCTGAGGAGAGCAACGTGAACCGCGACGCCCAGTCCGGCCGTTGGGGCAGCAGTTCGCGGAGGGCTGCGGAGCTCGCACCGGTGGCGAGACCCACGGCCACGCCTTGGAGGGCCCGTCCCATGGACAACGACACCAGGGTGTCGGCGTTTGCGAAGATCACCCCGCCTACCAGGCCCACCATCACCGCAAGGACCAACGCGGCCCGGCGGCCGATGTGGTCGGACCAGTGGCCGGCCACCATGAGGACCGCAACCAAGGCCAGCACATAGCTTGAAAAGGCTATTGTCACGTCAAGCGAGGACATGCCGATCCTGGCCTGAAGCAACGGGTACAAGGGCGTGGCAAGGTTGGCGCCAACCAGCAGCGTGAAGATCACCACCCCCGCGAGGACCAGCCGGGCGGTGGTGGAGGCATCCCATCCCCAGCGTGCAGCGGTGGCCGGACGCATGCGGAGTTCGCTCAAGACAGTCATTTCCATGCCTTCGGGCTCGGTGGCCGGGCTGGGAAGTCCTTGTGGGAGAACCAGCACGACTGAACAGTGATGGCAATAGAATGCAATAGAGCTGCGCTCAACGAACCAAGCGAATGCATGAATTGATCAAAAGACTCAAAGTGTAGCTATCAAAGTGAGCTGGAGTGACCATTTGAACAGTCTTGACCCTATGGACCTGAAAATTCTGCTGGAACTGATCCGGGACCCCCGCATCCAGATTGCCGAACTGAGCGAAGCCCTGGGGATAGCCCGCAACACTGCCCAAAGCCGGATCAAGCGTCTTCTGCGCTCCGGAGTCCTGCAGGCAGCAGGCCGTGAAGTGGACCTCGAAAAGGTGGGGTACGACGTCGTCGCTTTCGTCACCATCGAGGTCACCCACCGTGAACTGGACGGCGTCATTGGGGCGCTGCGCCTGATACCGCAGGTGCTGGAAGTGCACGAGATCTCCGGCCGGGGTGATCTCTGGTGCCGGGTGGTCGCCACGGACACCCACAACCTCCAGTCCGCCCTGCGTGCAGTCCTGCGCACCAAGGGCGTGATCAGGACCGAAACGGTGTTGGCCCTGCACACTCATATTCCGTACCGGACGGAGCCACTGATCGGAAGGATGGCAGCGGCCCCAACACGGGGCAAGTCCGAAGGGCAGAGCGCCGGCGCTGCGGCCCAAGCGGACTAGGATTTCTTGCATGGATTGGCTTTCACACATCTCCCAGATCAATTGGCTCGCCGTACTTTTGGCTTTCGTTTCAAGCATGGTGATCGGCTTTGTCTGGTACATGCCGGCCGTTCTGGGAGGGCGGTGGATGCAGGCAATCGGCAAGACCGAAGACGACCTCAAGAACATTGACGGCGGCGCCGGAATTTGGGTTCCCATGATGGTCGCAGCGGCCGTTACCAGCATCCTGCTGGCCATACTGATCACCGCACTGGACCTCAACACATTCCTTGCAGGCGGCTTCTTCGCCCTGGTCATCGCCCTGGTTTTCCGGTCCGGCGGCCACGTCATCCACAACGGATTCGCAGGGCGCCCCACGGCGGTGACGTTGATCGACTCCGGCCACGACATCGCGGCGATGACTGTCGCCGGGGCCATCATCGGGGCCATGCAGTAGCGTTCAACCAGTGACCATTATCGACAATGCCGTATATGTAGACGGCGTACGCACTGCCACCCCCAACAGCCTTGAGCAGACTTTCGAAACCCTTTCGGTGCACGGGGGCATGGCCTGGATCGGCTTGTACCGGCCAACACAGGAGGAAATGGCGGCGGTCGCCGCAGAGTTCGGCCTCCACGAACTGGCAGTGGAAGACGCTGTCTCGGCGCACCAGAGGCCCAAGTTGGAACGCTACGACCACAGCCTGTTCACAGTGCTCCGCCCCGCCCGCTACCTGGACGAGACCGAGACCGTGGAATTCGGCGAACTCCATGTCTTCACCGGTCCGAACTTCGTGGTCACCATCCGCCATGCTGAAACGGGAGGAGTGGCCCGCGTCCGCAAGCGTTTGGAAGAACGCCCCGATCTGCTGCGGCACGGTCCGGAGGCGGTGCTGTATGCCCTGGTGGACCAAGTGGTGGACGATTATGCGCCCGTGATTGCCGGCCTGGAAAACGATATCGACGAGATCGAAGACCAGCTCTTCAGCGGCGACAGTGCGGTCTCGCGCCGTATCTACGAACTGGCGCGCGAAGTCATCCAGTTCCAGCGGGCCATCCATCCCCTCCCGGAGATGATGGTCCTGCTGGAAAAAGGCTTCGAAAAATACGGGGTGGACATCGAATTGCAGCGTTCACTGCGCGACGTCGAGGACCACGCACAGCGTGTCATTTCCCGCGCGAACTCGTTCCGTGACCTCCTCCAGAACGCCCTCACCCTGGACGGAACACTGACGGCCAACCGCCAAAACGAGGCAAGTGCCGCGCAGAACGAGCAGGTCAAGAAGATCTCCTCCTGGGCGGCCATCCTCTTCGCCCCATCCTTCGTGGCAGGCGTCTACGGGATGAACTTCGACAATATGCCTGAGCTGCACTGGGAATTCGGGTATCCGCTGGCCATCGGCCTGATGTTCGGCGCCGCCCTGCTCATGTACCTCATCTTCAAGCGAAAAGGGTGGCTGTGACTCCTGCCCTTGGGGTGGGTCCGCGTTCATTGCCGAACTCTGGCCGCGCCATGGTTGACGACATAGCGGACGACGCCGGCCGCTCGGGTTTCGAACTCGAGCACAGCCAGCGTCTGGCAGCCGAGCGGTTGGCGGCTTTCGGCGCCCAGCTGACCGGCCGCCGTCGTGCACTATCCCGAAAGGCGCCCCGGAGCCTCTACCTTCACGGACCCGTGGGCCGCGGCAAGACGTGGCTGATGGACAGCTTCTACTCGAAGTTGCCGGTCCGGAAGCGGCGGGTGCATTTCCACGATTTCTTCCGCTCGCTCCACGCCGGAACGCATGGTTCCACAGCGGGTAATGGAACCATGATCCAGCGGTCGGTGGACGCGCTGCTGGCTGACATCGATGTGCTGTTTTTTGACGAGTTCCACGTCCATGACGTTGGAGACGGCATGTTCATCGCACGCCTCCTCCGGGATGCGGCCAAACAACGCATTCCCTTGGTGGTGACGTCGAATTACGCTCCGGACGAGCTGCTGCCCAACCCCTTGTGGCATGAGCATTTTGTGCCCACCATCCAGGCCATCAAAGAAATGATGGACATCGTGGAGATCTCCGGGGCGTCGGATTTCCGGCGCTTGCCTGCAGGCGAGGCCAAACCGGAGGGCCCTACGGAGGGGTTCCGGTCAGGGCGCATCATTACGCCTGGGACGTCCACCCAACTGGGTCGTTTGGGCCTCTTCGCGCCTACACCGTCGCAGAGCCGCGTTTTGACCCCCACCACGCAGCCGATCGTTGTCAGGAATTCCGATCCGGACCTGCTCTGGGTGGGCTTTGATGAACTATGCGGAGGGCTGACGTCGCCCGCGGACTACCTTGCCCTGGCGGACAGCTACACCACATGGGTGATCGACAATGTTCCCTCACCAACCGGAAACCATCCCGCGCTGGCGCCCGCCTGGCAGCGGTTCAGCAACGTGGTGGACGTTCTCCACGATCAGGACATCACCCTGTTCCTGGTAGGCAAGGGCCCCCTGGACTGGGATGGCGCCGGTTCCGGAGGCGTACTGCCGGTGGATCTGGCACGCATCGCGAGCCGCTTGTCATTGCTGACCCGTGACGAATCGGCCGGATCTCTTCACAGCGAAGAGTCTGCCGGAAGCTGAGCTTCCGGCAGACTTTCCCTAGTGTCCAGATGCCTAGAGGGCTCCGCCAGCGGCGCCAGGGGCGCTGGCATCGTTTCCGCCGTCGCCGACGGTCTCGCGGGCCACATAGTTTTCGATGTCGAAGAGGTTTTCGGCGCGTTCGGTGATGTTCAACAGGGTGGTCATTGAAGCCACTTCCTCCACCTGTTCTTTCAGGAACCACAACATGAACTGCTCGCCCAGGGCATCCCCCTCAGCACGGGCGACGCGGAACATCTCCTCGATATCGCGGGTGACTTGTTTCTCCTGCTCCAAAGCCAACGCAATCGGCTCTTTGGCGTTGGCAAAGTTATTGCGCACAGGGGCGACGCCCGGAATCTCCACATGCACATTGCGGTCCAGCATGTACTGAACCATCATCATGGCGTGGTTACGTTCCTCAAGTGACTGACGATAGAAGTGACGGGCCAGTTGCGGCAGGTCCTCGCCGTCAAAGTACACAGCTACAGCGATGTACTGCTGGGACGCTGCAAACTCGTTGGCAACCTGGGCGGACAACAGTTCATTGAATGTCTTCTTAGCCATGGCACGATCCTACAGTCGGGCCCGGACAGTTCACGGCCTCCGATTTACGGGAGAAGAGCAGCGATCCACACGCCTGTCGCAGCCGCGAGCACGCTCGCGGCCATGGTTCCCAAACCATTGACAAGCGCCAAACCCGTTCGCCCGCTTTGGACCAGGCGAATGGTCTCCAAGCTGGCCGTGCTGAACGTGGTGTAGCCTCCCAGGAAGCCTGTGCCGACGATCAGCAGCAGCGACTCGGGCGCCTGACCACGCATGACGAGTCCGGCGAGGAAGCCCAGGACCAAGGACCCGGAAACATTGATGAGGATCGTGCCCCAAGGCAATGCCGTCCGGAAGCGGGTGCGGACCAGCCCGTCCACCACGAAACGTGCCGCCGCGCCCAGTCCGCCGGCGAGCGCCAGAAGGATGACTGTCACGGATATCGGCCTTTGGTGAGCCTGTGCTGCCATGAACCCAACCAGATACCTGCAGTTGTAGCGGCCACACCGCCCACGAGGCTGGCAGCAAGGTAACCCAACGCTGCGGGCCCCGTACCTGCGGCAAACAGGTGAACAGCGTCCACCGCCAATGTGCTGTACGTGGTGTAGGCGCCTAAGAACCCCGTACCCAGGGCGAGCCTGATGACCCGGCGACTGCCGACGTCGGGCCCCCTGCGTGACAGTCCTTCGAGGAGTGCGCCGAGCGCCAACGCTCCGGTCAGGTTGATGGCCAGGGTGGGAAGAGGCCACCCTCCTGGCGCCGGGATGACGAGGCCAAGGCCGTAGCGCGTGAGCGCGCCCAGGACTCCGCCTGCAGCCACCATTCCAATGAATCGCCAATGAAGGTGGACTGGGCGCTTGGCCTCAGTCGTCGTCATCGTTGGCCGGGACCCTGGGGTTTACGGGGACGACCAGCACGGGACGGTCTTGACGATGGAACAGATGGCGGGCAACGGAGCCGGAGGTCATTTCCTTGAGTGCGGCAGTCAACGTATGGTCGCGTGTGCCCACCACGATCATGGCCGCGCCCAGCTCGTGGGCTTCGCGGGCCAGTGCGTGCGCAGGCTCCCCCGCCAGTGGCACCAGTGACCATTCGACGCCGGCACCAGCCAGTTGGGCGGCCAGCGATGCCTTCAGCGAGCGGGGAATGGCCTCGGTTTCTTCGTCAACTCCGTCCGGATCGATCGGGGCCGAGCGACCCCCTACGGTGCCATCAACCGGATAAACCGTTGTGTCAGCGTAGGCGCACACCAGAGGCCGTCCCGAGAGGGCAGCCATGTGGGCGGCCTGTTCAACCACGACGGGATGTTGGCCAGGCATGACGCCTACCAGGATTGGTCCGGTCATGCGGCCGGGCTCCGGTGAGCGGCGTTCGGGCGTGTCAGTCACACGGCAAGTCTAAGACGCCCTCCCTGCCGCATCTGCAACGCCTTGCCCGTCCCGCCGGAATCATCGACGGCGACCCGCCCACCAGCCGGCCAGCAGCGGGAGCACCGAACCGAACATCAGCACGGTACCCAAAGTGGGGTCGGCTTCCCGAACCACGGCGCCCGCAATCAGGACGGCACCAAAGATCACCGCGCCCACTGCCCTGTGTGCCAGTCGAATGAGCCGTCCCACTTGCCGTTCCAGCCGTCGGCTGGAAATCTGCAGCGAGCCGTCCTCGATCTGCGTGATCACGCCATCCAGGCGCTTGGGCAAGCGCAAGGCAACGACTGCGGCATCAAACGCCTGGGCCGCCACATCCTTGGCAAGCCCGCCGCGCTCATCGCGGAGCAACTGCGCCGCGTAAGGCTCCACGGAGTTCCAGAGATTGAACCGGCTGTCCAATGAGCTGCAGACCCCCGACGTGAGGGACATTGCCCGGATGATGAGCAGGAAATTCTCCGGCAACTGGAAGGGCAGCGATCGGACCACCGTGCCGAACTCGGCACCGAAATCGCGGAACTCGCGCGGATCCACGTCCCTCAATTCGGCGAAGCCCATTCCGCCAAACCGGTCGAAGAGCTGGGACATGGCCCGCTCCAGCTCAGGTTTGTCAGCCGAAGGCATCAGAACGCCAACGTCGCCGATGGCCTCCACCAGCCCCTTGCCATCCCGGGAGGCGGCCGCGATCAAAAGTTTGCGCAGGCCACTTCGCGTCCTCGGGGCAACCTCGCCCATCATGCCAAAGTCGATGAACGTCAGCTTCCACGGATGCTCCGCTGGGCCCTTGGCTGGCGTGACGAAAATATTGCCCGGATGCGGGTCGGCGTGGAAAAACCCGTTCGTGAACAACTGGTCGAACATGACGGAGGCGAAAACTGGTGCGACCTTGGCCGGGTCTATGCCGGCTTCCCGCAAAGCCCCAGCGTCGGTGATTTTGATGGCCGTGACATCTTCCAGGGTGAGCACGCGCCTTGTTGTCCGTTCCCAGACGATCGCGGGCACCGTTACGCGGGCATCGTCGGCGAAATCAGCCGCGAAACGTTCCGAATTCGCCGCCTCGTTCAGGTAGTCGATTTCCTCGAGGCTGGTCTTCTCGAACTCTTTGATGAGGGCCGACACATCGGCACGGTCTGACACGAGGCGGATGCGGCTCAGCCAGCCACCCACCCGGCGCAAGGCGGCCAGGTCGACGTCGACAATGGCTTGGATACCCGGGCGCTGAACCTTGAACACCACGCTGCTGAGTCCGGTGTCGGCGGCATTAGCGGGCAGGAGCTGTGCCCGGTGCGCCTGGCCCAGGGACGCCGCGGCGATTGGCACTTCCTCGATCGAAGCAAAAATTGCCCCCAACGGCGCGCCCAACTCGGCCTCGGCAAGGGATCGGATCGCAGGGAAAGGCACAGGAGGCACCTCGTCCTGCAGCCCTTCCAATTCGGCGGTGATTTCCGGCGGAAGGACATCCAGGCGGGAAGACATGAACTGTCCCACCTTGATCATCAGTCCCCCCAGCTCCACCGCCAGGTCATGGAACCGTTGCGCGAAAGTGCGCATCCTCCTGGCCCGGTTGCGCTCCCCAATCCGACGCAGCCCCACCCGCGGCAGCAGGAGCTCAAACCACCAGGTGACAGCAAGGTGCCAAGCGGCGAAACGCAGGATTCGGCGATAGCGGGCACGGGTGTCCCCCGCGCCCGGTGCTGGATCTGCCCGGTCGCGCCGAACCGACGTCACCCCTGTCAATCCTGGGCGAGGATGGAGTAGAGCCGGCGTCGTGCCTCTTCAAGCACGGTGACCGCTTCCTGCACTTGCTTGGGCGTTCCGGTGCGACCCACTTGGGCCGCCGCTTGCGCAAGCGCCATTCCGGCTTTGGGAAGGGCCCCGAACCCTGGGCCCGACCCCGTGCCCGTGGACTCCCATGGTGAAGAGGTTTCAGAGTCGGCCAGGTACTCCCGTCCGGCCTCAGTCAAGGAGTAGATCTTGCGTCCGTTGGATTCCTCCGAACTGACGAATCCTTCGTCCGCGAGCAGTTGCAGCGTGGGGTAGACGGACCCGGCGCTTGGCTTCCAGCTTCCTTTGCTGCGCTCATCGATTTCACGAATGATCTGATAGCCGTGCATGGGGCGCTCTGCCAGCAGCGCCAGGACGGCCGTGCGGAGTTCGCCCCGCCCTGCCCTGGTTCCGGAACGTTTCTCGAACCGCGAACGAAACTCGTCAACGGCCTGCCACATCCCGTCAAAACTGTTGCCCATGAATCCGCCTGCGGGGAATGAATCCTGCATCTTGCCCACCTCAATTTGTAGCGAACGATACTGAACGATAGTTAACGATATGCCCCGATCCAGGCCCAGACAATGGCCGTGACGGCCTCCGGGTACAGGAAATCCCGGGCAGACGCGTGGATGGAAACGCGTCTGCCCGGGGCGATGCCGGATTGGCTATGCTGCGACCCGCGAGGGCTTCTTCAGGAACAGTGCCACAACCAGTGCAGTGAGCAGGCAGAGTCCTGCGTTCACGCAGATGGCGGTAGTGACGCCGCTAAGGACAGCGGGAGCCTGGTTGTTGCCGACGGCCAGGATCTGAGCTGTGAAGATTGCGCTCATGACCGGGATACCCATGGTGATGCCGACCTGCTGGCTCATGGTCGCCAGCCCCGTTGCCAAGCCCTGTTCCCCATCCGGGAGTCCGCAGGTTGCGGTGACCATGAACCCGACAATGACTATCAGGTTGGCGACTCCGCCAATGAACGTGGCAACCAGCAACATCCTATGACGCGAATGCCGCACGGGAGGTCAGCAGGGTCTACGCCGTCATCCCGTGGGAACCCATCCACAGGGAGTGATGAGCCAAGAAGGTGCTATGAGACCAGCCAAGCGACACTCACATGTTTTCGGTTGACGACGCACCCTGCAGACCTGAAACTGAGCCCATGGCCAAAGAAGACGAGGGACAAGCCGTTGCTGCTGTGATCGGCAGGTTGGTGAACAAGTTCCCGAACGCTCCCCGACCCCTGGTCGAAGAAATTGTCAGCGAGGAATACAACGCACTCAATGACGGCCCGATCAGGGACTACGTACCTGTGCTGATCGAAAGGGCAGCCAAGATCCGGCTCAAGGACTCTCTCAAAAGAACCTAGAAACACCACTATTTACCGAACGGTTCCCGCCTGGCGGGACACCTTCGGGCCCATTTATCTGCCTGACAGTCGGAGGCAAAGAGGTTAGGTGGGTGGAGGGTGATACCAATAATTTAGTAATCATGCTTACTATTAGGCGTCGTTAGGCACGTCGGAGGGACACTGCTCACTGGGGGCAGCGGAACCCGTGCCGGAAATTGGAGCCAATCGTGAGTGCTGAATCCGCCACCAGCGGGCTGTCCGATGAGGAACTGATGGCGGAAGGTGCAACGCCGCTGCCCGACAAGGAGGTCGCCTCCGTCTTGGACTTGAACGCCGATCTCAACCTCGGCATTAGTGCCGCGGCCCCGATCGACCTCGGCGTCGCAGCCAACGCCAACGTTGCCGCCCCGATCGACGCAGCCGCCTCTGCCAACGTTCTGTCCTTCGGCTCCGAGTCCCAGGCCCTTGCTGACCAAGGCACCTTGATTACCCAGGGCGTCACCGGAGACGCTACTGCCCACTCAGTGCAGGACAGCGGCATTGACCAGGGCACCGCTGCACCCGCGGACGGCAGTGGCACCGCCGCCACCACAGAACCGACGACGACGGACCCGGCCACCGCGGGTGCGACGCTTCCCGCTGAAACCAGCGACGGCGCCCTTCCCGGCGGTGTGCTTCCGGCAGGAAGCACACCGGATCTTGGCGGGACCGCAGCTGGAGCTTCGGGCGCCCTGAATGGCAACCTGCTTAACGTCGACGTCAACCTCGATGCGAATGCCGGCATTGCCGCACCCATTAACGGCGCAGTGGCCGCCAACGCCAATGTTGCTGCCCCGATCGATGCTGCCGTGGGCGCCAACATCGGCTCGATCGACAGCAACGCGGTCGCGGTCGCCCAGCAGGATGCCATCATCAACCAGGACATCAACGGCAACGCCACGGCAGGGGCTGAGCAGCAGTCCACCATGAAGCAGTAACCAGTCCATGACCAGCGTTCAAGACGGGCCGTCCATGCCGGACGGCCCGTCGACCCCTGCCCCGGCATCCGAATCCTCGGCGCACCCGGACATCCTGCCGCCGCCCGGGCTGGCCGACGGCGTCGAACTGATCGGCGAAACCAGAGGTTCCGGCTACAAGCAGGCCCCGTCGCTCGTTCGGCGCGCTGACGGCCAGACAATCCAGTTGACCCGGCTGCTGTACGTGATCCTCGAAGCGGTGGACGGCAACCGCGGCCTGGAGGAGATCGCACAGCATGCCAGGAGCGCCGTCGGCAAGGATGTCAGCGCCGCCAACGTGCGGACCCTGATCGACACCCAGCTGCTCCCGCTGGGTCTGCTGCGGCTGGCCGACGGCTCGCAGCCGCAGGTCCGCAAGGCCAACCCGCTCTTGGGCATGCGGTTTCGCTACTCCGTCACTGATCCGGAACGCACCCGAAAAATCACGGCGCCGTTCGCCGCGCTGTTCAACCCGCTGATCGTCATCGCCGTGACCGCTGCCTTCCTCGTCATCTGCTGGTGGGTGCTGATGGTCAAGGGGCTTGCTTCCGCCACGCATGAGGCCTTCGCGAACCCAGGCTTGGTGCTGCTGATCCTCCTGGTCACTGTCCTGTCAGCGGGCTTCCACGAATTCGGCCATGCCGCCGCTGCCCGCCGCGGCGGCGCGACCCCCGGTGCCATGGGCGCCGGCCTGTACTTGATGTGGCCGGCCTTCTACACAGACGTCACCGACTCCTACCGGCTGGGCAGGGGCGGCCGGATCCGCACCGATCTGGGCGGCCTGTACTTCAACGCGATCGTGGCAGTAGCCATCATGGGCATCTGGTGGGCTACTGGCTTTGATGCACTGCTGCTGGTGGTCGTGACACAGATTCTGCAAATGGTCCGGCAGCTGATGCCGATGGTCCGCTTCGACGGTTACCACATCCTCGCCGACGCCACCGGCGTCCCCGACCTCTTCCAACGAATCAAGCCAACGCTGCTCGCACTGATCCCTTGGCGCAAAACAGACCCACAGGCACAACTGCTCAAACCCTGGGCCCGCGCTGTCGTCACTATCTGGGTCTTGGTCACAGTGCCCCTGCTGGTGTTCAGCCTGGCCACCATGGTGCTCACCCTCCCCCGCGTCGTCGGCACCGCCTGGGACCACGGCGAGAAACAGCAAGCCGCCCTGGCTCACAGCCTGGCCGCCGGGGACTTGCCGGACGCCGCTGTGCGGGTGCTCGCTCTGGTGTGCATCGCCCTTCCAGTGGTGGGCATCTTCTACATCCTGGTTCGCCTGGGCCGCCAGGCCGTTACCGGCCTGTGGCAAAAAACCCAGGGCAAAACCTGGCAGCGAGCCGTCGCCATGGCCGCCGTCGCAGCCGTCACCGCCGGCCTCGTCTGGGCATGGTGGCCCAGCGCCGGGACATACCGTCCGGTCCAGCCCTACGAGAGCGGCACACTGACCGACGTCACCACCACGATCTTTCCAACCTCAGGTGGTCATAACCTCAAACAAGGCCAAGCCGGAGGGACTGTGGCCCTTTGGCCACAAGATGCCCGCAAACCCACCAGGGACGAACCGCAGCTGAGCATGGTTCTGGTCCCCCACACCTCCTCGGCGACACCAACAGCCTCCGACACAACGACGGCGGCCCCGTCCTGGGTGTTTCCCTTCGACAAACCGCCAGCGCCCGACGACGGCGACAACCAAGCCCTCGCCGTCAACACCAAAGACGGATCCGTGGTCTACGACGTCGCCTTCGCCCTGGTCTGGGCCGAAGACGGCAAGGACGTACTCAACACCAACGAGGCCTACGCCTTCGCCAGCTGCAAAGACTGCACCGCCATAGCTGTGGGCTTCCAGGTGGTCCTGATCGTAGGACAAGCCAACGTAGTAGTCCCGGAAAATCTCTCCGCGGCGGCCAACTACAACTGCATCCGCTGCCTCACGTACGCCCTTGCAAACCAGCTGGTCCTGACCCTTGACGGGCCACTAAGCGCCGACGGCATGGCCAAACTGAATGCGCTCTGGCAACAGATCGCCGAGTACGGCAGGAACCTGCAGAACGTACCGCTGTCCGAAATCCAAGGAAAGCTCGAAGGCTTTAAAAGACAGATCGTGGAGATCATCCAAACCGACCCCAGCACCACCTCACACGTAGCCGGGACCCCGACACCAACGTCGTCAGCACCCCCCGGACCAACGCAGTCCACTGGCCCGCTCTCCACCCCAAATCCAGGGACAACCACACCAGCGTCCGGCGTCGAAACAGTGCCGCCGCCCGCACCAGCGGCTTCAACACCGGCACCGTATCCAACCCAGGCCACCGGCCCCGCCCAGCCGACCGCCGCCCCCACCGTCCCGGCACCCGGTCCAGCCCCCTCCGGCCCGGGCCTACAAACAGCGGAGCCCGCACAGACACCAATCACCGCGCCCACACCATAGCCCCCACCGGGTCGGCGCCCAGTATGAAGGGCGCCCGTAAGTAACGCCTCGAAATGGCTTGATCAGGCATCGTCCCGGGCGGCTATCCAGACGGTCCAGTAGTCGATTTCCTCAATCGGCCCTTCGGCATGGACCCTGGCAGAAATGTAATCGATGAGGCGCTCGAGCTCCGGGCTAGAGAGCTCATGCAGAATGGACCGCCCCGTACGTGCCGCCAAGTCGTCGGACAGTTCATCGATTGACGTGTAGGTGCGGCGCCTTTCGGCGAGCGTGTGTCGTTCAGGGTTGCTGAACCCAGCCGAGCGAAGATCGGCCTCCACCTGTTGTTCCTTAGGGCGGCGTGCTGCCTCGAAGTCAAGAAGGCGGGGGTAAAGCTCGAAGAAGTAGCCGCGGAGGTGTGTCGGGGATCCAGGTCGACGCACGTCCGTCATCGTCCGGTCCTGGATCATCAGACGCCCCGCCGGGCTAAGGATTCTTTTGGCTTCCCGGTAAGCGAGAACTGGATCGTTGAGGTGATGGACCAGTGCCCGCTGAAAGACCAGATCGGCTGAGTGATCCGCCAACCCGGTCGCGGTGGCATCTGCCACCAAAAACGTAAGGTCCGGCGACTCGTCGGCGCGTGTGACGGCATCTTCGATCATCTGGGCGGAGAAGTCGACGCCGACCACGGACTCAGCTCCGAGTTCGAGCCATGAGGTCGAATAGATCCCTCCACCGCATCCTATGTCCGCCACCCGCAGGCCTTGGGGATCGATCAGCGCGGTGATCCCTTGCGTCCACGTCTGGTCGGCAACGCGCAGGGCATAAGTATTGCGGTTGGCAGGGCTGGAGAAGTCGATGGGCATAGGGCGCTCCGTTCGAGACCGGTTTAGGTTACGAGTGTGACGCTACCCGCGTAAATATCTTGACGTCAAGATATACTCGGTGGTGTGAAAGCAACCCATGACTCCCCTGCCGACAGCGTCGACCTGCTCGTCGAGGGGTGGCAACGCGCTCTTCCTCAGGTCGATGCTTCTCCGCTTCAGATCTTCAGCCGCATTGGCCGGATCGCGCAGCGTCTGGACGCCGCGCGCAGGGAAGCCTACGCACTGCACAATCTCCAGGGGTGGGAATTTGATGTCCTTTCCGCCCTGCGACGGTCGAACCCTCCCCATGAACTCACCCCGGGGGAACTGATTCAGCAGACCCTTGTCACTTCCGGCACGATGACCAACCGGGTGAACCGACTGTTGGACCGATCTCTGGTAGAGAGGCGCGTCAGTGACCGTGATGGTCGGGTGGTCCTTGTGCGGCTCACCGGTAGTGGTCAAGCCATTGTCGAAGCGGCGTTCACCACGCTGATCGAGAAAGAACGGATGCTGATAGCCGACGTCCCTGGTCGTCATGAGGAGCTCATCGGACCCCTGCGGGCGATGCTTCTGGCCCTCGAGTAAGGTCCGATGGGGTTGGAGACGCCAGCGATGTAGCAAATTCCTGTGTTTATGGCCTCAAATTTGTGGAGCTAAGGGGATTCGAACCCCTGACCTCTTCGATGCGAACGAAGCGCTCTACCAACTGAGCTATAGCCCCTGGGCCGGGTATTGATGCCGGACCAGTGTCCCTAGGCTACAAAGTTTCCCCGCGCTTTTCCAACCACGACACGAACGTCTCGGTCCCAACCTTTTGCTCTGGGACCAGGTTGTAGCCTGCACGCAGGTAAGCGCCCATCGGTCCCGGCAACGGCAGCCCGATGATCTTTCCACGTGCGCCCGTGACACGTTTCCAATCTTCGGCCAGTTGCCTCATGGTCAGCACCTCCGGACCGCCCACAGTGCGGATGCTGTGTGATGTGGAATCGTGCCCAGCCATTGCCGCTTCCAGCAGGGAGGCTGCGGCATCCTCCGGCGAGATGGTCTGGAACCTGGCCCCCGTGAAAGTGGGAATGAGCCCTAGCCGCGCGCCGGTGGCAAAGATGATCGCTACGAGGCTGTGGAACTGCGTGGCCCTGACCACGATGCTCTGCAACGGCGACCCCGCGTACACACGCTCCTTGTCGGCCTTGGAGACATAATACGAATAATTGCTCAGGTCACAGTTAATAATGGAGAGCGCCACAACCCTGGCCACCCCGGCCAGGTGGGCGGCCTCGACGAGGCGAGCACCGCCGTCGGCGAACTGCTTTTTGGCTTTGCCAAACTGTCCCTCAAGGCAATCAATAACGACCTCGGCATCCGCCAGGGCGGCAGCCAGCCCTTCGCCCGTGGTGACGTCGGCCGCGAAGTAGGTGGCGCCGTCGAGACGCTGATCCGAACCCGCGGCTGGCACATGGCGGCTCAGCACGGACACCGCGTGTCCCGCAGCTAGGGCGAGCCGGACCACCTCACGGCCAACCTGGCCGGTGCCCCCTGCTACGCAGATGCTGGTCATGAAGGCTGTTACGCGCGACGGCGTTGAAGGACGTCATCCAGGTTGCTGAGTGCGCTCTGGCTTTTGACGGAAACCGCAGCGGCCTCTGCCTGCTCGGCATTTTGCTTCAAGATGGGCTTACCCACAGGCTTGGGGGCTTCCGGGAGATCCAACGGCTCGGGTGCCGGGCGGGCTGCTTTAGCGGCATCGACATACGTGGGTTTTGGGACCTCAACAGGTTTCCAGCTTGCGCCCTTGGATTCCTTGGCAGTGCTGGCTGAGTGATCCCCGGCGGCAACGGCAACTGCCAGGGCAGCCTGACGCAACTCGTCCGCCGTGGGTCGGTTGGCTTCGCGGCTGGCGGCCTCAGCATCGAAGACTATGGTGGCCTTCGGCTCGGCAGGCTCTTCCTTGGGCAGGTAACGCGCCGGAGTCGGGATGGGCGCTGCCTGCGCTGCGCGCCGTGCCCGTCGTTCACGAAGGTCGCGAAGGGCGAGCCTGCGCAACACCACGACGGCGACTACCGCACCGATCACCGAGACGAGCGGCAACCAAAACGATCCCTTACCGAAAAGGCTAAGGACGCCTGAAACTATCGCCGTCAAGAGCAGGGCAAGCCCCGACAACGCCAACGTAAACCGGGCATATCGAATAGTGAAGGGTGTGGAGGACGCCTTCTGAGGGGCAGACGCGGCCGCTGGGGATCCTTGGGGCGACGCCGGTGCTGTCCTGTGCATGGTCTCCATCGGTTTCTCCTGCTGAGGTGCCAAAGTCAGTACCACCCCTGCCTGCGGTTCGTCTGGTTCGTCGTCGATAGCGTCTGCTGGAACAGCTACTGTTTGGACTTGCGAACGCCTGTTCCGTAAAACGTAAGGCGCCACCCAGACCATCCACAGCGCGACAGCGACCACGAGTATCACTGAGCTGCTGAGAGGGAAGTCCACATTCAAAACCGTAGAAGCAAATCACCGGGGGCGGCGGCATTGAGGCCGGTGTGTCGTGGGCGAGTCCGCAAATGACTGGACTTAGGGCCAAAAAGGACTATGACCTGCCCGTTTGTCCGCTCAGCCACCTGCGCAGGAGTCCTTCGGGAACTTCGTCGGAAGTAAGCGCAAAGGAGCGGTGGTCGGCCCACTCACCGTTGATATGCAGGTACCGTTCCCGGTAGCCCTCATCACGGAAGCCCAGTTTCTCCACGACCCGGAGGCTAGGCGCGTTTTCGGGCCTGATATTGATTTCCATCCGGTGCAGGCCCAGCACGCGGAAGCAATGGTCGGTGGCCATCGCGACGGCGGTCGGAGCGATGCCATGCCCGGCACGGTCCTTATCGACCCAATAGCCCAGGGTGGCCATCATCGCCGAACCCCACACAATGGAGGAAACCGTTAACTGCCCCACAATCTTCGGTTCACGAAAGCCGGGGGTCCGCTCGACGATCACAAAAGGCAGTGCGGTGGACTGGCGGGCCTGATCGTTCAAGGAGGCCACCATCTGGCGATAGCTGGGGAGGCGCCCACCCGGAGCCGGGTTGGACGCCTCCCACGGCGCAAGCCATTCACTGTTCCGTGAACGGACTTCGGACCACTCCCGCTTATCGCGGTAGCGGATGGGCCGAAGCAACAGGTCTCCGCTTTCCAGCGTCACCGGCCAGATCGCAGAGCCGTACATCCGTTGTTACTTGGGAAGAGCTGCAGTGAAGTTCGGCAGCCACTCGCGCAATTCGGGACCGAGGTCCTCGCGTTCGCAGGCAAGCTCGATGCAGGCCTTGAGGTAGCTCAGCTTGTCGCCGGTGTCGTAGCGGCGTCCGCGGAACACAACGCCGTACACGCCATAGCCTTCACCCTCGCCCGCCGCGAGTACCTCGAGGGCATCCGTCAACTGGATTTCCCCGCCACGGCCGGGCCCGGTCTTCTCCAGGACCTCAAACACTGCCGGGTGGAGGACGTAGCGGCCAATCACGGCCAGGTTTGACGGAGCTTCTTCCGGCGAAGGCTTCTCCACGAGCTGCTTGATGCGCACGTAGCCGTCCTCGCCTTCGTCCTCAACGTCCGCGCAGCCGTAGGCGCTGATCTTTGAGGGCTCAACTTCGATGAGGGCCACCACGGATCCGCCGGTCTTCTGCTGGACAGCAATCATCTCGCTGAGCAGGTCGTCCTTGGGATCGATCAGGTCATCACCAAGCAGCACGGCAAACGGTTCGTAGCCAACGTGCTGCTTTGCACGAAGAACTGCGTGGCCGAGCCCGTTGGCGTCGCCCTGGCGAACGTAGTGGATGTCGCCCAGGTTGGTGGCCGACTGAATGGCCTCCAACTTGGCAGTATCACCCTTTTCCGCAAGCGTTGCCTCGAGGGCAGGCACACGGTCAAAGTGATCTTCGAGGGCGCGCTTGCTGCGCCCTGTGATCATGAGGACGTCGTGCAGGCCCACCTTAACGGCTTCTTCGACGACGTACTGGATGGCTGGCTTATCAACCACGGGCAGCATTTCCTTGGGCATCGCCTTTGTTGCAGGCAGGAACCTGGTGCCAAGGCCCGCTGCGGGGATGACGGCCTTACGGACAGCATTGTTATCGAGAGTCACCGGACTAATCTAACGGAAGGAAGACATCAACGGCTAAACCCCGCCGCACCGGCAGGGAGTTTTTTGATTCAGGAAAGGGCAGCCCTGCTGCTCCTTCCGATGGCACGGACAGACCCTAGGAACGGATATGAATGGCAACGAAGGAAGACATCCGGAGCAGCCGCCGGCTGCACAGGCGAAGCCTGACCTCGGAGCAGATTGCAGCCGCCGGCACGTCGATTGCACGGCACGGCACGGAGTGGGCGGCCGCAAGGACCTCCTCCGCCGGCACTTTTGCGGTCTACGTCGGCGTCGCCTTCGAACCTCCCACACTGCCCCTCATTCAGGCCCTCTACGACGCCGGACATCGGATCCTGCTCCCGGTCTGTGAGCCTGGGCGGCAACTGAGCTGGGTCTACTGGACCCCGTCAACCGTGTTCGTGCGGTCCTCCTACGCCCCCATCGACGAGCCCGAGGGCGAACGGCTGGAAAGTTCAGTAGTAGCGGACGCCGCAGGGATTTTCATGCCTGCCACGGCTGTAGACCGGGACGGTAACAGGATCGGCCAAGGTGGCGGCTACTACGACCGGCTCCTCCAGGGACTCGACGCATCCGGCCAGCGGCCGCCCACCATCGCGGTGGTGTACGACGACGACCTGTTGCCTTCCGGTTCCATTCCCGCCGAACCGTTCGACCGCCCCGTGCGGGAAGTGCTCACGCCCTCCGGGTTCATTCGCCTCGACGGCCCGGAATAGGCGACCACGTCGCGATGTTATGACCTTCAGTCCGGCACGACTGCTGCCAAGGCACCGGATGATAGAATTGGCACTCAGGCCCTGCGACTGCTAACCCGGATACGCTCCGGAGGCGTGGCACAGGACCTGAACCTTGTCCTGAAGGAGGAATTCAGTGCCCACTTACGCATACGCCTGCAAAGACTGTGACCATGCCTTTGACATCGTCCAGTCCTTCTCTGACAGCTCCCTGACGGAGTGCCCCGAATGCAAGGGAGCGCTTCGCAAGAAGTTCAACAGCGTTGGCGTCGTTTTCAAGGGCTCCGGTTTCTACCGCACTGACTCCCGCGACGCCAAGGGAAGCACGGTTTCGGCTGCTCCCGCAGCGCCCGCAGCTGCGTCGTCGACGCCCGCGGCAACACCCGCGCCGGCAGCCGCGGCCAGCTAGGAACCGTCTTTTCCACATAGGACAGCCCGGCACTGTTTCCGTGGGTGCCGTGCTGGCTAGCGTGGCTGCATGCCACACCAGCCACGAAGCACACTCCTTGCCCGCGCCGAGCGCTCAGCTGCGGCCGTCGGGAACCGGTCTCCTCAATTACGGCCGCCCGTACGCGCCCCGTTTGATACCAAGTTCAGCCGGAACCGTCCGCGCAACCCTGACACTCGGCGTGGACTGAGGCGCAGGTTCGGATCATGGATCTCACGCAACCGCCGCCTCACTGTTGCGCTCCTGCTCTGTGCCGCTGCCGGCATCGCAGTCCAGCAACTGACACCCGCAGCAGAGCAACGCGTCAACGTACTGGTGGCTGCCCGGGACCTCCCGGGCGGCACCAGCTTGGCTGCCTCCGACTTCACCGCAATCCCCGTGTCCCGGGACCTGGCAATCTCCACCGCATTTGACGACCCTGGCGTCCTGGTGGGACGCCAGCTTGCCGCGCCCCTTGGCCGGGGGCAGATCCCCACGGAATCGAGCCTGCTGGGTCCTGGGCTGCTCACCGGCGCACCCCCTGGCACGGCAGCAGTCCCTCTGCGGATGGCCGACCCGTCATCCATCCAGCTACTCTCCCCCGGGCAGTTAGTGACCGTGGTCCTCACCTCAGCCGGATCCTACGATGAGTCCCGCGAAAGCCAGGTCCTGGCGGGTCCTGTTGCCGTGCTCTGGACCTCTGCCCAGGGCGGGAAGCCCGGTGAGTGGCTCGGTACGGGTGACAGCGACGGCTTGGTGGTAGTGGCGGCTGATCCCCAGCAAGCAGAAAAGCTCGCCGGCGCATCAACGCAAGGCAAGCTTTTCTTTGTACTGGTCAGCCCGTGATGGGAAGTGCCGTCGGGACGCGCCTTCAGGGTGGACTGTTAGCCCCAGTGAGGGGGCTTTTGCTCCTTCAGCCACTCCTCATGGTCATAACCGGACTCGTCTCCCCACCGGCGCGGATCGTCCTCCGCGGCCTTCGTAGGAAGAATTCCTTGCGAGGCCGGCTTGGCAGGAACAGCCTTCGACTCCTCCGGGTCCCCCGCGCTGCCTTGGACAGCATCATCAGAGCGCTCCGCGGCGTTGTCTTCCTCGCCGGTTACTTGTTCCGTCATTGGTGCTTCTTTTCCGTTGTCGGCAGCAGCATCGTCCGGCTTGGTGCCAGCCTCGTTGTTGCCGGCCGCCCTTCGCGCACTGGGCGTGAAGGATGGCTGTGCTTTGTCCAGGTTCAATTGTTCAACATCCACGTCCAGGAAGCCATGCTGAGGAGTGGAGGCGAGCTGCGGGATGTGGTTTTCAAGTCCCAGGTAGGAGCCGATACGGTCGGCACAGGACGACGGGTCAGTGAAGACTTCGATCGTCCACAGCGACATGTAGCGCCAACCCATGCGCTCCAGCAGTTGTGGTCGCAGGCGGCTTCGCTCGCGCACGCTCATACGCCTGTAACGCTCGGTTCCATCGGATTCAATGGCCACCGGAGTAGGAATCTCCGCACCCTCCCGGCCAATGGTATGCACCGGATCCGCGGCGGCAGCGATGTCCAGTACCCCATCGTAGAGATGCCAGACACGCGCTCCACGGGCACGCAGCCGCTCCCCCAGATCTGCCACCAGGGGATCCTCACCCAGTGCTTGTTCGCTGGCGACAGCACGGGAAGCAGGCGTTCCAAGGTTGCTGTTTCCAGAGAGTTCACGGTCCAGCAACTCGTAGAAGTCCACGGCACCATGAGCCAGGCGGTCCTGGTCGAGGTCTTCGGGACGGAAGCAGGTCAGCACGTGCATGGAGCGACGGGCTCGGGTCATTGCCAAAGCGAAGCGGTTACGCCCGCCTTCCGTGGACAAGGGCCCGAAGGAGTGGAGCGCACGGCCATGCGGAGTGCGTCCGTAGCCGAGCGAGAAAATGACGTGATCCCGTACCAAACCCTGAGCGCGCTCCAGGTCCACCACCCTGAAGGACTCGGGACCCGCTCCGAAGAAGGTGGACAGGAGGGGATGGTTGGGCAGTTGGAGCCTAATGGCCTCACCAATCCTGGCCGCGTGGCGCAGGCTGGCCGTTACTACCGCCAAGGATGTGCGGGGGCGAAGCCTTGCGTGTTCGAACACAAGGTCCACTACGCGGTTGACCTCCGCGGTGACGGACTCGACGCCTTCGTGGTCGGCGCCCGGGAGGCCAGTACCATCGGGGATGTATTCCACCAGGATCGAACGGTCCAGGCCGGTGACCGAATTGCCGTCGGGCAGGCGCCGCAGTCCGCCGTCGTAGTAGTTCTTGCTCAACTGGAGGATCAAGTCCTCGTCCACTGCGCGGTAGACCCAATTCAGCTGCCAGGTCGGAAGTACACGGGCAAGGGCCTTGAAGGCGCTGTCCACAACTTCGTGGCTGGCTACGCCAGCAACCGGGGGTTCCACGGCAACACTGAAAGTGCGCGCGTTGGCGATTTTCGCGTCCCCGAAAGCCACTACCTGATGTGCACGGGCAATGGCAGGAAGAACTGCCTGCAGGGAGGTGGACTCAGCATCGATGATCACCACGGCGTCAAACTTTTGCTCGGCAGGAAGGACGCCGGTCAGCAGGTAGGGGCTGACCGACCACACCGGCACCAGCAGCGGCACTAGGTCCGGCGCCTGCGCGCTCAGCGCTGGCAACGTCACACGGCCGTCCTTCAACAGGGCGCGAAGCAACTCGGCCTGCCGCGGGTGTTCGAGGATGCCCTGACGCCATTTCTGCGCCAACTGCCAACGAAGGCGGGCGGCACCACTGGCTATATGGGCCTGGTCCGCGAGCCGGTATTCGGCCTCGAGGCGGCGCAACGAGTCACCGTCGGACATTGCAAGGTAATCGTCGCCGCTGATCATGGCTTCCAGCGCGGACTGCCACCAGGCAAGGTCCAGCTCTGCTGCCACCGAGGGTGCCGGGACTTCGCGGGCAGCGAGATCAGCGAGCAACTCACCAAGACCGTGCTCGCGCATCTCCTCAATCAACAGCGTCCGCTCGGGCAAGGTCTCCAAGGTGGCGGTGTCCGCTACCAGGCGCTCCAACCGTTCCATGAGTTCCAGGTACGGCGTTTGGTGCAGGGAGCCTCCGGCGGCAGTGTGCTTGAGGGCTTCACCGAGCCGGAGCAGTTCGACGTCCAGCTCCCGGTAGAGGGCACCGAGGTCGGCAAGGCCGGACGGCACAGCCGGGTGGCGCTGCGTCGTCGCGTAGCCGGCCCACAGGGCACGCTGTTCCTGGACCAGTACCAGCGAACTATGGAGGTCCGCGATGTGGACGCCGGGCCGTACGTATTCCTTGGCCACGCGCCGCAGCCGGGAACGCTGCATGGAAGGCATTTCCAGGTTTCGTTCACGGCGCCACGCGGAGCTGGCTGTCGCGGAGATGAGGTCGTGGACGGGCCGGTCAAAGATATCCGGGGTGAATTTGTCCAGGCTTTCACGCACTGCAATGAGCAGTTCGAGCTGCGCTCCCCACTCGGTGAAGGTTTCGCCCAGCCTGATCTCGGCGTGGTCGGAGACCTGCTTCATGCGGTCACGCAGGATGGGGAGTTTCTCCTCAGCCAGCCGCACCAACTGTTGGGCTTCTTCTGTCTCTTTGCGGGTCACCAGACGTGCGCCATACCAAGGGCTGGAAGTCGAGGCGCGGCTAAAGCTGCCCAGCTCGGCCGCACGACGCAAACGGCCGGCGAGCTCTTCACGATCCTTGATGTTGTCCAGGACGCTGCGTTTCAACCGCACGGTCGTGGAAGGCGCAGGGTGGATGGACGTCAACTCCGCGAGCGACTGCATAGCCTGGTACGGCGAGCAACCCCAGCGCTCACGGACATTGTGCAGGGACGCCACATGGTCCATCAGGGCATGCCGGTGTTCGGTCAGCGTCTGATGAAGGTTCCCCAGCTGAGGCTCCAGGGCCTTCTCGCTGCGCATGATGGCCCGGACCAGCTGGCCCTTAAGCTGCTGCGGCGTCGTTCCGTTGCCTGGCCGGAAGAACATCGAATCGAGGCCCAACGATTCCAGGTGCGCGGACAGTCCGGCAAGGCTGGACTGCCTGTCCCCCACCACGAGGACGGACTTTCCTTCGCTGACCAGGGCGCCGATGGCGTTGATCGCGGTCTGCGTTTGCCCACTTCCCGGAGGGGTGCTGACAACGAGGGAATCTCCAGCCCGGACGGCGTCCACAACGTACTGCTGGTCCGTGTCGGCGTCGAGCAGGAGGAGTTCATCGGCGGGATCCCGCTGGTCAAGATCGGCAAACCTGCCCGCTTTGATGGGTTCAGGCTCAATATCGCCACCGTTGGCGGCACTGGCCAAAGCGGCCACCGTGGGGTTGTTCATGTTGATCCACGGATCATCCAGGTTCCCCGAGAGATCAGCCAAGGTGGTGACGAGCAGATTGAACTCCACCTCGGCCCCGTGAATGGGCTGGACCAAGGTAGCCAAACGATCCAGAACCGGCTGCGGATCGAGCCTGGCCGTGTTGTAGGCCATGCGTGCCACGGCGTTAACATCAAAAACGATGCCATGAACTGTTTTCAAGTGCCGAACGAGGGCCGGGTTCATACGGGCCTGTTCGGTGAGCTGGAGCTCAAAGTCGTCCTCGCCGGGCCGGACGGTGAGAACAATGGACGTGAGCATGACCGGCGCGGAAACGCGCTGCGGCTTGCCACCTACCGCCGATGTCCACACCACGGTGCCGGCGGACAAGTATCCGGCTTCGATACCGCGGTCGTTGCTGAGTTCGAAGATTTTGGACCGGATATTCCGGGCTGCCCGGGCGGCAACCAAATACTGTTGCCGGTCCCTGATCAGAGTGGACAAACGCGTCCTGCGGCCCGCGAGCAGCTGGGCGAGGCCGGACGGGTGGGCATTGCTGAGATCAATGGCGCCTTCCGGGGTCTTAACGAAACGCAGCATCGTATCCGCCCCGGTAACGGGCTTAAGACCAGACAGCCATTTCCTGAGCTCCTCGGAGCCCTCTTCCTGGCCTAGACCTAATGACACAACTTCTGCCTTCTTTTCTGTACTAGCTTTAGACGCCCTGGACCATAACGGCATACTTTCGAGGGTAGCCGGAATACCCGGCCAGCCCACTTCGCAACGCTGTTCCGACGCGAAATTCGCCGCCAGTTAGCAACTGGCTACCCGTCGACGGCTCACAATGCCCCTGGTTGAAGCACAGTGGCCGGCCCCCAAGGGAGGCCGGCCACTCAGAATGCTATTCCCACTCGATGGTTCCCGGTGGCTTGCTGGTGACGTCCAGCACCACGCGGTTCACCCCTTCCACCTCATTGGTGATGCGGTTGGAGATCCGGGCCAGGAGGTCATACGGCAACCGGGACCAGTCAGCCGTCATGGCATCCTCGGAGGACACCGGGCGGAGCACGATCGGGTGTCCGTAGGTGCGGCCGTCGCCCTGAACACCAACGCTGCGTACGTCAGCGAGCAAGACGACGGGCATCTGCCAGACGTCGTTGTCCAGACCGGCAGCCGTCAGCTCTGCACGGGCAATGGCGTCAGCCTTGCGCAGCAGGTCCAGGCGCTCTTTGTTCACTTCACCAACGATGCGGATACCCAGGCCGGGGCCGGGGAACGGCTGGCGGCCAACGATTTCCTGCGGCAGGCCAAGCTGGGCGCCTACGGCACGGACTTCGTCCTTGAACAGGGCGCGCAGAGGCTCGACAAGCTCAAACTGCAGGTCCTCGGGAAGCCCACCCACATTGTGGTGGCTCTTGATGTTTGCAGCGCCTTCTCCACCGCCTGACTCGACGACGTCGGGGTACAAGGTGCCTTGGACCAGGAACTTGATCTTCTCGCCGTCGGCCGCGGCCTGGGCGATGATGGCCCGTTCCGCTTCCTCGAAGGCGCGAATGAACTCACGGCCGATGATCTTGCGCTTGGTTTCGGGATCGCTGACGCCTGCAAGCGCCGACAGGAAGCGTTCCTGCTCGTTCGCAACATACAGGTTGACACCCGTAGCGGCCACGAAGTCCCGTTCAACCTGCTCGGCTTCGCCTTCGCGCAGGAGACCGTGGTCCACGAAAACACAGGTCAGCTGATCGCCGACCGCGCGCTGGACAAGGGCGGCGGCAACGGCGGAGTCAACGCCACCAGAGAGGCCGCAAATGACCTTGGAGTCCCCGATCTGCTCGCGGATACGATCCACTTGCTCTTCGAGGATGTTGCCTGTTGTCCAGTTGGGGCTCAGGCCCGCTCCCTTGAACAGGAAGTTTTCCAGGACATGCTGGCCAAGGACCGAGTGCTTCACTTCGGGGTGCCACTGCACACCGTAAAGGCGCTTCTCGTCGTTGGCGAAGGCCGCTACCGGGGCTCCGGCCGTAGTAGCCAGCACTTCGAAGCCCTCGGGCGCTTCGTGAACGGAGTCGCCGTGGCTCATCCAGGTGTTCTGGGACGCCGGTACGCCATCGAGGATGGATCGTGCGTCACCCACAAGGAGCGCTTCGGTTGCGCCGTATTCCCGCAAACCGGTCTGGGCCACTTTGCCACCCAAGGCATTTGCCATGGCCTGGAATCCGTAGCAGATGCCGAAAACGGGAACGCCGGCCTCGAAGAGGTCCGGGCCCACAAACGGCGCGCCCTCGGCGTAGACGCTGGAGGGTCCGCCGGAAAGAATGATGGCTGCCGGGTTCTTGGCCAGAAGCTGCTCGGTGGTGAAGGTATGCGGAACGATTTCCGAATACACATTCGCTTCCCGGACGCGGCGGGCAATCAGCTGCGCGTACTGGGCACCGTAGTCAACAACCAGCACCGGCTTCTGGGAAGTCTGGGGTGCGGTGGGAGTAGTCACCCACCAAGACTACTTTGCCGGACCACCCGGGTGCACGTTGGCAGCGGCGCAGGACGGCCAAATCCGGGCCGGTCGTTAGGCATCTCACACCAGCGATGCCCAGCGGAGCCTAGTAACGCTTGGAGGCCTGCGGGTTGGCGGCCAGCTCGGCCTCCACCTCTGCGTGGAATTTCTTCTCGACGAAGAACGACAGCAACGGGATGACGCCGCCCAGTGCCAGCAGGATCATCTTGGAGAACGGCCACCGCATGAGGGACCACAGCCGGAAGTTGGAGACCAGGTAGACGACGTACATCCAGCCATGGACAATCAGCACCGAGGTGGAGATGTTGAACCCACCGATGACGCCCTTTGGCTCGGACTCGGCAAAGCCGAAACCGAACGGCTGCCCGGTGACCGCATCAGTACCGCCTGCGAAGAGCGAGACACCGAAGGCGTAGCGGGCAATCAGCTCCGCGCACAGCAACAGAAGCATCGCACCCGTGAGGTAGGCCATCACCTTGTAGAACTTCAGCGCAGAACGGATCTGGGCTTCCGTTCCGCCGAACCGCCGTTTCTTGGGCTTGTTTCCGGATTGCTCGGGCTGGATGGCCGGTTTGGGCTCAATCATTGCTGCACCTTTTGTTCTTGCTCTGGGCTTGTAGGTTCTGTGCTGGCTGTCGTAACTGTGCCGTTTTCGGCGTCGAACTCGTCGTCCTCATCCTCTTCCAGGTCCCGGCGGTAGTCGTCCTTGACCAGCCGCCACCAGATGAAGATCGAGAAGCCTGCGAAGACCACCCATTCCACTGCGTAGAAGAGGTTCAGCCAGTTGACCTGCTCAGCGGGCGGCTGCGCGGGGATATTGAGGGCCTTCATCGTGTCGGAGACCGGCACTGCTACCCCATCGGCCATCTCTGACGTCGCGGCGATGAAGCCAGGATAGCTGGACACTTCCCAGTCGTTGATGAGTTCCGCGGTGGACACCGCAGACGCGCGTCCTGGCCCGGCGTCGAGGTTTGGTACGGGGGCTTCAGACGGGATGAGGCGACCGGTAAGCGTGATAGTGCCCGACGGCGGCGGCCCGGCTTGGGAGGCGTCGGCCACCCAGCCACGGGCTACCGGGATCCAGGTCTGGGGCGAAGCGGCCACGCCGCTGAGCTTTGGGGCGTCGTTGACCGCGAAGGCCGAGACGATCCAGTAACCCTTTTGGTTGTTGTACAGGCGGCCCTCTACAAGGACCTGCTTGTCGGGGTCATAGCTTCCGGTCGCGCTGACCATTTGGTCGGATACGGATCCGTGGAAGAACTCGCCCGGCTTAAGGACGTCCACCAGGGGTTTTACTTCCTCGATGCTGGACGGCGCAGGCGGTTCGTGCTGGGTGGACCGGCTGAGCTGCCACTGACTGAGCAGCACAAACACCCCGGACAGCACAAGCGCAAAGACCAGTCCTGCGATCCAGCGGGGTTTCAACGCGGTTTTCAACACCCCTTAACCGTACTTCGTCCGGCTGTAGAACAACGAAACGGGCCCTGGAGTAGGGCATCAGGGTCCCTGCGCGGCGACGGAGTCGACACGAAAGGGCCTGCCCCAATCTTTAGTGGTCGAAGAACACCAGGCTGGAGTTGATGAGTTCGGAGATGACTTCGGGATCGTGCGCCCGGCGCATGGATTCCCTGAAGGATTCCTTCGATAGGGACCGGGCGAGGGTGGCCAGGACCTCAAGGTGGTCCGAGAAGGAGCTCGCCGGGGTTGCGATGAGGAGGATCAGTGTTGCGGGACCGTCCGTTGCGCCGAAATCCAGGGCGTGGCCAAATTTGGTCACGCCCACTGCAATGGAGATCCTGTCCACGTACTCGCTGCGGGCGTGCGGCAGCCCAATTCCCCCGGGAAGTCCCGTAGCCAGCTGGTGCTCACGGGAATGTACCTGCTCCAGGAAGCCCTCGAGGTTGGTGATCCTGCCAGCAGCGTGGAGCTTCGTGGCCAGTTGGGCCGCGGCATCGATCTTGTCCTGGGCAACAAGTTCGAGGATGACAGTATCCGGGGTTGTCAGTTCCGCGTCATACCGGTCAAGTGGTTCAGCCAAGTCGTGTTCCCTCCAGTGTGGCCTTCTGGCCGCATTTTCCTGAACTGGTCAGCGAAGGGGAACGATGTCATCCACTCCCATGCGTGCGGCATCGGCCGATTCGTCATCGGGTTGCTGTTGACTGAGTCGTTCAGCTTCCACCCGCGCCAGGTAGTGCTTGATTTCGCTTTCGCGCTGAGTCTCGCTCCAGCCAAGGATTTCTCCCATCAGCTTAGCTACTACGGGCGCGGCAGACACACCCCGGTCCCAGGCTTCGATGGAAATACGGGTACGACGGGTCAAAACGTCGTCAACGTGACGGGCGCCTTCGTGGGTTGTCGCGTAAACAACCTCTGCGGCCAGATAGTCGTCGGCACCGGGAAGAGGCTCTGCCAGCTCCGGTCGGTTGGAAACGATGTCGAGGACTTCCGGGGTCATGGAGCCGAAACGGTTGAGCAGGTGCTCAACACGGGCAACGTGGACGCCCGCCTGCTCAGCGGACCTGCCCCGCCGGTTCCATGCGGCTTTGAATCCTTCGGCGCCGAGCAGCGGAATGGTGTCCGTGCAACTGGATGGAACGCGTTCGTCCATGGCCCTGGTTGCCTCGTCCACTGCATCCTTGGCCATGATCCGGTAGGTGGTGTACTTTCCGCCGGCCACAACCACCAGCCCCGGCACAGGATGCGCCACAACGTGTTCGCGGGACAGCTTGGCCGTGGAATCGTTGTCGCCGGCCAGGAGCGGCCGGAGCCCTGCGTAGACGCCCTCCACGTCTTCCCGGGTCAATGGACGCTTCAGGACCTTGTTCACATGGTCCAGCACGTAGTCGATGTCCTTGCTGGAGGCAGCCGGGTGCGCCTTATCGAGCTTCCAGTCGGTGTCGGTTGTTCCGATGATCCAGTGCCGCCCCCAGGGAATGACAAAGAGCACTGACTTTTCCGTGCGCAGGATCAACCCCACAGTGGACTGGAAACGGTCGCGCGGCACAACGAGGTGAATGCCCTTGGAGGCCCTGACCTTGAGTTGCCCCCGGTCCGTGACCATCGCCTGGGTTTCATCCGTCCACACGCCGGTGGCGTTGACTACTTGCTTGGCCCTGATTTCGAAGACACTGCCGTCCTCCTGGTTTTCCACTTTGGCGCCCACGACGCGTTCGCCTTCCCGCAGGAAGTCGACCACCCGTACCCGGTTGGCTGCATACGCACCGTAATGGGCTGCAGTCCTGACCAGGTTGACCACGAGCCGGGCGTCATCGACTTGCGCGTCGTAGTAGCGGATGGAGCCGACGAAGGCGTCGTCCTTCAGGCTGGGAGCAGCGCGCAGGGTGCCGCGCCGGAAGAGGTGCTTATGCATGGGCACGCCGCGGCTGTGCCCGGATGTCAGGCCCAAGGTGTCGTAAAGCAGGATGCCTGCGCCGACGTAGGGGCGCTCCCAGAAACGGCGGGTCAGCGGATACAGGAAGGGCACAGGGCGGACCAGGTGGGGTGCGATCTGCTGGATCAGTAGCCCGCGTTCCTGGAGTGCCTCCTGGACCAGTCCGAAATCGAGCATCTCCAAATACCGAAGGCCGCCGTGAATGAGCTTGGACGAGCGGGACGAGGTTCCTGAGGCCCAGTCCCTGGCTTCGACGATGCCGACTGTCAGCCCACGGGTCACGGCATCCAGCGCGGCGCCGGCTCCAACCACACCGCCGCCCACAATCAGGATGTCGAGCTCCTTGCCGGCTTCCGCGGTGGCTTTCAGGACTTCGATCGACGCGGCGCGGGATTCCGGGCTTAATGCTCCCTGGGAATTCCCCTGCGGACCGCCTGCGATATTGCTCATCGGACCCCTCCTCAAACGCAACAGCTGGTAGTTCCCTACCCTACTTGTTGCTCGCCGCCTTGGGCAGGGCCGCGATCGGGGCGGGCCGGATCAGTTGCCCGAGTACGGTGACACGACGACGTCAACGCGCTGGAACTCCTTGAGGTCCGAATATCCAGTGGTGGCCATGGAGCGCCGGAGCGCACCAATGAGGTTTGACGTGCCATCCGTGTGGTGCCCCGGTCCGAAAAGAACCTCTTCCAACGGACCGACCGTACCGACATTGACGCGGTCACCACGGGGCGTTTCGAGGTGGTGCGCCTCCGGGCCCCAGTGCCAGCCACGGCCGGGGGCTTCCTCGGCACGTGCCAAAGCGCTCCCGAGCATGACAGCGTCGGCGCCCATGGCGATGGCCTTGACGATATCGCCCGAGCTGCCCATGCCGCCGTCGGCAATGACGTGAACGTAACGGCCACCGGACTCATCCATGTAATCGCGGCGGGCAGCAGCGACGTCGGAGATGGCAGAAGCCATGGGCGAGTGAATGCCAAGCGCGCGGCGGGTAGTGGTGGTTGCGCCGCCACCGAAGCCAACCAGCACACCGGCAGCTCCTGTGCGCATGAGGTGCAGGGCGGGCGTGTAGCCGGCGGCTCCGCCGACGATCACGGGAACGTCGAGTTCGTAGATAAACTGCTTGAGGTTCAAAGGCTCGTGGTTCTTGGAGACGTGTTCCGCTGAGACGGTGGTACCGCGGATGACGAAGATGTCGACGCCGGCCGCCACCACCGTCTTGTAGTGTTCCTGCGTGCGCTGCGGGGTCAGGGAGCCTGCAACAGTGACGCCTGCGGCGCGGATCTCGGCAAGGCGGGAGCTGATGAGTTCAGGCTGGATGGGTGCCATGTAGAGGTCCTGCATGCGCCGGGTGACGGCTGGGCTGCTGGTCTCGTCCGGCAGTCCTGCGATCTCGTCGAGGACCTTCTGCGGGTCCTCATAGCGCGTCCACAGGCCCTCGAGGTCAAGGACGCCAAGACCGCCCAGGCGGCCAAAAGCGATGGCCGTATCAGGGGACATCACGGAGTCCATGGGGGCTGCGATGACCGGGGTCTCGAACTTGTAGGCATCGATCTGCCAGGAGACAGAGACGTCCTTCGGGTCACGTGTCCGGCGGTTCGGAACGATCGCAATGTCATCCAGGGAGTAGGCACGACGCCCACGCTTGCCACGGCCAATCTCAATCTCATAAGTCACTGCTCGAGTTTATCCCACCAACTCCACGCCACCGGTCCGGCCCCGCCACGGGGCGCAACGAGACACTGTGACTAAGGAACGTTCCGGCTGGTCTCGTCGACGGAGAGCTGGGACTCGAACATCCGGAAATACCGGCCCCGCAACGCAACCAGCTCCTTGTGCGTTCCTTGTTCGGCGATCCGGCCGTCCTCGAGCATGTACACGATGTCCGCCTTCTCGATGGTGGCCAGGCGGTGGCTGATGGCAATGATGGTGCTGCTGCGGTCCGCGAAGAGGCGGGTGAAGATGCGGTGTTCGGCCAAGGCATCGATTGCCGATGTGGGCTCGTCCATGACCATGAAAGAGGCATCGCGGTAGAAGTTCCGCGCCATGGCCAGCCGCTGCCATTGGCCGCCGGAGAGTCCGCTCCCCTTGCGCCCCCGCGGGTCTTCCATCCAGTTGCTGACGTGGTTTTCCAGGCCATTGGGCAGCTTGTTGATGAACTCCATCGCCTCGGCGTCGGAAGCGGCGCGCCTGACGCGGGCATCATCCCGTGGCGCGTCGACATCGCCCAGGTAGATGTTCTCGGCCGCTGTGGCGAACTCGTACTTGAGGAACTCCTGGCTCAGGACCGCGAGGTGCCTGTGCCAGCTGGTGACGTCGATCCCGGCGAGGTCCACGCCGTCGAGCAAGACCTGACCCGAATCAGGCCGGTACAGCCCGGCCAGGATGCGGATCAAGGTGGACTTCCCTGCACCGTTTTCACCGACGATGGCAATATGCTGGCCCGCCTTGATGGTCATCGAAATGCCTTTGATGACTTCGATGTCACTGCCGGTGTAGCTGAAGCGGATGTCCTTCAACTCCACTGTCGAAGGAGAAACGGCCAGGGGCTTCTCCTTGCCACCCGGAACCGGCAGTGCCATGAAGAGTTCGTAGTCCTTGAGGTTGGCAAGGTCCTCATCAATGGAACTCAGTGACGACACGAGGTTGTTGGCCGTGGACAGGGCCCGGCTCACGATCTGCTGGACGTAGAGGAACTGGCCCACGGGTTGAGCCCTGGCGATGATCTGCCCCACCACCCAGATCAGCGACACCACCTCTGCACCGTATTGCAGGGAGTCGGCCACCAGTTGTTTGGGGATGTAGCGCTTCTGGAAGTCCAGGCGCCTCCGCTCGTCCGCGTCCCGCAACCGGGAGCGCAGGTCCATCAGGTACCCCACGATCCCGTAGAGCCGCATTTCCGCGATGTGCTGCGGCCGGAGGAGGTTTTGCTCGATCATCCGCCGTTGCCGGCGCGAATCCACTTGGGTGTTCCAGTGCGCGATCTGCTCACGGGAAAGTTTGAACTGCAAATAGACGCTGGGCACAATCGCCACCAGCACGATCACTGCGATCCACCAACTGACCAGCAGCAGCGCACCGATGGCCAGAATCACGGACACAAGCTGCGTGAAAATGGCAGCGATACGGTCCAGTACCCGGGCATACGAATCGGAGAACCGCTTGGCGCGGTCGTAAAGGTCCACCGTCTCTTTGTCGTCATAGCGCCAGAAGTCCAGCGCCAGGAAGCGTTCATACATCATGTCGCCCACGATCGCGCCAACCCGGAAGCTCATCAACTGCTGGATGTAGCGGTCAACACTGCTGAACGCACCCCAAAACAACCCCAGCGCAGCGGTGACGACGACGTAGAGAACAGCCCGCGGACCGGCGTCGGGATCCCCCGCATAACCGGCCGCCAGGGCGGTGGTGGTGAGCGCGGCAAAGTAGGTGGTGACCAGCGGCAGGGTGGCCGAGATCAGCGAACCAAGGACCTTCATGACCACCGCTGCCGGGGACGCCTTGAAGCTCACCTTAAGGACCTGCCCGACGGCGCGAGCGTACGGACGCAGCGCCAGCTTGCGGGGCGGTGCCTTGTTCAGCCGGACCGACTCCGGGTGCCGCGGTTCCGCGGGCTTTTCAGACATGTGCCCAGCCTATGCTTCCGGGCCGACATTTCAGCCGCCCGGCTTAAACAGCTGGTCCCCATGGATTACTCCACGGGGACCAACAGGTCAGATCAGCGGGAGCCGTAGTTCGGCGCCTCGACGGTCATCTGGATGTCGTGCGGGTGCGATTCCTTCAGGCCGGCCGGCGTGATACGGACGAACTTGCCGCGCGCCTTGAGCTCGGGAATGGTGGGGGCACCCGTGTAGAACATGGTCTGGCGGAGGCCACCCACCAGCTGGTAAGCCACCGAAGCCAGCGGTCCACGGAACGCCACCCGGCCTTCGATGCCCTCGGGGATGAGCTTGTCATCACCGGAGACGTCGGCCTGGAAGTAGCGGTCCTTTGAGTAGGACGTGTTCTTGCCGCGGGACTGCATGGCACCGAGGGAACCCATGCCGCGGTAGCTCTTGAACTGCTTGCCGTTGACGAAGATGAGGTCTCCCGGGGACTCCTCGCAACCGGCAAGGAGGGAACCGAGCATCACGGTATCGGCGCCGGCAACCAGGGCCTTGCCGATGTCGCCGGAGTACTGCAGGCCGCCGTCGGCGATCAGCGGGACACCGGCCGGAATGGCGGCCTTGGCGGACTCGTAGATCGCAGTGATCTGCGGAACGCCAACACCGGCCACAACACGGGTGGTGCAGATAGAGCCCGGGCCAACGCCCACCTTGATGCCGTCGGCACCGGCGTCGATCAGTGCCTGCGCACCTTCACGCGTTGCCGCCTGGCCGCCGATGACGTCCACGTGTGCCGCTACGGGATCGGACTTCAGCCGGGAAATCATATCGAGCACGCCCTGGGAGTGGCCGTTGGCCGTGTCCACGAACAAAGCGTCAACGCCTGCGTCGATGAGCTTCATGGCGCGCTCCCAGCCGTCACCAAAGAAACCGATGGCTGCGCCCACGCGGAGCCGGCCCTCATCGTCCTTGGTGGCCAGCGGGTACTGCTCAGCTTTGGTGAAGTCCTTGGTGGTGATGAGGCCCTTGAGCCGGCCCTGCTCGTCTACCAGCGGGAGCTTTTCGATCTTGTTGGTGGCCAGCTTGTGCGAGGCTTCCTCGCGGCTGATGCCAACGTGCCCGGTGATGAGGGGCATCTTGGTCATGGTGTCGGAGACGCGGCGGGTCGGGAACTCGGACTCCGGAATGAAACGGGTGTCACGATTGGTGACGATGCCCAGGAGGCGGCCTTCGGGATCCACCACCGGGAGACCGGAAACACGGTAGCGGGAACACAGTTCGTCCAGTTCCTGCAGCGTGGCCTCGGGGTTGATGGTCAGCGGGTTGGTGATCATGCCCGATTCACTGCGCTTGACGCGGTCCACGTGCTCGGCCTGGTCGTCAATGGACAGGTTGCGGTGGACAACGCCCAAGCCACCCTGGCGGGCCATGGCAATCGCCATGCGGGACTCGGTCACGGTGTCCATCGCGGCAGAAAGCAGTGGGGTCTGCACGGTGATGCGCTTGGAAATGCGTGACGTGGTGTCTGCCTCGGACGGAATGACATCGGTGTGTCCGGGGAGCAGCAGGACGTCGTCGTACGTCAGGCCAATGAAGCCAAACGGATTATGTTCGGGCTGGGTCATGAGTGTGCGCCTCTTACCTGGGTTCTTGGGGGCTTAACTGGTAGGGGTTGCAACTGATGACCAGCCCGTCATTACGGGACTGGCCTGTGCATAGGTACTGCATGGCAGAAGGTGCTGCCGGTATTGAATAAATAGTAGAACCTCCGCGGCGATCGCCATATTCCGCGACGCCTGACTGTGAGCAACAGCACTGGCGGCAGGTCGCCGTCGTACGTTTCCTGGACGCTGCAGGACGCGGGACTAGCTGTCCGACCAGCCCGTGGCGGCCAGTAACCGTTGCTCGAACATCGGGATCATTGTCTGCACGTACGTCTTGCTGAGGTGGTTGTCGTCCTTGTAGACATACACGTTGCCCACAACTGCCGGGCACGTCCCTTGCTCGCAAATGAAATCGCTCATGTCCATCAGGTAAAGCCGGTCCACCTTGCCCACATAATCGTCCAGGGGCGAGGCCGCCGCCAAGGACTCTTCCAGGGGCACATTGCAGTCGGGCGAATCCTTGCCCTTTTTCTGCACGCACTCGGGCATGTTAAAGCTGAAGCGCGGATTGTCCCGGACACCCACCACATCGATACCGAGGTCCGTGAACGGTTTGATGCCTTCGAGGTAGCCCGGCACTTCAGTTTCGAAGGGCGCCTCGACGTGCGTCAGCGACGCCACCGTGAACACGGCATCCGGTTTGTGCTCCAGGACGTATGCGGAACTTGCCCTGTTGAACTCGTTGCAAAAATCGGCCCGCTCCGACGATTGCGCTCCGAACCGGCAGCCACCCTTAAGGAGCGTCACCACTTCCCAGCCATGCTGCTTGGCGACAGGGCCCAGGGCAGCCATGTACTGCTGGGAATGCGAGTCCCCCAGCACCACAATTCTCTTGGTGACCACCTCGGGCTCCTCATTCTGGAGGCAGCCCTCCAGCACAGGATCGCTGGGCACGTTATCCCCGGTGCACTCCCCATCCACGTTCGCCCATTCATCCTTCATGGCCGCCGGCGCCGGGATGACCAGGGCTTCCTCCGACGGCTTCCCCGCATAATCCGGGGACAGCGCGGCCGCGCCCGGCGTCAGCTCGTGGGGCTGGGAAGCAATCGCGGTGGCCTCCGCAGTGATGGCACCCTGCCAGGCCGTGACCGGCAACGCCAATAACGCGCCGCAGGAGGCAATCACGACGGCGGCACGCCAGGACCGTACGTCCGGCCACTTCCAGCGCCGCAATGGTTGTTCGACATATCTGGTGGTGGCCACCGCAAGCACTGCGGCAGCCCCCATGATTCCCATGCCTTCCAGGATGCTGGGCGTGGTGGTCCCGGAGGCGAGCAGGAAGAACACAAGGATGGGCCAGTGCCACAGGTAAAGGGCATAGGAGATGCCCCCCACTTTGACCAGCGGACGGGAACTGAGTATCCGGTCAACGCCCCAATGGCTGCCGCTCTGCCCGGCGACGATGACGGCCGCGGCGGCGAGGGTGGGCCAAAGGGCTACGAAACCCGGGAAGGAGCGGTCCACCTTGAGCAGCAAACCACAGGAGAGCATGGCTGCGATGCCGGCCCAGCCAAGGAAAACCCGGAACCGACGTCCTGGATTCAGGTAGGGCAGGGCCAGGGCAAGCAAGGAACCCAGGGCGAACTCCCACAGTCGGGCGCGCGTGTCGAAGTAGGCGTAGGCCTGGTTGCTGTAGGTCTCTTCGATGGAGAACAGGAGCGAAGCCACGAACACCACGGCGAACGCCAGGAAAAGCAACTGCCGGTGGCCAACGGCTTTGCGCTGCGGAAACCGCCTGGCCAAGTGAGGCTGCAGCAGTGCAATGCCGGCAAAGATCAGCGGCCACAGAATGAACACCTGGCCCTGCACGGACAGCGACCAGAAGTGCTGGAGCGGGCTCGCATCCACGTGCTGCTGGGCGTAGTAATCCACGGCGAAAGCTGCAAGCTGCCAATTTTGCCGGTACAGGAGGGAAGCCCACGCCTCCGTGAGGACATCGGGCCAACGGCTCTGCGGGATAAGCGCCCACGTGCCGGCCAGGACGGCCAGTAACACCACGACGACGGCGGGCAGCAACCGCTTGAACACGTGCAGCCAGTGCTGCACAAGGCGCAAGGGCCGATTTGCCTCAAGCTTGCGGGTGAAGGACAACGTCAACAGGAACGCTGAGATCAGCAGGAAAACATCCACACCGCCGGACACCTTGCCAAGCCAGATATGGTAGGCAGCCACCATCACCACAGCCAAGGCGCGCAGGCCCTGGACTTCCGGACGGAAGCGGCGTTCCGGCGTCGTGGTTTCCGCGGTTCCTGACGCAGCCGCGCTGCCCTGGGTCTCCATCATTCTTGCCACCCGGTCGCGGCAAACCACCTCTCGTCGAACATCTCGCTCATGCTGGTGACGTAGGTCTTGGACAAGTGGTTGTCGTCCAAATACACGAACACGTTTCCCACGACGCTCGGACACGTGACGCCGTCGCAGAGGAGGTCAGTCATGTCCAGGAACGCAGCGTTGCCAAAAGTTCCCTGTAGTGCGACAAAGGGGCTTTGGGCGGCAAGGACCTCGGTCTCATCCGATTTGCAATCGGCACTGTCAACGCCCTTGGCCAATGCGCATTCGGTGACGTTGTAGTCGTACCGCGGGTTGTCACGGATGGCGACCACGCCGATGCCCAGGTCGTTGAAGTTAGTCACAGTCTGCTCGAAGCCGTGCACCAGCTGCTCATCCGGAGAGGACGGGGATGCCGCGGTTCCGACCATGAACACCGTGTCGGGTAACTTTTCCGCAGCGTATTTGAACGCCGCAGCATTGAAGTCGTTACAGGCGTCGTCGGCATCCGGATTCTCCGGCATGAAATGGCATCCGCCCAGAAGCAAGGCCGTAACCCTCCAGTGGTGGGCCTCGGCAAGAGGTCCAATCGCGGCGAGCCACTGCTGTGAATGCGAGTCGCCCAACACCAAAATGTCCTTGGTGGCGTCAGCCCCCACGTCATTCTGCTGGCACTTCTCCTGAAGAATCTTGTCTTCGGGCTTGGACTCCCCCTCGCAGGCACCTGCGAGTGTTGCCCAATCCTCAGGCAGCTGCTCGGGAGTGGGCAAGGTCTTGGCGTCCTGGCTGACCAGGTCCACATACCCAGGAAGGAGTGCGTGGGCGCCGGGATTGTCATTGAAGGCCTGCGCCTGGGCGGCTTGCAAGTCCAGATACTGCTTGTACTGGAATCCGAACAGCGGCGCACACGCCACGGCCAGGCAGGCAGCGATAGCAATGGCGGAGCGACGGCGGTTCACCTCCGGCCACTTCCATTCCCGGAACGGCTTCTCCACGTACTTCGTGGTGAGGAAGGCCAGGACCAACGCCAGCGCGACGATCAGCGTTCCGGAGAGCCAGCCGGCATGGTCCTTGCCGGTCCAGGCCAAGGCAATCACCAGAATGGGCCAGTGCCAAAGGTAGAGGGCGTAGGAGTTGTCACCCAGCCGGACCAGGAGCCGGGAGCTCAGGATCCTGTCAACGCCCAGGCGGCTGCCCGTCTGGCCAGCGGCGATCACTGCGACTGCAGCAAGGGTTGGCCACAAAGCAACGAATCCCGGGAAGGCAGTCTGGACCTGCAGCAGGATTCCGCAACTCAACATCGCGGCAACGCCGATCCAGCCCATCACCACGCGGACTGGCTTGGCGAAGTTCAGGCCAGGCAGGACCAGCGCAAGCAATGTTCCCAACGCGAATTCCCACAGCCGGGCAAAAGTGTCGAAATACGCCACAGCCTGGTTGTTGGCCGTGAAAATGATGGAGTACGCCAGCGAGACAACGAAGATGATCGCAAAGACGTAGGCGAGCGTGGCACGGTACCTGAGGCTGAAGCGCCGGCACAGGAGCGCCACGGAAGCGAAAATCACGGGCCACAGAATGAAGACCTGGCCCTGGATGGAAAGCGACCAGAAGTGCTGCAACGGGCTCGCCAGGCTGTGGTCCGCAGCGTAGTAATCAACGGCCAGGCCCTGAAGGAGCCAGTTCTCGTAGTAGAACAGCGAGGCCCACCCTTGGTTGACCACCTCGACCCAGCGGGTGGCCGGCAGGAAGACGAAGCTGGCCGCAAGCGTGGCCAGGAGGACGACCACGACGGCGGGAAGCAGGCGGCGGAACAGGTGCAGCCAGTGCCGCAGTAGGTCCATCGGCCGGCGTTGTTTGTAGCGTCCTGTGAACTGCAAGGTCATGAGGAACGCCGAGATGAGGAGGAACACATCCACGCCTCCGGAGACCCGCCCGATCCAGACGTGGTAACTCACCACCATCAGGACAGCGAGCGACCTCAGACCTTGGATTTCAGGGCGGAACTTCGACTTTCCAACGGGTCCCGAAGCCCGCCTGCCGGGTCGGGCAGGGGCTGGGATCGTTGGCGTAGTCACGTTAGGCAGTTCCTCAAAAGCTGTGGCACAAAGCATCCATCATACGCGGTCCGTCCGCGCCAACCCATTTGGGTCCGTCATCCGGGCTGCGTTCCAAGGCCCCATTAGCTCAGGTTCAGCTATGGATTATCCCAGTCTCGGCTGTGCGTCGCCTGTGCCCGTTGCGCCCTCCGGGCCGTCCCGGGAACTACGCTGAAACCTGATGCAACGGAGGGAGCACCATGATCGTCCAGCTGCGCCTATGCGTGCCGGCGGAATTGTCTGAGTCGGTTCTGGAATGCTGCCTTGAGCAGAACGGAGCGGCCGAAACGGCGGTACACAAGGGAGCCTCCGTGGAGCCGCCCGGGGACGTCATAACAGTCCAAATCGCACGGGAATCCGCCGAAGAGCTGATACAAAGGCTGCACACCCTGAAGCTTCCGGAACTCGGCTCCATCTCAGTTTCCTCGCCGGATCTGGTCCTGTCCGCACGCGCGGATGAGGCCGAGGCGGCCGCCCCAGGGGAATCCGCCGATTCCGTCATCTGGGACGAGGTATCCCGGCAAACCGGGGAAGACTCCAAACTGACATGGAGCTTCCTCGCGTTCCTCATCATTGCGGCGCAGTTGGCAGCAATAGGAATTGTGACCGATTCCACCATCGCCATTGTGGGTGCGATGGTGGTCGGCCCCGAGTTCGGCCCCCTTGCCGCGTTATCGGTGGGACTGGTGGAACGGAAGTGGCGCCTGGTACGGAGTTCCTTGCTGGCCCTCGGCGTCGGATTCCCCGTAGCGATGGCGGTGACGGCAGCCGCAGCGTGGTTGTCTGTCCCGCTGGGCTTGTTTCCCGCTGACGCTTTGGTCCAGGGCTCCGCGGTGGAGTTCATCTATCACCCGGGACCCTATTCACTTATTGTGGCCGCCCTCGCCGGGGCGGCCGGAATGCTGTCCATGATCAGCCACAGGTCTTCAGCCCTAGTGGGCGTATTTATCTCCGTCACCACTGTCCCTGCGGCCGGCTATGTTGCCGTAGCTCTTGTCCTGGGCGAATACAGCAAGGCTGCGGGGTCGGCGATGCAGCTGGCCCTGAACCTCGTGGGCATCGTGGCAGCAGCCGCCGCGGTTCTGGTGTTCTACCGGCTCATCGGCAAGCGCGCATCCTCGGTCCGGCGGCCAACTGCTCCCACGGCTACCGCGCGACGATTCGGCGCAATCCGGCGGGCGAAGTAGCTGGCTGCTGGGGCCAAACCCTCCACCACATCCCACCCCCTTCAACCCAACCCTCCACCACACCCCACCCCCTTCAGCCCGACCCTCCACCACATCCCACCCCCTTCAGCCCAACGCTCCACCACATCCCACCCCCTTCAGCCCAACGCTCCACCACACCCGGGGCGTGAGAGAGCGTCCCAGCCAAACAGACGGGACGTGAAAGAGCGTCCCGGGCAAACAGGCGGGACGTGAGAGAGCGTCCCGGGCAAACAGGCGGGACGTGAGAGAGCGTGCACAGCAAAAAACCCCGGCCACGATGTCGTGGCCGGGGTTCTTTGGAGCAGGCAGCTTAGTGCTGGTGGCCTGCGTGTGCGTCTTCTTCCTCGGCCGGCTTTTCGGCAACCAGGGTCTCGGTGGTGAGGACCAGGGCAGCGATGGAAGCGGCGTTGCGGAGTGCGGAGCGGGTGACCTTGACGGGGTCGATCACGCCAGCGGCGATCAGGTCCTCGTACTCGCCGGACTTGGCGTTGAAGCCGTGGTTGGCTTCCAGCTCGGAAACCTTGGCAACAACCACGAAGCCGTCGAAGCCGGCGTTCTGTGCGATCCAACGCAGGGGCTGGACCAGGGCACGGCGAACGATGCCAACGGCTGCTGCCGCGTCACCTTCCAGTGCCTTGACGGCCGGGGACTCGTCCAGTGCCTTGAGGGCGTGGATGAGTGCGGAACCGCCGCCGGAAACGATGCCTTCTTCAAGGGCTGCACGCGTGGAGGAAACGGCGTCCTCGATGCGGTGCTTCTTTTCCTTCAGCTCCACCTCGGTGGCAGCGCCAACCTTGATCACGCCGATGCCGCCGGCGAGCTTGGCCAGGCGTTCCTGCAGCTTTTCCTTGTCCCAGTCGGAGTCCGTCCGGGTCAGTTCGGCACGCAGCTGTGCAACGCGGTCGGCCACGTCCTGGGCCGAACCTGCGCCGTCCACGATGGTGGTGTTGTCCTTGGTGACCGTGATGCGGCGTGCGGTACCGAGTACCTCGAGGCCGACGGAGTCCAGGGTCAGGCCGAGGTCCGGGGAGACAACCTGTGCGCCGGTGAGCGTGGCGATGTCCTGGAGCATAGCCTTGCGGCGGTCGCCGAAGCCCGGTGCCTTGACGGCAACAACGTTGAGCGTGCCGCGGATGCGGTTGACGATCAGCGTGGAAAGGGCTTCGCCTTCGATGTCTTCAGCAATGATGAAGAGCGGCTTGTTGGCCTGCAGGGCCTTCTCCAGGAGCGGCAGGAAGTCCTGCAGCGAGGAGATCTTGCCCTGGTTGATCAGGATGAGGGCGTCCTCAAGGACGGCTTCCTGGCGCTCTGCGTCGGTGACGAAGTACGGGGACAGGTAGCCCTTGTCGAACTGCATGCCTTCGGTGAGGACCAGCTCGGTCTGCGTGGTGGAGGACTCTTCAATGGTGATGACACCGTCCTTGCCCACCTTGCCGAACGCCTCAGCCAGCAGTTCGCCGACCTCGTCGCTCTGTGCAGAGATCGCAGCAACGCTGGCAACCTGGGTGCCTTCGACTTCGCGGGCGTTCTCCAGGAGGCGGGCAGCTACGGCTTCAACGGAAACCTCAATGCCACGCTTGATTTCGCCCGGAGCGGCGCCGGCTGCAACGTTGCGCAGGCCTTCCTTGACCAGGGCCTGTGCCAGCACGGTAGCCGTGGTGGTGCCGTCGCCGGCGACGTCGTTGGTCTTGGTGGCTACTTCCTTGGCCAGCTGTGCGCCAAGGTTCTCGTAGGGGTCGTCAAGCTCAACTTCGCGGGCGATGGTGACGCCGTCGTTGGTGATCGTGGGAGCGCCCCACTTCTTGTCCAGCACGACGTTGCGGCCGCGCGGACCAAGCGTCACCTTGACAGTGTTGGCGAGCTTGTCGATACCGGCCTCAAGAGACCGGCGGGCAGCATCGTTAAAAGCAAGCTGCTTTGCCATGGTTGTGTCCTTTCAAGACAGAAAACCCGCACCGCTGTCGGGTCGGAATGATTCCAACGCGGCGGCGGTGCGGGCTCCGGGAAGTTACTTTACGACGATCGCGAGGACGTCGCGGGCGGACAGAACGAGGTACTCGTTGCCGCCGGTCTTGACTTCGGTTCCACCGTACTTGGAGTAGATGACGACGTCGCCAACGGTTACGTCAACCGGCACGCGGTTGCCGTTGTCATCGAAGCGGCCGGGGCCGATTGCAACAACTTCGCCTTCCTGCGGCTTCTCCTGTGCGGAGTCCGGAATAACCAGGCCGGAAGCCGTGGTCTGCTCTGCTTCGAGCGGGCGAACAACAATACGATCCTCAAGAGGCTTAATCGAGACCGACACTCGGACTCTCCTTTTCATGAGCTGATTCATGGACTAAGAACTAGGGTGCCGGGGCGTGCAACCGTCGTCGCGGTGCCGGAGGAACGCCTGGCGTGGTTAGCACCCTCCGGGGGAGAGTGCTAATAAGACTCTATGTAAGCGTTAGCACTCGGTCAAGGTGAGTGCCAGCATTTCGTCATCGGTGAACTCCGCTCACCGGCCGGTGAGGTCGTCCAGGTCGTAGTCTTCGCCGTCGTCGTCCCCATCCACGGGGGCGTTGCCGCGGTTCCGGTACAGCACTACTGCGGACAGGACAGCCACGACGCCGGAGATCACCAGGGCGATGATCCCGCCGATGCGGGCGCCGCTGTAGAGGTCGCGGATCTCCCGCGCTTCGTCGGTGGCATCGTTGACGCTCTTGCCGGTGACGGAGTACGCGGCCGCATTGAAGGAGTCCAAGGCCAGGATGATGATGAGCAGGGCTATGCAGACCACGGCTATCACGATGCCCGCAATAAGTGCGGGACGGGCATATTTGGTGATGCGGGACGGCTGTGCGGCTGCGTTGTCTTCCATGAAAACAACCCTATCTGGCCGATTCACCAGTCACGCTGTCATATCCTGCGACGTTAGGCTTGATCCCATGCCTCATGCACCGCAGGAACAGATCGCGCCCTTGCTGACCACCGAAGGATGGGAACTTCTTGCCTCACTGGGGCCGTACAAGGAAGCCGATGCATTCAGCGTTAATGCCGACCTCCGGAAGGCAGGCCACTCCCCCGAACTTGTGGCCGCCGTCCTGACCCAGTCCCGCCTGCGGACCCGGGCCGAGGCCAAGTTCGGTGAATTTGCCCGCCAGATGCTGTTCACGCAGGCAGGCTTGGAGCAGGCCACCCGGTTGAACGTCGCTGCCCGGCACGCCGAGCGTTTTGCCACGGCAGGTGTTGCGCACGTCGCGGACCTCGGTTGCGGCTTGGGCGCCGACTCCATGGCAATGGCTTCCATGGACATCGCTGTGACCGCCGTGGAGATGGATGAGACCACTGCTGCCTGCGCGACGATCAACCTGATCCCCTTCCCGCACGCGACGGTGGTGCACGCGGACGCTACCTCCGTGGAGCTGGACGGCATTGACGGAGTGTGGCTGGATCCCGCCCGTCGCACCACATCCACTTCGGGAACAAAGCGGATTTGGGACCCCGAGGCCTTCTCTCCCCCTTTGTCGTTCGTGGAAAGACTGGCCGCTACCGGGCGTGCCATTGGAGTCAAAATGGGTCCGGGCATCCCGCACGATTCCGTGCCTGCCGGGTGCGAGGCCCAGTGGGTTTCCGTCGGGGGCGACGTCACCGAGGTAACACTGTGGTTCAACGCGGTGGCGCGACCCGGGGTACGACGCGCTGCGCTGGTCCTCGGCAGCCAGGGAGCTGCCGAAATCACCAGCGGCGAGGATTTCGACGGCGGTCCGGTAGCCGCCGTCGGGCCGGTGGAAGGTTTTCTGTACGAACCGGATGGGGCGGTGATCCGCGCGGGCCTGGTGGCCGATGTCGCAGAACGCCTTGGCGGTCACTTGGTGGATGAGCACATCGCCTACATTTGCGCTCCAGGGTTGCATGACACCCCGTTTGCCCGCGCCTACAAGGTGCTTGAGGTCCTGCCGTACAACGTCAAGGCCCTGAAAGCCTGGGTGAAGAGCAACGGCATCACCGTGCTGGACATCAAGAAGCGCGGTACGGCCGTGACCCCCGAAGAGCTAAGGAAGCAGTTGCTTCCCGCCAAGCCCGGCAAGGGCAAAGCGAAAACAGCCACCCTGGTCCTCACCAGGATCGGCGAGGAACGAGTGGTTGTCGTGGTGGAGCCGGTGTCCGCCTAGGGCTTCAGCGGCGCGAGAATTCAGAGGCTTCGCGCACCTGGCCGGGGGTCGGACGCACCCCCGTGTACAGGACGAATTGTTCTTCAGCCTGGATGGCGATGACCTCGGCCCCGGTGATCACCGGCTTGCCGGCTGAGCGCGCGGCGGTGATAAGCGGCGTCTCGGACGGCAGCGCAACGACGTCGAATACCACCTGCGCAGCTGCGATCGTCGCGTCATCGAAGGACTGCGCCGATTCGTCGGCACCTGCCATTCCCAACGGTGTGACGTTGATGATGAGGTCCGCCGTCGAGCCGTTGACGTCGTCCTGCCAGCCGAAACCGTAGAGGTCGGCGAGGGCGCGACCGGCGGTTTCATTGCGGGCCACGATGGTGACAGCGGTGAAGCCCGCGTCGCGTAGCGCTGCCGCCACGGCCTTGGCCATGCCGCCCGCTCCACGGAGGAGCACGGAGTGGCTGCTGGGCACCTCATGGTCCTTCAAGAGCCGCGCTATGGCGATGTAGTCAGTGTTGTAGGCGGTGAGGACACCGTCGTCATTCACGATGGTGTTCACCGAATCAATGGCTTTGGCCGACGGATCCATCACGTCAACCAGCGGGATGACGGCTTCCTTGTAGGGCATGGACACCGCGGCGCCCCGGATGGGGAGGCCGCGGATGCCCGCCACCGCGAGGGTGATGTCAGCTGGCGCGAACGCCTTATAGACAAAGTTCAAGCCGAGCAGATCGTACAGATAGTTGTGGAACCGGGTACCGATGTTGCTGGGCCGGGCCGCGAGCGAAATGCACAGGGACATGTCTTTGTTCAGGATGGGCATCCACCCATTAAACAACGCCCCATGGATGCAGCACTGGGATCAGCCCTGCCGCGCCTTCATCCGCGGGTTGTTCTTGTTGATGACGAACGTGCGTCCACGCCTCCGGACGATCTGCGCTCCGGGGATCTTCTTGAGCGCACGCAGTGAGTTCCTGACCTTCATGGTGTTTCTCCTCTTGTTGGTGGTGCGGCTTAGAGTGCGTCGCTGAGTTCCAGGGGATCGTCCCAGACACCAAAGTCCAGTTCCATTTCCGCGTCCGTCAGTTGGCATTCGTCCAGGAGCCCGCGGATTTCGCGGGTATCAATATCTTCCGAGCGCCCGGTCATCGCCAATACCGTGCCACGGTCGCCATGGTTCGGATGCCAGTCAAGGACGGAGTCGACGTCGGGACCCGACCTGCCTGCCGATGCTCCACTGGGTGCCGCGTCAGCAGAGTCGGCTAGCCATTTCCCGGTACTTTCAAGCCAAACCCTCGGCCCGATTCCCTGGACGGCGATCCGGGTGGCGGGAGCAGAAGCGATCCATAGCCGGCCACGCATCCAATGCGTACCCGCAGCCAGATGGGGCAGCGCATCACGGAAGCGTCCCGGGTGCAGCGGACGGCGCGCTTTGTGAAGCACCGTCCGGAAAGAACCTGGCGTTTCACTCGCAGGCACACGCACGACGCCGGGCCGGTTGCGTGCCGCTGCTTCGGCCAGGTCGAAGCAGCCCGGACGGTATGGGTCGGCTGCTCCGACTGCAGCCGCATGCGGAGCCAATTCGATGAGCAACTCCATTCCTGTCAGCCATGGCGCCGAGCCTTCAGGGTGCTCGCCGGTCAAGGCTGCACCGAGGCCCGGGTACACCATGACCGTATCCACTTCGCCGAACTCCCCAATCAGGAACTCGCCACTGGTGCGGTCGTCCTGGGGCATGGACGTGAAGCCGGACTCGAACAGCGTGTGGCGGTCCCAGATGTGGTCATCGAGATCTCCGGGATCCAGGGCCAGCACGGCGTTGTCGATGACTGCCGGGCGGCTGAGGCCCCGGCGAAGCTCCGCAACGGCCATGCCTGCGGCGACACCGGGCGGCAAGCCAAGCACAACATGGTCGAAGCCGGACGCGGCAAGGCGCTCCGCCGTCGGTACTACGTCAAGCCGAACGGTGCAGCTGAGGCAGCCATGCTCCAGGACCGTCGTTTCGCGTTCGACCAAGCGTCCCCTGTGGTAGACCCTTCGCAGGACCAGTGAACCGTCCAGAAGATCGTGGAGTACCACTGCCGAATTTACGTGGGTTCGGCCCAGCCTCCCGGTGGCTGCCTCCCGGCATTGGCTGTCGAGGGAACTGACGACTGTGAGATGCATGCGTCCATACTAATGAGAATCATTCTAATTAGCAAATGACTGTTCATTGCAGCCCGCACTGCGCCGATATCACGGGTGTTCAGGCTGCATTAGACTTGATCCGACCGCTGGCGGCCCCGCAGCGGGGAACCGCGCCCGGCTGACACAACACAATGAGGGGACTACGTGCAGATTGATTTTGCGCCATCCAGGCAATCGACACTGGGTGTGGAATGGGAGTTGGCGCTCGTCAATGCACGCACCGGGGAACTGGTTTCCGTCGCGAACGATGTCCTGAAAGGCGTCGCCGCGAACCATCCCGACCTCAACGAAGACGATGAGCACCCCCATATCAAGCGCGAGCTGCTCCTGAACACCGTGGAGCTCGTCACCGGGATCTGCGAAACGGTCAAGGATGCCAAAGAGGACCTCAGCCGCTCACTGGCAGCTGTCCGCGAAGTCACGGACCCCATGGGCGTTGAGGTGTTCTGCGCAGGCAGCCACCCCTTCAGCCCTCCCCTGCTCCAGCCGGTCACCGACAAAGAGCGCTACGCCAAACTGATCGAGCGGACCCAATGGTGGGGACGCCAAATGGTTATCTACGGCGTGCACGTCCATGTGGGTATCGACCGTCGGGACAAGGTCCTCCCTATCTTGGACGGACTGGTCAACTACTTCCCGCATTTCCAGGCATTGTCCGCTTCCAGCCCCTACTGGGCAGGCGAGGAAACCGGCTACGCTTCCCAGCGCGCCCTGATGTTCCAGCAGCTTCCGACGGCCGGGCTCCCGTTCCAGTTCGAAACTTGGGAGGCCTACGAGTCATACGTCCAGGACATGTTCACCACCGGGGTCATTGACGCCACCTCCGAAATCCGCTGGGACATCCGGCCGGTTGCCAACCTTGGCACCATCGAAATGCGCATTTGCGATGGCCTTGCCACCCTCGAAGAAGTCGGGGCCATAGCTGCCCTGACCCAGTGCCTGGTGGACGAGTTCTCCTCCATCCTGGACGCCGGCGGCACCATCCCCACCATGCCGCCCTGGCACGTTCAGGAAAACAAATGGCGCGCCGCCCGCTACGGCATGGAAGCCATCATCATCCTGGACGCTGAAGGCAACGAACAGCTTGTCACCGAACACCTCGCGGAAACAGTAGCCCGGCTGGAACCCGTAGCTGCCAAGCTGGGCTGTTCCGAGGAACTGGCCGACGTCCTCCGGATCATCGAACGCGGCGCCAGCTACCAGCGCCAACGCCGCGTCGCCGCTGAGCATGACGGAGACCTTCAGGCAGTGGTCATGGACCTGGTGCAGCAGATGCGCAAGGGGCCGGACGCCTAGCTGACGGCTCGGTGGCCTGCCCGGGCTCAGAGCCTAGGCAGCCAGGGACACCGAGGTCACAGGCATGGACGAGTCCGGGGCAAAGGCAAGTCCGCTCGGCCCGATGCCCGCCATAATCAACTGCGCACCCAGCGCTGCGACCATGGCACCGTTGTCCGTACACAGGTCCAGCGACGGTACGTGGAGGGTGATCCCGGCTGAGGTACAGCGCTGCCGGGTCAATTCGCGGAGCCGTGAGTTCGCCGCGACGCCGCCCCCCAACAAGACATCGGTTATGCCGTTCTCCTTGCACGCAAGGACAGCCTTGGAACTGATGACATCCACCACGGCTTCCTGGAAGGCCGCGGCGATGTCAGCCACGGGCACTTCCTCGCCGCGGGCCTCGAACTGCTCCACGCAGCGGGCCACGGCTGTCTTCAGTCCACTGAACGACCAGTCGTAGCGGTGCGGGCCCTTGTCCTCGGCGGTCCCCATGTACTTGGGCTGGGTCAGTCCCCGTGGGAAACGGATGGATTTGGGGTTGCCCTGGCGTGCCAGCTTATCGATGGCCGGACCACCGGGATAGCCAAGGCCAAGGATGCGGGCCACTTTGTCGTAGGCCTCGCCGGCAGCGTCATCGATGGTCGAGCCCAACAGCTCAACATCGTCCGTGATGCTCCTGATCCTGAGGATCTCCGTGTGCCCGCCCGACACCAGGAGCGCGCCGAGGTTCTCCGGCAACTGCCCGGCACCCAAGCCGGCGGCAGCACCGGCGTCGGGCTTTCCATCCAGCAGGCCGACACCCACATGGGCTACCAAGTGGTTGATCGCATACAGCGGCTTGCCCGTGGCCACAGCCAAAGCCTTCGCGGCACAGACCCCAACCATCAGGGCGCCGGCGAGGCCCGGTCCTGACGTGACCGCAATGGCGTCGATGTCCTCCAAAGTGACACCGGCTTCATGCAGCGATTCCTGCAGCGTGGGAACAAAGGCATCCAAATGCGCGCGGGAAGCGATTTCGGGTATGACACCACCAAAGCGCACATGCTCGTCCATGGATGAAGACACGGTGTTGGTCAACAACGTGGTCCCACGGACGATCCCGACACCGGTCTCATCGCACGAGGACTCAATGCCGAGCACCAAGGGCTGCTTCAGGTCCTGTGGGAAAGTCGCGGTCATGCCGGAGCTCCTTCAGAAGAAGTGGAATCGTTCAACGGGAGGCGCATGATCAGGGCATCGGTGCCATCCCGGTAATAGCGCGGGCGGACGTGGATCTGTTCGAATCCGAAACGCACGTACAGCTTCTGGGCGCGCGGGTTGTCCGCGCGGACCTCCAAAAGCACGTCTGCGGCCCGTCGGCGCCGCGCTTCTTCGATGAGTTCGGTCAGGACCGCGGAGCCGATGCCCTGGCCCTCGAATTCAGGCACGACGGCGATCGTCTGGACATCCGCTATGGGCTCAATGCACATCAACCCGGCATAAGCCACGATCTCCCCAGCGACCTCGGCCACCACGTAACGGCGGGTTTCGGGCTGGGCCAATTCGTCAAAGAACATCTGCAGCGGCCAGGCATCCACGGGGAACAACCGACGCTCCAACGCCTCGACCACGGGAATATCGGCCTCGGTCATGTCGCGCAGGGAAATCTCAGCGGCCCCGGTCACAGTGCACGCTTCCGGGGGCCCGGAACCTGGGCGTCCGATTCCCGCAAGTAGAGGGGCGTTGAGTCGAGAAGGGCCTGTCCCGAGGCGAGCCGGGCCAGCGCGAACTGGCCCAGGGCTGCGGCATTGGGCTGGGTCCTGGCGAAGTCCTCGTCCGCCTTAAGGACGTCCGCGTACAGACCTGCGCCGGCGCCAAAGACGGGAAGGTCCGGCAGTTCCGCGGCGAAGCCCACGTGCGGGCCATCCACGAGTTCGGGAAGCCGACCATCGGCCACCGTATACCGGGCCCAGTAGACCTCTTTGCGCCGGGCATCGGTAGCAACCAGGAACTCGGAAACCGACGCCGTGGATTCCGCCACTTCCAGGGCAATCGCGTCCAGGCTCATCAGACCGTGCAGCGGCTTGTTCCACACAAAAGCGAGGGTGCGGGCCGTGGCAATACCGGAACGCAGCCCAGTGAACGGGCCAGGACCTACCCCGGTGACGATCGCATCAATGTCAGCGCCGGTGGCACCAGCCCCAGCCAGGAGCTTCTCAATGCCAGGGGCAAGGACCTCGGCATGGCTGCGGGTATCCTCGGTGGCGAAGGAATCCACCACGCCCTCCATGGCGTCATCCGAGATCAGGGCAGCGCTGGCAACAGCGGAGGTGTCAATGGCCAGGATCAGCATCAGTTGCCTCCTTCTTCGGCAGGGCGGGATTCTGCTTCGCCCAGCAGCTGGGGTGCTCCGGTCCAGCGGGGACCGAAGCCCCGGAACACAATGGTGCGGGGCTCGTCGTCGTCCTCGGTGTCAAAGTCCAGGACGCCGCCGGTAGCCGCGGTGTTGGCACCGCCCACCGACCTGTGCAAATCGACTTCCAGGCGGCTGTCGGAGAGATGCTCCACCCGGTCCCTGCCCCACTCCACCACCGTGACAGCGGAGTCCATGGTGTTCTCAAGATCGATGTCGTCCACTTCCGCGGCCGAGTCGAGCCTGTACGCATCCACGTGGACCAGGTCCGGACCGCCAGGCCGGGGTCCATCAGGAAGGTTCGGGTGGATCCGGACAAGGACAAAAGTGGGCGAGATGATTCCTGCGCGAACGCCCAGGCCTTCCCCGAGCCCTTGGGTAAACGTGGTTTTGCCCGCACCCAGTTCCCCGGTCAGGACCAGGAGGTCCCCCGCTTCAAGCACCCCACCCAGCGCCGCGGCGAGAGCGTGGGTCTGGTCCGCCGTCGTGACCTTGATTGTGCGTTCCCACTGGGGTTGGCTCACAGCGCCGCCGTCCCGGCGTCGACGGCACCAGCAGGCGCCGTTGGTTGGGTGGCGAGCTCGTTGACGTAGCTGCGCGGAACCCGGGAGCTGATGCGCGTGACAATCTCGTAGTTGTTGGTTCCTGCTGCTGCTGCCCAATCGTCCGCCGTCGGACCGCCATCGGCACCGTCCCCGAACATGACAGCTTCGGCGCCTTTGAGGGCGTTGGCGGCGTCGGCTGTCAGCGGGCCAAGGTCGATCACCATCTGGTCCATGGCGATCCTGCCTACCACCGGGTAGTTGACCCCGTTGACGCGCACAGGGCCGCCAGTAGCAATGCGCGGGACGCCGTCGGCGTAGCCCAACGGCACCAGGCCAAGCGTGCTTTCCCCGGTGGTGCGGTAGTTCAACCCGTAGGACACTCCCTGGCCTTCGGGGACTTTCTTGCAGTTGGACAGGAGTGTGCGGACCGTCATTGCCGGATGCAGGCCAAGTTCGGCCGACGTCGCGCCCTCAAACGGCGAGAGTCCGTACACGCCAAGACCCACCCGGACCAGGTCGAAATGCGAGTCGGGGCGGGACAGCGTGGCGGGCGTGTTGGCGATGTGGCGGACCTCGGTGTCCACCCCCGCGTCCTCGGCCATGGCGATCGCCTCACGGAAGACGGCGAGTTGCTGGTCAGTTTCGGGGCGGTGCGGTTCGTCGGCCACGGCGAGGTGGGAGAAGATACCGACCACGCGCAGGAGCCCCTGGTCCTGGTAGTCCATTGCCTGGCCCACCAACTGGTCCCAGTCCTCAATGGTGCAGCCGTTCCGGCCAAGTCCCGTGTCAACCTTCAGGTGAACCCGTGCCGGCCGTTCCTGTTCCCGGGCTGCAGCTACCACTGCGTCCAGTTCCCAGCCGGAAATTCCGACGTCGATGCCGGCCGCGACTGCCGCTTGGAAGTTGCTTTCCCGGGTGTGCAGCCAGGCCAGCAGCGGCGCGTCCACCCCGGCAGCGCGCAAGGCGAGCGCCTCCGAAATATGTGCAACACCGAGCCAGGCCGCTCCGGCGTCGAGGGCGGCCCGGGCCACTTGGACCGCACCGTGGCCGTAAGCGTCGGCCTTTACCACCGCCATCACGGAGGCGGGCGAGGCGATGGCGACGAACTGACGAACGTTGTGCCGCACCGCGTCGAGATCGATCACAGCCGAACGTTCCAGCACCGCCGACTTTGCTATGGAGGCCCTGGACCCGATCCCGATATCTGCTGCTGCTTCGTAAGTCACCCTAGAGATTCTAGTGGTGCCAGTGAATTCGGGTTAACTGCCGGTGGCTGCGGACGGTGTCCCCGCCGCGTTACTGGGCGTCGGACAAGTGTGCGATCGTAGCGCGTGCCCGGCGTTGCGCCTCTGCAGGGATGTCCTTGACGATCGGTTCCAGGAACGCGAAGCGACGGACCCACTGGCTGGACTGACGCTCCTTACGCGCGTTTGCCCGGTGCCACCAGTCGGCGATGTCACCCCATCCGGGCGCAGCCAGCGAACCTCCGACTTCCTGGACTGCCAACGAGGCACAGAGGTTCGCGAAACGCAGCCGGTCCCCCAGCGTCCACCCCGCAAGGCAACCCACAATGAAGGCCGCCCCAAAACAATCGCCAGCGCCCGTTGGGTCGGAGGCGGAGACCGGCAGGGACGGGACCCATTCCTCTTCCCCGGTTTCTGAATCCACTGCCACAGCCCCCTGGGGGCCAAGGGTTACCACCGCAACAGGCACCCGGTCGGCCAGCGAATACAGGGCAGCCCACGGATCGGCCTTGCCGGTGAACGCCATGGCTTCGGGTGCATTGGGCAGGAAAGCATGGAAGTTCCCGAGTTGCTCGAGCCGACGCTCGGACCATTCGCCGGTGGGGTCCCACCCCACGACGCCGAAGAGTTTGGTTCCCGCCTTCTTCGCGGCCATCATCCACGGCTCCAATTCCTCACCCAGGTCCGCGACGGCGGCGAGCGCCTTGGGTGGTTGACCAATCAGTTCGGAGGAGCTGATGGGGGCTGGGTGGCCGTGGGTGACCATGGACCTGTCCTGGTTCACGCACATGGATACCGTGACCGGGGAGTGCCAGCCGGGAATCGTTCGGGACAGGGACAGGTCCACGTGCTCCTGGCTCTCCAGGATCTGCCAGTTGTAGTCGCCATAGCCGTCGTCCCCGAAGGTTGCCGCAAGGTTGGTCCGCAGTCCCAGGCGGGCGGCAGCGATGGCTTGGTTGGCCACACCGCCCGGGCAGCTTCCCATGCCTTCGCTCCAGACTTCCGTCCCGGGTTCCGGTGGGTGGGACAAACCGGTGAAGATGATGTCCTGGAACACCGTGCCGGTGAGGAGGAGGTCGCATTGGTGATCGCCGTCAGACCTTACGGCGGCAAGGGGGTCGTATCGTCGCTGGGGCATAGCGTCCATGCACGGCACACTACGCTGCACCCTCCGGGCTGCATAGACTCGGACCATGCGGCTCATGATCGCCGGTGGCGGCGGATTCCGGGTTCCCCTTGTGTACCGGGCTTTGTGCGCGGGCCCTTTCGCTGGGCTGGTGGACACACTGGTGCTTTACGATGTCGACGCGTTGCGGGTCGCGGCCATTGAGGCAGTACTCCGCGATATGCCAACCGCGCCAGGTTCCCGGCCCGACGTCGAGGTTTCAACGGACCTTGCACAGGCGCTTGAGGGGACGGATGTGGTGTTCGCGGCGATGCGCCCCGGCGGAACGGCCGGTCGGATCGCCGACGAGCGCGTCGCCCTGGGCTTGGGTCTGCTGGGACAGGAGACCACTGGCGCGGGTGGGATTTCCTATGCGCTGCGCTCCATTCCCCGGATGCTTGAACTGGCAGATGCCATGCGCCGCCACTGCCCGGATGCGTGGCTGATCAACTTCACCAACCCCGCCGGAATGGTCACCGAAGCGCTGCGGCCGGTGCTGGGCGGGAGGGTGATCGGGATCTGCGATTCCGCTGGTGGCCTGGTGCAGCGGGCGGCCCGCGCTGCGGGGGCGCAGCTGGAGGACGGAAGGCTCGACGGCGTGGGCTACTACGGGCTGAACCACCTCGGCTGGCTGTATCGGCTGGCGCCGGGCGGGACTGACCTGTTGCCCGGCTTGCTCAACGACGAGCAGGCCCTTGGGTCCATGGAAGAAGGGCGCCTGTTCGGCCGCGATGTCCTGAAAAGGCTCGGCTGCCTTCCCAACGAGTACCTCTACTACTATTACCGAACCGCGCAAGCTACGGATGCCATCAGGTCGCAACAGGAGACCCGCGGGGCCTCCATCCACCAGCAGCAAAGCTCGCTGTACCCGGCGTTGGTGGAGTCCGACCACGCCTATGCGCTGTGGGACGCCGCGCGTCGGTCACGGGAGGAAGGCTACCTGGCCGAAGCCCGCACCCACGGGGAACAACGGGACGAGGAAGACCTGGCCGGTGGCGGCTACGAACGGGTGGCGTTGGCCCTCATGAAGGCACTCTTCGGGGGTGGGAAGACGCAGTTGATCCTGAACGTTCCCAACTCTCCGGTGTCTTCCGCCGCTGGCCCGGCCACAGCGGATGGTGCGGTACCCGGGCTCCCGGGGGACGCCGTCGTCGAGGTTCCCTGCGAGGTAACGCCCGACGGCGCCCTGCCGCTTGCGCAGGAACGGCCCGCCGCGCAGTTCCTCACCCTGATGAAACGCGTCAAGGAGGTGGAGCGGCTGACCATCCGTGCTGTCCGGGAGGGCGACCGTGAATCCGCGCTTCGGGCCTTCGCGGCCCATCCGCTGGTGGGTTCTCTATCGCTGGGCAAGAATCTGTTGGAACGGTACGAGCAGGCATTCCCGGAACTACGTGGTCTGTGGTCCTGAGGCCCTAGAGTTTACGGTACATCACGTGCAGTCCCACGAAGCCGATCTCCGGATGGTTGAAGGCCTCTGGCACGGTGGCCAGGATGGTGAACCCCATGGACTGCCAGAGCCAGACCGCTCTCATGTTGCTCTCCACCACCGCGTTGTACTGCATGGCGTAGAAGCCTGCTGCCTTTGCTTCCACCAACGAGTAGGCGCATAGAGCCCGGGCGATGCCCTTGCCGGAGTGCTTGGCCCCCACCATGTAGCCGGCGTTGGCCACATGGCTGCCGCCACCGCCCTGGTTCGCATGGAACTCGCCGGTGCCCAGCACCTCGCCGCTTCCCTTGTCTACGGCCACGAAAGTCTGGCCGGGGGCTTCCTTGACCCACTTGACCCTGGCTGTGTCTTCCGTGGTGTCGCGGTCCCAGGTGAAGGTTTCGCCTTCACGGATCACGGGTTCCAGCACGGACCAGATGCCGGGCCAGTCCGCTGTTGTTGCTTCTCGAATATCGAAAGTCTGTTCATCGGTCACAGCGGCCACGCTAGCAGCGTTGTCCACATAGCGGGGTTGCTTGGGCTTGGCCATGGCAGGCAGGAGTAGTGTTTTCTGCAGGGCAAACAGCATTTGCCCGGTCTTGTCAGGAGGAATGCCATGCCATTGATTCGTCGCGTGGCATTCCTGTCGTTGCACACCTCCCCCATGGAACAGCCCGGCGCCGGGGACGCCGGCGGAATGAACGTCTACGTGCGGGCCCTCGCCATGGCATTAGCTGAGACCGGCGTGGAGGTGGAAATCTTCACGCGCTCCACCAAAGCCAACCAGCCCGCCGTCGAGCATCCCGGGCCTGGTGTCTGCGTCCACAACGTCATGGCGGGACCGCGCCGGAAGATTCCCAAGGAAGAACTGCCCGAACTCCTCCACCAAATGGTCGGGGAAATCGACAGGATCCGGCACGAACAACTCCACGGCCGATACGACGCCATCCACTCGCACTACTGGGTTTCCGGGGTGGCAGGCCTCGAACTATCGGAGCTCTGGGGTGTCCCCCTGGTGCACACCATGCACACCATGGCCAAGGTCAAGAACCTCGTGCTCCAGTCCGGCGAGCGCCCCGAACCGCGTCGAAGGGAAGAAGGCGAACAAAGGATTGTCGACGGTGCTGCCCGCCTGGTGGCCAACACCCCCGCCGAGGCCGAAGAACTCGTCTCGCACTACGGGGCCGACCGCGACCGAATCGACGTCGCACCGCCCGGGGTGGACCTCAACGTCTTCACACCGTCCTTCCGTAAGAAATCCCGTGCCCTCAGGGGGGTGCGCCCGGACAGTTTCCACATCCTCTTCGCCGGCCGGATCCAGCGGCTCAAAGGTCCGCAGGTGTTCGTGAAAGCCGCCGGAATCCTGCGTCGGCGCCGGCCCGACATCGACCTCGAAATGACCATCCTGGGTTCCCTCAGCGGATCGAAGGACTTCAACCTCAAGCAGATCATCCACGACGCCGGCCTCGACGACGTCGTCACCCACAGGCCCCCAGTCGTAGCTCCCGAGTTGGCCAGCTGGTTCCGCTCCGCCGACGTTGTGGCCATGCCGTCCTTCAGCGAGTCCTTTGGGCTGGTCGCCTTGGAAGCACAGGCGTGCGGCACACCCGTCATTGCCACCAACGTCGGCGGCCTTTCCCGCGCCATCTCCGATGGGCGCACCGGTCTGCTGGTGGATGGGCACGACCCCTCGGACTGGGCAGACGCCCTGGAAGACCTCTACGACGACGTCCAGACCCGCGAAGGCATGGGACGGCTTGCGGCCACACATGCCGAGTCCTTCGGGTGGCAGCGGACGGCCGCGATCACCCTGGAGAGCTACAGGGAAGCTGTCAGCGGTTTGTTGGTCCCCAGGCGCTGAGTCCTCGCCAGTTTGACCCAACGGTGCTGGTAGATTGTCGCGCACAGCGCAAGTACGTCCGGCCCGCAGCACCCTGTAAGGCCACAGCCAAAGGACATCGATGTCTGAACAAAAGGTCTTGAGTGATCTTGAGATTGCCCACAACGCCACCATGCTGCCCATTGAGCAGATCGCCGAGCGTGCAGGAATCGCGGTGGACGCCCTGGAGCTGTATGGGCCCTACAAGGCCAAAATCAATCCAGCCAAGCTACGACTCCCCCAGGGCAAGAAACCAGGCAAGGTGGTCCTGGTATCGGCGATGTCACCCACCCCTGCGGGCGAAGGCAAATCAACCACCACCGTGGGGCTGGCCGATTCCCTCGCACGCGCAGGGAACAACGTGATGATCGCCTTGCGTGAGCCTTCCCTTGGTCCGATCCTGGGGATGAAGGGCGGAGCCACGGGAGGCGGCCTCTCCCAAGTCCTGCCCATGGACGACATCAACCTGCATTTCACCGGGGATTTCCACGCCGTGACGTCGGCCAACAACGCCCTCATGGCATTGGTGGACAACCACATCTTCCAAGGGAACGCCCTGGGCATCGACCCGCGCCGGATGACCTTCAAACGGGTGCTGGACATGAACGACCGCGCATTGAGGGAGGTGGTCATCGGGCTTGGCGGACCGGCGCAGGGGGTTCCCCGGCAAGATGGCTTCGACATCACCGTCGCCTCCGAAATCATGGCTGTGTTTTGCCTCTCCACGGATCTGGACGACCTGCGGAGCAGGCTCGGTCGGATCACTTTCGGCTACACCTTCGACCGGGCCCCGGTGACCGTCGCCGACCTCGGCGTTGAGGGAGCCCTCACCATGCTGCTCAAGGACGCGATCAAGCCGAACCTCGTCCAGACCATTGCAGGCACCCCCGCGCTGGTTCACGGCGGCCCGTTCGCCAACATAGCCCACGGCTGCAATTCGTTGATTGCAACCCGCACGGCCATGGAACTCGCCGACATCGTCGTCACCGAGGCGGGCTTCGGAGCAGACCTCGGGGCCGAAAAGTATATGGACATTAAGGCGCGCATCGCAGACGTGGCGCCCTCCGCCGTCGTAGTCGTTGCTACCATCCGCGCGCTGAAGATGCAGGGCGGTGTTCCCAAGGACCGGCTCGACGAGCCCAATGTCGAGGCCGTCGCGGCCGGTGTGGAGAACCTGAAGCGGCACGTCGGCAACGTGGCAAAGTTCGGCATCTCCCCCGTGGTCTCCATCAATAAATTCGCCACCGACACCCCGGAAGAACTGGAATGGCTTCTGGCCTGGTGCGCAGCCGAGGGCGTGGATGCGGCAGTCGCCGATGTCTGGGGGCGCGGTGGCGGAGGCGACGGCGGGGATGAGCTCGCCGCGAAGGTAGCCGCCGCACTGGACCGGCCCTCGGATTTCCACCACTTGTACCCGTTGGAGCTCTCCGTGGAAGAAAAGATCCAGACCATCGTCCAGGAAATCTACGGGGCAGACGGCGTGGACTTCTCCGTACCGGCGCTCAAACGCCTCGCCGAGATCGAGAAGAACGGCTGGTCGGGATTCCCCGTCTGCATGGCCAAGACGCAGTACTCCTTCACTGACGACGCCGCCAGGCTGGGCGCGCCCAAGGGCTTCAAAGTGCACGTACGTGATCTCATTCCCAAGACCGGGGCGGGGTTCATTGTTGCACTGACCGGCGCGGTGATGACCATGCCCGGCCTTCCCAAGGAACCGGCCGCCATGCGCATGGACGTCGACGCCGAGGGCAACCCCACCGGCCTCTTCTAGCCCGCCCCCAGAATCCACCTGCCAAACGACAAGCGCCCCCGCAACCAGGTGTGTTAAAACCAGGTTGCGGGGGCGCTTGTTGAAGGCGTTCGGGCTTTAGCGCTCGATGTCGCCGCGAATGAAGGCTTCCACCTTGTCGCGGGCGAGGTCGTCGTTGAACTGCTCCGGCGGGGACTTCATGAAGTAGCTGGAAGCGGAGAGCAGCGGGCCGCCGATGCCGCGGTCCAGGCCGATCTTGGCGGCGCGGATGGCGTCGATGATCACGCCGGCAGAGTTCGGGGAGTCCCATACTTCGAGCTTGTACTCGAGGGACACGGGGGCGTCACCGAAGTTGCGGCCCTCGAGGCGGACGAAGGCCCACTTGCGGTCATCGAGCCAGGCAACGTAGTCGGACGGTCCAATGTGGACGTCGTCGGCGTGCAGTTCAGCCTCGACGTTGGAGGTCACGGCCTGGGTCTTGGAGATCTTCTTGGACTCGAGGCGGTCGCGCTCAAGCATGTTCTTGAAGTCCATGTTGCCGCCGACGTTCAGCTGGTACGTGCGGTCCAGGGTGACGCCGCGGTCTTCGAACAGCTTGGCCATGACGCGGTGGGTGATGGTGGCGCCGATCTGGCTCTTGATGTCGTCACCAACAATCGGGACGCCGGCCTCGGTGAACTTGTCAGCCCACTCCTTGGTACCGGCGATGAACACGGGCAGGGCGTTGACGAATGCGACACCGGCATCGATGGCGCACTGCGCGTAGAACTTGGCGGCCTGTTCCGAGCCCACGGGCAGGTAGCACACCATGACGTCGACCTTGGCTTCGCGGAGCGCTGCGACGATGTCCACCGACTCTTCGGGGGCTTCGACGATGGTCTCGCGGTAGTACTTGCCCAAGCCGTCCAGGGTGTGGCCGCGCTGAACGGTGACACCGGTGGCGGGGACGTCGGCGATCTTGATGGTGTTGTTTTCGCTGGCGCCGATGGCGTCGGCCAGGTCCAGTCCAACCTTCTTGCTGTCGACATCGAAAGCAGCGACGAACTGGACGTCATTGACGTGGTACTGACCGAACTCAACGTGCATCAGACCCGGGATCGTGGCCTTCGGGTCAGCGTCGCGGTAGTACTGGACACCTTGGACCAGCGATGCAGCGCAGTTTCCTACACCAACAATGGCAACACGAATCGGATGTGAAGACACGGAACTCCTTTGAGAAATAACCTCAGGTGCCTAGCGGGTCCCTGAGTGTGTCCAGGGCGCGGCTAATTGGCACGGCGCCATTCGGCGCACACTTGCATTCTAACCAACACAGCAGGGACCGGTTTTGTTCCTTACCGGCCCCTGCTGTTTGTGTCAGTTCCTGCTGGCTACTTCTGCGCCCAAAGGTTGATGTCGGATTCCACCGCGAACTCATCGATCGCAGTCAGCTCATCCTGGGTGAACGCCAGGTTGTTGATGGCACTGAGCGTGTCCTCGAGCTGCGCAACACTGGAGGCCCCGACGAGGGCCGATGTTACGGGCGAGCCCTTGGGCTGGTCGCGCAGGATCCAGGCAATCGCCATTTGGGCCAGGGTTTGCCCACGTCCTTCGGCTATTGCCTTGAGCCCGCGCACACGGTCCAGTTTCTCTTCCGTCAGCGCCGATTCGGACAGGAACCTTTCCTTGGCGGCGCGGGAATCCGCTGGGACACCGTTGAGGTATCGGTCGGTCAGCATCCCCTGGGCAAGCGGCGAGAACGCGATGGAACCGGCCCCCACCTGGTCCAGAGCCTCGTAAAGGTTGGGCGAGCCGTTCTCTGTCCAGCGGTTGAGCATGGAGTAGCTGGGCTGGTGGATGAGCAGCGGCGTGCCGAGTTCCTTCAAAATCCGGGCCGCTTCGAGCGTCTGCTCCGGAGTGTAAGACGAGATGCCCGCGTACAGGGCCTTGCCGGAGCGGACTGCGTAGTCCAGTGCCCCCATGGTCTCTTCCAGCGGCGTCTCAGGATCGGGACGGTGGCTGTAGAAGATGTCGACGTAGTCCAGGCCCATCCGCTCCAGCGACTGGTCGAGGCTGGAGATCAGGTTCTTGCGGGAGCCCCACTCACCATAGGGGCCGGGCCACATGTAGTACCCGGCCTTGGTGGAGATAATGAGTTCGTCCCGGTATGGCTTGAAGTCGTCTTTCAGGTGGCGCCCGAAGTTCGTCTCGGCGGAACCGTCCGGTGGTCCGTAGTTGTTGGCGAGGTCGAAGTGGGTGACCCCAAGGTCGAACGCACGGCGCAGGATGGCGCGCTGTTCGTCGAACCGCTTGTCGTCGCCGAAGTTGTGCCAGAGGCCCAAGGAGATGGCGGGAAGCTTTAGTCCACTGCGTCCGACGCGGCGGTAGGGCATGGTCTCGTAGCGGTTCTCCGCAGCCGAATAAGTCATACGTTCTATCCTGCCACTGCACAATCCAAGGGTGACGGCGCGTCCGCTATGTGGGCGCCGTCACCCTCGAATCAGGTCAGTTGACGCGTACGACGACGGCGCTACCGCCGGGGAGCGTCAACGTTCCCTCGTCCAGGACTGCTTCGTGGTCGGTAGCCAGCAGCACGGAGCCGTCCAAAGGTGTCGCGAGTGCTTCCTCCCCGAAGTTGCACACAACCCGCACATCGCCACGGGACATCTGCAGCCAGAGTTCGTCGTCGTCGAACTCAACGGATGTCTCGCCAAAACCGCCATCCACCAGTTCCGGCGTGTTATGGCGCAGCTGTGCCAGATCCCTGTACAGCTGGAGCAGGCGGGCGTGGTCACCCTCTTCTGCTTCCTCCCATTTGAGCTTCGAGCGCTGGAACGTTGCGGGGTCCTGGGGGTCGGGAACCACCGCCGGGTCCCATCCCATGCGTTCAAACTCCTTGATCCGTCCCTCGGCGGTGGCTTTGCCCAGCTCAGGTTCCGGATGCGAGGTGAAGAACTGCCACGGCGTGGAGGCGCCATACTCCTCACCCATGAACAACATGGGAGTGAAGGGGGATGTCATGGTCAGCACCGCACCGATGGCCAGTTTTCCGAAGGACAGCGAGGCGGTGAGCCGGTCGCCGATTGCCCGGTTGCCGATTTGGTCGTGGTTCTGCAGGCATACCACCAGCGCTGACGGGTGTGCCAGGTCGTGCCGGATGGGCCGGCCGTGGTGCCGCCCGCGGAAGCTGGAGTAGCTGCCATCGTGCAGGAAACCATGTTCCAGGACCTTGGCCAGTACAGCGAGGGAATCGAAATCCGAGTAGTAGCCGGTGGTCTCGCCGCTGAGGTTGACGTGGACCGCGTGGTGGAAGTCGTCGCTCCACTGGCCTTCCAAGCCGTACCCATTGTCCTGCCCGGGGTAGATGAGGCGGGGGTTGTTCAGGTCCGACTCCGCGATGAGGGTTTTGGGAATGCCCGTCTCGGCCTCGATCCGGTCCGCCAAGGCCCCAAATTCCTCCAGGATGTGGACGGCCCGTTCGTCGCGCAGGGCATGAACGGCATCCAGGCGGAGCCCATCCACGTGGTAGTCGCGGAGCCACATTTCTGCGTTCTCCAGGATGTAGCGGCGAACATCGTCCGAGCCTGGGCCGTCCAGGTTCACGGAGTCACCCCAGGTGTTGCCCTCCCCCGACTTCAGGTACGGGCCATACTTGGGCAAATAGTTGCCACTGGGTCCGAGGTGGTTGTAGACAACGTCCTGGATAACGCCCAAGCCTGCCGCGTGGGCTGCATCGACGAACCGTTGGTAAGCCGCGGGTCCCCCGTACGGTTCATGGACGGCGTACCAGAGGACGCCGTCGTAACCCCAGTTGTGGACGCCGTTGAAGCCGTTGACCGGCAGCAACTCGATGAAATCGACGCCGAGGTCAACCAGGTAGTCCAGTTTCCCCACGGCAGCATCCAGCGTTCCTTCCGGAGTGAAGGTGCCCAGGTGCAGCTCGTAAATGACCGAGCCTTTCAGGGCGCGTCCCTTCCACCCGGCGTCCTGCCATTGGTGGGCACCGGGATCGAAGATCGCGGACAGGCCGTGGACGCCTTCGGGTTGCCTCCGGGAACGGGGGTCCGGGAAGGGCCCTTCCCCGTCCACGAGGTAACCGTAGGACACGCCGTCTGCTCCCTGTGCCACCGCGTCAGCCGGCGCGCGCCACCAACCGGAGGCGGCGCCGTCGTGCTGTTGTTCCATGTCGTACTCTTGACCGCCGGCGACCAGCCGCACCGAACCAGCGTTCGGCGCCCAGACGTCATAACGGTCTTTTCCAGCAGCGTGCTCCAGCATCATGCTCCCTTTAAGTGTTCAAGCGTGCATTGCAGTGACGACGTTGGTCGTTCCGGAATCAGGTGGCAGGTACCAGCAGGGCCACTGGATAGTGCTCCAGGAGACGGGCAACAGGGACGGCCCCGGCGCTGTAGGACGCACCCGTCAGTTGGTCGGTGCTGTCCACCGTGAGGTCGATGACAGTGTCCCGCCACCCGCCGTCCCGTTCGAGCCGCCTGGGCAGCCGGGTGGCTACCGTGAGGGCTCCCCGCTTTTCCGCTCCCCTGTCGAAGGCCACCACATGGCCTGCCGCCGAACCCCGCGCTGCCACCGGCAGGTAGCCTGCGAACAGCTCCGGCCGATCGCGGCGCAGCCTCAGGGCGCGGGACAGCACCAGCAGCTTGGCCGATTCATCCGTGAACTCCGGCTTGGCACCACCATCCAGCTCCGCGAGTGCCGCGATACGGGCTTGGAAGTCCACCGGCCGCCTGTTGTCCGGATCGGTCAGCGAACCATCCCTGAACTCCGTGCCCTGGTATACGTCCGGGACGCCGGGCATGGTCAGTTGGATCAGCTTCGCTGACAGCGAGTTCGACGTCCCGAAGGGTTCGAGCTCGGCCACGAAGTTGTTGAGTGCAGCCGCGACTTCGGGGACGTCAAAGGCGGCGTCGACGGCGGTAGCCAGGTGCCGTTCGAACTCGGCGTTGGGGTCGGTCCAGTTAGTCGAGTTTCCTGCTTCCCGCGCCGCTTTAAGGGCGTAGGACTGCAGGCGTCCACGATCGGCCGGCCAGGCCCCGACGATTGACTGCCATATCAACGCTGCGAGGGGGCCGTCCGGAATCGGAGCGAGTTGCTGAACCGTTCCCAGGAACAACTCCCATTCCGGAACAGCCTCCGAAATGACCGAAATCCGGGCGCGGGCGTCCTCGCTCCGTTTGGTGTCGTGCGTGCTCAGCGTGGTCATCGACAACGGCAGGAGCTGTTGACGACGTGCCATGCGCTCGTGGAAGACTCCGGCGGGGATCGAGAACTCGGTGGGGTCGGCTCCCACTTCCGTGAGCGTCCCCAGCCGCGTGTAGCGGAAGAACGCGGTGTCTTCCACGCCCTTGGCCATGACCATTCCGGAGGTCTGCTGGAAACGCCGGGCCAGCGGGCCGGATTCATCAAGGAGCAGTGGCTCCAAGCGACGGAGCACGGTGTCAAGGTCCGGGCGATGCCGGGCTGCTTCTTCTATGGACTGGCTCAGGACCTTGGCCCCGTAGGGCAGGTAAGTCCTGTAGATCGGGAAGCAGCAAATAATCTCAGCGAGGGCATCGGCGACTTTCCCGTGGGGTAGTTCCAGGGAATCAGGAACCAAACGCGCCAGCCGCAGTATCTCGGAGCGCAGGATCCCGTCGGCAATGCGTCGCTTCGTCCCACGGATCATGGCGTGGTAATCAGCGGGCGCGTCTGTTCCCCGGAGCCGGGCGTCGAGGGAGTTCAGGTACTCCTCGGCCGTAGGGTCTACGAACAGACGGTCCACATCAGCCAGTGCGTCATAGCCTGTGGTGCCTTCACAGTCGAAGGCCTCCGGAAGCTGTTCGCCCGGTTCAAGGATTTTTTCCACCAGCAGGTATGCCCCGCCGGTAGCCTCCCGAAGCCTGGCCAGATAGCCTTCCGGATCGGCCAGGCCATCGGGGTGGTCAATCCTCAGCCCGTCAACAAGGCCTTCACGGAACCAACGGACAACTTCTTCGTGCGCTTCGTCGAAAACCCAAGGGATTTCCACGCGCACTCCAGCCAAGGTGTTGACCGCGAAGAAGCGCCGGTAGTTCAGCTCGGCATCCGCACGCCGCCAGCCAACCAGCTCATAGTGCTGCCGGGCGTGCACATCCTTCGGGCTGTCCCCGTCGGCGTAAGTGCCTTCAGCCAACGGAAAGGCGTGGTCGTAATAGCGCAGTTCGCCGTCAACGACCTTGAGCTCGTCGAGGTCATCGTCGCTGCCCAGGACGGGAACACGGATCTTGCCGCCGCCAAAGTCCCAGTCGACGTCGAAGGCTTCGGCGTATTTGGAACCCCGCCCCTCTTTCAGGAGCTGCCACCACCACGAGTTCTGCTTCGGTGAGGCTACTCCCATGTGGTTTGGCACGATGTCCGCCAGGATGCCGAGGCCCTGTTCGCGGGCCGACCGGGCAAGGGCGTCGAGCCCTTCAGGTCCGCCGCGCGAGGGGTCCACGGTTGACGGATCGGTGACATCGTAGCCGTGATCGGAGCCTTGTTCGGCCGTCAGGATCGGTGACACATAGACCCAGTCGACTCCCAAGGAGCGCAGATAGCCGGTCAGCCCGGCAGCATCCTGGAGGGTGAAGCCCGGACGGATCTGCAGCCGATACGTCGAGATGGGAGTTTTCACGCCTGGTCCTCCTTTGAAGCCGGCTCAGCTGCAGCGTCGCCGTCCTGGCCGCTCTCCTGCGTGGAGGTCCCCTCCCCCTTGTAGTCGAAGGGCAGGGACGTTACTGCGGGAGAAGTGAGCGATGCCGTTTCCGGGGTGCTCGTCTGGGTCAGGGCAGCCAAGGATGCAGCCACGGAGTGGTCGGGTTCCACCTCGGGGGTGCTGTGTGCCCGGAGGACCACCAGTGACTTCCCGCCGACTTTGAGGATCTGCTCGGGCTTGATGACTCCGGCTTCGGCACCCTCCCCAGCGGTGTCGATCATGACGTCCCAAGCGGGCGCGTACTCGTCCGAGGGGATCTGGAAGTCCACCTCTTCCTGGTCAGCGTTGAAGTAGAGCAGGAAATTAACGTCCGTGATCCGACGACCCTGGTTGTCACGGCCATGGATGCCGTCACCGTTCAGGAAGACGCCCACGGAACGCCCAAACGCCTCGTCCCAGTCAGAGGGGCTCATGGTGGTGCCGTCAGCGTCCAGCCAAACGATGTCCGGGAGCCGTTCGCCTTCGCCTCGAAGGACAGGGCGTCCGTCGAAGAATCGGCTTCGGCGAAGGCTCGGGTGCTTCGCGCGGAGGGCGCTCACTGCCGCCGTGAATTCGATCAGGGGCTGGTCCACGTTGTCCCAGTTGATCCATGTGAGTTCGGAGTCCTGGCAGTACCCGTTGTTGTTGCCGTTTTGCGTACGTCCGAGCTCATCGCCATGGAGGAGCATCGGCACGCCCTGTGAGAGGAACAGGGACGCGATGAAGTTGCGCTGCTGGCGGGCCCGCAGCGCAAGCACTGTGGGATCGTCCGTGGGCCCTTCCTCGCCACAGTTCCAGGAACGGTTGTGTGATTCGCCGTCGTTGTTGTCTTCGCCGTTGGCCTCGTTGTGCTTCTCGTTGTAGGAAACAAGGTCAGCCAAGGTGAAACCGTCATGGGCGGTGACAAAGTTGATCGAGGCCACCGGCCGGCGGCCAGAGTGTTCGTAAAGGTCGGCCGAACCGGTCAGGCGGGACGCGAATTCACCCAGGGTGGAGGGCTCGCCACGCCAGAAGTCACGGACGGTGTCGCGGTACTGGCCGTTCCATTCGGTCCACTGCGGCGGGAAGTTTCCTACCTGGTAACCGCCCGGGCCAACATCCCACGGCTCGGCAATGAGCTTTACCTGGGAAACTACGGGGTCCTGCTGGATGAGTTCGAAGAACGTGGACAGCTTGTCCACGTCGTAGAACTCGCGGGCCAAGGTGGAGGCGAGGTCGAAGCGGAAACCATCAACATGCATTTCGGTGACCCAGTACCGCAGTGAGTCCATCAGCAGCTGCAGGGAGTGCGGGCTGCGGACGTTCAGCGAGTTGCCTGTGCCGGTGTAGTCCATGTAGTACTTCTGGTCATCTTCCACCAGGCGGTAGTACGCCGAGTTGTCGATGCCCTTGAATGACAGGGTGGGGCCCAGGTGGTTGCCTTCGGCGGTGTGGTTGTACACGACGTCCAGGATGACTTCGATGCCTGCGGTGTGCAGGGCCCGAACCATGGCTTTGAAGTCCTGGACCTGCTGGCCGGTGTCGCCCTTGGAGCTGTAGCTGTTGTGGGGCGCGAAGAAACCAATGGTGTTGTAGCCCCAGTAGTTGTTCAGTCCCTTGTCCTGCAGGATGCCGTCATTGACGAACTGGTGCACGGGCATGAGCTCGATGGCTGTGATGCCCAGCTTCTGCAGGTGGGAAATGACCGCCGGGTGCGCAACGCCGGCGTAGGTGCCGCGCTGTTCCTCGGGAACCTCGGGGTGCATCTGCGTCAGGCCCTTGACGTGGGCCTCGTAGATGACCGACTTGTGGTACGGAATCCGCAGCAGCTTGTCGCCATCCCAGTCAAAGAAGGGGTTGATGACGACGCCGAGCATCATGTGCGCCGCTGAGTCCTCGTCATTTCGGGACTCCGGGTCCCCCAGGTTGTAGGAGAACAGGGACGGGTCCCAGTCGATCTGGCGATGGATGGCCTTGGCGTAAGGATCCAGCAGCAGCTTGTTGGGGTTGAACCGTTGGCCGGCGTCGGGGTCGTAGGGCCCGTGTACGCGGTACCCGTACTTCTGCCCGGGCTGAACCTGGGGAAGGTAACAGTGCCATACATAACCATCAACCTCGGTGACATCTACGCGGACTTCCCCGCCGTCGTCGTCGAAGAGGCACAATTCCACTTTTTCGGCCTTCTCGCTAAACAGCGCGAAGTTGGTGCCGGTGCCGTCAAAGGTGGCACCCAGCGGATAAGCCGATCCGGGCCAGACTTCCATGCGTTCTCCTCTTGATGATGCGAACAACTGTTGCAAGCCTACAGACGACCTATGAGTAGACAGTAACCTTACGGTCTTGGGCGGTCGTATTCCGCCGCAAGCGAACCAATTACGCGTGGCACCCCCGCCATGATCGCCGAGGCTGTAAGGGGGCCACCCTCGAAATTGGCGGATGCCTCTGCTCCTGCCCTGCCGTGGACGCTCGCCGCGACAGCTGCCACAGCAGCCCAACGGTCCGCTTGGTCCAAGCCCAAGGCGGCATAAGCGCCGTCGTCGTCCCTGACCTCTTCGGCGGACTGCGCCACCAAGGCGCCCAAGACGCCGGACAAGACATCGCCGCTCCCCGCGGTTGCCATCCACGCGGTACCTTCCGATTGGCTGAAGACAACGCCCGACGGCGAGGCCACGAGTGTGGTGGCACCCTTCAGTAGCACGGTGGCGCCGGTCAGCTCGGCGGCCAACCGTACGAAGTGCAGTGGACGGGCTTCAACGTCGTCGCGGGTAACGGCGATCTCGCCCAAAGACGGAAGCGAATCGAGCAGCGTGGCCAGCTCACCCGCGTGCGGCGTCAGGATCCAGTGTGGCGGGCAGCGATCCGGCAAGGCGTCCAACGCTCCAGCATCAACCACCACGGGCAATCCGGCGTCCATGGCTGTCTTCGCCGCGTCGCGGACCCGACGCAATTGCTCGTCTCCATCCACCCCAGGGCCCAGTACCCAGGCCTGGACGCGGCCAGGATCGCCGGTCTCCCACAGGGCTTCAGGGGTCCGGGACAGCACCGCCTTCGCAGCGCTTTCCGGGCCCACATAACGCACCATTCCCGCCCCGGCCAGTGCCGCAGCGTGGACGCTGAGGACGGCAGCGCCGGCGAACCGCGCGGAACCCGCTACCACCCCGAGGACGCCGCGGGAGTATTTGTGCGCGCGGCGATCAGGCACCGGAAGCAGGCGACCAAGATCCCTGGCAGTGAGGCGCCGCAATTCCGGGCTCATGGAACCTAGCCCGGGTTCGATGCCGATGGACACCAATTCAACGCGGCCCGCGCAGCCCTCCCCCGGATCAGTCATCAGTCCGGCTTTGAGGCCGCCAAAAGTGACGGTAACGTCCGCGTCCAGCACCGGCCAATGGACTTCTCCTGTGCCGGCGTCCAGCCCGCTGGGGAGGTCGCAAGCCACCACCAGGGATGGCCGTAGTTCCTGCAGGGAGGCAATCAGTTCGGCTGCTGCCCCACGCAAGCCTCCGCGCGCACCCGTACCGAGTAGGGCGTCGATGATTGCGTCATCGTCGGCGCACATGACGGCGAGCTCTTCGGCGTTGTCTGGCTCCAGGCTCAGGGTCCGCCCACCGGCGGCGGTGAAAGCAGCAAGCGCCTCGGGATGGACTTCGGGGGCGGCGAGGACCGCCGTCGTGCGCATTCCGCGGCGGGCAAGAAAAGCTGCGGCGAAAAGGCCGTCACCACCGTTGTTTCCTTTGCCTGCCAGGACGGTGATGCTGGCGCCGGTCAGCTTGCGTTTCCTTTTGATCTGCCGGGCAACCTCTTGCGCAAGCCCGTAGGCTGCCCGCTGCATAAGAACAGCGCCCTCACCGGAGTCCAGGAGCGGTTTTTCCGCATCCCTGATCTGTTGTCCGGTGAAGGCGCTGATCATTGCTTTGTTACGTCCGTTCAGCCTTCGGCGAGGACAGTCGCCGTAGCGATGCCGCCGTCGTGGCTGATGGACAAGTGCCAGCGTTTGACGCCCTTGGCCTCGGCCACGGCAAGCACCGTGCCCTTGACCTGAACGGTGGGGCCGTTTTCGTCGAGCCCGATCCAGCAGTCCTGCCAGTTCATTCCCGCGGGCGCGCCGAGCACCTTGGCCACGGCTTCCTTGGCCGCGAAGCGCGCGGCCAAGGATCGGGTGTTGAGTTCCCGCTCCGCAGGGACAAACAGGCGGTCCCTGAGTCCCGGCGTCCGTTCCAGCTGCTTGCCGAACCGTTCGATGTCTACGACGTCTACCCCAATGCCAACAATCATGCCGTTATTCTACGGTCACGCTCTTGGCCAGGTTACGCGGCTGATCAACGTCGTAACCCTTCGCTCCGGCAAGTTCAGCGGCAAAGATCTGCAGCGGAACCGTGGTGAGCAGCGGCATCAACAGGGTGGGCGTTTCAGGAACGTAGAACACGTGCTCTGCGTAGTCCTTGACCGACTCGTCGCCTTCTTCGGCAATCACCAGGGTGCGGGCGCCACGTGCGCGGACTTCCTGGATGTTGCTGACTACCTTGGAGTGCAGGGAGTCGCGGCCACGCGGGGACGGCACTACGACGAAGACGGGCTGACCGTCGTCGATCAGGGCGATCGGGCCGTGCTTGAGCTCGCCGGCTGCGAAGCCTTCTGCGTGGATGTACGCAATTTCCTTGAGCTTCAAGGCACCTTCGAGGGCTACCGGGTAGCCAACGTGGCGGCCCAGGAACAAGACGGACTTTTCGTCCTTCATGCTGCGGGCGAGCTCGCGGAGGGGGCCTGCGTTGTCCAGGATGTGCTGGATCTTGGCCGGGATCTTGGACAGGTCCGCGAGGACGTCCTTGATCTGGCCCGAGAAGATGTTGCCGCGCAGCTGGGCCAGGTACAGGCCCAACAGGTAAGCGGCAGTGATCTGCGCCAGGAACGCCTTGGTGGACGCGACGGCGATTTCCGGGCCGGCGTGCGTGTAGAGCACGGCGTCGGATTCACGCGGGATGGTGGAACCGTTGGTGTTGCAGATGGAGATGGTCTTGGCACCCTGCTCGCGGGCGTAGCGGACGGCCATCAGCGTATCCATGGTTTCGCCGGACTGGCTGATGGAGACCACCAGCGTGTTGGAGTCGACGATCGGGTCGCGGTAACGGAACTCGTGTGCGAGCTCCACTTCCGTGGGGATGCGGCACCAGTTCTCGATCGCGTACTTGGCAACCAGGCCGGCGTAGGCCGCGGTGCCGCAAGCGAGGACGATGATCTTGTTGACCTGCTTCAGCAGTTCCGGGTCGATGCGGAGCTCATCCAGGGTCAGCTTGCCGTCAAGGTCCGAACGTCCCAGGAGGGTCTGCGCTACTGCGTCAGGCTGGTCGTGGATTTCCTTCTCCATGAAGGAGTTGAACCCACCCTTTTCGGCCGATGCCGGGTCCCAGTCAACGTGGTATTCCTTGCCTTCGGCGGGGGCGCCGAAGAAGTCGGTGATCTCAACGGACTCTGCGGTGATGGTAACGATCTGGTCCTGGCCCAGTTCCACTGCCCGACGGGTGTAGTCGATGAAGCCGGAGACGTCGGAGCCGAGGAAGTTCTCGCCCTCGCCCAGGCCTACAACCAACGGGGAGTTACGGCGGGCGGCCACGACGACGTCGGGCTGGTCCGCGTGAACGGCCAGGAGGGTGAAGGCACCCTCAAGGCGCTGGCAGGCCAGGCGCATGGCCTCGGTCAGGCTTCCGCCGCCGTTGTTCAGTTGCGTCCTGAAGATGTCCCCGAGGAGGGCTGCAGCTACTTCGGTATCGGTTTCCGATTCGAAGGTGACGCCCTTGCCCAGGAGTTCCTGCTTGAGTTCGGCGAAGTTTTCAATGATGCCGTTGTGAATCACGGCCAGGCGGCCGCCGTCGGAAAGGTGCGGGTGCGCGTTACGGTCGGTCGGGCCGCCGTGCGTCGCCCAGCGGGTGTGACCGATACCAGTCAGGGATTCCGGGATGGGGTTTGCTTCCAGCTCACCGATCAGGTTGCTGAGTTTTCCGGACTTTTTACGGGACGAGATGGTCCCGTCAGCCACCACTGCGACGCCGGCGGAGTCATAGCCGCGGTACTCAAGACGACGCAGCCCTTCCACGACGACGTCAAGGGCGCTGTGACCAGCTGCCTTGCGAGACGAATTGCCAACATAGCCTACGATTCCACACATGGGCTCAAGCTTAGCGGCTCGTGCAAACAACTGATGTGGGACGTCCTAGCTCCTGGGGTATGTGACGAGAGCTGCGTCACGCACAATTCACCCGCCCGTCGTCGCGCATTTCCTGATCCGCCGCGTGGAGGGCAGAATCATGAGCGTGACTTTGCAACGCACCGAAGCTAATGGCGACGGCGCTTCCCCGTTTGTTGAGCTGGACCGCCAGACCTGGTCCAGGCTTGCAGCACAGATGGAGCAGCCCCTCAACGAAGAGGACATATTCCGTCTCCGGGGCCTCGGCGACCCCCTCGACATGAAGGAAGTCCGGGAAGTTTACCTGCCCCTTTCGCGACTCCTCCACCTGTATGTGCAGGCTTCGCACCAGCTCCATGCCGCCACCACCACGTTCCTGGGCGAACAGACACAACGCACGCCTTTCGTCATCGGTGTCGCAGGATCCGTCGCCGTGGGGAAGTCGACCATCGCACGTGTGCTCCGGGAAATGCTCAGGCGCTGGCCCGGGACGCCCAATGTGGAACTCATCACCACTGACGGTTTCCTGTACCCCTTGGCCGAGCTGAAGCGGCGCCACCTGCTCGAACGCAAGGGTTTCCCCGAGTCCTACGATCGCCGCGGGCTCCTCCGCTTCGTCTCGGAAGTCAAGGGAGGCGCGGAGGAAGTCCGCGCGCCCTGGTACTCGCATGTCACCTACGACATCGTGCCGGGGAAGGAAGTCGTGGTCCGGCGTCCCGACGTCCTGATCGTCGAAGGCCTGAACGTGCTCGCACCCGCACGTCCACGCATGGACGGCAAGCAAGGATTGGCTGTCAGCGACTTCTTCGACTTCTCCATCTACGTGGACGCCAAAACCTCGTACATCGAGGAATGGTACGTGGACCGTTTCCGCAAGCTCCGCAGTACGGCCTTCGCGCAGCCGGAGTCCTACTTCCACCGTTACGCCACACTCTCCGACGACGACGCCGAATCGACGGCCCGTGGCATCTGGAAACGAATCAACGAGCCGAACCTTGAAGAAAACGTGCTGCCTACCCGTGGACGCGCCCAGTTGGTGCTCACCAAGGACGCAGACCATTCAATCCGCCGTATGCTCCTCCGGAAGGTCTAAGCCCTTGGCTACCCCACAACCAAGCCGCAGGGCCTTCACAGGCCTGCTAACGGCCGGCGCCGGGATGCTCGCACTGTCAGCCTGCACGCCGGATAACGCAACACCCCCCACCGCCGTGGCCGATGCCTCCACTGGATCCCCGAGCCCCACGGTTGCGGCCCCATCTGCGTCGCCTGGCGTCACCCCTGCCGACGGCGCCGCGACTCCGGCACCCAGCGCCCCGCCGTCGAGCGCTGCCGCCACCCGCTTCTCCCTCACCGACCCCACCAGCCCGTGGGTAGTAGTGAACAAGCACCGGCCGCTGAACCCGCAGGACTTCGTCCCCGCAGACCTGGTGCAGCCGAACATCCGGCTCGCAGTCAGCGGCGAGGCAGCCCTGGTCAACAGCACGACGGCGACTGCCGCAGAGAAGATGTTCGCGGCCGCAGCCGCGGAGGGCGTCATCATGACGTTGGCATCGGGCTATCGCTCCTACTCCACGCAGGTAGCCACCTACAACGGCTACGTCGCCAGCACCGGACAAGCAGCGGCCGACCGCGCATCCGCCCGCCCCGGACACTCCGAACACCAAACGGGCTGGTCCTTCGACATCGGCGACGGCGGGGGCGCCTGCAGCTTCCAGCCGTGCTTCGCCGACCAGCCAGCTGCCGTGTGGGCCAAGGCCAACGCAAGCAGGTTCGGTTTCGTGGTGAGGTACCCGTGGATGTTCCACGACACCACCGGTTACTTTTACGAGTCCTGGCACCTGCGTTACATCGGCGTGGAAGCGGCAACAGACATGGCGGCACGAGGCATCGCGACGTTGGAGGAGTACTTCGGCCTCGAAGCGGCGCCGGACTACCTCTAAGCAATCGACGTTAAAGAGGAATGGCCCGCTCCCTGTTGAATCAGGGAGCGGGCCTTTTCAATTCCTAGACAGCCAATTCGCTGGAAGCGCCCAGGCGCTCCCGGACCACAGCAGCAAGACCCGTACAGATCCGCTCGGCCGTTTCCATGTCGGCGGCCTCCACCATGACCCGCACAAGGGCTTCGGTACCGGACGGACGAAGCAGTACGCGGCCGGTCTCGCCCAATTCAAGTTCCGCCGCGGCAACCGCTGCAGCGACGCCTTCATCAGTACCCGCGCGGGCCTTGTCCACGCCCTTGACGTTGATCATGAGCTGCGGAAGCTTGGTCATCGCAGTGGCCAGTTCCTTGAGGCTGCGTCCGGTCAGGGCCACCTGCGCTGCAAGCTGAAGGCCGGTCAGGACACCGTCGCCCGTGGTTGCGTAATCGGAGAAGATCACGTGGCCGGACTGCTCGCCACCAAGGTTGTAGCCGCCGTCGCGCATGCCTTCAAGCACGTAGCGGTCACCCACTGCCGTTTCGAGGATGGTGATTCCGGCGTCGCGGAGGGCGAGCTTGAGGCCAAGGTTGCTCATGACGGTGGCCACCAGGATGTTGTCCTTGAGCTTCCCGGCGTCGTTGAGCGCGAGGGCCAGGATCGCCATGATCTGGTCGCCGTCCACCTCGTTGCCTTCATGGTCCACTGCCAGGCAGCGGTCGGCGTCGCCGTCATGGGCTATGCCGAGGTCCGCTCCGTGCTTGACGACAGCTTCCTTCAGCGGGCCGAGATGGGTTGATCCCACGCCCTCATTGATATTCAGGCCGTCCGGCTCAGCACCAATCACCACAACATCGGCGCCGGCGTCCTTGAAGACCTGGGGTGAGCAGCCGCTCGCCGCGCCGTGGGCGCAGTCGAGGACAACTTTCAGGCCGTCCAGGCGCTTTGGCAGGGTGCCCAGCAGGTGGACGATGTAGCGGTCTTCGGCGTCGGAGAACCGCTGGATGCGTCCGACGTCGGCTCCCACCGGGCGCTGCGGCTCCTGCCCCAGCTGGGCCTCGATGGCGTCCTCGACGTCGTCGGGCAGCTTCTGGCCGCCACGGGCGAAGAACTTGATCCCGTTGTCCGGAGCCGGGTTGTGGGATGCCGACAGCATGACCCCAAAGTCTGCATCAAGGTCAGCCACCAGGTAGGCGGCGGCCGGAGTCGGGAGGACACCGGCGTCATAGACGTCGATGCCGGAGCTGGACAGCCCTGCTTCGACGGCCGCGGCGAGGAACTCACCGCTTGCCCTGGGATCCCTGGCGACAACGGCGCGGGGCCGCTTGCCGTTGGTTGCGCGGTCATGGCCGAGTACGACGGCGGCGGCCTGGGCAAGCTGCATAGCCAGCTCAGCGGTAAGCAATCCGTTCGCGAGACCGCGCACGCCATCTGTTCCAAATAATCTAGACATCGGCTCAAGTTTAGACGACGCCGGGGCACCATCAGTTCAGGCACGCGTCGGGGCGTCACACTGGAGCTTCAATCCAGGCGCCCGCAGCCCCCCCCCTTTAACGGCGAAAGCCCGCCCCGCCAAAGTGGCGGAACGGGCTTTCGTGCAGCGAATTAACGCTTGGAGTACTGCTGAGCCTTACGTGCCTTCTTGAGACCAGCCTTCTTGCGCTCGATGACGCGGGCGTCACGGCTCAAGTAACCGGCCTTCTTGAGGGTTGCGCGGTTGTTGTCGACGTCGATCTCGTTCAGCGAGCGAGCAACGCCGAGACGCAGCGCACCAGCCTGGCCGGAGATGCCACCACCGTGGATACGGGCGATGACGTCGTAGGCGCCTTCGAGATCAAGGATCTTGAAGGGCTCGTTGACGTCCTGCTGGTGCAGCTTGTTCGGGAAGTAGTTGTCCAGCGTGCGGCCGTTGATGGTCCACTTGCCGGAGCCCGGCACAACGCGAACGCGTGCAACGGCTTCCTTGCGGCGGCCAACAGCTGCGCCGGCAACGGTCAGTGCCGGGCGCTCCTTCTTGGGAGCATCTTCAGCAGCGTTGCTGCTTTCAGAGGTGTAGCTGGTGAGGGTTTCCTCGGCCTCGACGGCTTCGGCGGTCAGTTCTTCGTTCTGAGCCACGGTTCTCCTTGTAATGAAAAGTTGGTTGGTGGCCAGGACTACTGGGCGACCTGGGTGATTTCGAAAGTCTTCGGCTGCTGTGCAGCGTGGGGGTGCTCAGCGCCACGGTAGACCTTGAGCTTGCCCAACTGCTGTGCAGCGAGAGAGTTCTTGGGGAGCATGCCCTTGATGGCCTTCTCAACAGCGCGAACCGGGTTGGATTCCAACAGTTCGGCGTAGTTGACGGAGGTCAGGCCGCCCGGGTAACCGGAGTGGCGGTATGCGCGCTTCTGCTCCAGCTTGGCGCCGGTGAGGGCAACCTTTTCAGCGTTGATGATGATGACGAAGTCGCCCATGTCCATGTGGGACGCAAAGGTCGGCTTGTGCTTTCCGCGCAGCAGTGTTGCGGTCTGGCTGGCAAGACGACCAAGGACAACGTCGGTGGCGTCAATGACGTGCCACTGGCGGTTGATATCGCCGGGCTTCGGGGTGTACGTACGCACGGTTTTGCCTCGTTCTTGTTCTGGCGTTCATGTTTTAGGCGACACGCAATAAGGCGTGTACCTACTATGTATGCGCTACCGGAGCAGAGGTGAGGGCTCTATGTACCAGTCATCCCAGGATCTCGAAATGCCTCAGGAGTTAGCGATCCTGCAACTGGATCCCCCATAAGGCATGTGTCATCGAGATAGGACACGCACAACGACTCTAAACAATACCTTCAACGGGGCGCCCGGGTCAAAATGGGGTTACCGAACATGGGGGTACCTGTGTTAATGAGGGGGAACACGTGACCGATGGACTTGCCTTGACGCTCCTGCTTGCGCTGTCCGGCTTGCTGTTGAGCCCGCCGGCCGAGTCCCTCATCCATGCCTGGCTGCCGCGGCTTGGCGGACTCCCCTCCCCCAAGGTCCGGATCACGACGGCGGCCGTCACCGCCTTGCTGTTTGGCTTGCTCGCGTGGCGGTTTGGCTTTTCTGGCGAATTGCCAGCTTTCCTTTTTCTGGCTCTTTGTGGGGTGCAACTTTCCCGCATTGATTTCACGCTGCATTTGCTGCCGAATCCGCTTGTCCTGCTCCTGCTGACTGGCGGCGCAGGCCTTCTCGCGGCCGCCGCAGTGCTGGCCCCCGCGTGGAGCGACCTGCTCCGCGCCCTGGCGGGTGGCGCCATCCTGTTCGCCGGCTACCTGATTCTGGGACTTTTTTCACCAGGAAGCATCGGAATGGGCGACGTAAAGCTCGCAGCTCCCCTCGGCCTGTACTTGGGTTACTTGGGTTGGGCACAGGTACTCTACGGCGGACTGCTGGGATTCGTGGTGGGCGGGTTGCTCACGGTGCTGATGTTACGCCTGCGACGCGCGGAAAAACCGAGGGAAACCGCCCACGGACCAGCCATGGTCATCGCCGCCCTGGCCGTTGCCATGGTCATGGCCTAGCCCAACCTGAGTACGCACCAACCAAGGTTGATTACTGCGTCGCAATTAATAAGGCCACTGTCAAAACCAAGTAGTTTGTGCCCCTTGCACGCCAAAAACTGAGTACTTCCCAGCTCGGGCGCACCCCGCCAAGTAGAGCCCCCACCAGGAAATCGAGTACGGCTACGCATTGTCGCGACGGCCGCCCAGGGTGAATTCTTATGTCATCGAATTCCGAACCGCTAAAGGAAACATGGGGGTAGTTCGGAACTCGAAGCAAATTCCGATAATTTGCTGGACCTATAACCTATTTTGCATTCACTTTTTCTGGGAAGGATTTTCCAATGTCATCTTTTATGTTCACCATTACCTCGTACATCGCCGGCGTCAAGGACCGCTTCACCAACGAAGAAAAGGGGGCGACAGCCGTTGAATACGGTCTGCTCGTGGCCCTGATCGCAGCCGTGATCGTTGGCGTGGTCGCCACCTTGGGTACAGACATCCTGAAGGGTTTCACCACTATCACCGACAAGCTGCCGTCGTAACAGGGAACTGGCCGGCTTCATTTCGAATCCCGGGCCGGCTGCCCCGATGTCATCATCGGCCGCAGCCGGCCTGGACTCGTTTCTGGGAGATGCAATGAAATCCAAAAACAGGAAGAGCAGGACATCCCGCTCGGGGAATGCCTCAACCTGGACCAACCAGACCGGTGCGGTAGCTGTTGAATTCGCTCTGGTGCTGCCCATATTTCTCTTGTTGGTACTCGGTATCTTTGAATTCGGGCGGGCCTTCAACATCCAGATTTCGTTGTCGGAGGCCGCTCGGGAAGCAGCCCGCTACGCAGCCATTCATCAGTCAGATTCCACCTACACCGTAGGGGCTGCGCAAGCCGCCGGCGTGGCTGCCGCGCCCAGCGTGGACCTGGCGCCCGGTGACATCAGTATCTCTTCATCAGGCAGCAGTCCCTGCAACGTGTCGGTCAACATCTCCTACACCACGCCCTGGATGACAGGGTTTCCGGCGCTGGTGCCTGGAATGCCCGCAGAGCTCGACGTCTCAGGGACAGGAGTCATGCGATGTGGCGGCTGAAGCACAAAGACCCGGAACGCGGTGCCGTGGCACCCATGACTGCCTTGCTGATGGTGGCCCTTTTGGGCATGACCGCCTTCGCGGTTGACGTGGCCATGATGTACTCTGAGCACGCTCAACTCCAGAACGGTGCCGACTCCTCGGCCATCGGCATCGCCCAAGCCTGCGCAAAGAGTGCAAGCGCCACAGACTGCACCGCGCCGTCCGTGGCAGCCACCTCCCTCGCCGGACTGAACGCCCTTGACGGAGTCAGCAACGCACCTGTGGCTTCGGTCAACCTCTCCACGGGCAGCGTGGATGTCACCACCCAGTCACGGAACTCCTCTGGGGACAACCACTTTTCCCTGGTGTTCGCACGGGCGCTCGGGGTCACAACGGCCGACATCAAAGCCCATGCGCAAGCGAAATTCGGCGGCTTCTCCGCGACCGACGCGGTCCCGCTGACGTTCTCTCAATGCGAGGCTGACCCAAGCTTCACCAAGGGCCTGCAATTCTTCCCCGTCCACGGCACCACACTCGCGGATGACCCTGCCTACGCTTGCAAGCACAAATCCTCTTCCGGGTTCGAATTGCCAGGCGGCTTCGGCTGGCTCAAACATCCGGGTTCCACGTGCTCAATTCACCTCGATACCAAATCACCTTGGATTGAATCCAGTGAAGGCAACGACTTCGACTCGACCTGCAGCACAGCTTTTGCCGCCTGGGAAACAAAGTTGAAGGCTGGGAAGCCGGTTGAAATTCTGATTCCGATTTTCAAGACGGCCTGTCCGGTCAAGAAGGGTTCGGGAAGCAACCCTTGTGCTTCTTCTCCTTTCAAAAAGTCTTTCGAGATAGAGGCCTTCGCGCAGATTTCCCTCCGGGGATGGCATCTCACCGGGGGCGGACCAACCTACATGACGTCCGAGGCCACGGCACTTGAGAAGTCCCTGAAACTCAAGAACAGCGACACAGGCCTTTACGGCACATTCATCAAGAAAGTAAGCCTGACGGAGGCCGCAACTCTGGGCGGTCCAACCACGTACGGCGCCTTGGGCGTCCAACTCACCAAGTAGTACTCAATCTGGGAGAAGACTCCATTGCATTAAGGAGAAGGAAAGTGAAAACTCGCCTACTGGGAGGCATAGTGGCACTAGTGCTGGCAATAGTCGGCACACTGCTACTGGTCACATACGTTCAAGCAGCAGACGCCAGGGCACAAAAGGACCTCCAGCCCGTTGACGTTCTCGTTATTCAGAGTCCGGTCCCCGAAGGCTCGGACCTCCAGCAGATTAAATCCGCAATCAAGCTCACATCGCTTCCTGCGGCTTCGGTCCCCAACGGAGCGTTAAAAAGTCTCTCTGGGATGGAAGGCAAGGTGGCGGGGGCAGATCTCATGCCCGGGGAAGCACTGTTGGGGAACCGCCTCGTGGATCCCAACAGCCTCGCGGCTCCGGGGTCAGTCCCGGTGCCCGAAGGACTGCAGGAAGTCTCGGTACAGCTCGATGCACAACGTGTCGTGGGCGGGCGGCTGGCGGCCGGCGACACCGTGGGGGTGGTTGTGCTGCTGGGCAACTCCGGACAAGCCGACAGTGATGCATCAGCCCAGCTCGTCTTCCACAAGGTCCTGGTGACCAGCGTCCAGCGTGCCACGGCCAGGACCTCCAATACCGCTCAGGCAAGTTCCGAACAGGCGAATACGCAACTCCCGGAAGGCTCGTTCATCGTGACGCTCGCCCGCAGCGATGTAGAGGCAACCAAGATCGTCTACGGAGCCAAGTACGGGGACATCTGGCTAACTAAAGAGCCCTCCGCGGCACAGGAAAGCGCACGCGTCACCATCAAGAAGGCTGAGGTCCTCCAATGAGCCGTTTTCTCGTCATCACGGCAGACACCGACTTCGAACGGCGCGTTCGCCAGGCCGCAGCCGGAATCCACGGCGATGTCCATTCCATCATTGCCGATTACCTGCCCCAGGGTCCGGACGACGTCCTCCGCGTCCTGTCCGGCGAACTGCTCGAAGTGTTGGTGCTCGGCCCTGGCCTTCAAGCCGACGACGCCATCCGTTTGGCAAGCCTGTTTGATCTCCAGTACCCGGAGATCAGCGTGGTGCTTGCATCAACAGACGCCGCACAAGTCGCGCTACCTGCCATGCGTGCCGGCATCCGTGATCTGCTCGATCCTGCCTCGACCGCCGCTGACATTCGCATCCTGTTGGAGCGTGCCAGCCTCGCAGCGGCTGGTCGCCGGCGCGGGTTGGGCGCCCAAGTGGACTCTGGTCCACAGGGCGGACGGATCATCGCCGTCATGTCTCCAAAAGGCGGCGTGGGCAAGACAACCATCTCCACCAACCTCGCCATCGGGCTCGGCCGCACATCTCCCATGAAGGTCGTTATCGCCGATCTGGATCTTCAGTTCGGGGACGTGGCGTCCGGGTTGCTCTTGAATCCTGAAAAGACGATTGCGGATGCCGTCACGGGTGCCGCAGTCCAGGACAGCATGGTCCTGAAGTCATACCTTACGGTTCATCCCGGCGGTATCTACGCTCTGTGTGCACCGAGCAACCCGTCCCAAATCGAACACATTTCGGCCGAGCAAGTGGGCCATCTGCTCGAGCAGTTGGCGAAGGAATTCGAGTATGTTGTGGTGGACACGGCTCCCGGGCTTGGTGAACACGTCCTGGCCACCCTCGAACGCGCTTCTGACGTTGTTTGGGTTTGCGGAATGGACATCCCGAGTATCCGGGGCCTTCGCAACGGCCTTGAGATTCTCGAAGAGGTTGGACTGGTCCCAGAGCAACGACACGTAGTCCTCAACTTCGCGGACAAGCGCAGCGGCCTAACGCTGGTGGACGTTGAAGCAACCATTGGATGCCCCGTTGACGTCACCTTGCCGCGGTCCCGTTCACTCCCCTACTCAACCAACAGGGGCGTGCCCGTACTTCAGGACGGCACCAAGGACGTCACCCTGCGTGGGCTCCGCCAGTTGGTTGATCGATTCCAGCCTGGGTGGAATGAGCGGCCACACAAGAAACTGCACCGAAGGGCGGTAGTCAAGTGAACCTCGCAAAGCGCCTTCAAACGGCCCGCGGACTCGAAGTTGAAGCTCCTGGTGCACCATCACTGGGTGATCCCTGGGCCGCGCCAGCAACGCAGACCCCCGACTACCTTGCGGTTTCGCCGGAATCCGGGGCAGCCACGGAGGACTCCAGCCAGGCTTTGTCCGCAGTCAAGGAACGCACGAGCAATGCGCTGTTTGACCGGATGGGTTCCCGGATTTCCGATACCACACTGGATGAGACAGAGCTCCATCGCTATGTCAAAGAGGAACTCCGCGCTGTCATCGACGAAGACGACATCCCGCTGACATCGCTGGAAAGGCAACGGCTGGTCCAGGAGATCGCCGACGACGTACTTGGACTTGGGCCTCTTCAGCGTTTCCTTGACGACAAGGACGTCACTGAGATCATGGTGAACGGAGCCGACAAGGTCTACGTGGAGATTGCTGGAAAACTCCATTTGACCAATGTCCGTTTCACTTCCGAGGAGCACCTCCGCAGAATCATCGAGCGGATTGTCTCGAAGGTCGGCCGCCGCATCGACGAATCCTCTCCTCTGGTGGATGCGAGACTTACGGATGGATCCCGTGTCAATGCGATCATTCCTCCCTTGGCGGTAGGTGGATCGTCGCTGACGATTCGAAAGTTCGGCCGTGTGCCGCTAACGGCCCAGAATCTCGTTCAGCTGGGAACCATGAGCCCCGAAATCACCGAGCTGCTGCATGCTTGCGTGCAGGCGAGGCTGAACATCATCGTCTCCGGAGGTACAGGCACCGGGAAGACAACACTGTTGAACGTCCTTTCATCCTTCCTTCCCGCGGACGAGCGCATCGTCACCATCGAGGACGCAGTGGAGCTGCAGTTGCAGCAGTCCCATGTTGTTCGTTTGGAAAGTCGCCCCAGCAACATCGAGGGCAAGGGTGAGATCGCCATCCGGGACCTTGTCCGCAATTCGCTTCGTATGCGGCCCGACAGAATCGTTGTCGGCGAAGTTCGCGGCGGCGAAGCATTGGACATGCTCCAGGCAATGAACACTGGCCACGACGGCTCCATCTCAACAGTCCACGCGAATTCTCCGCGTGATGCCATTGCCCGCCTCGAGACCTTGGTTCTGATGGCGGGAATGGACCTGCCACTGAGGGCCATCAGGGAACAGATTTCATCCGCAGTAAACCTGGTTGTGCAGATCTCGCGTTTGCGAGATGGCACCCGCCGCATCACGCATGTGACGGAAGTGCAAGGAATGGAGGGGGATGTAGTTACCCTGCAGGACGCCTTCACTTTCGATTACTCGGCAGGTATGGACACCAACGGACGATTCCTTGGAAAACCCGTTCCTACAGGAGTGCGGCCACGGTTCGTCGACCACTTCGCTGACCTTGGAATCCGTATTTCCCCGGCTGTTTTCGGTTCCGTGGCGTCTGGGGGTGGGCAGCGATGACCGCCACCAATCCCTTACTGCTCATCGCCGGGGTGCTCCTCGGGCTTTCGGCCTTAGTTATCGGGCTGTTCCTTATCCCACGGTCAAGAAGCTCAACAATCGCCTTGTCGAGGCGGCAGCCGAACGCCGGGCCTCAGGATTCTGTACTGACTCGGGTGACGAATTCCGCTGTTGCGCTGGTCGATGGCCAAGTTTCGGCCGGCCGTTCTTCCGGAACCAAGGTCCTCCTTGAGCAGGCTGGCTCTCGAATGAAGCCCGCCGACTACGTGCTGCTGGTCATCTGTGCAACCTTCACTGGCCTCGTCGTCGGATTCATCCTCGGCGGTATTCTGGTCGCAATATTGTTCGGTGTCGCCGCCCCTCTGGGCGCCCGCGCAATCCTTGGCATCATGACATCCAGGCGGAGGGCGCAGTTCGAGACCCAATTAGGTGACACCCTGCAAATGCTGTCCGGCAGCATGCGGGCCGGCCACAGTTTGCTGCGGGCCGTGGATGCTGTGGCCCAAGAGGCGCAGTCGCCCACCAAGGATGAGTTCGCCAGGATTGTCGGAGAAGTACGGCTGGGTCGCGACCTGCGTGATGCCCTTTTGGACGCGGCATCGCGTCTCCATAGTGAGGACTTTCTCTGGGCCACGCAAGCCGTTGAAATTCACCGTGAAGTGGGCGGCGACTTGGCTGAGGTACTGGACCACGTGGCCGAAACGATCCGTGAGCGGACCCAAATCAAAGGGCAAGTGCGAGCGCTCAGCGCGGAAGGCCGGCTCTCCGCCTATGTGCTCATTGCCCTACCGACCGGCGTGTTCATGTATCTGAGCCTGGCGAACGGAACGTATATCCAGCCGCTATTCACGCACCCCGTGGGTTGGTTAATGCTCGTTGTGGCCGTCGTCCTTTTAGGTTTGGGCTCTTTCTGGCTCAGCCGCGTAGTCAAGATCAAGTTCTAGGGAGTGACCATGAACCTCATTGCATGGGTGTCTGTCGCATTGATCGTAGTCCCCGTTGCCTTCATGGCATGGGCCTTTATTTCCGTTGATCGCGCCGGACTAGCCACCGTTCGAACCAACTTGAGCCGAAGTGCGGGGATGGCAACGGACCTGGGGGCGCAGCCATCATCATTCAACCTCAATCGTCTCGGTGCCAAGCTAACGCCCAAGGGGTACACCGTCTGGTTGGACAAATTGCTTGCCAGATTGGGCCGACCGGCCGGTATGCCACTTGGACGTCTTCTGATCGTCAAGCCCGTGTTGACCTTAGCTGCAGGACTCGTGGGTCTTCTCTTCTTCCTGCGGGCCCCGTCTGGTCCGGGCTTCCTGCTGTACCTCGCAGCAGTGACCTTGACGTATTTCATTCCCGATCTCCTGATCCACGGGAGGGCAGCGGAACGGCAGAAGGCCATCCAGACCGAACTACCCAACACCCTGGATCAAATGCTGATTTCTGTTGAGGCCGGTCTTGGTTTCGAAGCTGCCATGGCCAGGGCCGGACAGAATGGTTCGGGACCTTTGGCCATGGAAATGCTCCGAACCCTGCAGGACATGCAGGCCGGACGTAGCCGCAAGGAAGCATACGTCGCTCTTTCCGAACGCGTAGACGTTCACGATCTGCGGGCATTCGTTGGCGCGATCGTCCAGGCCGACGCCTACGGGATCGCCATCGCCAATGTCCTGCGAACCCAGGCTAAGCAAATGCGTATCAAGCGTCGCCAAAGGGCGGAAGAACAGGCAATGAAGCTGCCCGTGAAGGTCCTCTTCCCCTTGATGTTTTGCATCCTGCCGGTGCTCTTCATCGTGATTATGGGTCCGGCCGTTATCAATGTGATGACCAATTTGGCCGGCGCTTTTTAGGGCTCTGGTGCCCTTGCCCTGGAGACCGGCACTTCGCGGATCCCAGACCGCGGAGTGCCACAACGGCCCCCTTCCGGTACCCAGAGCCGGGAGGGGGTCCTCCAACGTTCGGGCTTAGCCGGCGAACTACTGCCGCCGAGCGCGGGTCAGCTCGGCCCGGGCCAACAATTCACTGTCCGATGGGTAGGCGACCTCTTCCAGCACGAGCGGGTGGGGCGCGGCAAGAACGGACTTGGCATCACGCTTCCGCTCCAGCAGGCGGGAGTGCAGCCACTCCGGAGACTCCAGGCCCTCGCCCACCCTCAAGGCAGAACCAACCAGTGAGCGCACCATGTTGTGGCAGAAGGCATCCGCCTGGACGGTCGCGACAATGACACCGTCACTCCCCCGCGCAAACGAGAACTTCTGCAGCTCACGGACTGTCGTGGCACCTTCGCGGGGTTTGCAGTAGGACCTAAAATCCTGGAGTCCCAGCAGCGCCTGCACGCCGTGGTTCATCACCGAGACATCCACAGCAGACTTGTGCCACAAGGTGATGCTTCGAAGGACAGGGTCCCAGCGTTCCGGACCATCGGCAATCCGGTAACTGTAGCTCCGCCACAAGGCAGAGAACCGGGCGTCGAAACCTTCAGGCGCCAGGCCGGCGTCGTGCACTTCCACGGCACCCGTCAGGTCGCCAAGAATCCGGCTCAGCGCACCACGGAGACGACGCAAAAGTGCGACGGCGGGATCGAGTTCGTGCCCGCGCGGCAGTGACAGCCACTCGGCTTCTGTCAGGTCCAGGTGAACTACCTGCCCACGGGCATGGACCCCGGCGTCAGTCCTGCCGGCAACCGTCACGCGGACGGGCCGCTGCAACAGGAGCGTCAGTGCTTCCTCCAGCGACCCCTGCACCGTGCGAAGACCAGGCTGCAGCGCCCACCCGCTGAAAGGGCCGCCGTCGTACGAGAGATCCAGCCGGACACGCAAAAACCCGCCGCCCCCCATAACGGGGGCAGCGGGTTTTCGTTCGTTCATAGACTTAAGTCTACTGTGAAGAATTCAGTGAATTACTTCTTGTCCTCAGCGGCCGGAGCCTCTTCGGTTTCAGCAGCTTCAGCTTCAGCAGCGTCAGACTCAGCGGCCGGAGCCTCTTCGGTCTCAGCAGCTTCGGTCTCAACGACCTCTTCCTCGGCAGCCGGAGCTTCAGCAGCCGGAGCAGCCTTGGCAGCAGCGTTGGTTGCTTCAGCAACAACGGCCTGCTTCGGGGAAACCGGCTCGAGGACGAGCTCGATGACAGCCATGGGAGCGTTGTCGCCCTTGCGGTTGCCGATCTTGGTGATGCGGGTGTAGCCACCATCGCGGTTGGCAACGGCGCCGGCGATGTCGGTGAACAGCTCGTGGACAACGCCCTTGTCGCTGATCAGGCCGAGAACGCGGCGGCGGGAAGCGAGGTCGCCACGCTTGGCGAAGGTGACCAGACGCTCTGCGTACGGCTTCAGGCGCTTGGCCTTGGTGACCGTGGTGGTGATTCGCTTGTGCTCAAACAGAGCAGCTGCCAGGTTCGCGAGCATCAGGCGCTCGTGAGCCGGGCCGCCTCCGAGGCGCGGACCCTTAGTGGGGGTAGGCATAGTTATTTCTCCTGTTGTGTAAGCCGGTCAGGCCCATTGCTGGACCCGGCGGCCAAGATCTGCTGTTTAGAGCTCGTCGTCGCTGAACGCGGCGTCGTCCTCTTCGATGGCTGCGGCGCGGGCTGCGAGATCGAAACCGGGAGGGGAGTCCTTGAGGGACAGACCCAGTTCGACGAGCTTTGCCTTGACCTCGTCAATGGACTTCGCACCGAAGTTACGGATGTCCATCAGGTCAGCCTCGGAGCGGGCAACGAGTTCACCCACGGTGTGGATGCCCTCACGCTTGAGGCAGTTGTAGGAACGGACCGTGAGGTCCAGATCCTCGATCGGCAGAGCCATGTCAGCTGCCAGGGCAGCGTCCGTCGGCGACGGGCCAATCTCGATACCTTCAGCTGCGGTGTTCAGCTCACGAGCCAGACCGAACAGTTCCACCAGGGTGGTACCTGCGGAAGCAACAGCATCGCGGGGAGCGATTGCCTGCTTGGTCTCGACGTCGACAATGAGCTTGTCGAAGTCGGTGCGCTGCTCAACACGGGTAGCTTCCACGCGGAAAGTTACCTTCATGACCGGCGAGTAGATCGAGTCAACCGGAATACGGCCGATCTCGGAGTCGCCGGACTTGTTCTGAGCTGCCGAAACGTAGCCACGGCCGCGCTCGATGGTCAGTTCGAGTTCGAACTTGCCCTTCGAGTTCAGAGTGGCAATGTGCAGATCCGGGTTGTGGAATTCGACGCCGGCCGGCGGAGCGATGTCCGCGGCGGTGACGACTCCGGGGCCCTGCTTGCGCAGGTAAGCAACAACCGGCTCATCGTGCTCGGAGGAAACCGAAAGGTTCTTGATGTTCAGGATGATCTCGGTGACATCTTCCTTGACACCCGGAACCGTGGTGAACTCGTGCAGCACGCCATCGATCCGGATGCTGGTTACAGCGGCACCGGGGATGGAGGAGAGCAGGGTACGGCGGAGGGAGTTTCCGAGGGTGTAACCGAAGCCCGGCTCCAGCGGTTCAATGATGAAACGGGAGCGGTTCTCGGATACAACTTCTTCAGACAGGGTGGGGCGCTGTGCAATGAGCACTTAGGTTTCCTTTCGGCGAGCATCCGCTATATGACGCAACACAGGTGGTGGAAATCGGCTTCGGTTTCCAGCCTGACCAGCCGGGCCATGCTTATGAAGGGTCGAAACCATTCACAGCAGGCCCGGCCGGTCAGGCAGGGAAGACCTAATTAGACGCGGCGACGCTTCGGGGGGCGGCAACCGTTGTGGGCGCTGGGGGTGACGTCCTGGATGGAGCCAACCTCGAGGCCAGCGGCCTGAAGCGAACGGATTGCGGTTTCGCGTCCGGATCCCGGGCCCTTGACGAATACGTCAACCTTGCGCAGACCGTGCTCCTGAGCGCGCTTTGCAGCAGCTTCGGCAGCCATCTGGGCAGCGAACGGGGTGGACTTACGGGAGCCCTTGAAGCCAACCTCACCGGCGGAAGCCCATGAGATGACAGCACCGTTCGGGTCCGTGATGGACACGATGGTGTTGTTAAAGGTGCTCTTGATGTGCGCCTGGCCAAGCGCAATATTCTTCTTATCCTTGCGACGCGGCTTACGAACCGCTCCACGAGTCTTCGGGGGCATTGTTTCTCCTACAGAAAGTTATCGGGGGAAAACCGGATCAATCCCGAGGGATTAACGTCCGGCCTTCTTCTTGCCGGCGACGGTGCGCTTCGGGCCCTTGCGGGTACGGGCGTTGGTCTTCGTACGCTGTCCGCGTACGGGCAGGCCCTTGCGGTGGCGCAGGCCTTCGTAGCTGCCGATCTCTACCTTGCGGCGGATGTCAGCGGCTACCTCGCGGCGAAGGTCACCCTCAACCTTGTAGTTGCCTTCAATGTAGTCACGCAGCTGGACCAGCTCGGCGTCAGTCAGGTCCTTGACGCGAACGTCAGCGCTGATGCCGGTGGCAGCCAGGGTTTCGTGTGCACGGGTCTTGCCCACGCCGTAGATGTAAGTAAGCGCAATTTCCAACCGCTTTTCGCGGGGAATGTCTACGCCAGCGAGACGAGCCATAGTGGCAGTACTCCTTGAATAAACCGGAGGTCGTAGGCAGTACACCCACACGTTCAGTGTGGCCCCAGCCTCCGACCGGGGGTTCGCTGACCAGGCTCTGTAATGCAGTCCTGGCACAGCTTGTGCTGCCTTTATTTACTTGCGTGGGCTAGCAGCCCAGGTTTGTCCTTGCGGACACTGATTCCCGAAGGGGAATTAGCCCTGGCGCTGCTTGTGGCGCGGGTTCTCGCAGATCACCATGACCCGGCCGTTACGGCGGATCACTTTGCACTTGTCGCAGATCTGCTTGACGCTCGGCTTGACCTTCATGGCGTTCCTTTGCGTGTTTTGCAGTTGATCTGCTGGAGCGGCTTAGGCACTATTGCCTTGCCGCCCAGCAATTTACTTGTAGCGGTAGACGATACGACCACGTGTGAGGTCGTATGGGCTCAGCTCAACCACTACCCGGTCCTCTGGGAGGATTCGAATGTAGTGCTGTCGCATCTTCCCAGAGATGTGTGCGAGAACGACGTGCTTGTTGGTGAGCTCAACACGAAACATCGCGTTGGGCAGCGCCTCAGTCACAACGCCCTCGATCTCAATGACCCCGTCCTTCTTGGCCATATCCTCCGCTAACTGTTGTTTGCCGCTGTCCTCCAGTAGGCACCGAAGATCCAGCGGACGTTTTTTGTTTGCTTGGCCACCTTGGAACCACGACACTAAAAAGGGCGTGGCTGCACAGACAACCAACAAATAACTCTACGCCAATGGAGCCGGAAAGTTAAATCCGACTATGGTAGCGCACGTACTTCCAGCCGTCACTCCCCCGTGGGGCGATAAGCAGGGAAGTTGCCCGCCGCCGTCGTGACGCTTTCCGCCGCCTGGACGCCGTCCAGAATGGCCAGCCGTACGGCTTCTGCCGCCGCGCTCTGCAGGGTTATCAGCGAAACCTGCCGCGCCTGCTCACTGCTGCGGTCGAGTCCGACGGCGCCAGTCGCCAACGCGAACACGGTGTCGCCGTCGGCAAGAGTGTGGGACGGATCCACAGCCCTGGCCAATCCCGCATGCCCGGCACTGGCGGTCCGTTTGCACTCGGCCACATCCAGCACGGCATTCGTCGCGATCACGACCAGGGTCGTATTGAGTCCCTGCGGTGGGGCCGATGGGTCTGCGACCCTCTGCGCGCTCGGTCGTTCCTCCCTTAGGCGCGCGCTGCCGGGTCCCAGCCCCATCGGCGAACCCAGCGCGTTCACTACGGCGATGGCCCCCACAATCACGCCGCCGTCGAGTTCGATCGAGGACGTCCCCACACCGCCTTTGTACTGGCCGCGGGCAACCACGGCGCCGGTTCCGGCACCGACGTTTCCACGCTCGACGGCGGCATGGTCACCGGAGTCGAACGCCGCAGCAGCTGCCTGGTAACCCATGTCGGCGTCAGGTCTTGCGTGCACGTCGCCACCACGCCCGAGGTCGAAGATGGCCGCAGCCGGAACTATCGGCACCACCGTCCCCGGAACGGCAAAGCCACGCCCCTGTTCTTCACACCAGCGTTGGGCGCCCGCGGCGGACACCAGGCCGAAGGCGCTGCCACCGGTCAACACCACGGCGTCAACGGTAGAGACAAGCGTGGTGGGATCCAAGGCGTCGGTCTCGTGCGTCCCCGGCCCGCCGCCCCGCACATCAACCGACCCCACGGTCCCCACGGGCGGAAGAACCACCGTCACCCCGGACAACCACCCATCCCCGACCCTCTGCACATGCCCAACCCGTACGCCAGCAACATCGGTGATTGAATTCATGGCTCCATTGTCCACCGTGCTGCAACACTCGCCAGGCGAGTCGTCAGAGACCCGGCAGCGCGCGTCTAAGGTGGGCCCACGGCGGCAGGGTTCCCTGGCCGAGCTTGCGAGGCGAGGGGGCCGCTGGGGAGGCACGACCTAGCGCGCCGAGGGTCGCGGACGGCATGCCGTCCGTTGGTGCATCGAAAAAGTGGGAGCCGAGCCTCAAATACGAACACGCGGGGAACGCCGAGTAAACGGGCTGGGAAGTGTCAGACAACTATCGCTGAGGGACGCACTTTTGGCCCCGACAGGCCGCTCCGGTGTGGTGAGCTAGGCCTGTCTTCGCCGCCCCGGTCCGGGCGCTGGCGGACCCCACATTCGCCCGAAAACGTTAGTGACCCATGACTGCCCCTTTGATTCACAAGAGCAGCACCGCGCCTGCGGATGGCCCGGACGCTGCGGCTCCCGGCCCGCCAGTTGCAACGGCCGGGCCAAAGCGGGAGAGACGGCGCTGGTCCGGCCGCAGCCGCAAGGACTTCGTTGTCTTCCTGGCCATGGCCCTTCCCAACCTGGTGCTGATTGGCACCTTCACGTATTGGCCGCTGATTAATAACATCTACTACTCCACGTTGGATTGGACGCTGGGTTCTGCTTCGGCCACGGTTGTGGGGCTGCAGAACTATGTCACGTTCTTCACCAGCGAGGATGCGTCCAAAGTCCTCGGGACCACTGCGGTCTTCACAGTGATTACGGTGGGCGGCTCCATGATCCTCGGCTTGTTGGTTGCCCTCGCATTGAACTCGAAGGTTCGCGGCACCACCTTCGCGCGATCTGCGGTATTTGCGCCGTACGTGCTCTCCGGAGTGGGCGTCGGTTTGGTGTGGCTGTTCATTTTCGATCCCGGTTACGGAGTCCTTGCCTGGGTCCTTCGGGGCCTGGGGCAGCAGAGCCCGCAGTGGATCAACGACCCACAACTTTCGTTGGTGATGGTCATCATTGTGTATGTCTGGAAGAACCTCGGCTATTGCGCCGTCGTCTATTTGGCCGGACTTCAGTCGCTGCCGCGGGACGTGATGGAAGCTGCGGCATTGGACGGGGCGAACGGTGTACGCCGGTTCCTCAACATCTCGCTCCCGCTGCTCTCCCCCACCACGTTTTTCCTGTTGATCACCACCATGCTTAGTTCGCTGCAGGCATTCGACCTGATCCGCATCATGACGCCGCTGGGCAATGGCACCAGCACGCTGATCTATGAGGCCTATCTCCAGGCTTTCGGCGCCTACAACAGGGCGGGCTATTCGGCGGCGATCTCGGTGATCCTTTTCGCCATCCTGCTGATCATCACGGTCCTCCAATTGCGGTTCGTTGAGCGAAAGGTCCACTACTCATGAGCGCACCGTCACCAGCCGCCGTCGTCGTTTCACCGCAGGAAGCTGAGCCACCCCGGCGGGCGCGGCCGTTTTCGCCCGCGAATCTTCTCCAGACAGTGGCCGCCGGCTACGTCCCGTTGATCATCGCCACGCTTGTGGTGGCTCTGCCGTTGCTGTGGATGCTGCTCAGCTCGTTCAAGCAACCGGGCGAAATCGTCACCAGGGACCTGAAGATCCTGCCCGAGTCATTGAACCTGGAGAACTATGCCACGGCGATGACCACGGTTCCGTTCGCCCAGTTCTTCGCGAACAGCCTGATCGTTACCGCGGTTGGTTCCACCGTCAAGGTCATCCTGGCGATCCTGACCGCCTACGCCTTGGTGTTCGTCCGTTTTCCGTTCAAGAACGTCATCTTCGTGCTGATCCTGGTTGCCCTGATGGTCCCGGCGCAGGTATCCATCCTGCCCAACTACATCCTGATAGCGGGCATGGGAGGCAAGAACACCCTGTGGGGCATCATCCTTCCCGGCCTCGGGACTGCGTTCGGCACTTTCCTCCTAAGGCAACACTTCCTGACCCTGCCACCCTCCATCCTCGAAGCGGCCGAGATCGATGGTGCCGGCCACTGGCGGCGCCTGTGGCAGATCATCGTTCCCGTGTCAGTACCGTCCATCGCGACGGTGGCACTGGTGACGGTGGTCAGCGAATGGAATGACTACATCTGGCCGCTCATCATCACCGACCGTCCAGAAACGATGACCCTGCCCGTGGGCCTCACCTTGCTGCAAAACTCCGAAAGCAACGGAGCCGGCTGGGGAATCCTCATGGCCGGCGCCGTCCTGGTGATCGTTCCCATATTGCTGGTGTTCGCCGCACTCCAGCGCTACATCGTGGCCGGCCTGACGCAGGGAAGCGTCACCGGTTGATTCTCCCATCACACCACTCGCATCGAAGTACGTTACTGAAAGGAAGCACCATGCGCACCAACCTTGACCGCCGACATTTCCTGGGACTTGCGGGCCTCGGGGCCGGAGCAGCGGCCCTCGCCGCATGTGGCGGACCGTCGACGGCGGGCACGGCAGACGCCGTCGACACCGCAACGATCGACTTCAGCGGCGTAAAGCCTGCTGCCTCCATCGATTTCTGGACCAACCACCCGGGCAAGTCGCAGGACGTGGAAAAGGCCATTATCGAGAAGTTCCATGCCAAGTTCCCTGACATCAAAGTCAACCTGGTCACTGCCGGCGCCAACTACGAAGAGATTGCCCAGAAGTTCCAGACCTCGCAGGCTGCCAAAACCGGACTGCCCGGCTTGGTGGTCCTTTCCGACGTGTGGTGGTTCCGCTACTTCTCCAACGGCAGCATCATCCCCATTGACGGACTGGTGAAGCAACTGGACATCAAGATCGACGATTTCCAGAAGTCACTGGTTGACGACTACAAGTACGACAACAAACAATGGGCACTCCCGTATGGCCGATCCACCCCGTTGTTCTATTACAACAAGGACCACTTCAAGGCGGCGGGGCTTCCGGACCGCGCTCCGGCAACCTGGCAGGAATTCGCTGAGTGGGCCCCAAAGCTGAAGGCCACCTCCGGCGCGCAGTACGCCTACATCTACCCGGCTTTGGCCGGCTACGCCGGCTGGACCCTGCAGAACAACCTGTGGGGCTGGGGCGGAAGCTGGTCCAAGGAGTGGGACATCACCTGCGATTCCAAGGAATCCGTGGCTGCCCTGCAGTGGGCACAGGACTCCATCTACAAGGACAGCTGGGCCGGCGTTTCGTCGAAGGAAGCTGCTGACGACTTCGCCGCTGGCATCACCTCGTCGACGATCTCCTCCACCGGTTCCCTGTTGGGTGTGCTGAAGGCCGCCAAGTTCAACGTCGGCGTCGGGTTCCTCCCCGGCGGTCCCGAGGTTCCCAGCGGCGTTTGCCCCACTGGCGGCGCAGGGCTCGGCATTCCGAGCGGGATCAGCAAGGAGGAGCAGCTGGCTGCCGCCACGTTCCTCAAGTTCATGACTGAACCCGAGAACACTGCTGCGTTCTCCGCCGCAACCGGGTACATGCCCACGCGGCTTTCCGCAGACATGTCCACCGTCCTGGCCACCACGCCGCAGATCAAGATTGCCATGGACCAACTCGCGGTCACCAAGGTCCAGGACAACGCAAGGGTGTTCCTTCCGGGCGCGGACCAGGAAATGGCCAAGGCCGCTGCGAAGATCCTCACCCAGCAGGGCGACGTGCAGGCCACCATGACCGAATTGAAGAAGACGCTCGAAGGCATCTACACCAAGGACGTCAAGCCCAAGCTGAAGGCATAACCCCCTCGGACACGAATAGAGCCGGGCTGCTTCAGCAGCCCGGCTCTATTCTTGGTGCCGTTACGGGATCGGGACAGGCACGACGCCGAGCGGCGCCAACTTGCCTGCTCCGCCGTCCGGGGCAGACAGGACCCAAATGCCCTTCTCATGCACGGCTACCGAATGCTCCCACTGGCAGGAGCGCTTGCCGTCGGTGGTGACGACCGTCCAGTCGTCGTCGAGGGTTGCTGTTTCAATGTCGCCGCGAACCAGCATTGGCTCAATGGCCAGGCACAGGCCCGGCCGGATCTTGGGGCCGCGGTGACCGGTCCTGTAGTTCAGGACGTCCGGGGCCATGTGCATTTCAGAGCCAATACCGTGGCCCACGTAGTCTTCGAGGATGCCAAGGGGCTTGCCCTGGACAGAAGATACGTAGTCGTCGATGGCGTTGCCAATGTCCCCCACGAACTTGCCGGTCGCCAAAGCAGCGATTCCACGCCACATGGCAGCTTCGGTGACGTCGGAGAGGCGCTGGTCTTCAGGATCTGCGGTTCCAACGATGACTGTCCGTGCGGAATCTGAATGCCATCCATCCACAATGCAGCCGCCATCGATGGAAATGATGTCCCCGTCCTGCAGGACACGGCCACCGGGGATGCCATGAACCACCTCTTCATTCACTGACGTGCAGATGGTGGCCGGAAAGCCGTGGTACCCGAGGAAGTTCGACTTCGCGCCGGCCTCGTTGAGCACCGCCGCGAACACGTCATCCAGGTCCTTGGTGGTGACTCCGGCCTTCGCCGCCGCAACAGCAGCGTCCAGCGCACGGCTCAGCACGAGGCCTGCCTGCTGCATGGTGCGCATTTGCTCGTTGGACTTGTATTCAATACGGGGCTGACCGAACGCCATGTTCTCCTTCGGAAGGTTTGCTGGTGGGACCCGCCGGGCCCCCTGCTTCAACTATTTTCCCGTATCCGTGGGCTGGACCGAAATTGGCTGCTGCCCACCGAATGAACGGGAACAAAAAGGTGGGCCCCGCACCAAACGGTACGGGACCCACCCCTCACTCCAGCGCCGGTAACCCGGCTATGTGGAGAACGTACTAGACAGCCTTGGCCGACTCGATCGCCGTGAGGACACGGTCGGTAACTTCGTCGATACCGCCAATGCCGTCAACCTGCGTCAGGATGCCGCGCTCGGCATACTTGGCGACGACGGCCTCGGTCTGCTCGTGGTACAGGTCGAGACGGTGACGGATCACAGTCTCATTGTCGTCGGAGCGGCCAGTTTCCTTGGCACGGCCCAAAAGACGGGCAACCAGTTCTTCGTCGTCGGCAGTCAGCTGGAGCACGACGTCGAGCTCCTGCTGGCCCTCAGCGAGGATCTGGTCCAGGTAGTCAACCTGCGCCGTTGTGCGCGGGTAGCCGTCCAAGAGGAAGCCGTTCTCGACGTCGTCCTGGCCGAGGCGGTCGCGAACCATCTTGTTCGTGACGCTGTCCGGAACGAAATCGCCGGCATCCATGTACTTCTTGGCTTCAATGCCCAAGGGGGTTTCGCCCTTGACGTTGGCACGGAAGATGTCGCCGGTGGAGATGGCGACTACGCCGAGGCGCTCGGAAATGCGCTCGGCCTGCGTACCCTTACCCGAACCGGGAGGTCCAATGATCAGCATTCTCGTCATCGCAAAAGCCCTTCGTAGTGACGTTGTTGTAGCTGCGCATCAATCTGCTTGACGGTCTCCAGGCCAACACCCACCATGATCAGGATTGATGTGCCACCGAACGGGAAGTTCTGGTTGGCGTTGATCAGGACGAGTGCAACCAGTGGAATCAACGCCACGAAGCCAAGGTAGAAGGCTCCGGGAAGAGTGATCCTGGAAAGCACGTACTGCAGGTAGTCCGCGGTCGGTTTACCCGCCCGGATGCCCGGAATGAACCCGCCGTACTTCTTCATGTTGTCCGACACTTCTTCAGGGTTGAAGGTGATGGCTACATAGAAGTAGGTGAAGAACACGATCATGGCGAAGTAGAGCGCCATGTAGATGGGGTGGTCGCCACGGGTGAGGTTGTTGTTGATCCACTCGACCCATGGAGCAATCTGCTCCCCCGGCTTGGGCTGGTTGAACTGCGAGATCAGGCCCGGCAGGTACAGCATGGAGGAAGCGAAGATGACGGGCACGACGCCGGCCATATTCACCTTGATGGGGATGTAGGTACTGGTTCCGCCCACGGTGCGTCGACCGATCATACGCTTGGCGTACTGGACCGGGACACGGCGCTGGGACTGCTCCACGAAGACCACCAGCGCCACGGTGAGCAGACCGATGGCAAGAACGATGAAGAACGTTCCGGCGCCCTTGGTCTCCCAGATGGAACCCAGTGAGCGGGGGAAGCCTGCAGCGATGGACGTGAAGATGAGGAGGGACATACCGTTGCCGACTCCGCGCTCGGTGACGAGCTCGCCCATCCACATGATGAGGCCCGTGCCTGCGGTCAGCGTGATGATCAACAGGAGGGTTGTAATGATGCTCTCATCGGGAATGATGGGCAGGTTACAGCCAGGGAGCAACTGTCCGGACCTGGCCAGCGACACCAGGGTGGTGGCGTTCAGCAAGCCGAGGGCGATGGTCAGGTACCGGGTGTACTGCGTCAGTTTTGACTGCCCGGAGGAACCTTCTTCGTAGAGCTGCTGGAACCGGGGAATGACAACCCGGAGCAACTGCACGATGATGCTCGCCGTGATGTAGGGCATGATGCCCAAGGCAAAGATCGAAACCTGCAGCAACGCGCCGCCGCTGAACAAGTTCACCAGCTGGTAGATGCCCTGCGAGGTGTCACCGTTGTTCAAGCATTGCTGGACATTCTGGTAGTTCACACCAGGCGAGGGGATGAAAGCTCCCAAGCGGAAGATTGTGATGATTCCCAGCGTGAACAACAACTTGCGTCGCAAATCAGGCGTCCGAAACGCCCGGCCGAATGCGCTTAGCAAGCGTCCTCCTGAGTAGAAAGTACAAGGATGTGATGGGGCTCAATGAAACCCAACAACCGAGTCTAACTGCTTGTGACGCCGTCGTAATAATCGAGAGTCCACAATCACGCAAAAAATCCCGGTATACAGGGCCGAAGCCCCGCATACCGGGATCCTTTTAGAACGGGCTTTTGCCCCACTGGCTCTTAGAGAGCAGTGGTGCTTCCGCCTGCTGCAGCAATCTTCTCCGTAGCGCTGGCGGAGAATGCGTGGGCGGTGACGTCAACCTTGACGGTGATGTCGCCGGTGCCAAGCACCTTTACGGGCTGGTTCTTGCGAACGGCACCCTTCTCAACCAGGGACTCAACGGTGACAGCGCCACCTTCCGGGAACAGCTCGTTGAGCTTTTCCAGGTTTACAACCTGGAACTCAACCCGGAACGGGTTCTTGAAGCCGCGCAGCTTCGGCAGGCGCATGTGCAGCGGCAGCTGGCCGCCGGCAAAGCCAGCCTTTACCTGGTAGCGGGCCTTCGTACCCTTGGTACCGCGACCAGCGGTCTTACCCTTGGAGCCTTCACCACGACCAACACGGGTCTTGGCGGTCTTGGCACCCGGGGCGGGACGCAGGTGGTGGACCTTCAGAGCGTTCTGCTTCTCAGCAGCCTCTGCGGCGGTCTTGTTCTCTGCCATTACTTCGCCTCCTCTACATTCACGAGGTGCGGAACCGTGTTGAGCATGCCAACGGTCACGGCATCAGCGGTACGGACAACGGTGTGTCCGATGCGCTTCAGGCCGAGGGACCGAAGGGTCGCAATCTGGTTCTGCTTGGCGCCGATGACGCCCTTGATCTGGGTGATCTCCAACTTGGCGTCGGAGGGAGTCAGGTTCTTAGCCATGACTAAACACCTGCCTTCTGGTTCTGGAGCGCGCGCACCAGAGCAGCAGGAGCAACCTCGTCCAGCGGCAAGCCACGGCGGGCAGCCACGGAAGCGGGCTCTTCGAGCTGCTTCAGAGCGGCAACGGTCGCGTGAACGATGTTGATCGCGTTGGAAGAACCGAGCGACTTGGAGAGGATGTCGTGGATGCCCACGCACTCCAATACCGCGCGGACCGGACCACCAGCGATAACACCGGTACCGGCGGAAGCCGGACGCAGCAGGACGACGCCTGCAGCAGCTTCACCCTGCACGCGGTGCGGGATGGTGCTGCCAACGCGGGGAACGCGGAAGAAGGACTTCTTGGCCTCTTCAACGCCCTTTGCGATTGCTGCGGGAACTTCCTTGGCCTTGCCGTAGCCGACGCCGACCATACCGTTGCCGTCACCGACGACGACGAGAGCGGTGAAGCTGAAGCGACGACCACCCTTGACGACCTTGGCAACACGGTTGATGGTGACAACGCGCTCTACGAACTGGCTCTTCTCGGCTTCACGACCGCCGTCGCGGCCACCACGGCCACCACGGTCGCCGCGGCCCTGGCCACGGTCGCCACGCTCGCCGCGACGAGCGCCACGGCGGTCATCGGTAGCGGGTGCGGTCTCAGTTGCTTCAGCAGCTACAGCTTCAGTCACCTGAATGTCCTTTTCGTTATTTTCAACGGTCACAGTGCCAGCCCACCTTCGCGAGCACCGTCAGCGACGGCGGCGATGCGGCCGTGGTACTTGTTACCGCCACGGTCGAAGACAACAGCCTCGACGCCTGCAGCCTTGGCACGCTCGGCAACGAGCTCGCCGACGCGCTTGGCCTTGGCAGTCTTGTCCCCGTCGAATGCGCGAAGGTCAGCTTCCAGGGTGGAAGCGTAAGCCACGGTTACACCCTTGCTGTCATCGACAACCTGGACGAATACGTGACGTGCCGAACGGTTGACGACCAAACGAGGACGTACAGCCGTACCGGTGATGCGCTTGCGGATACGAAGCTGGCGACGGCTGCGTGCAGCAGACTTGCTCTTGTTCGAACGCTTCTTGTTAATTGCGATGGCCATGGTTTACTTACCAGCCTTTCCGACCTTGCGGCGGATGACTTCGCCGGCGTAACGGACACCCTTGCCCTTGTAGGGGTCGGGCTTGCGCAGCTTGCGAATGTTGGCAGCAACCTCGCCGACCTGCTGCTTGTTGATACCCGCAACAGAGAGCTTGGTCGGACCCTCTACTACGAAGGTGATGCCTTCGGGTGCAGAGACGTTGACAGGGTGGCTGTAGCCCAGAGCGAACTCCAGGTCAGAACCCTTGGCCTGAACGCGGTAACCAGTACCAACGATTTCAAGCTTCTTCTCGTAGCCCTCGGTAACGCCCTGGATCATGTTGGCGATCAGGGTGCGGGTCAGGCCGTGCAGCGAACGCGAGTTGCGCTCGTCGTTCGGGCGGGTGACCGTGAGAGTGTTCTCTTCCAGGGAGACCTCGATCGGGCTGGCCACAGTGTGGCTCAGCTCGCCTTTGGATCCCTTGACGCTGATGACGGAGCCATCGAGCTTGACCTCAACTCCGGCAGGAACGGTGATGGGGAGACGTCCAATACGTGACATTATTCTCTTCCTTTCCCGTTACCAGACGTACGCGAGGACTTCGCCGCCCACGCCCTTCTTGCCGGCCTGCTTGTCAGTCAGGAGGCCGGAAGAGGTGGACAGGATTGCGATACCCAGGCCACCCAGCACGTGCGGCAGGTTGGTGGACTTCGCGTAAACGCGGAGGCCCGGCTTGGAGATGCGGCGGACACCAGCGATTGAACGCTCGCGGTTGGGACCGAACTTGAGGTCGATGGTCAGCTTCTTGCCAACCTCTGCTTCCTCTTCCTTCCAGCCGGCGATGTAGCCCTCGGCCTTAAGGATGTCGGCAACGCGTGCCTTCAGTTTGCTGTACGGCATGGACACGGTGTCGTGGTATGCCGAGTTTGCATTGCGCAGACGCGTGAGCATGTCTGCGACAGGATCTGTCATAGTCATTTGGGCTATAGCCCTTCCTCGTACCGGTTTCCGCTGCGCTTGTTCTCAGGAACAAACGCGGACGGACCTGTCACGTAGTTAGTTTTCGGTTTTGAACGGGAAACCAAGCGCCTTGAGCAGCGCGCGGCCTTCGTCGTCGGTCTTGGCGGTAGTAACGACCGTGATGTCCATACCGCGAACGCGGTCGATGGAGTCCTGGTCGATTTCGTGGAACATAACCTGCTCGGTCAGACCGAAGGTGTAGTTGCCGTTGCCGTCGAACTGCTTGCCGTTGAGGCCGCGGAAGTCACGGATACGCGGCAGTGCCAGCGAAACCAGACGATCCACGAATTCCCACATGCGGTCTCCACGCAGAGTTGCGTGTGCACCGATCGGCATGCCTTCGCGCAGCTTGAACTGTGCGATCGACTTGCGGGCCTTGGTTACCTGCGGCTTCTGGCCGGTGATCAGGGTGAGGTCGCGGACAGCGCCGTCGATCAGCTTGGAGTCCTTGGCGGCATCTCCAACACCCATGTTCACTACAACCTTCACCAGGCGGGGAACCTGGTTGACGTTCGCGTAGCTGAATTCGTCCTGCAGGGACTTCTTGATGGTCTCTGCGTACTTGGTCTTCAGACGCGGAACGATCTTCACTGGAGTCTCGAGAGTCTCAGTCATTAGATGTCCTTCCCGGTGGCCTTGGACACGCGGATACGGACGGTCTTGGTAGCGCCATCCCTCTCAACGGTGTCGAGACGGAAACCAACACGGGTCGGCTTCTTGGTCGACGGGTCAACCAAAGCAACGTTGGAAACGTGGATCGGGGCCTCTACGACCTCGATGCCACCGGTCTTGGTGCCGCGCTGCGACTGACCGACCTTGGTGTGCTTGGTGACGCGGTTGATGCCCTCTACCAACACGCGGTTGGTGTCCGGGAATACGCGCAGGACCTTGCCCTGCTTGCCGCGGTCGCCGCCGCGTTCCTGCTTGGCGCCGGTGATGACCTGAACGAGGTCACCCTTCTTGATCTTAGCCATGGACTAAAGCACCTCCGGGGCCAGCGAAACGATCTTCATGAACTTCTTGTCGCGAAGTTCACGACCAACCGGGCCGAAGATACGGGTACCGCGGGGGTCACCGTCGTTCTTCAGGATCACAGCTGCGTTTTCGTCAAACTTGATGTAGGAACCATCCGCACGGCGGCGTTCCTTCTTGGTACGAACGATGACAGCCTTGACGACGTCACCCTTCTTTACGTTGCCGCCAGGGATAGCGTCCTTGACGGTTGCGACGATAACGTCGCCAATGCCTGCGTAGCGACGGCCAGATCCACCGAGAACGCGAATGGTAAGGATTTCCTTAGCACCCGTGTTGTCGGCGACCTTCAGTCGCGACTCCTGCTGAATCAATTTCTACTCCTTGCGTCGCGCCGGTTCTCAGACCGAAATCATGCATACGGAATGAGCCTTGCGGAACGGTTGATCGGGGTGTCTCTTGACCTGCCTGGATTTTGCCAGAACAAGCCTAAACGCCCGTGCCACAAGCATCAGCTTCCCTTGCAGAAAACTCTGCGCGGGGCAGTATGCAGCGGCACGATTGTTTACGAGGTAGTGAACGACGCACAAGTGGCGCCATACAAACTCAATATCCTAGCACGATTAGAGCTTGAATCCGAACCGAGGGGGAACGCGGGAAGGCCCGCATTCCCAAGGGAATACGGGCCTTCCGCTGAATCCTGCCAGGCGATGCCCGGCGTCGGATTTACTTTGCCTTTTCGAGGATCTCCACCAGGCGCCACCGCTTGGTAGCGGAGAGCGGGCGGGTCTCAGAGATGAGAACGAGGTCGCCGATGCCGGCGGTGTTCTCTTCGTCGTGAGCCTTGACCTTCGAGGTGCGGCGAATAACCTTGCCGTACAGAGCGTGCTTCACGCGGTCTTCAACCTGAACAACGATGGTCTTTTCCATCTTGTCAGAGACAACGTAGCCGCGACGCGTCTTACGGTAACCGCGCTGTTCAGCGCTGGCTGCTGCTTCCGTCACAGTTTCCTTCTCGCTCACTTGGCGTCCTCTCCAGCTTCAACCTCGGCCTTTTCAGCCTTGGCAGCCTTCTTGGACTTCTTTTCTTCCTTGGCTTCCACAACCGGTGCGGCAACCTCGGCACGAATGCCCAGCTCGCGCTCACGGAGAACGGTGTAGATGCGTGCGATGTCCTTCTTTACCGCGCGCAGGCGACCGTGGTTCTCCAACTGTCCGGTGGCGGACTGGAAACGCAGGTTGAACAGCTCTTCCTTGGACTTGCGGAGTTCTTCAACGAGACGCTCGTTGTCGAAACCGTCCAGCTGTGCGGGTGCGAGATCCTTCGACCCTACTGCCATTTCTATTCACCACCTTCGCGACGCACAATGCGTGCCTTCAACGGCAGCTTGTGGATTGCCAGGCGCAGGGCCTCGCGAGCTACCTCTTCATTGACACCGGAGAGTTCGAAGAGAACCCGGCCCGGCTTGACGTTTGCGACCCACCATTCCGGAGAACCCTTACCGGAACCCATGCGGGTTTCAGCAGGCTTCTTCGTCAGCGGACGGTCCGGGTAGATGTTGATCCAGACCTTACCGCCACGCTTGATGTGGCGGGTCATCGCGATACGGGCGGACTCGATCTGACGGTTGGTTACGTATGCCGGGCTGAGAGCCTGGATACCGTACTCACCGAAGCTGACCTTGGTGCCACCCGTAGCAGCGCCGGAACGACCCGGGTGGTGCTGCTTACGGTGCTTGACTCGACGTGGGATAAGCATTTAAGCCTGTCCTCCTTCTGCTGCCGGAGCAGCAGCTTCAGCGGCCGGTGCTTCAACGGCAGCGGGTGCTGCCTCAGCTGCCGGACGGTCGTTACGACGACGGCGGTCGCCACCCGGGCGGCCCGGACGGTCTCCTGCACGGCCACGGGACGGAGCAGCAGCTGCCTGCTGAGCCAGTTCCTTGGCAGTGACGTCACCCTTGTAGATCCAAACCTTCACGCCGATACGGCCGAAGGTGGTCTTGGCTTCGTAGAAGCCGTAGTCGATGTTCGCGCGGAGGGTGTGCAGGGGCACACGGCCTTCGCGGTAGAACTCCGAGCGGGACATTTCTGCGCCACCCAGACGGCCCGAGCAAGCAACACGGATGCCCTTGGCACCTGCGCGCTGCGCGGACTGCATTGCCTTCTTCATCGCACGGCGGAAAGCCACGCGGGAAGTCAGCTGCTCAGCGATGCCCTGGGCAACAAGCTGTGCTTCCATCTCGGGGTTCTTGACCTCGAGGATGTTCAGCTGAACCTGCTTGCCGGTGAGCTTTTCGAGCTCGCCGCGGATGCGGTCTGCTTCGGCGCCGCGGCGGCCGATAACGATACCCGGGCGTGCCGTGTGGATATCCACGCGGACACGGTCGCGGGTGCGCTCGATTTCGACCTTGGCGATGCCGGCGCGCTCCATGCCGGTGGACATGAGCTGACGGATCTTGATGTCCTCGCGGACGAAGTCCTTGTAGCGCTGTCCGGGCTTGGTGCTGTCAGCGAACCAGTGCGAAACGTGGTCGGTGGTGATACCGAGTCGGAACCCGTGCGGGTTTACTTTCTGTCCCACTTAGCGAGCCTCCTCTTTCTCCGGGGTTGCCACGACCAAAGTGATGTGGCTGGTCCGCTTCCTGATGCGGTAGGCGCGGCCTTGGGCACGCGGCTGGAACCGCTTCATGGTCGGGCCTTCATCAACGAATGCTTCGCTGATGAACAGGTCGCTGTCGTCGAATGCAACGCCGTCACGGTCCGCGAGGACTCGTGCGTTGGCCATTGCCGACTGAAGTACCTTGAATACCGGCTCCGAAGCTGCCTGGGGGGCAAACTTCAGAATTGCCAGAGCCTCATTCGCTTGCTTACCACGAACAAGGTTGACGACGCGCCGGGCCTTCATAGGCGTTACGCGGATGTGACGCGCAATAGCCTTGGCTTCCATTGCTTTCCTTCTCTCGTCTAAGACGTAAAGTCAGGCGCCTTAGCGGCGCTTGCCCTTACGGTCGTCCTTAACATGGCCGCGGAATGTCCGCGTGGGAGCGAATTCGCCGAGCTTGTGCCCGACCATCGACTCAGTGACAAACACCGGGATGTGCTTGCGTCCGTCGTGTACGGCGATCGTGTGCCCGAGCATGTCGGGGATGATCATCGAACGGCGGGACCAGGTCTTGATGACGTTCTTGGTGCCCTTATCGTTTTCCCGTGCGACCTTCACAAAGAGGTGCTGGTCAACGAAAGGACCTTTTTTCAGGCTGCGTGGCATGTGTCCAGGCTCCTATCGCTTGTTCTTGCCAGTACGGCGGCGACGCACAATAAGCTTGTCGCTCTCTTTGTTCGGACGGCGGGTACGGCCCTCGGGCTTGCCGTTCGGGTTGACCGGGTGACGTCCACCGGAAGTCTTACCTTCACCACCACCGTGCGGGTGGTCAACCGGGTTCATGGCTACACCACGGACGGTCGGGCGAACGCCCTTCCAGCGCATACGGCCGGCCTTACCCCAGTTGATGTTCGACTGCTCGGCGTTGCCGACCTCGCCGACGGTTGCGCGGCAGCGCACGTCAACGTTGCGGATTTCGCCGGAGGGCAGACGCAGCTGGGCGAAACGGCCTTCCTTTGCAACGAGCTGTACCGAAGCACCTGCGGAACGTGCCATCTTGGCGCCGCCACCCGGACGCAGTTCAACTGCGTGGATTACGGTACCAACCGGGATGTTGCGCAGCGGCAGGTTGTTGCCCGGCTTGATGTCAGCGTCAGGACCAGCCTCGACGAAGTCACCCTGGGACAGCTTGTTCGGAGCGATGATGTAACGCTTGGTGCCATCAACGTAGTGCAGGAGTGCGATGCGAGCCGTACGGTTCGGGTCGTACTCGATTTCGGCAACGCGGGCGTTGATGCCGTCCTTGTCGTGACGACGGAAGTCGATCAGACGGTACTGGCGCTTGTGCCCACCACCCTTGTGGCGGGTGGTGATCTTACCGGAGTTGTTACGGCCGCCAGTCTTGTGCAGCGGACGCAGCAACGACTTTTCCGGAGTCGATCGCGTGATTTCAGCGAAGTCGGCTACGCTCGAGCCACGACGGCCCGGGGTAGTCGGCTTGTATTTACGGATTCCCATAATTTATTTCCTCGTTAAAGTGGTCTCCGCTACGCGAGCGGACCGCCGAAGATGTCGATTGTGCCTTCTTTGAGGGTGACAATTGCACGCTTGGTGCTCTTGCGCTGTCCCCAGCCGAATTTGGTGCGCTTGCGCTTACCGGCACGGTTGATGGTGTTGATCGAGTCAACCTTGACCGAGAAGATCTTCTCGACGGCCAGCTTGATCTCGGTCTTGTTCGAGCGAGGGTCCACCAGGAAGGTGTACTTGCCTTCGTCGATCAGACCGTAGCTCTTTTCCGATACGACGGGTGCAAGCACGACGTCGCGCGGGTCCTTGATGGTGGTTACGCTCACTTGGAGGCCTCCTCGTTCTTTGCCTTGTCAGCGATGAACGCCTCGAAAGCAGCCTTGGTGAAGACCACGTCGTCGGAGACAAGCACGTCGTAGGTGTTCAGCTGGTCTGCGTACAGAACGTGAACATCCTGGAGGTTGCGCACGGACAGTGCAGCAACATCGTTGGCGCGCTCGATTACGACGAGCAGGTTCTTGCGCTCAGTGACGGAGCGCAGCGAAGCCAGTGCGTCCTTGGCGGACGGCTTGGTGCCGGCTACCAGTTCAGCGATGACGTGGATGCGGCCGTTGCGGGCGCGGTCAGACAGGGCGCCGCGGAGTGCAGCAGCCTTCATCTTCTTGGGGGTGCGCTGGCTGTAGTCACGAGGGGTCGGACCGTGGACAACGCCACCGCCGGTCATGTGAGGAGCACGGATGGAACCCTGACGGGCGCGGCCGGTACCCTTCTGCTTGAACGGCTTGCGACCTGCACCGGAAACCTCGGCGCGGGTCTTCGTCTTGTGGGTACCCTGGCGTGCGGCAGCGAGCTGTGCGACGACGACCTGGTGCAGCAGCGGCACGTTGGTCTGAACGTCGAAGATCTCTGCAGGCAGGTCTACCTTGACAGTGCTAGTCATTTAACTAGGCTCCCTTCACGGCGGTGCGTACGAGTACGACCTGGCCGCGGGCACCGGGGACGGCACCCTTGATAAGGAGCAGCGACTTCTCAGCGTCAACAGCGTGAACCGTGAGGTTCAGCGTGGTGTGACGCTCGGCGCCCATGCGGCCGGCCATTTTCAGGCCCTTGAAGACGCGGCTCGGGGTGGATGCGCCACCGATGGAGCCAGGCTTACGGTGGTTCTTGTGGGCACCGTGGGAAGCGCCAACGCCGTGGAAGCCGTGACGCTTCATAACACCGGCGAAGCCCTTACCCTTGGAGGTGCCGACGACGTCGATCTTCTGGCCGGCTTCGAAGATCTCAACAGAGAGCTCCTGGCCCAGCTCGTAGGATGCGGCGTCAGCGGTACGCAGTTCGACGACGTGGCGACGAGGGGTGACGCCAGCCTTTTCGAAGTGGCCAGCCAGCGGCTTGGTGACCTTGCGGGGATCGATCTGGCCGTAGCCGATCTGGACGGCGACGTAGCCATCTACCTCTGCGTTGCGCAGCTGGGTGATGACGTTGGAGTCAGCCTGGACGACAGTTACCGGGATGAGCTTGTTGTTCTCGTCCCAGACCTGGGTCATGCCGAGCTTCGTGCCCAACAGGCCCTTTACGTTACGGGTTGCGGTCATAGTCTCTCAGCACCTCCCTAGAGCTTGATTTCGATGTTCACGTCGGCAGGCAGGTCGAGACGCATAAGCGAGTCAACGGCCTTCGGCGTGGGGTCGATGATGTCGATCAGACGCTTGTGAGTACGCATTTCGAAGTGCTCACGGCTGTCCTTGTACTTGTGAGGAGAGCGAATTACGCAGTAAACGTTCTTCTCCGTGGGCAGCGGCACCGGGCCGACTACCGTTGCGCCTGCGCGCGTGACCGTCTCAACGATCTTCCGCGCTGAAACATCAATGACCTCGTGGTCATATGACTTCAGCCGGATGCGGATTTTTTGTCCCGCCATGTCGCCTGACTCTCTTTCAGCTAGTGCTGCTCTAGTTAGGGCTGCTCTGTTTACTTACCTGTTGATGTGGCCGCCGAGGCGTTTGAGGATCTACCACCACACGCCGCACAAGCTGAATCCGGATATTCCGGGTTCCTCAACCTGCCGGCGCACCGACCCCCGCGGTCGGGCGTGTCGCGATTTCCACGCAGACTCGACCGCATTCCATGGGGTTCAGGGTTATGTTTGGGCTTCGACCTGGACCCTGACACCCGGCATTATCCGGATCGGGACACGAAGAAGCGCTTGAACAACTCATCCAGTATGGCTGAAAGTTGGGGCAAAGGCCAATCGGCCCCGTGAAGGCCATTGCCCGCCCGGCCCAGGCTGAGGAAGATTGGGACATGACCGTCCAGGATCAAGGTTCGGTGGAGGATCTCGCAGCCCGCCTCCGCCCGGGTTTCGTGCTTGGCGTCGCAGCCGCCGCCTTCCAGATCGAGGGCTCACTGACCGCGGACGGCCGGGGACCGTCTGGTTGGGATGCCTTCGCGGAGAAGCCAGGAGCAATTGTCGACGGCGACTCCCCCACCATAGCCTGCGACCATTACAACCGCGCGGATGAGGACATCGCCCTGATGCAGGAATTGGGCGTGGATTCGTATCGGTTCTCACTGTCGTGGCCGCGCATCCAGCCCGGCGGCAAAGGCGCCGTGAACCCGCGGGGACTGGACTTTTACGATCGCCTGATCGACAAGCTGCTGGCCGCCGGGATCTCCCCCATGGCCACGTTGTTCCACTGGGACACCCCGCTTGAACTTGAGCACGCGGGTGGCTGGATGAACCGGGAAACGGCCGAACGCTTCGCCGTCTATTGCGCCGCCGTTGCGGAACGCTTTGGCGACCGGGTGGAGTACTGGGTCACCATGAACGAGCCTGTTTCCGTGACACTGCAGGGATACGCGCTGGGGGTCCATTCCCCGGGCCGTCAGTTGTTGTTCGACTCCCTGCCCGCGGCCCACCACCAATTGCTGGCGCATGGACTGGCCGTAAGGGAACTACGGGCCGCCGGAGTAAGGGGGCAGGTGGGAATATCCAACATGCATTCCCCTGTCCAGCCTGCGGGCAACAGCCTTGGAGACCGCATGATGGCCCAGGCTTTCGACATGATCCTCAACCGCGTGTATGCCGACGCCATTTTCCTGGGCCAATATCCCAAGCCACCTCTTCCCATGAGGCCCTGGTTCCGCTCCCTTGGCACCGTGCAGGATGGCGACATGGAACTCATCAGCCAGCCCTTGGATTTCTATGGGCTCAACTATTACTACCCCATCAAGGTAGCCGCGGGCCCGGGTCCGGCGGAAATCCCCACGGGAACGTCCCCCGAGATGGCCAAGGTACCTTTTCACCTGGCCGCGTACCAGGAGTATGAAACCACGGGTTTCGGGTGGCCCGTAGCCCCGGAGTATCTCGCCTTGCTGCTGCGTGAAATGAAGGACCGCTATGGTGACGCGCTGCCTCCCCTGTTCATCACGGAGGGCGGGGCGAGCTTTCCCGAACCTCCCCACGTGGACGGCCCCATCGAGGACGCCAACCGAATCTCATACCTCGCCGACCATCTGGGTCATGCCCTGACGGCAACCGGGCCGGGCGGCATAGCTGAGGACGTAGACCTTCGCGGCTACTACGTGTGGACATTGCTGGACAACTTTGAGTGGGCGGCCGGCTACTCCCAACGCTTCGGACTGGTGCACGTGGATTTCGACACCTTGGAAAGGACCCCCAAGGATTCGTTCTATTGGTACCGTGCGCTGGGCCGTGCCCGGGCCCGCGAGTTATAGCCCAGGTAGGTTAAATAGCTCCGTTCGGGCGCTACTGGTTGTTCTTGTTGGCGCGCCTGATGCGCTTGGCCCGATCGATTTCGGTGCGGAAGTTCTTGCGTCCCCACACGACCCCGCCACCAATTGCTGCAATGACTGCGAGAACTATCAGGAATTCCATGCACGGCTCCTCTCCGTAGACTGCAACATTATCGGATGCCGTCCTTGGCCTGCGACGGGACGTCATCCGGATTGCTGTCCGGGCGCTCCGCTGCAGTACCCGCATGGGGTCGCTTGTTCAACCGCCAAACCGCCAGCACAATTAGCCCCAGCGCAACGAGAGCCAACATGGCGAAGGCGTAAGAACGCAGCGCCCACATGATGCTGAGCGCAACTCCGGCGGCTCCCCACCACACAATGATCCTTTCGGCCAGCAGCAGGCCTGCCGCAAGAAGAACCACATGTGCCACGAGCACATAGAGTTGCTGCGCCGGAGTGCCGCCGAAGATCGTTCCCAGGGACGTCAGCGACAGGGCACCTGCGGCCAGGCAGAGCCGGAGCAGTCCATCGCTCCGTTGCCCCTTGAGGTAGCGCAGTCCTGCTAGAACCGCCAAGGCAATGACGTACCACTGGATCGCCCAGAACCAGTCGGGCCGGGAATTGTCCACAAACAGCAGCGCGCGCTGGAAAGCAGCCAACGAGAGCACCCCCGCGACCTCAGCGGCCACCCACTTGCTGTAGGGAATCTCAACAACCGCCAGCACGCCCGCTGCGATGACCAAGGCTGCTCCAACCAGGGCCGTCCCGTCCCGTAGAAGGCCCACCGCCGCGGAGGAAACCAAACCGACGACGGCGGTACCCACCAACGCGTTACGCCGCCAAAGTACGCCACCGATATCCCGGCCCCCGAGCACCTTCGCGGAGTACAGGAGCACAGACGCGCCCACCCCGCCCAGAAGCCACGGCATGAATGCGGCCCAGGCACCCAAGGGCAGTCCATCCAGCAAACCATCGACGGCGGCTATGGAGCCCATGAGCACAGCCGGCGCCGCTACAACGTAGAGGGCGGGGACCTTCTCGATGTGGGAGGCTGCGAAGAGCGCCAGTGCCAGGACCAGCATCGACAGCCCGGTGAGGGTCAGCGAGACGCCGGTCGAGAACAGGCCGCCGGCGACGACGAAGCCCAATGCGGAGGACAGCCAGAACCATCGATCGCTGCCCTGCGCACGGGTGTCGGCACCGGAGCCTCGGGACCTGACGATGCACCGCGCCACAGTGCTCGCAGTGGACAGCGCAAGAAGCACCATGGGTACCTGGTACTTGTCCAGGAGCGGCTGGTGCAACCAGGTCTCGGTGGGAAAATGGACTGCAGGGCCAGCGAGGACCACGCCCAGGCCAGCGGCAGCGATGACGAAGTACTCTGAGCCATGCACCTTGAGGTAGCGCCGGGCAATCGGGGCGCAAGCCAGGACCAGCGCCAACTCGACGAGCACCACCCACCGGCCGCCGCCGTCGAAAGTTCCCATCAGCAAGTAGCCCAACGGAAGAACGAGCTGAACGCCCAAGGTGGCCCATACCGTTCCTTGCTGGAAGGCGATATCAGTCCCCCGGCTGCGCACGGCCAATCCCGCGACGTGCTGCAACACCATGGCCAGCGCGATCACCAGGGACACGGTCGCGGCAGAGTCCGAGATATCAGCCGCGAGCACGCCCACGAACGCGGTCGCAAGGACACGGACACCCAACAGGTATCCCCCACGGGCACGACGCTCACGGACAACGGACACCATGTATCCGCTGTAGGCCGCAAAGATTCCCAACAGGATTTCGACATCACGGATGCTCTCCATCCGAAGTGCCAGGAGCAGCACCAGGGAAACCGGGGCGAAGATCCACGCGGCGGAGTTGCGGCGAAGCACCACTCCGCAGGCAACAGCGGCTAAGGCCGTGGCCGTCGTGGTAAACCCTGGCTGCCACCCATGCTTTGGAAGGAGCCCCACGCTGCCTGCGAGTGTCAGGATCGAGGTGGCGGCAGCCATGACCGCCAGGACGACTCCTGCATCAGCCATGGAAGCTTGTGGGTACCGTCGGCGCATGCCCGGCAAGAGCGGAAGAGCGAGCTGAAGTGCGCACATGGCGACGACGACAACCGCAACCGACGGCATCTCCCCTGCTACCCGCAAGCCTCCGTTGTCGCGAGTGGCGTCGTAGGTTGCCGATGCCGCCAGCAAGGTGGCCGATGCCCGGCCCAGCCACCAGTAGCACTGACGATGCAAGGACGGGACGAGCCTCAAAGCAGTCAGGCAGAAGTAGCCGATCCCGACCAGGAGGACCACGTTACCCAGGGCGAGGGACACCGACGCCGCGCCCACCACCCCAGCGACGAGGACCGCACCCGGGGCAAGGAACTCCCACAGAGCGGGTCGCCACGAACCGTCACCTTCAGCGTCCCGGCGGAAGAGCAACGAGCCAGAGGCGACGCCTGCCAGCAGGACCAAATAGACAGCCGTGACCACGGCAGGCCTGCCTGCCACGTGATCGACTACCGGCAGTATCAGTAGCCCAGCCATCCCGGAACCGCCGAAGGCTGCGGTCGAGGCCCACGGCGCCAGGAGCCCGACTCCCCCTCCCACCAGGAGGGCGTTGGCTACTTGCTGGAGGACGGCGGCACCGATGAAAGCCAGCACAGAGGCAGAGACCTGGTTGGCGCTCTCTTCAAAGATTCCGGCCGCCACTGCCGGCGCACCCAGCGTCAGAGCGATACGTCCGGCAAGGATTAGATGTTGACGAAGCGCGCCTGGCTGGATGGCCCCGCGGAGGAACCAGTACAACCCGGCAGATATCAGGAGCCCTGAAAGAGGCCACGCGCCCAGCACTCCCATGAAGGGAAGAGCTACAGCAAGGACGACGCCGGGCGCGAACCCAACGCCGCCACCCATCTTCCACCCCACCACCATGGCGGTCAGCATCGCGGCAGACAGTGGCAGGTAAGGGGCAAGATCGAACTCACCGATTCCCAGGACCATTGTCAGGGCTGCTGCCGTCACCAACTGCAAGCCCAGGCACGACACGGCGTCGTTCCACCAGAACCGCGGGGCAAGCCTCTCCCCCGCGAACGCGATCCCCAGCGACTGGACGCCGAGGCAAACAATGGCGGCGAACATCACCAGGCTTACGTCCTCGGACAGATCCCACACAACTCCCAGCAGCGCCAAAGTGAAGGCAAGCCGGGCAGCATAGGCGTTCTGGAGCCGGAAAAGTCCTCCCGGAACAAAAGCCATCACCGTGAAGTAAGCCCCGCATACGGCCATGACCATTGCGTACTCGCCTCGGGACAGAAGCGCCGGTGTCACTGTCACAGCTATGGCGACCGCAGGCACCACGAACGGATGCAGCATCATCAGCGGACGGATATAGAGGGGCGGTATCCAACGCGGACGCAGCAGCGCACCCAAAGTCAGCAGGACGGCCACCCCGATCATCGCAATGAAGTACCACACCAGGGCACCCCCGAGAACGGATACCCCTGACCAGGCCGTAGAGACCACAAAGGTCAGTGAAAGAAACGCGAGGACCTTGTTATCCAGCCGAACGGCTGTGTAGCTGTACGCCGCCATACCCAACAACGACGTCACCAGCCAGGCGGCTGGACCATTGTGAAGAGCGAAGTTGTACATCGCCAGGCCCGTCACCGGAATGACTGCCAGCCCCGTTCCGACGAAAGCTACAGCGGCCGGACGAAGCCGGGGAACCTTGGCATGGATGATCAGCCCGGCGATGTAGAACAAAGCCGTAATGAACCAAATACCCATGAAGCGGAAAACTCCAGGCAGGCTGGTACCCACAAACAAGGCGCCCGCAGCTACCAGCAAAAGGCTTGCGACGTAGAGCGTGATGTTGATGTTTTGTTGGTCCCGCTTCGCCTTGCGGGCTGCGGCAACTTCCGGCGTCTCCCGAGGGGCAGGCGCCTGTTCGACCCCGGCAACGACGGGCTGGCGGGGCGCCTGCGGCTGGGGTGCTGGCTGGTAGGGCGCCTGCGGCTGGCTCGCTGCCTGCCGGGGAGCAGGCTGGTAGGGCGGTTGCAGAGGAATCGTCGCCGCTGGGCTGGCACTCGGAAACGGAGCTCCAATGTGGGGGTCTGGTACCTGCTTGGTCGTCGCCGCTGCAGGATCCCGCCGGGCCACGGCGTCGCGCCAGCCCGCCACGTGCCCGGCAAGGTAGCCCGCCCGGTAGGCGTTCGATCCGCCTACCGGGTCGAGTCCGGCGGAGGTATTGCTGGTTGGATGAGGCAGCCGGCTCTTGCTTCCATTCCTAAGTCCCAGGGCATAGGCAATCGCCCCGGTCATTGCCAGGAGCACCAAAACGAGCAGTCCATTCATGGAAGGTCCTTAGATCTGTCGGCCTCAATCCCGCCGCGTTTCTCCAATCGATAGATAAACTATAGCGAAGAAGAAGAGCCCCACCGCCGAAGCGGTGGGGCTCTTCCTGTGCGTAACTACCGGCTGGGCCGGAAGGTCACAGATCTACAAGTAGGAACTACTTGATGATGCTGGTGACACGTCCCGAACCAACGGTGCGGCCGCCTTCGCGGATAGCGAAGCCGAGGCCCTCTTCCATAGCGATCGGCTGGATGAGCGCAACGGTCATCTCAGTGTTGTCGCCAGGCATAACCATTTCCGTGCCTTCCGGCAGGGTGATAACGCCGGTTACGTCCGTGGTGCGGAAGTAGAACTGCGGGCGGTAGTTGGAGTAGAACGGGTTGTGACGTCCGCCTTCGTCCTTGGACAGGATGTAGACGTTAGCCTCGAAGTCGGTGTGCGGGGTGATGGAACCCGGCTTGACGACAACCTGGCCACGCTCGACATCGTCGCGCTTGAGACCGCGGAGCAGGAGGCCACAGTTCTCGCCGGCCCATGCTTCGTCGAGCTGCTTGTGGAACATCTCGATACCGGTAACCGTGGTCTTCTGGACCGGGCGGATGCCGACGATCTCGACCTCGGAGTTGATGGCGAGGGTTCCACGCTCGGCGCGGCCCGTTACAACGGTGCCACGACCGGTGATCGTGAAGACGTCTTCGATCGGCATCAGGAACGGCTTGTCGCGGTCACGTACGGGGTCCGGAACGGACTCGTCGACAGCTGCCATCAGGTCCTGAACGGACTTGACCCAAACCGGGTCGCCTTCCAGAGCCTTGAGACCGGAAACGCGAACAACCGGAGCCTCATCGCCATCGAAGCCCTGCGAGCTCAGGAGCTCACGAACTTCCATTTCGACGAGGTCGAGGAGTTCTTCGTCATCAACCATGTCGGACTTGTTCAGTGCGACCAGCAGGTAGGGAACACCAACCTGGCGGGCGAGCAGAACGTGCTCACGGGTCTGAGCCATCGGACCATCGGTTGCGGCAACCACGAGGATTGCGCCGTCCATCTGGGCAGCACCGGTGATCATGTTCTTGATGTAGTCAGCGTGACCGGGGGCGTCTACGTGTGCGTAGTGGCGCTTCTCGGTCTGGTACTCCACGTGGGAGATGTTGATGGTAATACCGCGCTGGCGCTCTTCCGGAGCGGAGTCGATCGACGCGAAGTCGCGCTGCTCGTTGAGATCCGGGTACTGGTCGTACAGCACCTTGGAAATGGCGGCAGTCAGCGTCGTCTTACCGTGGTCAACGTGACCAATGGTGCCGATGTTGACGTGCGGCTTAGTCCGCTCGAACTTTGCCTTTGCCACAGGTTCCTCCTAGAACGATTTCAAGTGAAGTGCTCCTCGGCCGCGCTTTTCGCGGCAGAAACTTTAGCAAGTCTACTTGGGGGCTTGGTTTTGGTGAAATTGCAGATTCAGGAACCAATCTTAGTTCCTAGAGCCTGTTTGCGCAGGGGCCGGGCTGCAGCTTCCGCCGCAGCCCCGCCTCAGACGCTTAGATGCCTTCCCGGGACCGGAATTGCATCCGTTACCGGGAGATTACTCGCCGCGGGTTTTCTGGATGATCTCGTCGGCTACTGCCTTCGGGACCTCCGCGTAGCTGTTGAACGTCATGGAGTACACAGCACGACCCTGGGTCTTGGACCGCAGGTCGCCGATGTAGCCGAACATGCCGGACAGCGGAACGTGTGCACGGATAACCTTCACACCTGCTGCGTCCTCCATGGACTGCATCTGGCCACGGCGGGCGTTCAGGTCACCAATAACATCACCCATGTATTCCTCAGGTGTGCGGACCTCAACATCCATCAGCGGTTCGAGCAGAACAGGGTTCGCCTTGCGTGCAGCTTCCTTGAAAGCCATACGTCCGGCGATCTTGAACGCCATTTCCGAGGAGTCAACATCGTGGGACGCGCCATCAATCAGCGTGGCCTTGATGCCGACAACCGGGTAACCGGCCAGGACGCCGTCGTTCAGTGCATCCTGGATACCGGCGTCAACCGACGGGATGTACTCGCGCGGAACGCGGCCACCAGTGACCTTGTTCTCGAACGCGTACAGCTCGCCTGAAGCGGTGTCCATGGGCTCGATCGCGATCTGGATCTTAGCGAACTGACCCGAACCACCGGTCTGCTTCTTGTGCGTGTAGTCAAGGCGCTCGACGGCGCGCTTGATGGTTTCGCGGTAAGCAACCTGCGGCTTGCCAACGTTTGCCTCGACCTTGAATTCGCGGCGCATGCGGTCCACCAGGATGTCCAGGTGGAGCTCGCCCATGCCGGCGATGATGGTCTGGCCCGTGTCTTCGTTGAGGGAGACCTGGAAGGTCGGGTCCTCAGCGGAGAGCTTCTGGATGGCCGTGGAGAGCTTCTCCTGGTCACCCTTGGTGTTGGGCTCGATGGCAACCGAGATCACGGGCTCCGGGAAGCTCATGGACTCGAGGACGATCTGGTTGTTGGCATCGCACAGGGTATCGCCCGTGGTGGTGTCCTTCAGACCGATAGCTGCGTAGATGTGGCCGGCGGTAGCGCCCTCGACGGGCATTTCCTTGTTGGCGTGCATCTGGAACAGCTTGCCGATACGTTCCTTCTTGCCCTTGGTGGAGTTAACCACCTGGGCACCGGCTTCGACGTGACCGGAGTACACGCGAACGAAGGTCAGCTGGCCGAAGAACGGGTGCGCAGCAATCTTGAAGGCGAGGGCCGAGAACGGCTCGTCTGCAGAAGGCTTGCGGGTCAGTTCCTTCTCTTCGTCGCGGGGATCGTGACCGATCATCGGCGGGACGTCGAGCGGGTTCGGCAGGAAGTCGACAACAGCATCCAGCATCGGCTGAACGCCGCGGTTCTTGAAGGCAGAACCACAGAAGACCGGGTAGAGCTCAGAGTTGATGGTCATCTTGCGGATGCCGGCTTTGATCTCTTCGAGGGTGAGTTCTTCACCTTCGAGGTACTTCTCCATGAGTTCTTCGGAAGACTCGGCCACAGTCTCAACGAGCTGTGCACGGTACTCCTCGGCCTTGGCCTGGAGGTCCGCCGGGATTTCCTGTACTTCGTAGGAAGCACCCATGGTGACGTCACCCTTAGCGTCGCCAGGCCAAACCAGGGCACGCATTTCGAGGAGGTCGACGACACCGATGAAGTCGTTCTCGGCACCGATAGGCAGCTGCATTACCAGCGGCTTGGCACCAAGGCGGGAGATGATGGTGTCTACGGTGAAGTAGAAGTCAGCACCCAACTTGTCCATCTTGTTGACGAAGCAGATACGCGGAACGTTGTACTTGTCAGCCTGGCGCCAAACAGTCTCGGACTGCGGCTCCACGCCTTCCTTGCCGTCGAACACTGCAACTGCACCGTCGAGGACGCGCAAGGAGCGCTCAACCTCAACCGTGAAGTCAACGTGGCCCGGGGTGTCGATGATGTTGATCTGGTTCTTGTCCCAGAAGCAAGTCACGGCGGCAGACGTGATGGTGATGCCGCGTTCCTTTTCCTGTTCCATCCAGTCAGTCGTCGAAGCGCCGTCGTGCGTCTCGCCGATCTTGTGGTTCACACCCGTGTAGAACAGGATGCGCTCGGTAGTGGTGGTCTTGCCGGCATCGATGTGGGCCATGATGCCGATGTTGCGGACCTTATTAAGGTCGGTAAGCACGTCCTGTGCCACGGGGTCTCCCTTTCGGATGGACTACACGTTCGCCGCCGGCTCAGTGAGCCGGCGGCGTCCGGAAAGTTTTTACCAGCGGTAGTGTGCGAAGGCCTTGTTGGACTCGGCCATCTTGTGGGTGTCTTCGCGACGCTTCACAGCGGCACCAAGACCATTGGAGGCATCCAGGATTTCGTTCTGGAGACGCTCGGTCATGGTCTTCTCCCGGCGGGCCTTGGAGTAGCCCACGAGCCAACGCAGAGCGAGGGCGGTGGAGCGACCCGGCTTGACCTCAACCGGAACCTGGTAGGTGGCGCCACCAACACGGCGTGAACGCACCTCGAGGGAAGGCTTGACGTTGTCCATGGCCTTCTTGAGGGCGGCAACGGGGTCGCCGCCGGACTTGGCACGTGCACCTTCGAGTGCGCCGTAAACGATGCGCTCTGCGGTGGACTTCTTGCCGTCAACCAGAACCTTGTTGATCAGCTGCGTGACCAACGGGGAGCCGTAAACGGGATCGGAAACTAGCGGCCGCTTCGGGGCCGGACCCTTGCGAGGCATATTACTTCTTCTCCATCTTTGCGCCGTAACGGCTGCGGGCCTGCTTGCGGTTCTTGACACCCTGGGTGTCGAGTGCGCCGCGGACGATCTTGTAGCGGACACCCGGAAGGTCCTTCACACGACCACCACGGACGAGCACGATGGAGTGCTCCTGGAGGTTGTGGCCAACACCGGGGATGTAGGCGGTAACTTCAACGCCACCGTTGAGGCGCACACGTGCCACCTTACGAAGAGCCGAGTTCGGCTTCTTGGGGGTGGTGGTGTAAACGCGGGTGCAAACACCGCGGCGCATCGGGCTGCCCTTCAGCGCGGGAGCCTTGGTCTTGGAGACCTTCGGCGTGCGGCCCTTGCGGACCAGCTGGTTAATCGTAGGCACTTTCGTGTTCTCCGTTGTTTGATCTCTGCCCCCACACAACGGCGCCAGCCGGTGTAAACGTGGGAACTTTGGCGTTGCTCGTGCAGCCGGCCGAAACTCCGGTAGGCGTGCAAAAGTGCGGCATTCGTTGCGCATGTTGCCCGCAACCCGGAAACAGGCTCCACACCCAGCACCATGAGAACAAAACCAAAATGATGCTGCGGCGGCCTTCATCCACTGCCACACAGAACAATTACCAAAAGTCTAGCACGGCTTGATCTCGCACCTTAATCGGGTGTATGGAGGACGACGGCGGAAGCCGGCCGCCGCCGTCGTCCTCCACTCCCCCGGGTTACCCCAGCGGAAGACGCCGTTAACGGGTCAGGCCCCGCACTCGAAAGTGCGGGGCCTGACCGTTCAGTCACTGACTACTGCCGGGAAATTTCAGCGGAAGTCGTTGCCGAGATCGTAATCATCCAGCGGGATGGCGTGGAACTCGGGAGCACCGTCGCCGCCCAGGGCGTCATAGGAGAAGTCGGTGAAAGCGCTGGGGCCCGTGAACAGGCTTGCCTTTGCTTCTTCCGTCGGCTCCACAGTGACCTCTGTGTAGCGGGGCAGACCCGTACCAGCCGGGATGAGCTTACCGATGATGACGTTTTCCTTGAGGCCGAGCAGGGGATCGCTCTTGCCTTCCATGGCCGCCTGCGTCAGGACGCGGGTGGTTTCCTGGAAGGAAGCAGCCGACAGCCAGGACTCGGTAGCCAAGGAAGCCTTGGTGATACCCATGAGTTCCGGACGGCCGGAAGCCGGTGCCTTGCCCTCGGACACGACGCGGCGGTTCTCGTCCTCGAAGCGGGAGCGCTCTGCCAGCTCACCGGGGAGCAGGTCGGAGTCGCCGGATTCGATGACGGTCACGCGGCGCAGCATCTGGCGGACGATAACCTCGACGTGCTTGTCGTGGATACCAATACCCTGGCTGCGGTAAACGCCCTGTACTTCGTCCACAAGGAACTTCTGTGCAGCACGCGGACCCATGATGCGCAGAACCTGCTTCGGGTCCACAGGACCGTTGATCAGCTTCTGGCCGACGCTGACGTGCTCGCCATCCTCGATGAGGAGACGTGAACGGCGCAGCACCGGGTAGGCAATCTCTTCGGAACCATCGTCCGGAGTGATGACCAGGCGCATCTGGCGCTCGGACTCTTCGATGGTGATGCGGCCGGCTGCTTCAGCAATCGGTGCGACACCCTTCGGAGTACGGGCTTCGAAGAGCTCCTGGATACGGGGCAGACCCTGGGTGATGTCGTCGCCACCACCGGCGGAAACAGCACCACCGGTGTGGAACGTACGCATGGTCAGCTGGGTACCCGGCTCACCGATGGACTGTGCGGCGATGATGCCCACGGCCTCACCGATGTCCACGGTCTTGCCCGTAGCCAACGAACGGCCGTAGCAAAGTGCACAGGTACCGACCTTGGACTCACAGGTGAGTACGGAGCGGACCTTGACCTCGGTGATGCCTGCAGCAAGCAGCTGGTCGATGACAACGTCACCACAGTCGGTGCCGCCGGCAGCCAGGACATTGCCCTGGGCATCGACGACGTCGACAGCCAGCGTACGTGCGTAGGCGCTGTTCTCGACGTTCTCGTCCATGACGAGCTCACCGTTGGCGTCCGGCACTGCGATCGGAGTGACCAGGCCGCGCTCGGTACCGCAGTCCTCTTCGCGGACAATGACGTCCTGCGAAACATCCACCAGACGACGGGTCAGGTAACCCGAGTTGGCGGTACGGAGAGCGGTATCGGCCAGACCCTTACGGGCACCGTGCGTGGCGATGAAGTATTCCAGCACCGACAGGCCCTCGCGGTAGGAGGACTTGATCGGACGCGGGATGATCTCACCCTTAGGGTTGGCCACAAGACCACGGATACCCGCGATCTGGCGGACCTGCATCCAGTTACCACGTGCACCGGAGGACACCATGCGGTTGATGGTGTTCATCGGGGACAGGCTGTCGCGCATCGCCTGGGCGATCTCGTTGGTTGCCTTGTTCCAGATCTCGATCAGTTCCTGGCGACGCTCGTCGTCGTCGATCAGGCCCTTGTCGTACTGGCCCTGGATCTTGGCAGCCATGGCCTCGTAACCGGCCAGGATGGCAGGCTTCGACGTCGGTACCTCGATGTCGGAGATGGCAACCGTGACACCCGAACGGGTGGCCCAGTAGAAACCGGCGTCCTTCAGGTTATCCAGCGTTGCCGCCGTAACAACCTTCGGGTAGCGCTCAGCGAGGTCGTTGACGATCCGGGACAGTTCGCCCTTATCAGCAACAGCCTCAACCCACGGGTAATCCTCGGGCAGGGTCTGGTTGAAGATGACCTGGCCCAGGGAGGTTTCGACGAGAGCCGGCTGACCGGGCTCCCAACCTTCCGGAGCTTCCCAACCGGCGTACGGCACGAAGTCGTCAAGGCGGATCTTGACCTGGGAGTTCAGGTGCAGGTCACGGGCGTCGTACGCCATGATCGCTTCCGAAACCGAGGAGAAGATGCGGCCCTCGCCGGCAGAACCGACGCGCTTGGTGGTCAGGTGGTACAGGCCGATGATCATATCCTGCGAAGGCAGGGTTACCGGACGACCGTCGGACGGCTTCAGGATGTTGTTCGAGGACAGCATCAGGATGCGTGCTTCGGCCTGGGCTTCGGGGCTCAGCGGCAGGTGGACTGCCATCTGGTCACCGTCGAAGTCAGCGTTGAAGGCACCACAAACCAGCGGGTGAAGCTGGATGGCCTTGCCTTCAACAAGCTGCGGTTCGAACGCCTGGATACCGAGGCGGTGCAGGGTAGGTGCACGGTTGAGCAGCACCGGGTGTTCGGTGATGATCTCTTCGAGCACGTCCCAGACCTGCGGACGGTAACGCTCCACCATGCGCTTCGCCGACTTGATGTTCTGGGCGTGGTTGAGGTCAACCAGGCGCTTCATCACGAACGGCTTGAAGAGCTCCAGGGCCATCTGCTTGGGCAGACCACACTGGTGCAGCTTCAGCTGCGGGCCGACGACGATGACCGAACGGCCGGAGTAGTCAACGCGCTTGCCGAGGAGGTTCTGGCGGAAACGACCCTGCTTGCCCTTGAGCATGTCGCTCAGGGACTTCAGCGGGCGGTTGCCCGGACCCGTTACCGGACGGCCACGACGACCGTTGTCGAAGAGGCTGTCAACAGCTTCCTGAAGCATGCGCTTCTCGTTGTTGACGATGATCTCCGGAGCACCGAGGTCAAGCAGGCGCTTGAGTCGGTTGTTGCGGTTGATCACACGACGGTAGAGGTCGTTGAGGTCGGAGGTCGCGAAGCGGCCACCGTCCAGCTGGACCATCGGGCGCAGTTCCGGCGGGATCACCGGGACGGCGTCGAGAACCATGCCGAGCGGGCTGTTGTTGGTGGTCAGGAACGCGTTGACAACCTTCAGGCGCTTCAGGGCACGCGTCTTGCGCTGGCCCTTGCCGTTCTGGATGGTGTCGCGCAGTGACTCAGCCTCAGCCTGCATGTCGAAGGTCTCAAGGCGCTTCTTGATTGCCTCCGCACCCATGGAGCCTTCGAAGTACAGGCCGTAACGGTCGCGCAGTTCGCGGTAAAGGCCTTCATCACCTTCAAGGTCGGCGACCTTAAGGTTCTTGAAGCGGTCCCAGACCTGCTCGAGGCGCTCGATGTCGGCGTCGGCGCGCTTGCGGACGTTCGCCATCTGGCGGTCAGCGGAGTCGCGGGCCTTCTTCTTGTCGGCAGCCTTGGCGCCTTCGCCTTCAAGACGGGCAAGCTCGTCCTCAAGGTCGCGGGCGATCGTGGCGATGTCGCTGTCGCGGTTGTCCACCATCTGCTTCTTCTCGAGGTCATGCTCAACCTGGAGGTTCGGCAGTTCGGCGTGACGGCTTTCCGTGTCAACGCTTGTGATCATGTAGGCAGCGAAGTAGATGACCTTCTCAAGGTCCTTCGGTGCCAGGTCCAAAAGGTAGCCCAAGCGCGAGGGAACGCCCTTGAAGTACCAGATGTGGGTTACAGGCGCAGCCAGTTCGATGTGGCCCATGCGCTCACGGCGCACCTTGGCGCGGGTGACTTCAACGCCACAACGCTCGCAGATGATGCCCTTGAAGCGGACGCGCTTGTACTTACCGCAGTAGCATTCCCAGTCGCGGGACGGTCCGAAGATCTTCTCGCAGAAGAGTCCGTCCTTCTCAGGCTTGAGGGTGCGGTAGTTGATGGTTTCCGGCTTCTTGACCTCACCGTAAGACCATCCGCGGATGTCTTCCGCGGTGGCGAGGCCGATCTGCATGAGGCCGAAGGAGGATTCGCTGGACATATGGTCCCTGTTCTCTCTTGTTCTCTAAATTCTGAAGTCTTGGTTACGGGAAGAGGGAGCTGTTCCGGCGGGCAGTCCTGATGAACTGTCCGCCGGAACAGCTGCTAAACCTCTTCTACGGAACTGGGCTCTGCACGAGACAGATCGATGCCCAGTTCTTCCGCAGCCGTGAAGACTGCGTCATCAGAGTCACGCATTTCGATCGTGGTTCCGTCGGTGGAAAGAACTTCCACGTTCAGGCACAACGACTGCATTTCCTTGATCAAGACCTTGAAGGACTCGGGAACGCCAGGCTCAGGGATGTTCTCGCCCTTGACGATGGCTTCGTAGACCTTCACACGACCGTGAATGTCATCCGACTTGATCGTGAGGAGTTCCTGAAGCGTGTAAGCGGCACCGTAAGCTTCGAGCGCCCACACTTCCATTTCACCGAAGCGCTGGCCACCGAACTGAGCCTTACCACCCAGCGGCTGCTGCGTGATCATGGAGTACGGGCCGGTGGAGCGCGCGTGGATCTTGTCGTCCACCAAGTGGTGGAGCTTCAGGATGTACATGTAACCGACGGAGATCGGGTCCGGGAACGGCTCGCCGGAGCGGCCGTCGAACAGACGGGTCTTGCCGGAGGAGTCGATCAGGCGGTCGCCGTCGCGGGTCACATTGGTGGAGTCGAGCAGGCCAGTGATTTCTTCTTCACGGGCGCCATCGAACACCGGGGTGGCAACGGTGGTCTGGCCGGTTTCACGGGGCAGGTTCGGCAGGTTCTTGACCCATTCCGGCTCGCCTTCGATCTTCCAACCGGTCTTGGCAACCCAACCGAGGTGGGTTTCCAGGACCTGGCCAACGTTCATTCGACCCGGAACACCAAGCGGGTTCAGGACGATGTCCACCGGGGTACCGTCTGCAAGGAAGGGCATGTCCTCGATCGGGAGGATCTTGGAGATAACACCCTTGTTGCCGTGACGGCCGGCGAGCTTGTCGCCGTCGGTGATCTTACGCTTGGCTGCAACGTAGACGCGTACCAGCTGGTTCACGCCCGGGGGCAGTTCGTCGTCGTTGTCGCGGTCGAAGACGCGCACGCCGATGACCGTACCGGACTCGCCGTGGGGAACCTTCAGGGAGGTGTCACGGACTTCGCGGGACTTCTCACCGAAGATGGCGCGGAGGAGGCGCTCTTCCGGGGTCAGTTCGGTTTCACCCTTGGGGGTGACCTTACCTACCAGGATGTCGCCTGCTTCAACCTCGGCACCGATGTGGATGATGCCACGCTCGTCCAGGCCTGCCAGGACTTCCTCGGACACGTTGGGGATGTCACGGGTGATTTCCTCGGCACCAAGCTTGGTGTCGCGGGCATCAATTTCGTGCTCCTCGATGTGGATGGAGGAAAGAACATCCTCAGCAACAATGCGCTGCGACAGGATGATGGCGTCCTCGAAGTTGTGGCCTTCCCATGACATGAATGCCACGAGCAGGTTCTTACCGAGGGCAAGCTCACCCTGGTCCGTTGCGGGACCGTCAGCGATGATGCCGCCAACTTCCAGGCGCTGGCCTTCGTTGACCAGGACGCGGTGGTTGTAGCAGTTGCCCTGGTTGGAACGGGCGAACTTGTTGATGCGGTAGTTGGTCTCGGTACCGTCGTCGTTGATCATGACAACGAGCTCGGCGGAAACCTCGGTGACCACACCTGCCTTCTTCGCGATGACAACGTCACCGGCGTCGACGGCTGCTGCGCGCTCCATGCCGGTGCCCACGAAGGGAGCCTCGGAACGGACCAGCGGCACGGCCTGGCGCTGCATGTTGGCACCCATGAGTGCGCGGTTTGCATCGTCATGCTCGAGGAACGGGATCAGGGCGGTTGCCACGGACACCATCTGGCGCGGGGAAACGTCCATGAACTGAACGTCTGCAGCGGGAACCAGAACGGGCTCGCCTCCACCACCACGGGCACGGACAAGGACGGTCTCTTCGGAGAACTTCTTGTCAGCGTCAAGCGGAGCGTTGGCCTGTGCGATCAGGACCTCTGCTTCGTCGTCGGCGGTCAGGTACTGGACCTCGTCCGAAACGACACCTTCGGACACCAAACGGTACGGCGTCTCGATGAAGCCGAACGGGTTGATGCGGCCGTAGGAAGCCAACGAACCGATCAGACCAATGTTCGGGCCTTCAGGGGTTTCGATGGGGCACATACGTCCGTAGTGGGACGGGTGAACGTCTCGGACTTCCATGCCTGCACGGTCACGGGACAGACCACCCGGGCCAAGAGCCGACAGGCGGCGCTTGTGGGTCAAACCCGAAAGCGGGTTGTTCTGGTCCATGAACTGTGACAGCTGGGACGTTCCGAAGAACTCCTTGATGGCTGCGACAACGGGACGGATGTTGATCAGCGTCTGCGGCGTAATGGCTTCGACGTCCTGCGTGGTCATGCGTTCGCGAACGACGCGTTCCATGCGGGAGAGGCCAGTGCGGACCTGGTTCTCGATCAGTTCGCCGACGGCGCGGATGCGACGGTTGCCGAAGTGGTCGATGTCGTCGATGTCGACGCGAAGCTCGTGGTCTTCACCATCGCGCTTGCCCATGAGGGTCTTCTCGCCGGCGTGGAGCGCAACGAGGAACTTGATCATGGCAACGATGTCTTCAACGTGCAGGACCGAAGCTTCCTTGTCGCCAAGGGAGCGGTCGATGCCGAGCTTGCGGTTGATCTTGTAGCGGCCAACCTTGGCCAGATCGTAGCGCTTGGCGTTGAAGTACAGGTTGTCCAGCAGGGACTGGGCAGCCTCGACTGTGGGCGGCTCGCCCGGGCGCAGCTTGCGGTAGATGTCCAGAAGGGCGTCTTCGCGGGTTTCGGTGGCGTCCTTCTCCAGCGTTGCACGCATGGAGTCGTACTGGCCGAACTCTTCCAGGATCTGGCCTTCGGTCCAGCCGAGTGCCTTCAGGAGAACAGTTACCGACTGCTTGCGCTTACGGTCAAGACGAACGCCGACCTGGTCGCGCTTGTCGATTTCGAGTTCGAACCATGCACCACGGGACGGGATGATCTTCGCAGTGAAGATGTCCTTGTCACTGGTCTTGTCTGCGGTGCGCTCAAAGTAGGCGCCCGGCGAACGGACCAGCTGGGAGACGACGACACGCTCGGTGCCGTTGACGACGAACGTGCCCTTCTCAGTCATGAGGGGGAAGTCGCCCATGAACACGGTCTGCTGCTTGATTTCGCCCGTGTTGTTGTTCATGAACTCGGCCTTGACGTACAGCGGGGCCGAGTAGGTGGCGTCACGGTCTTTACATTCGGCCATGGTGTACTTCGGGTCAGCGAACTCCGGCTCGGAGAAGCTCAGGGACATGGTGCCCTGGAAGTCCTCGATGGGGGAGATCTCTTCGAAGATGTCGGCAAGTCCGGAGGTGGTGGCGACGCTGAGGTCGCCCTCCTCGACAGCCTTCGCTACCCGCGCCTGCCAGCGTTCGTTTCCGACGAGCCAGTCAAAGCTGTCCGTCTGCAGGGCGAGAAGATTCGGAACATCAAGGGGTTCGTGAATCTTTGCGAATGAGAGGCGGCGGGTGGCACCATCGGTGCTTGCCGTGTTAGCGGTTTCGTTATTAGAGGTGCTCGAGGCGACCAAGAGGGATCCTTCCACAGACCTTCAGGCGTTTTCAGATCTCCCCCGTTTGCATCCCGCAGAGTGCTCCGCAGGATACTTGTTCCGGTTCCGCTATATGACCCGGACCCAGCCTACGCAAGGCAGTGCACGTTAAGGAACGGCACGTCAATGGCGCAGCTGAGAGGTAAAGCCCACCGCTATATGAAGGCTGAAGGTTAACAGGGAAGACGCAAATATCTACAATACGGCAAAGCAGCCTTCCTGTCTACCCCAGATCGTCCGTGATTGCAAGCACCGTTGCTGCAGGCACCTACCTGCCCTTGGAATGCCGCGAAGGCCACCATCGTTGAAGGGGGTAGGTTCACGCTTGCCCGCGATAGCCTTGCTACACCACTCCCGGATCGGAAGAGAGACCATGACCAACTCCGCTGACGACAATGATGTTGTCATCCTTGCCGCTTCCCGCACCCCACAGGGTCGGCTCAACGGGCAACTGGCGGGCTTCACCGCCGTCGACCTTGGCGCACACGCCATAACGGCCGCCCTCGCGGCCAGCGGCGCCAAAGCCGAACAGGTGGACGCCGTTATCATGGGCCAGGTCCTGCAGGCCGGCGCCGGGCAGAACCCCGCCCGCCAGAGCGCCATCGCTGCGGGCATTGGGTGGAATATCCCGGCCGTGACCATCAACAAGGTGTGCCTCTCCGGCTTGACTGCGGTGATCGATGCCGCGCGCATGATCCGCAGCGGGGACGCCACCGTGGTGGTTGCCGGCGGCCAGGAATCCATGACCCGCGCACCCCACCTCCTGCCGGGATCCCGGCAAGGGTGGACCTACGGGGCAATCCAAGCCCTGGACGTCGCCGCTCACGACGGCCTCACAGACGCCTTCGATGGCCAGTCCATGGGTCTTTCCACCGAAACCAAGAACGTCACCCTGGGCATTGACCGCACCTCCCAGGACGAGGTTGCCGCAGCTTCACACCAGCGGGCCGCCGCCGCGATCGCCGACGGAACGTTCGACGTCGAAATTGCGCCGGTCAGAGTGAAGCAGCGCAAGGGCGAGCCGGTGGTGCTCACCACGGACGAAGGCGTGCGGCCCAACACCACTGTTGAAACACTGGCTCCACTCAAGGCCGCTTTCGCCACCGACGGCACCATCACCGCAGGGAATTCCTCTCCCCTGTCCGACGGCGCCTCCGCACTGGTGCTGGCAAGTCGCCGCTTCGCCGAGGACAACGGCTTGGAGTACCTGGCTGTGGTGGGCAAGCCCGGCCAGGTAGCCGGACCCGACAACTCGCTGCACTCCCAGCCGTCGAATGCCATCGCCCAAGCCCTGAAGCGGGCAGGTTGGACAGCAGAGGACCTCGACTTCATCGAGATCAATGAAGCGTTCGGTTCGGTGGCCGTCCAGTCCCTGAAGGACCTCCGCTATCCGCTGGAAAAGTGCAACATCCACGGCGGTGCCATCGCACTGGGGCACCCCATCGGCGCGTCCGGCGCGAGGCTGGCCCTCCACGCAGCCCACGAGCTCAAGCGCAGGGGAACGGGCAAGGCGGCCGTTTCGCTGTGCGGTGGCGGCGGGCAGGGCGAAGCCCTCCTCCTGTACCGCGACTGAGAGGACACAGCATGACTGGGAAAGTGATGGACGGAGCCGAGCGCTTCCTGAACGATGCCGCCGCCCGCGGACTGGACGTCGACGTCGTCGAACGTCCCGCCGCCAACAGCCTTGAAGAGGCGGCCGGCATCCTGGGCATCAGCCCCGCCGACATCGTGAAGTCATTGGTGGTAAAACACCGCGACGGCAGCTTCCTGTTCGCGCTCATCCCGGGAGATCGCCAGATATCCTGGCCAAAGCTGCGGGCGTTGGTGGGAGTCAACAAGCTCTCGCTCCCCCACGCCGACGTGGCCCTGGCTGCAACCGGCTACGAACGCGGAACCATCACGCCCCTGGGCAGTACCACGGCGTGGCCCGTGTATGCGGACGCCACCATTACGGGGCGCCGGATCTCCATGGGCGCAGGTGCGCATGGACGCAGCGCTTTCGTGGACGCCGACGCTCTCACGGCAGCACTCGGGGCCACCGTAGCGGACATCAGCGAACCCTCCTAGGTGTTTAAAGCAGGAAGCCCCGCCCGGCTCCTTTGACGGAACGGGCGGGGCTTCCACAAGCAAGAACGAGTTACTTGAGGGTAACCGTTGCGCCAGCTTCTTCGAGCTGAGCCTTTGCCTTCTCTGCGGCTTCCTTGGTGGCGCCTTCGAGAACAGCCTTCGGTGCGCTGTCAACCAGGTCCTTGGCTTCCTTGAGGCCGAGGGAGGTGATGGCGCGAACTTCCTTGATCACTGCGATCTTCTTGTCGCCAGCAGCTTCGAGAACGACGTCGAATTCGGTCTTCTCTTCAGCAGCTTCAGCAGCACCGCCGGCAGCGGGGCCAGCAACTGCAACAGCAGCAGCCGTAACTTCGAAGGTCTCTTCGAAGAGCTTGACGAACTCGGAGAGCTCGATGATGGTCAGTTCCTTGAAAGCTTCAATGAGCTCTTCGTTGCTGAGCTTCGCCATGGTGGCGTCCTTCCATTAGTTGGTGCAGGTCCGGGCTAAACCGGTCCATGCACCAGAGTTTGATTGAGGGGAGAACTTAGTTCTCTTCGGTTGCAGCTTCAGCGGCTTCGGCCGGAGCCGCAACCTCTTCAGCAGCAGCCTCTTCGGCGGCCGGGGCTTCTTCAGCGGCCGGTGCAGATGCGCCGCCCTCTTCTTCAAGCTTGAGGCGCAGAGCGTCGATGATGCGTGCAGCAGCGGATGCAGGAGCCTTGAGGACACCAGCAACACGGGCAAGCTGCAGTTCGCGGGACTCGAGGGCTGCCAGTGCGGCAACTCCTGCTGCGTCCAATGCCTTGCCTTCGAAGACGCCGGTCTTGATAACCAGCTGCTTGTTGGCCTTGGCAAAGTCCGTCAGGCTCTTGGCAGCAGCAACAGCGTCACCCTTGATGAAGGCGATTGCAGTGGGGCCAGCAAGCTGATCGTTGAATGCTTCAACTCCAGCTTCCTTGGCTGCAATAGCGCTCAGGGTGTTCTTGACGACCGAGAACTTGGTGTCCTGGCCGAGCGCAACACGCAGTTCCTTGAGCTGTGCAACAGTGAGCCCGCGGTATTCGGTCAGGACAGCCGCGTTCGATTCCTTGAAATCGTTGGTGATCTCTGCAACTGCGGAGACCTTGCTAGGCGTTGTCATAACCCTCCTTCCGGGGATAAAAGCCGGTCTTCCGGGTCCCCGCTCACGAGAGCTAAAACTAAAAACGCCCCGCGCAGATGCACGGGGCTTGGCTCAACACAGTTTGATCCGTGGAGACTTGCTTCGTTCACCTGCGCCGGCCGCCCTATGTTCAGGGTCCTTCGTCAAGGAATTCACTTGTGCCTCAGGGGCGCAGCTGCAGAATTGAGCTGGGCTCGAAAGAGTGGATTCCCATCAACCGACGGTCTTTGGTACTTCAAGGTTACGGGAGAGTGTTCGGCAAACCAAATCGGCGGCCGCCTAGTCCGACGTCGTTGCTCCCGATCCCCGCCCCGGAAGTTCCTTTTGCCATAATCCGGTGACGCCCGCCGTCGCGAATCCAAGCTGTTTGTTCACGGTGAGGAGGTAACGGTTCTCGGGCGCATTCCATGTGTAGATCACGCGGGCATCAGGGAACTGCTCGCTGAGCCTTTCCATGTTGGCCACCTTGATCAGCAGGCCCAGCTTGTTGCCCCGGTGTTCCTGGAGGACCAGCGTGTCGTCCTGGAAAACCACATCCTGGCGGTGCGCCAGGACGCTGATGGTGGTCAGGCCCACGATGCGTCCGCTCTCCAGGTGCTCGACGGCGGTGACCACCGTTCGCCGTCCCTGCGCCAATGCGGCGTCCTCGGTTTCGCGCAGGACAACGGGATCGAAAACCATGCCGCTGGCCTCCACTTCGGGAGCTTCCTCTTCACCGTCCTCACGGACTACCTCACCGGCTGCGTTCTCCAACGCGGCCACGGCCTCCAACCAGGGTTCCGGGCAGCGGTCGGTCCAGTGGTGCAGTGCGTAGCGGCCGCCGTTGGCGTCGTCGGCTTCCAGTTGCAGGGCCGCAGCCAGTTTGGAGTCGAGCGGCAGCGCGCAGGAACTGAATTGTTCGATGTGCTGGAGTGTGTAGCCGGCCTGCTTGGCGAAGTCCACCTCCCGGCTGCTGACAGGAACAAAGCCTGCTCCGCTTCCGGGAATCAGTTGGTCTTCGGGTATCTCGGTGAGGGACGTGGCCGGATGGTTCGTGTCCACCAGGACCATGGTGCGGCCCTCTGCCCGGGCCAATTGCTCGGCGGCTTCCAGCAACTGGCGTCCTACACCGCGGCGCTGGAATTCAGGAAGGATGTCCAAGGTGAACTCGGCCAAGTCCATGTTGTCCGCCAAGGGAAGGGCGATATCCACCGTGCCTACGATGTCGCCGTCCAATTTGGCCACCAGGATGATCTGGCGCTCGTACGGATCGGAAAACTCCAACAGCTTCTCCAAGGGCGTGTAGGCGAGGTCGTCACTCCCCCACGTCTCCATGCGGACCCTGCGCCCTACTTCCACGGCGGCCAGGAAATCAGTTGCATCAGGGCTGTCCACGGTGTCAGGCACCCAGAGCTGCTCGATGTGAACGGTCTTCGCCTCGTCTACAGTCATCCCAGCCGTTTCTGCCATTCGCCTTCAAAGCCGGAGGGCTTGAATCCCAGGGCGATATTTATGGCCAGCATATGCCGGTTTTCATTGGCGTTCCATGTCAACACCGACGTGGCGCCCGGCCAGGACTCCCTGGCACGACGCAGGTTGGCGATCTTCACCAACATTCCCAAGCCATGCCCGCGGTGTCCCGGAGCCACCAGGGTGTCCTCCTGATAGATCACTGCGGGCCTGGCGTCCCGGTGCGTGAGTACCGTGTAGGCAGCCAGTTCGCCGGTGGCGTCGTGCCGTGCTGCCGCCGTTAGCGAAGCACCACCACTGGCCTGCCATGTCGCTTCGTCCTGGCGCACCCGTGCTGCATCCCAGTCCTCGCCCTCCCAGCCCAGGCCAGCGAGAGGGACCTCGGTGCTCATCAACCCCTTGAGCCGGGCAAAGGCGTCCACCAGGTCCTCCGGGCAGCTGTCCGGCCACGTTATAAGGCTGTACCCCGCGGCTTTGGACGCCACTCCTGCTTCGCACTCCCGGAGCAGTGCCTCAGGCGGCGGAAACGGCAGCAGGCTGCTTGTTTCCACCTGTTCCAACGAATAGCCATGGTGCAGGGCGAACCGGGTTGGCGCTGAGTCCAAGGGAACGGCGCCTGCCCCCGACTTTGACTCCAGGACCTCCGTGCCGGGCGCCACAAGCTGGATGGGTGCCCCGCAATAGGCATCGAACGACACCCTTCCTCGTCCCCTTGCCAGATCCTCCAAAACCTTCAGGATCACCGACCCAAAGCCTCTCCGACGATAAGGTGCGCCGATCAGGACGTCCACGCCCGCCGTCGTCGTGTTCTCGCTCAATGGCAGCGTCAAAGTTCCGCTGCCCACTACGGTGCCGTCAAGGCGGGCGAGGAAGACCTGCCGTTCTTCGTAGCTGTTGCCCTGCCAAAAGAGCACCGCCTCGGCGAAAGTGGCACAGCGGTCCAGGTTGCCCCAGAGTTCCAGTGCGTGGGCCTCTTCCAACTCATGGAAAGCGCGGAAGTCCGCCGATCCGCTGGCGTCAGGACTTTTGGGGACGGCGACCCGTTCTACGGACAGCCCCCCACGTGCAGAAAAGTTCGACGTCGACACGCACCACAGCCTACGGCCCACCTCGCGCTGGGAACAGGCTAAGACAAGAAAAGGACCGCCCGGCTAAGCCGGACGGTCCTTTTAGTCAGAGCAAGAGCTCCCGAAGCTTACGCGTCGGTGAGGACCTTGGTGACGTTCGGGTCAACGGTGATGCCCGGACCGAACGTGGTGGCAACGGTGGCCTTCTGGATGTAGCGGCCCTTGGAAGCGGACGGCTTCAAACGAAGCACCTCTTCCAGTGCAGCTGCGTAGTTCTCGGCCAGCTTGTTGGCGTCGAAGGAGACCTTGCCGATGATGAAGTGCAGGTTCGAGTGCTTGTCGACGCGGAAGTCGATCTTGCCGCCCTTGATGTCGTTGACAGCCTTGGTGACATCCGGGGTAACCGTACCGGTCTTCGGGTTCGGCATGAGGTTACGCGGGCCGAGGACCTTACCGAGGCGGCCAACCTTGCCCATGAGGTCAGGGGTTGCCACTGCGGCGTCGAAGTCGGTCCAGCCGGCTGCGATCTTTTCGATCAGGTCATCGGAACCAACGAAGTCGGCGCCGGCCGCGATTGCTGCTTCAGCCTTGTCACCGGTTGCGAAAACGAGGACGCGGGCAGTCTTACCGGTGCCGTGCGGCAGGTTGACGGTGCCACGAACCATCTGGTCGGCCTTACGCGGGTCAACGCCCAAACGGAAAGCGACCTCAACGGTTGCGTCGAACTTGGAAGGGTTGGTGTCCTTCGCGAGGTTAATGGCCTCGACCGGGGCGTAAACCTTGTCCGCCTCGATCTTGGCTACGGCTGCCTCATATGCTTTGCTGCGCTTTGCCATGCTGCTGTTTCTCCTTGTGCAGTTGTGGTCTGCGGACCGCGCTGGGCCCTGCCACAGTCGCGGGATCCGGCAAGGATCCTCACGACATTTCAATGTTCAAATGCCGGTTGCCCGGCGGGTGAAAGCTGGGATCAGCCCTCTACCGTGATGCCCATGGAACGGGCGGTGCCTGCGATGATCAGGGCGGCTGCCTTGATGTCGTTGGCGTTGAGGTCTTCCATCTTGGTGGAAGCGATCTCTTCAACCTGTGCCTGGGTCAGCTTGGCAACCTTGACGGTGTGCGGGGTAGCGGAACCCTTGGCAACGCCTGCAGCCTTCTTGATGAGCTCTGCAGCCGGCGGGGTCTTGGTGATGAAGGTGAAGGAACGGTCTTCGTAAACCGTGATTTCAACCGGGATAACGTTTCCGCGCTGGGATTCCGTTGCAGCGTTGTACGCCTTGCAGAATTCCATGATGTTGACACCGTGCTGGCCAAGCGCAGGACCGATCGGCGGAGCCGGGTTAGCGGCACCTGCCTGGATCTGCAGCTTGATGAGGCCGGTGACCTTCTTCTTGGGAGCCAATGTAGGGTCCTTCTCTCAATAGCTTCCTGGGACACAGGAGCGCGTCCCAGGTTGGTGGCCGCCATGGCGAGGCGGCCGGCCGCTCCCGAACTGCTAAGCAGGCAGGACTGGAGCGAAATTTTTGGATCAGCTAGATCTTGGTGACCTGGTTGAATGCGAGCGTCACCGGGGTTTCGCGCTCGAAGATCGAGACCAGCACCACCAGGGTCTGGGACTCGGGCTTGATTTCGGAGATCGTGGCCGGGAGGGTCTCGAAAGGGCCTTCCTTGACGATGACCGATTCGCCGACCTCGAAGTCGACGGCCACGGGAGCCTGGTTCTGCTTGTTGACCGGCTTGCCCTGCTCTGCCTGCTCTTCTTCGAAGACCGGGGCGAGCATGGAGAAGACCTCATCCAAGCGCAGCGGAACCGGGTTGTGGGCGTTGCCCACGAAGCCTGTTACACCGGGAGTGTGGCGGACGGCGCCCCAGGAAGCGTCGGTCAGGTCCATGCGGACAAGAACGTAACCGGGGATGCGCACGCGGTTGATGACCTTGCGCTGCGCGTTCTTGATCTCGACGACCTCTTCCATGGGCACCTGGATTTCGAAGATGTAATCTTCCATGTCCAGGGTCTGGATGCGGGTCTCAAGGTTGGCCTTGACGCGGTTCTCGTAGCCTGCGTAGGAGTGGATGACGTACCAGTCACCTTCCTGGCGGCGCAGCTTGCCCTTGAATTCCTCAGCGGGATCCACGGGTGCTGCAGCAGCGGCGGCAGCCAGGGCGTCGCCGTCGGACTCTTCCGAAGCATCCTCGTCGTCTGCGACGGCGGACGCGTCATCCGACTCGTCATCCACGTCAGCTTCGAAAGCGTCTTCGGAATCGTCGGCGTCGGCAGATTCGGGCGCAGCGGAATCCACCTCGGACTCTTCCGCAGCCTCGGCTGCAGAGTCGTCCGTGCTTTCAGCGGGCTCTTCCAGCTCAGTCTCGTTTACCTCGAGCTCCTGCTCAGACACTTGGTCTCCTGCTTCCTCATTGCCTAACATGCCTATTTAAATGGCTCAATTCCGCAAACCCCGCGAATTCCCTGAACTACCAAGGAATTTCGCACAGTTTACGGACAGATCCGCTTAGCGGTCCCCAGCCCCGGTTCCACCGAAGACCCAGCTGGCTCCCGTCCCGAAGGCGAGATCCAGCAGGCTGACGATGACCATCATGATGACCACGAACACCAGCACCACGAGCGTGTAGTTGATCAGTTCCTTGCGGGTGGGTGCAACGACCTTCTTCAGTTCCCCAATGACCTGGCGGACGAAGAGTGCAATACGGGCGAAGAAGCCGCGATCGGCTTTCTTTGCGGGACGGCCCTTCGAGCTGCTGGCAGCTGTTTCGGTCACCTGGTCCTCACTCACCTTGCAAAGTCGTTGACCCGACTCTGATCAGAGCCATGGTTGCTGCGCGTGTTCCGGCGTTTCCGCCGGAACAGCTTGCGCAGGGCAGACAGGACTCGAACCTGCAACCTGCGGTTTTGGAGACCGCTGCGCTACCAATTGCGCCACTACCCTATGGAATGAATCCATGTTTCAGGCCGCACTTCAGCCTGTGGTGCTTTTCAACACCGGTGAACCAGTCTACGCAAGAATTTCGCGATAGTCGAACCGGCCCGTTTCCCGACCTCCGGGCCCCGAATAAAGCCTGTGACCAGCAACATCAGTCACAAAGTTCGGCAGGCACCCGGGAGCTCCGCAGAACAGCATAAGGTAGTTTACGTCGAATCCCATCATCCAGCCCATGAGCTGCCTGCGAAGAACGGTACCTAGATGTCAGCCGGAACAACTGCCGCCCGCATTTCACAGCGAATCTCCGCCATTGCCGAGTCCGCCACCCTTGCCGTTGATGCCAAGGCCAAGGCATTGAAGGCCGCGGGGCGCCCCGTGATTGGGTTCGGCGCCGGTGAACCCGATTTCCCCACCCCGGACTACATCGTCCAGGCAGCCATTGAAGCGGCCAGCCAGCCGAAATACCACCGCTACTCCCCCGCCGGCGGCCTTCCTGAGCTGAAGAAGGCCATTGCCGAAAAGACCCTGCGGGACTCCGGCTACAAGGTTGATCCTTCCCAGGTCCTGGTGACCAACGGTGGCAAGCAGGCTGTGTACAACACCTTCGCAACCCTGGTGGACCCGGGCGACGAAGTCATCATCCCCACCCCGTTCTGGACTACCTACCCGGAAGCCATCCGCCTCGCAGGCGGCGTGCCTGTGGAAGTTTTTGCCGGCCCCGAACAGGGCTACCTGGTGACGGTTGAGCAGCTGGAAGCGGCCCTCACGGACAAGACCAAGATCCTGCTGTTCGTTTCTCCGTCCAACCCCACCGGTGCTGTCTACAGCCCGGAACAGGTTGCAGAGATCGGCAAGTGGGCTGCGGCCAAGGGCCTGTGGGTCGTCACGGACGAAATATACGAGCACCTCACCTACGACGGCGTCGAGTTCACTTCCATCGCCACTGCCGCGCCGGAACTGGGCGACAAAGTTGTCATCCTCAACGGCGTCGCAAAGACCTACGCCATGACCGGATGGCGCGTCGGCTGGATGATCGGCCCGGCAGATGTCATCAAGGCCGCCACCAACCTTCAGTCGCACGCCACCTCGAACGTCTCGAACATCATGCAGGTGGCAGCGGCCGCCGCCCTCACGGGCCCGCTGACCGCCGTCGACGAAATGAAGGTTGCCTTCGACCGCCGCCGCAAGGCGATCGTTGCCGGCCTGAACGCCATCGAAGGCGTTGAATGCCCGACGCCGACAGGTGCCTTCTACGTCTACGCTGACGTCCGCGGCCTGCTGGGTAAGGAATTCGAGACGTCCAACGGCCCTGTCCGCCCGGAAACCTCCGCTGAACTCGCCACGCTCATCCTCGACGAAGTTGAAGTTGCCGTAGTTCCCGGCGAGGCCTTCGGCCCCTCCGGCTACGTGCGCCTGTCCTACGCCCTCGGAGACGAAGACCTTGCCGAAGGCGTCCGCCGCATCCAGGAGTTCCTGGGTAAGGCCAAATAACGGTCCATCCTGAAGCGAACGCTCTTCCAGCCCCGGCGGGTGGAAGAGCGTTCGTGTTTAAGCGGGCGGGACGTGATTGAGCGTCCTGCCCAAGCGGGTGGGACGTGAGTGAGCGTCCCGACCAAGCGGGCGGGACGTGAGAGAGCGTCAGAGGAGGCGGCGCTCGGCCGCCCATTTCGTGAGCTCGTGCCGGCTGGAGAGCTGCAGCTTCCTCAGGACCGCGGAGACGTGTGTTTCCACGGTTTTGATGGAGATGAAGAGTTCCTTGGCCACTTCCTTGTAGCTGTAGCCGCGGGCGATCAACCTCATGACTTCGAGTTCGCGGGCCGAAAGCTTGTCCAGTTCGTCATCCGCGATGTCCGCCGGAGCGGTCCCGAAGGCATCGAGCACAAAGCCTGCAAGCCGCGGCGAGAACACGGCATCGCCGTCGGCCACCCGGATCACGGCATCGGAAATCTCCTTGCCGGAAATGGTCTTGGTAACGTAGCCACGGGCGCCGGCGCGGATCACGGAGACCACGTCCTCGGCTGCGTCGGAGACGCTGAGGGCGAGGAAACTGGTGGTACCCAGGAGGGCGTTCGAACCGGCAATGACTTCACGTCCGCCGCCACCCAGCCCGCCCGGGAGGTGGACGTCAAGGAGCACCACCTCCGGGCGATTCTCCGCGATCACGGCGATGGCCTGTTCCACGGTGCCGGCTTCCCCCACCACGTCCATGCGTTCATCGAGGTCGGCTTTGAGCCCGGAGCGGAAGATGGTGTGGTCATCCACGATCACCACCCGCACCCTGCGTCCCGCACCACTGTCAGGGTTGGTATTCATTGCTTCGATTCTCCGTTCCGAACATCATTGGTCCGTTGTTCCCCGGCATCCACGGTTGCTGAAGGGAGCGCCAAGCGGACTTCCGTTCCCTCCTTGCTGCTGGTGATCACCGCAGTACCGCCATGCCGCTTCATGCGTCCGATGATCGATTCCTTGACGCCCAGCCTGTCTTCCGGGACAGCATCGGGGTCGAAGCCTGGGCCGCGATCCTTAATGAAGATCTCCGTACTGCCCGCCGTACTTTCCATGTACACCGATACCGTTCCGCCACCATGCCTTGCAGCGTTGAGCATGGCTTCCCTGGCAGCCTGCACCAGGGCCTCGTGCCGGTCCGTCATCTCGGTATCGCCCACGGTTACCACTTCGACCGCTTGGCCGTGGGAATCTTCCACCTCGGCCGCCACGGATTTAATACGGTCAGCGAGGAGGCCGGATTCCTTGGCGGCATCGCTGAAGAGCCAGGCGCGGAGTTCGCGTTCCTGCGCCCTTGCCAGGCGAACCACATCCTGTTCGGAACCGGCCCGGCGTTGGATCAGGGCCAGGGTCTGGAGGACAGAGTCGTGCAGATGCGCAGCAATCTCGGCCCGCTCCGTCTCGCGTACCCGTCCGGCCCGTTCAGTCTCCAGGTCCTTCCAAAACTTCAGACCCCACGGCAGGAGCACCAAGGCCACCCCGCCCAAAACAGCCACGGATGCCAGCAGTGCCAACCAGGTTTGCTCCCACGAACCCGAACCGGACACCATCACCAGGACACCAGCCACCACCAGCGCCAGGCCTGCTGCCAAGCGGACCCAACCGCCGGCTTGGTCGGCTTTCGTCTTGTCCAACAGGCCTGCCCTGCGGGTCTCGTCCAACTGCATCCAGGCGATCGCCGCACCACCCAGGATGGCCGCAACCGGGATGAGCGTCCCCAACGGGACGTCGACGCCGAACTGGCGCGCGATCAGGATGGCCGCTACCAGCAGCAGGGCCGCACCCAACAGGATCTCCTTGCCGTACTGGATCCGACGGAAGGAGAACCACGATGCCAAGGCGGTGCCGCCCCACCTGTCGTCAGCTGGGGTGGCGCCGAAGCCGGAGGGGGTTCCCGCCGGGCTGGCCGAACCTCCGGCCGCTGGTCCGGCAGCGGCTGCGGTTCCACCCGCAGAAGGCTTGCCGGGCACGGCTGGCGGCAGTCCGGCGTCGTACGCTGCAGTGGGGCCGACGGCGGGCCCGGGCAGGCTTACCGCCGGAGCAATAGGCGACGCCGGTCGGCGGGCGTTGCGCTTGGCGCTCTCATCCGCGGTGGGAACCATGGTCCACAGCCACGCGTAGAAAGCCACGCCCGCCCCACCCGCGAAGCAAGCCAAAATCATGCCGAGCCGCACGTATTTGACGGGCCAGCCCAGGTGATCGGCCAATCCACTGCAGACGCCCGCGATCATGCGGTCGCTGCTGCGGACCAGCGCGGGGCGTTGTACAGCGGTTGTCATGTACCAATCCAAACACGGATCAGGGTGCCCCGGACCGGGAACCAGCGTTGTTCGGGGGTCTCTCAGGGATCATTCAGGGTATCCCCCAGTAGAGGGCACGGCACGCGGGACGGCAGGATCGAAGTATGAACGCGAACAGCATGAACCCAGAGGAACCCGGAACGCCTGGCACTGCCGGCCCATCCGGCTCCAGTGCCTACACCGGTGCTCCTGCGGGCACTGGTCCTGAGGGCGGCAAGGACGCTCCGACCAGTGGGGACCCTGCCCCTGCCCAGCAGAACTTCTTCGACTGGATCCGCAGCCAGGGTGTCCGCCGTGGACCGGACCGGTGGATCGGCGGCGTCGCGAGTGGCGTAGCCCACCGGTTCGGTATCGACCCCCTGATCGTTCGGGGCATCTTCATCGTCCTGGCACTCTTTGCCGGCGTGGGCGTGCTCCTCTACGGTGTCGCCTGGGCACTCCTGCCCGAGCCTGACGGCCGGATCCACGTACAGGAAGCTGCTGCGGGCCGCTGGTCCGGAGGCATGACCGGCGCACTGATCACTACCATCATTGGCCTGCCGGGACTGGGCCGCGGTTTCTGGGGCTGGGGATGGGATGGATTGCCCGGCCTGTTCTGGACCCTGTTCTGGATGGGTGGCGTCTTCTACCTCATCTACTTCCTGGTCCAACGCAACAAGGCTTCGAAGGGAACCCCGCCCGTGGGGCAGCAAAACTACGCCACGGCTCCGGGCAGTTCGCCTGCCTATGGACCGCCAACCGCCTACGGCGCCACGACGGCGACGGGCACCAACACCGGCCTTCCTGTTTATGGCGCAGCGCCAGCTGGGACCAAGCACCACGGCCGCCCCAATCCGTCCGGAAGCTACAGTTCAGCCCCGGTTCCTCCTTCGGGACCGTTCGGACCTTCCGATCCGCGTCCGCCGTACGGACCCACTCCTCCACAGGGCTGGCAGCCAAAACCGGCTGCCCCGAAGCGCAAAGGACCCGGGCCCGCGATTGTCGCAGTCTCTGCCGGTGCCGCGCTGCTGGCCGGCGGAACGTTGAAGGCGCTCGACGCCGGCAACGTCATTGAGCTGGGCAACTCCGCTAACGCCGTGGTGTGGGCCACCGGGGCTGCGGTCCTTGGCCTCGGCATCGTGGTGGCAGGTCTCCGTGGACGAACGTCGGGATTCCTCGGATTCCTCGCGGTCGTGGCGCTTATCATCGGCGGAATCTTCAATTTGGCGCCCAGGAACGGGGACCGTTTCAGCTTCCACGACGTGAACTGGGCACCCACCAGCCTGGAGCAGGCGCGCCTGGGCATCAATGTCACGGGAGCCCAAGGCCGGTTGGATTTGAGTGACATGACGCTGCAGGCGCCCTTGATCTCCCAAGTCGTGGTCCCAGTGGACGCCACCGCCAGCAACGTCACCGTCATCATCCCGGACAACGTGCCCGTGGAAGTCAAGGCGGACATGACCTTCGGCAACCTCAACGAACGTGGCTCGGACCGCGGTGGCCGCCTCCAGGACGACACCACCCTCTACAACACGGAAAAGCCCGGCGCCAACCTCGTGGTGGAAATCGACGGCACGTTCAGCAACGTGACCATCCAGGAAGGAAACTGACATGAGCACCAACGAGCCAGGCGAGGCACGCGACGCCCAACCGACGGAGGCCCTGCCCAAGGAAACCCGTCCCACGGAGGCCCTGCCCAAGCCGCAACTCCAGCAGATTCCCTTGACGCCGCCGTTGGAGCCCACTTTCCGGGTGGAGCCAAGGGACGACGACGAACCCCGCCAAGCCAGGGTCGGAACCATAGTGTGGGGTCTGATCGTCATTGCCTTAGCCGCCCTGATCGTTATTTCCACGCTCGGCTGGGTGGCACTGGACGGCACATACGTGCTGATCGGCCTCATGATCGGGGCTGGCGCGGCACTGGTGGTCGGCGGCCTCCTTTCGGCCCGCAAGGGTTCGGGGAAACCAAAGAGTTCGGCACGGTGACGTGGCCGTACACGTGACAAAGCAACCACAACAGGGAAGTGTGTAGCCATGGACAAGTTCTTCAGCATCGTCAGGGGCTTCGGCCTGAAGCGTGGGCCACAACGTTGGCTGGGCGGCGTCTGCGGAGGGATCGCAGCCAAGCTCAACGTGGACGTAGCGTACGTCCGGGTCGCATTCCTGCTCTTCTGCCTGCTCCCCGGGCCGGCCTTCGTGGTCTACATTCTGGCCTGGCTCATCCTGCCGGACCAGCACAGCAAGATCGCCCTCGAATCCTTCATCAGCCAACGTTCCCGGTAGTCGCCGGTTACGTCGCGAAGCGCCCTGCCGGTTGGCGGGGCGCTTTTGCTTGTTTTCAGCCACGTTTCCAATACCGCACGGCCAGGTTAAAAAGTAACCGTTTGTGTCCCACCCCACATGCCCGTCTACAATCATGGGGAGCTCAGCGTGGCGCTCTGACGTATTCCTCCAAGCCATGAGTGAGCAAACATGAAAATTGGCATTCTTACCAGCGGTGGCGACTGCCCCGGCCTCAACGCAGTGATCCGTGGAGCAGTCCTCAAAGGCATCGCCATCCACGGCCAGGAGTTTGTGGGCTTCCGTGACGGCTGGCGCGGAGTCGTTGAAGGTGATGTCATCGACATCCCCCGCACCATGGTCCGCGGTATCGCCAAGCAGGGCGGAACCATCCTGGGCACCTCCCGGACCAATCCTTTCGAAAACGGCGGCGGCCCGGACGTCATCAAGGCGCACATGGAGCGCCTTGGCATTGACGCCATTATCGCGATCGGCGGCGAGGGAACCCTGGCTGCTGCCAAGCGGCTCACGGATGCCGGACTGAAAATTGTTGGCGTCCCCAAGACTGTGGACAACGACCTCGATGCCACCGACTACACCTTCGGTTTCGACACCGCCGTCCAGATCGCCACCGAGGCCATCGACCGGCTGCGCACCACCGGTGAATCCCATCACCGCTGCATGATCGCCGAGGTCATGGGCCGCCACGTCGGCTGGATCGCTTTGCATGCGGGCATGGCGGCCGGCGCGCACGCCATCTTGATCCCGGAGCAGAAGGCAAGCATCGAAGAGATCACCGAATGGGTCCAGGAGGCCCACGACCGCGGCCGTGCGCCGCTGGTGGTTGTGGCCGAAGGCTTCGTGCCGGACCACATGGAATCCCCGCACTCCGAGCGCGGCCTGGATACGTTCGGGCGCCCACGGCTTGGGGGCATCGCCGATCAGCTGGCACCCGAGATTGAGGCCCGCACCGGCATCGAGACCCGCGCCACCATCCTGGGCCACATCCAGCGCGGCGGCGTCCCCACCGCCTACGACCGCGTCCTGGCGACACGCTTGGGCATGGCCGCCATCGACTCCGTGGTGGAAGGCCGTTGGGGCACCATGGTGGCCCTTAAGGGTACAGACATCTCCCACGTAGGTTTCGAGGAAGCCCTCGGCAAGCTTAAGACAGTGCCGCAGCACCGCTACGACGAAGCGTCAGTGCTGTTCGGCTAGGCTGAATCCATGACATTAGAGCCCACGTCCGCTGCCATTATCCAGCTGGCGTGGGCTCGCCATTTGGGGCTCGACGACGACGCTTTCGCCACCGCCGCTGCCCGGCTTGCCTCAGCCGGGGCTGACCCTGGCGATCCTGCCGACAGAATCACCCGCGTGGACGAGTCTGCGCGGGCCGTGGTCTTCCTGCGGCTCTTCGGAGTGTCGGCCCTGGTGGGACCGCAATGGGCGCTGGATGCGGCCGCGGGGGTCCCGGACACGGACCTTGCCCAGCATGTGACGCTCTTGACCCTGACCCGTTCACACGGCGGACACGGCTTGGGATCCTCTGCTTTGTTCTTCGCCGACGACCTGCCGCTCCAACAGCCCTCGGACGACCTCATGGTCTCCCCCGGCAACCCCGAAGCCATCCTCCTCGAAGGGCTGTGTCCTCCGGATGACGTCAACGAGGTTGGGCTCCAGGGGCTTGAACACCGCTTCACCATCATGCATCCGGAGGAGGAGCAATCCTCGCCTGTGGCCTGTGGAGCCTACTCCGAGTGGGAGGGGATACTGGCCGACATGGGTGTGCTGGTTGCGCCTCCGTGGCGCCGACGCGGCCTGGGAACACTGGCTGCTTCCATCGCCGCCCACGAAGCCCTCGCTGCTGGCCTCACGCTCCAATGGAAGGCCGATGTCAGCAACACCGGAGCACTTGCGATGGCCCGCCACCTCGGCTTCGCCACGGGCGGGCTCCACGCAAGCGTCCGACTCGGCTGACACCCCCGAGTTGTTGTACAGCTGACGCCCCTACGAAGGGCCCATAAGGACGTCAGCTGTACATGAACTCCACTACTAGCGCTGGAGTTCGGCGCTTGCTTCCTCAGTTTGCGCCGGAGCCTTGCCACCCCAGCCCGAAACTGACTTCGGCTTCCCAAAGAACAGCGCTACGACAGCGCCCAGCAGGATAGCAAAGGCGGGCAACAGGATGGACTGGCTCATCGCCGTCGAGAATCCCGCGTGAAGGGCTTCCGGCAGGACGCCACCCATGGACGCTTCACCAACCGGAGCACCGGCCGGCGCTGCCGGCAGCTCCGCGGCCAGGCGGGATTGGATCAAGGCAGCGATGGCGGCCGAACCCAGTACGGCACCGATCTGGCGCGTGGTGTTGAAGACACCCGAACCAGCGCCCGCCTGCCGCGGTTCCAGGTTGCGTGTGGTGGCGTTGGACACAGGGCCCCAGATAAAGCCATTGGCAACACCCTGCAAAGCGCTCGGCAAAAGGAACATCCAAATGGGGGTATCAGGTCCCAGCAGCGACGCTGTCCAGAACAGTGCACCCGACAAGCACACCAGGCCGAAGGCTGCGAACCAACGCGGATTCGCCCGGTCGATCAGCTTGCCCACGAACGGCGCCAAGGCACCTGAGATCACGGCCATGGGGATCATGAGGAGCGCCGACTGTGTAGGAGTCAGGCCGCGAACCGTCTGGTAGTAGAAAATGGTGGGCAACGGAAATGCCGTCACGGTGAAGCCAACGGCCATGATGGTGGTGTTGCCAAGCGAGAAATTCCGGTCCTTGAACAGGCCCAGCGGAAGCAACGGTTCGCCGCCGCGGCGCTCAAGGAGCCACTGCCAGGCGACAAAGAGGACCAGCACAACCAAGCCTGTGATGATGAGTCCCCACACCGAGATGAAACCGGAAACGGTTCCCCACTTGTAGGTTTGGCCTTCCTGAATGCCGAAGACCAGCAGGAACATGCCGACGGCGGACAGCAGCACTCCGACGACGTCGAACGTGTGGCTGTGCGTGGTCAGTTTCGGCACGAACCGGGTTACCAGGATGAACGCGACCAGTCCGATAGGAACGTTGACGAAGAAGATCCACTCCCAACCCAGGCTGTCCACCAGGACACCGCCGAGGATGGGGCCGACAAGGACTGCCATGCCTGCGGTAGCGCCCCACAGGCCCATGGCAGCACCCCGACGGTCCGGCGGGAAGATACGGGTGATCACGGCCATGGTCTGGGGTGTCATCATGGCAGCACCCAGGCCCTGGACCGCGCGGGCGGCGATCAGCATGGTGACATCGCCGGAGAGCCCACACCACAGGGAGGCTAGGGTGAAGACCACCAGGCCAATCAGGTAGAGGTTCTTGGGACCGAAACGGTCACCCAACCTGCCAGTGATCAGCAGGGGCACCGCATAGGCCAGCAAGTAGGCGCTGGTGACCCAGATGACGGCGTTGATGTCGGTATTGAGGCCCTCCATGATGCGCGGATTCGCGACCGACACGATGGTGGTGTCGATGAGGATCATGAAGAACCCTACGACGAGTGACCACAGCGCGGGCCACGGCTTAGCTACGTTTTCCAAGGGATTCCTTTGGCTTGTTTGAAAGTTCGGCAGGAGTTGGCCGGGGTTCGTCCCAGGGCAGTTGCCCGCTGCTCAACTCCTCGAGGAGACCGCGGATCCACGCGATCTCCGTTCGGCGCATGGCCTGTTGGTAGGTGATATCAATCCAGTACTTACGATCCAGTCCTTTGCCAGTCACGACGCCCTCGGCATGCACCAGGAAGTCGAGGTCGGCATGGAGCGCCACCAAGCGCTGCTCGAGCAATTCGGTCACCACCTGCGCCGGCAGGTGGTGGGCTTCAGCGATGGCGTGGGGAAAGAGCGGATATTCATTGACGGGAGTGGACAGCATGGCCTGCAGCCGGGAGTCCAGGGCCTCGTGGCCTGCGTCGGTAATGCGATACGTCGTCCGCTCTGGGCGGTTACCTTCCCGCTCGGTTCCGGTTGCCTCCACGAGTCCGTTTTCTTCGAGACGGCCTACCGAGTGGTACAGCGTACCCGGACGGACCTTAACCAGCCTGTCTTCATGGCGGGCCATGAGCAGTTGGTACATCTCGTACGGATGCATGGGCCCTTCGGCCAGAAGTGCCAGTGACGCCACACCGAGCGATGTCAGTTCTGCAGCTTTGGGCATACAGCGCCCTCCCTCATATATTCCACAACAACTATTCCACGTGGAATAGCCTGGCGCAAGAAAGCCCGGCCGCCATGGCGACCGGGCTGGCTTGGCAATCCGATTCAGCTCAGCAGCGCCAGGATTTCAGTTCGGGAAAACATCGCGGCAGCCTCGCGTGCGGTGGGTTGGCCGGCGTCGGGGTCCGCCCCCGCATCCAACAGGACCCGCGCGACGCTGGTGTAGCCCTTGAAGACAGCACCGGCAAGCGGGGTCTGGCCGCGGTCATTGGCCGCGTTGGCGTCCGCGCCGTGGTGGAGGATCAGCTGCACGGCTTCGTCGTGGCCGTGGTAGGCGGCCAGCATGAGGAGCGAATCCCCCGCAGCATTGGTCAGGTTCGCCGGAGCACCGGCGCCCAAATATCCCCGCAGCAAGTCCGTGTTGCCTTCACGGGCAGCATCGAACAGGGCATGGGCGAGGGCCAAAGCGTCGTCGTCTGCGCCGCCCTCAGTACCGGCGGCGTTGGTAGGTTGGCTCATCGGTGGGGTCCCTTCAGGAATCCGGTCTGGCGCCCGACAACCTGGCCGGCGTCGGGGGCGACAATCACTTCCTGGGCAGCGGCGTAAGGTTCGTCACCGTCCATCACTGTCAGGCTCTCTTCCGCCGACACTGAACGCTTGATGACAGCCAAAGCCACTGCTCCCATTTCAAAGTGCTGCGCCACAGATGTCAGGGTACCCACCTTGCGTTCCCCGGCAAATACAACACTGCCCACAGCCGGCAGCGTGTGCTGCGAACCATCCAGCTGCAGGAAGACGAGGCGCCGCGGCGGGTGCCCCAGGTTATGGACGCGCGCGATGGTCTCCTGGCCCTTGTAGCAGCCCTTGTTCAGATGAACGGATGTACGGAGGAGATCCAACTCGTGGGGAATGGTCTTCTCGTCCGTCTCGGCGCCAAGCCTCGGCCGCCACGCAGCAACACGGAGGGCATCCGCGGCCATCGCACCAGCCAAAGGCAGGCCATCCACAGCACGTTCCAGCTCGGCAAACGGAACAAGGTACTCGAACCAAGGCCGCTCAAGGCCCGGGTGGGACTCCTCCGCAACGATGCTGTAGGCGTAGCCACCGGGGCTGACATGCGGCCACGGGTCTTCCCACACCAGGTTCGACGACAACTGCTCAACAGGTTTGGTGGCGCCCACCACCGCCCACTGCTCTGAGACGTCCTGGATCTCGACGCGCAGCATGAACTTCATCTTGTTCAGCCATTCGGCCAAGGGAGCAGCTTCCGCCGCTTCGACGATCAGCCAGGTGGTCTCGCCGTCGTCAATGACCCGCGCATCAAATTCAATGCGGCCTTGCACGCTGAGGAGCAGCAACTCGCTCGCGACGCCGGGCTGCAGGTTGGTGAGCTGCTGCGAGGACAGCGTATTGAGCCAGCTGAGCCGGTCCGGGCCGGACACGGTCACCACGCCGCGGTGTGAAAGATCGACGACGGCGGTTCCGGTCGCCAGGGCGCGTTGCTCCCGGAGGGGCTCGCCGTAATGCGCCGCGACGCCGGCGTCGAGGCCGGTATCTTCGACCGCGCCAGGGCGCGACAACAGGGGGCTCTTGTAAGTCATATGTAGTAGAAGTCCTTGCGGCTTAGCGGTATTCCGGATTCTCGAAATCAAAACGGGTGCCGGCTTTCCACTCCGCAGGCAGGTTGCCATAGGCAGGGATTCCGCCGGCGTCCCGGAGGATCTTGGCCATGTGGAGCAGGTTCCAGGTCATGAACGTGGTGTTCCTGTTAGTGAAATCACTCTCGGGGCCACCCGATCCTTCGTCCAAATAGCTGGGGCCCGGCCCCACTGGACCGATCCAACCGGCGTCGGCCTGGGGCGGGATCGTGAAGCCGACGTGCTGGAGGCTGTACAACACATTCATGGAGCAGTGCTTGATGCCGTCCTCGTTGCCGGTGATCAGGCAACCGCCCACTTTCGGGTAGAACGCCCACTGGCCCTGGCTGTTCAACTCGCCGGAATGGGCATACAACCGTTCGATCAGCTTCTTGGTCTGCGACGAATTGTCGCCCAGCCAGATAGGGCCCGCAATCACCACAATGTCGGCGTCCCGCACCGCTGGGTAGAGGTCTGGCCATTCGTCGGTCGCCCAACCATGTTCACGCATGTCCGGGTAGACGCCGCTGGCGATGTCGTGGTCGACAGTGCGGATGAGCGTCGTGGAAACGCCCTGCTTTTCCGTGATGGCGCGGCTGATCTTAATCAGGCCATCGGTATTGCTCAGCTGCGGCGAGGGCTTAAGGGTGCCGTTGAAGAAGACGGCCTTCAGGCCCTCGTAGCCCTGGGGCTTGAGGTTGGTGTTCACTATCTGCTCCTTTTGCTGGTTGCTATGCGGAACGTACAGTGAGACCTCTTGTCAGGGAACCCTGTTGAGGAAAGCCGAGGCGTGCGCTTCGAGGGCCTTGCCACTGGCAGCGACATCCCAGCGCCACAGGAGGTTGCCGTCAACCAGGCCGAAGATCCGGGTAGCTGCGCTGTACTCCTTGGAGTGGCTCCCGCGCATCACCATGTCGGTGCTGAGCTGGATCTGGGGACCCTTGATCTGGCCATAGTAGAGCTCGGTGATGCCGCCGGGATGCGCAATCGACACGGAGATGTCGAAGCCGCCATCTTCGTTCCGGCGTTCTTCCACCTCGTCCGCGGTCTTGAGCACGGGGACGATATCGGCCGGGATCAGTCCCGGGCCGCCGTCGCCCTCTTCAAGCTTCCGCTCCAAAGCCCAGAAGCCCGTCTCAACCGTCAACGGGCGCAGCTTTGCGCCGGCGTCATCACTGAGCCAGGTTTCGGCCCTGTACTGCAAGTACGGAAGGCCGTTATGGGTGAAGGAGACATGCTGGACGAAATGCTCGGAATCCTCGTCACCACTGCCCAGCCGTCCGCGGCCTTCCCACTCACCAATGAGCCAGGAAAGCGGGACGAGTTCAGGCGTCAGGTCAGTTGGGATCTCAATAGGCACAACGGCAACCTTGCTTGGACTGCAGAACCAAAGGTCCTACTTCTGGCCCTGGAACAGACGGTAAACGACAAAACCGGCAAACCATGCCATCGCGACACTTGCCAGGCCGAGGAGAACGAGGAAGAAGATTTCAAATGCGAGTACAGACATGATGCCATCCTAACCGTTAGTAGATGAGAAGTTTGTCGATGAAGTACGCCAAGGCGCCCACAGCCCACACGGGTGCCACACCCATGCCCACCGCAGCAGCAATGTTAAGCCTGCCGCGCCTGAGCGTGGTCATCCTCCGGAAGCACACCAGCACCGATCCGACGACGACACCCACCAAAGCTGCGGGAAGTACTGCGATATCAGAGAAGACAAGCCCAGCCAGGGGACCCATCAGCCCAGCCATGACCACGCCCAGCGGGGCCACGATGCGGTCGGGCCAACGGATGATTCCCACGAGCAGGGCAACCGCAGCGCTCAGTCCCGCCACCAGGACCATTTCCTTGACGCCGTTGAAACGGGCACCCGCGATCCAGCCTGCGCCGAGGCAGTTCAACAGGACACCAGCGCAACAGCCAAGAGTGGATTCGAGCCGCTGGGCCTGGCCCGTGCCGCGGACAAGCTGGACGACGAACACTGCCATGACGCCCAGAGCCACGAAAGCGGGCGTGCCATCCAGGAAACCCGGTGCCGGCATGTAAGCCGCGGCCACCGCCGAGCCCGCACCCGATAGCCCAATGACGGCGGCCAGCGTCTTCTTGGCCGGAACCGCAAGGAAATGCGGCCACCCAATACCCACGGCCGCGGAAGCCGCGATACCCACGCCCACCATGGCCTCCCGGGAAACGAAGGTGCTGGCCACGATGGCTGCGAGCGCCACGAGTCCGAATACCCCGATGCTCCAAGACTTCACTGTGTGCCGACCTCAATCCGATGCGCCTTACGACCTCTCGACAATCCTGCCTTAACCCAGCCCAATATGTCGTAATTCCGCCCCCTGCCCGTCACGAATCCCTGTCTGGCGGGGCCCAGGTGGGTATACTCAGACTTCAACGGCGCACAGTGTATGCCTTGATCCCGTTACAACGGGCAGAGGTGGCCTGCGTGCTGTGACCGACCGGTGAGACTCCGGTTTCGACGCCCGATGATGCGCGTAAAGCCCATTGGAGGAACTATGTCGCACATCCTGCTCCTAACGAACAGCACCGGCTCTTCGGTGGACATTCTGCCTGCCTTGGAACTGCTGAACCACCGCGTGCACATCCTCCCGGCCGAACCCACGGCCCTCCTGGAAACTGATCCCACGGACATCGTCTTCCTGGACGCCCGCAAAGACCTGGTAGGTGCCCGCTCACTTACCCAGTTGCTCAAGGCGACCGGCCTTAGCGCACCCCTGATGTTGATCCTCACCGAAGGCGGCATGGCTGCCGTCTCTTCGGCGTGGGCTGTTGACGACATTGTGCTGGACTCCGCCGGGCCCGCCGAGGTCGAAGCGCGCATCCGACTTGCCATGGCGCGTGCTGTCACCGGCGAAGAGGAAACCCAGACCGAAATCCGGGCAGCCGGCGTCGTTATTGATGAGGCGAGCTACACGGCGCGCGTCAATGGCCAGCCGCTCAACCTGACCTTTAAAGAGTTCGAACTCCTCAAGTACCTGGCACAGCACCCAGGGCGTGTGTTTACCCGCCAGCAACTGCTGACCGAAGTCTGGGGCTACGACTACTACGGAGGCACCCGGACCGTGGACGTCCACATCCGACGCCTTCGCGCCAAGTTGGGCGTGGACCATGAAAACCTGATCAGCACCGTCCGCAACGTCGGCTACCGGCTGACGTTGGTTCGCCTTCCCGACGACGAACTCTCCGAGGCCTGAGCAAGTTTGGTGTAGGACCTGATGCACAAAAGAGGCCGGAATCCCTGCGGATTCCGGCCTCTTCTTTGTTTTGTTGTGGAGGACATACGGGTCGAACGTATCGAGGCCACCCCACTGGTGGATCCCCCTCGCGTTGACTGCTGCGGACTGGCCGCAAAGCCGAACGAGATACCGAGACTATCCCTGTTTTGCAGGGACTTCAAATCCCGGTGCTTGCCCGGGGCGTATAGCCTTGCATCATGAGTCACGCGCACCCGGAGAACTGGCCCGTACTGATCATCAACGGCGCCTTGGACGCCGAACTCCTCAAGGACTTCACCACCCTTGCTGCTGCCGCGGAGGAATCCGATGGGAACCCTCCCCTCTCCGAGCAGACCCTGGTGATGTTGCGCGGCGCCGACTCGGGGGAATCGTCCGTCCTGTCCTTTGCCGTGTATGCCCCGGACGAGGATTCCGATCCGGCGACCGGTGAAGATCTGGCGGGGATCGCCGTCGTGGTTGAAGACCCCGACGCAAGCGGCGTGCTGGAGCTGGCGGTCCACCCGAGCTACCGCAACCAAGGCGTTGCAGGCCGGCTCCTGGCCGCACTCCAAGAAAAGCGGAGCCTGGATGGGCTCAGTGCCTGGTCCCACGGAAACCATGAAGCCGCTGCGGAGCTTGCCACCCGTTTCGGATACGGTCCGGTGCGCGAACTGTGGAAGATGAGGCTGATGTCCTCCGCTTCTGCCCTGCCCGACGCCGGCCTTCCGGACGGTATTTCGCTGCGCGCCTTCGTTCCCGGCCAGGACGAGCAGGCATGGCTGGCCGCCAACCGGGCGGCGTTCTCGCACCACCCCGAGCAGGGTTCGATGACCCTGGCGGACCTTGAGGCCCGCAAGTCCGAAGACTGGTTCGATCCCCAAGGCTTCCTGCTGGCGGTCAACTCCGAAGGTGAGCTGCTGGGCTTCCACTGGACCAAAGTCCATCCCCGGCAGGGACCGCACCCGGCCATCGGTGAGGTGTACGTGGTGGGGGTTACCCCGGCAGCCCAGGGTCTGGGCCTCGGCAAGGCCCTTACCGTGGCCGGAATCACCTACCTGCAGGACAAAGGCTTGCACGCTGTGATGCTCTATGTGGACGCCGACAATGAGGCAGCGGTAGCCCTGTACCAGAAGCTCGGCTTCGTTCGGTGGGACACCGATGTGATGTATGGTCCGGTCGCCAAAGATTAACCTGGCGCGAATGCCGGGGACATCTTGGATTCGGGCATCGAAATTGCTTGTAATGTGGGAGGAAACCCCGTCCTGAGCTTAGGAGAAACCCATGCAGCCGGACCCCGTCGGCACCGCCGGATCCACCTCGAAGGGCGCTACGTTGCCTCCGCGCTTCGGATCATCGGAGGTCCCGGCCTCGCGAGCCACCCAAGACCGCATCGACATTCCTGAGTTCGCGCCGAGCCTGGAGCCTGAAGGGGACATCTCCCCGGACCGTTTCCTTGATCGCGAGCTGAGCTGGCTGGCGTTCAACTCCCGGGTTCTGGAACTTGCCGAAGATCCGGACCTTTACTTGCTGGAACGCGTCAATTTCCTCTCCATTTTTGCCTCCAACCTTGACGAGTTCTTCATGGTGCGCGTCGCTGGGCTCAAACGGCGTATCGCCACCGGGCTTGCTGTCCCGTCCCCCGCCGGACTGAGCCCCATCGAGGTACTGGAGCAGATCGGCGACGAGGCCCACAAGCTGCAGGAACGACACGCGCGGGTCTTTGCTGAACAGATCCGCCCCGCCCTGGCCTACGAGCACATCCACATCATGCACTGGAATGAGTTGGATGAAGACGCCAGGCACCGGATCAGCATCATGTTCCAGGAGAAGGTCTTCCCCATCCTGACCCCGCTGGCCGTGGACCCCGCCCACCCGTTCCCGTACATCTCCGGGCTTTCTCTGAACCTGGCCGTGATCGTAAGCAACCCGATCAGCGACAAGGAACTCTTCGCCCGAGTGAAGGTCCCGGACCAGCTCCCCCGGCTGATCTCCGTGGACGGGCCCCGTGCCGGCGCCATCCCCGGACGAGTGGCCCGCTTCATCGCCCTCGAAGAAGTTATCGCCGTGCACCTGGACAAGCTCTTCCCGGGCATGGAAGTCCTGGAGCACCACACCTTCCGCGTCACCCGCAACGAGGACCTCGAAGTAGAAGAGGACGACGCCGAGAACCTCCTCCAGGCCCTGGAGAAAGAACTGTTGCGCCGACGTTTCGGTCCTCCCGTGCGCCTGGAAGTCACCACGGACATCAACCCGAACATCAAGGCGCTGCTCATCCGTGAGCTTGGCGTCGAGGAGTCCGAGGTCTACTCCGTGCCGGCGCCCTTGGACCTGCGGGGGCTGTCCGCGATCAGCGGCATCGACCGCGCGGACCTTCACTACCCCAAGCACGTGCCACACACGTCGCGGTACCTGAACGAATCGGAAACGTCCAAGGCAGCCAACGTCTTTGCCGCGATGCGCCGCAGGGACATCCTGCTGCACCACCCGTACGACTCGTTCTCCACCTCGGTCCAGGCCTTCCTGGAGCAGGCTGCGGCGGACCCCAAGGTGCAGGCCATCAAGCAGACCCTGTACCGGACGTCCGGCGACTCCCCCATCGTGGACGCCCTGATCGATGCAGCAGAGGCCGGCAAGCAGGTCCTGGCCCTCGTTGAGATCAAGGCCCGCTTTGACGAGCAAGCCAACATCTCCTGGGCACGCAAGCTGGAACAAGCAGGCGTTCACGTGGTCTACGGCATCGTTGGGCTGAAGACACACTGCAAGTTGTCCTTGGTTGTCCGCCAGGAAGTGGACGGCCTGCGCCGCTACTGCCACATCGGAACCGGTAACTACCACCCGCGCACTGCCCGGTACTACGAGGACCTCGGACTTCTCACTGCCAACGAACAAGTGGGCGAGGACCTGTCCAAGCTGTTCAACCAGCTCTCCGGCTATGCGCCCAAGTCAACGTTCAAGAGGCTGCTGGTGGCGCCCCGCTCGGTGCGCGCCGGGCTGGTGGAGCGAATTGAAACCGAAATCCGGAATGCTCGTGCGGGGATTCCCGGACTGGTGCAGATCAAGGTCAACTCGATGGTGGACGAAGCCATCATCGACGCGCTGTACCGCGCCTCGCAGGCTGGCGTGAAGGTCGACGTCGTCGTTCGCGGTATCTGCTCGTTGCGCCCCGGGGTCCCGGGACTCAGCGAGAACATCACCGTCCGCTCCATCCTGGGACGCTTCCTGGAGCACTCCCGCGTTTTCGCTTTCGGTAACGGCGGCGAGCCTGTGGTGTACATCGGTTCGGCCGACATGATGCACCGCAACCTGGACCGCCGTGTGGAGGCCCTGGTGCAGTTGGCCAGCAAGGAAGACACAGCAACGGTCATGGACCTGATGCGCCGCTACGTTGACGACGGAACAGCGAGCTGGCACCTGGACAACCAAGGCCACTGGACGCGCTATCACCAGGACCCGGACGGCAAACCACTGCTGGACATGCAGTCATGGCTCCTGGAATCGCGTTCACGGCAGCGCGCATCGGCACGGCGGTAGAGAAGCAGTTGAACAGCGATACCCCCGTGGCCGATCAAACAGACCACCCTGGCGAGTCCGTGGCCGTCGTTGCGGCCGGAGCCATCCCCTGGCGGGTCAACAAGGGTGCCCTTGAGGTGCTCCTGATCCACCGGCCACGCTACGACGATTGGTCCTGGCCCAAAGGCAAGCTCGACGCCGGCGAAACGGTTCCCGAATGCGCCGCCCGTGAAGTATGGGAAGAGATTGGGCTCCAGGCCCCGCTCGGCATCCCGCTCCCACCTATCCACTACCATGTGGCTGCCGGGCTGAAGGTGGTCCGATACTGGGCCGTCAAAGTCAACGGTGCTCAGTTGCGCCCGGACGGCAAGGAAGTGGACAGCGTCATGTGGTGCAGCCCCGACCGGGCGGCCACGTTCCTGAGCAACCCGACCGACGTCGAGCCGCTGGAATACCTCGAAAAGGCCCACGTCCGTGGCGAGCTGGACACGTGGCCCCTGATCCTGATCCGCCATGCCAAGGCAAAGCCCCGGTCCTCGTGGACCAAGGCCGAAGGTGACAGGCCCCTGGCGGCAACCGGCCAGCGGCAAGCTGTGGCAGTGCAGCGCCTCCTCGGAGTGTGGAAGCCACAGCGCGTCGTCACCAGCCCATGGGTGCGGTGCGTCGCCACCATCGCGCCCTACGCCAAAGCCAGTGGGGCGAAGGTGAAGCTGGTGGAAGCCCTCACGGAACACCACCATCAGCGCTCCCCCAAAAAGACTGCTGCCGCTGTTGAGGCGTTGTTCGACAAGCAGGTACCCATCGCGGTGTGCACGCACAGACCCGCGTTGCCCACGGCGTTGAAACAGTTGGGTCAGCACATGCCTTCGAGTTTGCGGGCCGTCCTGCCGACCGCGGACCCCTACCTGGCTCCCGGTGAGGTCATCGTGTGCCAGGTCGCGCGGGGCGCCGACCGGAAGATCGTCTCCGTGGAACAGGTCAAACCCTTCGACGACTGACGTATGACTTGACCCCCGACTCTTTGTGGCGAATCGTAGGAACTTCGTTTCAAAGACTTGGGGGTCTTGTTTTGGTTGCAGTGCCCACGCTGTTCTTCCTGGGACCGGTTATCGGCGCTGCCGTGGTGTACCTGTTCCTGCGGATGCAGGTCTGGTCCAGGCCCGATGCCCAGTCCGTGGCCTCGCACGGGCTGTGGGTGGGAATCATCGGCTGGATGGCCAGCTCACTCCAAGGGGCCATGAACGCGGGGATCCTGCACGGGAATCCAACGTTGTCCTCTGCTCCGGCAACCGCTGAAGAGATCGGGACCGCCCTGGGATGGCCCATCCTCGCCTGCCTCGGCGTCCACGCCCTGGGCCAACTCAGCTATCCAAGATCCAAGGGAGAGCGCAGGTTCGCCAAACTGCCGGTCTGCGGGGTCCGGGACTTCGTCCCCCGGAAACTCGCCTGGACCACGGCGGCAATATTCGCGTTCGCGGCCTTGGTCATTGCGTGGATCGCCACACTCCCTGGTTACACTCCGGTGGCCCCTTCAGGTACCCCGCCGGAGCCCCAGAACGTCAATACCGGGTACTACGGCCAAGGACAGGACGGCAGGATTCCTGGCTGGGAGCTGGCCATGTGGCTCGGAGGCGCACTGCTGGTCCTCGCCGCCGGAACCGGGCTATTGCTGTTGGTGATCGCGCGTCGCCGTCAACTGGAGACACTCGACGTCGACGACGACCGGACGCTCCGTGGCATCGCAGCCAACCGGCTTCTACGCACCGTGGCAACCATTGCGGCCGGCCTAGCGAGCATCGCCGGGAATTTCGCGGCACAACCAGAGCCCGGGGCCGCCTGGCAATCGTCATGGTTCAATGCCCTGGGCTTCGTCAATATGGCCGTACTGCTGGTGATGTTGTGGTGGCAGGTTCCGTCCATGCCCTCGCTCGTCTCCGCGGGTCAGTCCACCAGCGTCCGGGCCCTCCGCGCTGATCCCGGAACTCACGGAGCCGCCAGGCTCACCATCAACATCGGGGTTGCACTCGGCACACTTGGAGGGCTGGCGGGAATCGGCGGTGTGGCTGCAATGTACGCCTTGACCCAGCCCCAGAATGCGTGGGTGGCGCCCCTCGCACTGGGGCTGGTGACCGCGTTCCTTCTGGCAACCATCTGGGGAGGAGACCTGCTGATAGGAGGAAATTACGGCACCCAGGAGGCACCTGTCAGGTGGCCGCTTCGTCCCGTGTCCCGCGGGTTGTCGTATTACGCCTCGGCCAGCGCACTTGTATTTCTTGCCTCCATCACCTTCACGGTGGCCATTTTCGACGGACAGCCACTCGGTGAGGCGGCATGGCCAGCTGCCTTAACCGCCACCTTGGTGGTCGCTGCGGTAGGTGCCTTGGCCATCCTCGCTGCCCGCCGACGTCGTGGTATCCCCGAAGGCGACGGCGACGCCGGCTTGGACGCCGCCTTGAGGGCAATCTCAATGTATCGGATCGTCAGGACGTTGAGCGCCTATTGCCTGGGGCAAACTGCCCTTCTCCTCATGACTTCAGGAAGTATCTGGTACCAGCTGTTCCTGCCCGCCCCGGGGGTTTACCCGCTCGGGCCAAGCCCTGCCGTCACCGTCGGAATGGTCCTGGCAGCGATAGCGGTCATCACCGCCATCACCCCTGTACGCGGGCTCATTCGCACTATTCCCCGCGACCGACATGCCAGCACCATGACCGGCAACCCGCCCCGGCAAAGTAAGCTGGACCCGTGAGTATCCCCACCCCCTATGAAGACCTTCTGCGCGACGTCATGGCCAACGGCACGCACAAGTCGGACCGCACCGGAACCGGGACGCGCAGCGTTTTTGGCCGTCAGTTGAGGTTCGATCTTGCCGAGAGCTTCCCGCTCATCACCACCAAGCGGGTCCACTTCAAGTCCGTGGCAGTGGAGCTCCTGTGGTTCCTGCGCGGCGACTCGAACGTCAAGTGGATGCAGGACCAAGGCGTCTCCATCTGGGACGAATGGGCGGATCAGGACGGCGAACTCGGGCCGGTGTACGGAGTCCAGTGGCGCAGCTGGCCAACCCCCGACGGTGGACACATCGACCAGATTTCGGAGGTCATGAAGGGCCTTGCCAGCAACCCGGATTCACGACGACACATCGTCTCCGCCTGGAACGTTTCCGAGCTCAAGGACATGGCCTTGCCCCCATGCCATGCGTTCTTCCAGTTCTACGTGGCCGACGGAAAGTTGTCCTGCCAGCTGTACCAGCGTTCGGCGGACACGTTCCTGGGGGTCCCCTTCAACATTGCCTCGTACGCCCTGCTGACGCGCATGGTCGCGCAGCAGTTGGGACTTGAACCCGGCGAATTCGTTTGGACGGGAGGGGACGTCCACGTCTACGACAACCACGTGGACCAGGTTGCCGAGCAGCTAAGCCGCGAACCGTACGAATACCCGCAGCTGAAGATCCTCCGCAAACCCGACTCAATCTTCGACTACACCCTGGATGACTTCGAGGTCGTGGACTACCGCCACCACCCCACCATCAAGGCACCGATCGCCGTATGAGTACTCCTTCCGCCGACGTTCCCGCGCAGCTCCCGGGCGTCATCTTCACCCAGGAAACAGCTGCCGCGATGACCGGGATCGGGATGATCTGGGCCCAGACCAAGGCTGGCGTGATCGGCAAGGACGGCAGCATGCCGTGGCACCTGCCGGAGGACCTGAAGCACTTCAGCCAGCTCACCACCGGCCACCCCGTCATCATGGGCCGCAAGACCTGGGAATCATTCCCCGCGAAGTACCGCCCCCTGCCCGGGCGCACCAACATCGTGGTGACCCGGAACGCTGAGTGGGCCTCCACGCCCGAGGCCGAGGGGGCACTGGTGGTCTCCTCGCTCGACGAGGCCCTCCTGGAATCCCAGTTCGCGCCCGGCGGCCAGAAAGTATGGATCATCGGAGGCGCGCAGATTTTCGAGCAATCCATGAACCTCGCCAACCTTGCCGTGGTCACTATCATCGATGCCGACTTCGACGGCGACACTTTCGCGCCCGAACTCGGTAACGACTGGACCTTTGACACCATGGCGCCGGCCGAGGGCTGGCTCACCGCCAAAAATGGCACAAACTACCGGTTCACCTCGTGGCGCCGGAACGAACGCTAGGAACGACTGCATGCTAAAGAAACCCGAAACCCTGTTCGTGCTGGGGTACATGCTGCTGCCGCTCTTTGCCCTGATCTCCGCCATCGTGGGCCTGACCATGATCCTGGGCGGCAACAAGATCGTGGGCATCATCATCCTGGTGATCGTGACCCAGGTATTCACATTTGGCTCATTCTTCGCCGTGCGGGCACGCAAAGCCGCGCTGGTGCAAGAGCACAAAGCCGGCAGCTAGCGTTTCCAGCAGTCCGCGTTGGGGTGGGGCAGCCGCTGGGCCGGGTGCCGTCGTCGTGCGTCGCTGCCGTGACGTAACCAACAGCGGCAGTTCGCTCCGAAAGTTTAGACTGGGTGAATGACTACAGCAGCTAATCCGTCCGTTGGACTGGTCGGTTGGCGTGGCATGGTCGGCTCCGTCCTGATGCAGCGCATGCAGGAAGAGAACGACTTTGCCAACATCAACCCGGTATTTTTCTCCACCTCGAACGCAGGAGGTGCCGCCCCTTCCTTCGCTGACGGGGCAGGCAAGCTCGAGGATGCGTTCGATATTGAGACGCTGGCCAAGCTGCCGATTATTGTCACCGCCCAGGGTGGGGACTACACCAAGCAGGTCCACGGCGAACTCCGCAGCCGTGGCTGGGACGGCCTCTGGATCGATGCTGCCTCCACTTTGCGCATGAACGACGATTCCATCATCGTGTTGGATCCCATCAACCGCGACGTCATTGACGCAGGCCTTTCCGGTGGCGTGAAGGACTTCATCGGCGGAAACTGTACGGTTTCCTGCATGCTGATGGGCCTCGGCGGCCTCTTCAAGAACAACCTCGTGGAGTGGGGTACGTCCATGACGTACCAGGCAGCTTCCGGTGGCGGTGCCCGCCACATGCGTGAGCTCCTGAACCAGTTCGGCACCCTCAATAACGAGGTCAGCAGCGAACTGGAGGATCCTGCCTCGGCCATCCTCGAGATCGACCACAAGGTCCTCGCGGCACAGCGCACCGGCGTTGACGCCACCCAGTTTGGCGTCCCGTTGGCTGGCTCCCTGATTCCCTGGATCGATGCCGACCTCGGCAATGGCCAGTCCAAGGAAGAGTGGAAAGCCGGAGTGGAAACCAACAAGATCCTCGGCACCGGAAACGGCACCGCAGGCAAGGACCACATCGCCATGGACGGTCTCTGTGTCCGCATTGGTGCCATGCGCTCCCACTCGCAGGCCCTGACGCTCAAGTTGCGTGAAGACCTGTCCGTCACCGAGATTGAGAACCTCCTCGCCAAGGACAACGAGTGGGCCAGGGTTGTTCCCAACACCAAGGAAGCTTCCATGGCGGACCTGACCCCAGTGGCCGCGTCCGGCACGCTGGACATCCCTGTGGGCCGTATCCGCAAGCTCGAAATGGGCCCGGAGTACATCAGCGCCTTCACTGTAGGCGACCAGCTCCTGTGGGGTGCGGCCGAACCGCTCCGCCGCATGCTCAACATCGCGACGGGCAAGCTCTAGGTTCCGCCCGCTCACACACTCCGCTAACCCGCTGTTCCGTTGCTGCCCTGCAACGGAACAGCGGGTTTTCGACTTCCTGCCTTAGCCAAGGCCGTTTTGAGTAGGCGCTCAACTTCCCAGGGCCTGCTGAGGTCTTCCCACTCGATCCTGATGACATTCCATCCCATCGCCATAAGGGCTTTCTCCCGCCGCCGCTCCTGAAAAATGACGTCCTCGGTTGGGGCGTAGTCGAAGTACTTGGCTCGACCATCGAACTCGAGGATGAGCTTGTGGTCCCACCAACCGAAGTCTCCCGTGTAGGTTCCGATTGGCGTGGTGACCTCTACCTGAAGGTCTGCACCAACGATGCCGAGCCGGTCCAGGAGCACGCGGGTGCGGGTCTCCCCCACTGATTCGGATCTGCCATCCATTGCCTCCAGGATCCGCCACAACCGTCGGGCACCCCGCGTGATCGCTCCGGTACTGAGATAATCGCGCATCACGCGCGGATCAGCACCCTTTCGAAGAGCTTGGTCCGCGATGACCAAAGCCCTCTCAAAGTCCAAGGTCCGCGCACAGTCCACCACGGTGCGCTCAAGGCTGGTGACCGGGATGGGCCGTTGCCAGGGGGCCAGCACCTCGACGATCTCAGCCCCAGGCAGCGGGCCTCCGTGCGCCTCAAGGTCGCCACCGGAGCTCCCTTGGGCCGGGGAAAACGGTGTGGTGACGTGAACGCGGGAACCACTGTCCCAAGGGGAGCATCCGTGCAACCGTGCGGCACTGGCATGACTATAGACACTGGTTGTACGCGCGCCGCGATGATGCGCCTCGATCCTCATCAAGTCCTGCTCCCATGGCTTCCGCCGATGCCAATCCTGGGCCCTGACGTAAGCCCCACGCCTAAGCCTGATGAGTTTCCCGGAGCGGACGCCAGCTGTCAGCACCCGATCACTAAAGCCCAGCCCGGACAAGTCTGCTGTTGTAGCCACCGAGGTGCCGGGCCAGAGGCGCGAGATGTGGTCGTCAAGTTTCTTTGTTTGCATCTGTCCATCGTCCGGGGCACGGGGATGCCTCACTAGGGTTCAGTTCCCGTATGTGGACAACCCGGATCAGCTCATCGGAGTCGGGGTGCCGAGGAATGCGCCGGCACCCCGCTGCCCCACTCAAAGCCGTTGCCAACCCGCACCCACGTCGCCGGCCAACCACGGAATAGCGAGCCAACCACGGACCACCCGTGCCGGCCGGCCCTCAGCTCGCCATGAACTTCAGGTATGCCCGTCCCTGGGCCTGGAACGAGCGCTCGGCGGCGGGTCCAAGCGCTCCTGCAAACGGTTCCGGAACCACGCTGACGGCCTTGCCGGAGACCGAGCGGGCCCACGTCCCCACCACTTCGCCGCCGGAAACTATGATGCGCTTGAAGACGCCGTTATTCCCGGGCACCACGCGTTCGGCGTACTCCGGGGCGAGGACCAGGCTTCGGTCTTGGTACCCGAGAAGGTATTCGTCGAATCCGGGCAGTGCCAGCAGCGAGCGGGAGCCGGGAACGCCGTCGTCGAGCATTGCGGCCGCTTCGGGTGACAGCCAATAGCTGGCGCCGCGGAACTGAATCTCGACCAGGCGGTCCCGCACGGATGCCAGGGCAGCGCGGGCCTCGGTGAGCGGCACTTGGCTCCACCATGCGAAGTCCCTGATGGTCGCTGGACCGTGGCCCCGGAAGTAGCGGAAGAGGAGCTCTGCAATCCCTTCGTCACGGCCCAGGTCCCTGGACTTCGGAATCCAGTCGTCGAAGGGCACAAACAGTTGCTGGACACCGGCTTTACCGGCCGAGGCCGCCATGGGCCCTTGTACGAGCCATGCTTCACGGCACAGACTTCCCAAGAGGTGGATGCCGCGCTGGGACTTGGTGAGTTGGCCGGCTTCCTCAAAAGCCTGGAACAGCTGCTCGCGGGTAGCCCCGGCGGTGCCCTCGCCTGTTCTGAGGACCTCGACGGTTTTGTACGCTATGTCGCGGCAGTGGCTGATGTCGTCGGCGGTGATGGCCAGTTCGCGGTGGCGGCCCGCCACAATGGTTGCCAGCCGACCGCTGGTGATACCCAGGATCCAGCGCAAGTCTTCGGGTGCCAGCAGGTGTAGGGTGCCGCGCATGGGCCAGGAGCGAACCACCGTCCCGGCGTCGAGTGCTGCGCGGACGTCCGAGGCCGCAACACCGGGCACCCGTTGCCCAACAGCCCAGAAAGCCATCCCGAGGTCCTGGGCTTGCATGGCCGTCATCCAGCGGACGGCATCGGCGATGCCGGGGAAGCCGCCGGCCAGAAGGCCCTGGCTGGCGAGCCGGAGCCGGCCCATGACGCGGGGAGTCAGCGGTGTAGGCATGCTTCATCCTAAGAGCGCACGCGGGCACAGGGAACCTTGCCGCGCCTCCCAGCCGTCACCCAGCAGGGGAACCTAGGATAAGTTCATGCTTTTTGGTGACCTCGCTCCGTTTGTGCGGCCGATGAGCCGGTGGTTGGCTACCGCCGGCTGGTTCTGCACGCTCGTTGGACTTGGTGCCGGGCTGATCGTGGCCGTCGGGACCGGGGTCAGCCTTTCCCCATCAATGCAGGCCATCCAAACCGTCAGCCTGGTCGCAACGGCTACGGCCGCGCTCCTCATTGGAACAGCTGCGGCCAGCCAGCCCGTGTCCGATCGTGATGATGACGCGCCCGAGCCGTGGTTCTACCCGGCCGCGGCCGCGCAAGTCCGCAGCTTCCTGCTCGGGTCCGTCGTCATGCTCCTGGGCTTGGTGGGCTTCGCTGCGGCCGGGCTGTTCATGCCGAGTGGTCCCTCGCCGCAGAGCATCGCGTTTAGCCAGATATTCCTTCTGGGCTCCATCAGTTGCGGGTTGACGTTCTTGCTGCTCAACAAGGTTTTGCCGATCGCCGAACGGCGAACGCGCTAGGAAACGCCAAGGGGCGGGACCCCGGGAGTATTCGGCATCCATAGAGCCGAGAGCCAACCCCTCGCGAACCCAATACGCGCCTTAGAGGGACACACCGATCAACAGCGGTTCCGGGTGCAGTTCAATACCAAAACGCTCGACGACGCCGGCCCGCACCTCGCGCGCGATGGCCACCATATCCGCGGCTGAGGCTGAACCACGGTTGGTGATAGCCAGCGTGTGCTTGGTGGACAGAGACGCCCGGCCTCCGGAAACGCTGCCCTCTTCGAGCCCGAAGCCCTTGCCGAACCCGGCTTGGTCGATCAGCCAGGCAGCGGAGAGCTTCACCAGCCCATCGGTTCCCGCGGGGTACTGCGGTGCGTTGGCGGGCAGCCCTGCCGCACGCTCCGCCGGCACGATCGGGTTGGTGAAGAAGGAGCCCGTGGAGTAGGTATCCCGGTCCTCTTTGTCCAGGACCATCCCCTTGGACGCCCGGAGCCGGAGGACTTCACGACGGACATCGTTGGAGTAGGCGCGCTTGCCTGCCTCCACACCCAGCACCCGGGCCAGCTCGGCATAGCGGATAGGGGCACTCATCCGGCCCAGCGGCAACTGGAACTCGACCGTCAGGACCACGTAGCGCGGCGACCCGTCGACGGTGGTTTGCTTCAGGATTGAGTCGCGGTATCCGAATTTGAGCTCGGAGTTGGTGAAGGTCTGCACGGCGTTGCGTCCACGGTCCCACGTCCGCACGGCCGCAATGGTTTGCGATACGTCAGCGCCGTAAGCTCCCACGTTTTGCACGGGCGTGGCTCCCGTGGCACCTGGAATACCGGAGAGTGCTTCCAGGCCGGACCAGGCGTGAAGCACGGCGTGCTGCACCAGGGCGTCCCAGTTGTGGCCGGCCTGCACCACGACGGACACGCCACCGCAGCTGTCCTCGGAGTTCACTGTGAACCCTTCGGATGCGATCTTCAGGACTGTGCCGGGGTAGCCGTCGTCCGAGATCAGGAGGTTGGATCCACCGCCGATGATCAGGAGTTTCTCGCCCGCTGCGTCAGCCGACCGTACGGCGTCGATGATTTCGGCCTCGGTGCGGGCCTCCACAAAGTTCCCTGCGGGGCCGCCGACAGCGGCTGTGGTCAATTCGGAAAGCAGCGTCTGGGTCACCAATCAAGCCTAACGGGCTTCGTTGGGCTGCATGGACTTCGCTGTGGTTTGGCCAGCGAGCGGAGCCAGGAAGAAGCTGACCACCAGCATCACAAGTGGCGCCAAGAGGGAATGGAGGATGCCAAAGTGTTCGGCAAGCAGGCCCAAGAGCGGCGGTCCGCACAGAAATGCCCCGTACCCGATGGTGGAGACCACGGAAACGCGGGCGGCTGCGTGCACGGGGTCGTCGGCAGCAGCTGACATCCCCACCGGGAACCCCAGCGAGGCGCCAAGGCCCCAAACGGCCAGCGCCACGAACGCGAGCCACGGCACAGGCGAAAAGACAAAAAGTGCCAGACCCACGACGGCGGTGGCCGAGCACCAGCGCATCACCACTACCCGCCCAAAGCGGTCAAGGATGGCGGTGCCGGCGAAGCGTCCAATGGTCATGAACGTGACGAACAGGCCGTAGCCAACCGCTCCTGCCGCATCTGACTGGCCGTAGCCGTCGGCGAGTGCCAGAGCCACCCAGTCTCCCGCGGCGCCTTCGGCCAGGGCCAGGCCGAGGACCAGTACGCCGATCAGCAACGTTCGTCGGTCACGCCAGGCAAGGGCCACGAGCCGTTTGTTGTCCAGTGGTGCAGCGGGGGTGCCGGTTTCCGCGGACCCCGGGGTGATGATGGGCAACGGACCTGTCGAGGGGTCCTGGAAGGTATCGGTTTCCTCCGAGAGGTGAGGGCGGGCCGGCGCCGCGGTCTTCTCCGCCCGGAAGAAGAATCCTGCGGTCACCACGGAGCCAGTCACCACGACACCCGCGATCAGGAAATGCCAGAAGACGGCAAGGTGCACGGCGGCGGCCCACGCACCAAACCCCGCAGCCGCGACAGTACCCAGGCTGAAGGCGCCGTGGAGGTGCGGCATGACGTGCCGTCCCAGTGCCCGCTCCATGGCTGCGCCTTCGACGTTGGACGCCGTGTTCCAGCTGGCTGTTCCCAGGCCCAGCACCACTAAACCTGTGGCCACAACGACGGGGTTCGCGGCGATGGAGGCCCCCACACCAATAGTGACCAGCCCTGCCCCCACCATGCAGCTCCCGATCCAGCTGGTGAGTTTGGGGCCGAGCCGCAGCACGATGAGTCCGGAAGCGGAGATCGAAACGAACGACGCCACAGTCATGCACATGAGCAGGAGCCCGATGCCACCGGGTGTCAGGTCCAAGCCGTCACGGATCGCCGGGAGCCGAGACACCCAGGTTGCGAACGCAACACCGCTGGCCGCATAGGACGTCAGAACAGCGACGCGCCACTGGAGCATCTGGGTCGCAGTGGCGCGTTGCTTGGAATCGTTCGGTTGGTTCAAGAGACTTTCACGACCGCCTGAGACTTCATGAGGACTTTCTGTCCGGCGGCGACAACAGTGAGGTCGATACGGGCGGTGCGGGCATCGGCGTCGAGGGCTCCCACCACGCCGGTCACGTCGATGACGGCGCCGGCATTGTCCGTGCCGGTGGTGTCCGTGACCAGGACAGGTTTGGTGAAGCGGGTCTGGTAATCGACGACGGCGGCCGGGTCGCCCGCCCAGTCGCTCACCAGCTGCACTGCGGCTCCCATGGTGAACATGCCGTGCGCAATGACTCCAGGCAGCTCAACCGAGGTAGCGAAGGCTTCGTTCCAGTGGATGGGGTTGAAGTCGCCTGAAGCCCCGGCGTACTTGACCAGGTCCTGGCGGGTGACGTCGATGCTGCGGGTGCCGATTTCCTGGCCAACCGCGAGGTCTTCGAATGTGGGGCTCATGATTACTGTCCCTCTCCGCGGACCAGGATGGATGAGGTGGTGGTGGCGACCTTTTCGCCCGCCTCGGTGGAAATTTCGGAGCGTGTGGTGATCATGGCTCCACCGCCCATGGCCCGGACGCCGTCGACATGCAGTTCGGCGACGAGGCGGTCACCGGCGACTATGGCGCGGTGGTGCGTGAAACGCTGGTCGGCGTGGACCACCCGGGAAAAGTCGATGCCGGACTCGGGGTCCTGCACGAGCTGCGCGTCAGCGCGCTGGGCGACAATGATGGCGAACGTTGGCGGGGCTACGAGGTCGCTGTGTCCGAGGGCTTTTGCCGCGTCCACGTCAAAGTGCGCGGGGTTGGTAGCCTTCACGGCTTGGGCAAATTCGCGAATCTTTTCGCGCCCGACGTCGTATACCTCTGCGGCAGGGTAGCTTCGGCCCTGCAGGTCCGGATTGATACTCATGATCCAACCCTATCGGCCCGCAGGGTTGGTTTACTTCCTGTAGTCCTTGCGGATTTTCTGGCCGCGGACCACAAGCCCCGCGACGTGCAGGAGCAAGCCGACGCCGATCAGCGGAAGCGATGCCAATGCCAGTCCCTGGTTGCCGGAGGTGTTGCCCACGATGCTCAGGATAATTCCGACGGCGATCAGGCCCATGGCGCCAAAGACCAGCACTTTGTAGGCCGTAGGGGCGGTGGCCCAGAATTGTTCAAGCACCGTCCAAGTCTACCGGCGCAGTGGGGGCTAGAAGAGCGAGTCCTGCAGGGCCGGGATCTCCGTCGTGTGCGGCCCGAACTCCACTTTGCGGCCCTTCAGCGCGCCAAGGTCTGCCACGAAACTGCCCTCTACCTCATTCCCGGAAGCGTCGGGCAGGCCGACCAAGGCGATCGCTCCGGACAGCGAGCGGACCCGCAAACCGTGCCCGCCGCCGTCGAACGTTGCAGGGTAAGGGTGGCGAAGGCCGGTGCGCGCGGTGCAGAGGGTATCGGCCAGCGCGGGCCTGTCCCACTCTTCCTCCACAACCGCGTAACCGGTCATGGCCAGGCCGCCCAACAGTTCCCGCACGCTCCCGGCATGCTGGCGGTTCACAGCGGCAAGTTCGACGCCGGTACGCGGCTCCACCAGTCCGGTCGCCTTGGCTGCCGAGCGGACTTGTTGGACGAGGCCGAGTTCGCGGGTTACAAGGTCCTCGAGGATGCGAACGATGCGGCCGTCCTCCGCGTGTGCCACGTAGAAGGCGTGCACGGCGCCCTGTTCAGCCAGGCGGTTCCACTTGCGTGGCGCGGAAGCCGTCCCCACCTTGGTGGCACCGTTCGCGAAGGTGGCCACGTAGAGCCAGTGCGGTTGCATGAGGTACGCCCGCAGTCCGGACGGGACGGAGCCGCCGCGGTGGAAGTCATGCATCAACCGCGAATCGTCCCGGGCAAAGCAGGCCCCGCATTGTTTGCCCCGCTCGGCCGGCGAACCACTGGGGCATGGAACGTGCGTGCGGTCGCCGGGTCCGTGAACCTTGGTATGGCCAAGGCACCACAAACCGGGGGCAACGCGAAGGCCCAGGGACGCACCCTGGGCCAACGCCACGTCAGAAAATTCCCCCTGCGGCGACATCAGCCTCAGCACAGGCACGGATGAGTCCCATGAGACTCCGTGGACCAGCATGCCTACAGGGAAGGCTGGACTCCGAAAGCCACTGCGAGCTTCATGATCTTCTCGGCGCGACCCAAACGCGGAAGGTCGGAACCATCGCGGATCACACGGCCGTTGGCTTCGAAGTCGTTCATGAAGTCAGTGGCCCAGGCGACGTCCGACGGCGTGGGGCTGATGACTTCATTGATAACCGTGGTCTGGTCGATGGCCAGGCAGAGCTTGCCGGTCATGCCCATGGTCACGGTGATGCCGGTCTGCTCGCGCAGGATGGGGTGGTTGGTACCCACGGTAGGTCCATCGATAGGGCCGGGCAGGTTACCGACGCGGCTGGCGACAACCAGCTTGGCACGCGGGTAGGCCATGGCCTCCGGCGTGGCCGCCATGCCGGTGTCGCGGCGGAAGTCGCCGGAACCGAAAGCGAGGCGGAAAGCGCCCTGCGCACGGGCGATGTGGTTGGCTTCCTCGATGCCGAGGGCCGATTCGACCAGCGCCACGACGGGCGTCTTGCCGTCCATGCGGTGGTAGGACTCGGTGACCTGGTCGGCGGACTCGGTCTTGGCGAGCATAACGCCTAAAAGTCCGGGCGTGCCGCGCAGGCCCGCGAGGTCATCGGCCCAGAACGGGCTGGTGGCGTCATTGATGCGGACCCAGGCCTGGCCACCGGCGGTCAGCCAGTTCACCACGTTCTCGCGGGCGGCATCCTTCTGGGAAGGGTCCACGGCATCTTCAATGTCAAGGATGATCGCGTCTGCCCGCGAGCCCGCAGATTCATCAAAAAGCTCCGTTTTCATGGCATTGACAAGAAGCCAGGAACGGGCGATATCGGCGGGAATGTTGCGGGTAGGCCGAATGGACTCGGCGGCGATGCTAGACGTCATGTATCTACCGTATCCGTCCAGCGTGCCGCAAGGCGAAGAATTCCGCCCGGTTGTGAGGATCAATACGAACTAAACCCCATATGACTGTGGGGTCCCGCAGTATGAACGCCCGACGACGGTACCCGCCAGTCGTAAAGGTCCCACCGGACGCTGTTGTTCACAGGGCTCAACGCGGCGTCTTGTGTCCCCCGGTTGCCGGGAATTGCCCTGGATTTCCTCCCGTGTCGGGCTGTTTCGCAGCGTTTCCAGGCGTTACCCGATCGCTTCCCACACGCCGTCGAAATGGGCTTTCATCGTTCCCAAGCCGTTGCACGGGTTTTCAAACTCCCGCAGCGGCCGACCACCCAACACCCCCATCATCTGAAAGTAGCTCCCATGAAACTGCATCTGCCCCTCCTGAGCGTCGCGGCCGCCGTCGTACTAGCGCTGACGGTGTCCGGCTGCGGCGGTGCAGCCGAAGCCGGACAAGCCAACCAAGCAGGCAACGAAGTCAAGGAACTCCGCTACCAGGGCTCAGCGAACAACGTGACCTTCCCCGAACTTGCTGCGGACCTGGGCTACCTGGGCGACCTGAAATTGAACTGGGTGGGCAACACCACCAGTGGGCCCCAGGACATCCAGTCCGCTGCGACCAACCAGACCGACTTCGGCGGCGCGTTTTCCGGCGCGGTGGTCAAACTCATCGAAGCCGGAGCCCCAGTCAAAGGCGTAGTCAATTACTACGGCTCGGACGAGAAGACGTTCAGCGGCTATTACGTCAAGGCGGACAGCACCATCAAGGAGCCCCGGGACCTGATCGGCAAGAAGATCGCCGTGAACACCCTGGGCGCCCACCACGAAGCAGTCATCAACACGTGGCTTACCAAGAATGGACTGAGCGCGGACGAGATCAAGCAGGTCCAGCTTGTCCCGTTGGCACCGAACGACACCGAGGAAGCCATCCGCCGCGGCCAGGTTGATGCCGGAACACTCGGCGGTGTACTGCAGGACAGGGCCATCGAAGCAGGCGGACTCCGCTCCCTGTTCAGCGATGTTCAGCTGTTTGGAAACTTTGCAGGTGGCCAGATCGTGCTCCGCAACGACTTCATCGAAAAGAACCCGAACACCACCCGCACCTTCACCACAGGCGTGGCCAAGGCGATCAAGTGGGCCGCTGAGACGCCGCGTGAGGAAGTCATTGCGCGGTTTACGAAGATCATCGAGGGCCGCGGCCGCAATGAGAGCACGGCCAACCTGAAGTTCTGGAAGAGCCCCGGAGTCCCCGACGCCGGCGTGATCAAGGACGAGGACTTCAGCCGCTGGGAGGCCTGGCTCAGCTCGGCCGGCATCGTCAAGGACAAGCTCACCCCCTCCAAGTACTACACCAACGAGTTCAACGAGCTCGCTGGCGACAAGAAGGGATCGTCATGACCTCGAAAATCAGTCTTCGGAACGTCACCAAGGAATTTACGGTCCGGGCCACCAAGACCACCGCCGCCACCCGGCTCACCGCGATCGATTCTTTGAGCCTGGACGTCCGTGACGGCGAGTTCCTCACCCTGGTTGGTCCCAGCGGTTCGGGCAAGACCACCCTGCTGGACCTTCTCGCCGGGTTGTCCACCCCGACCTCCGGAGAGGTACTGGTGGACGGCAAGCCCGTCACCGGGCCGGGCAAGGACCGTGCCGTGGTGTTCCAGCAGTACGCGTTGTTTCCGTGGCGGACGGCCTCGGCGAACGTCTCGATCGGCCTTGAAGGCGTAGGCCCTGATGGCAAGAAGCTGAACCGCCGGGAACGTGCGGCAAAAGCCAGCGAATATCTGGCACTGGTGGGGCTCGCCGGATTCGAGGACCGCTACCCGCATGAACTCTCCGGCGGCATGAAGCAGCGCGTGGCCATCGCCCGCAGCCTGGCGTACGAGCCGGACGTGCTGCTCATGGACGAACCGTTCGCAGCACTGGATGCCCAAACGCGCGAGCAGCTGCAGGACGAACTGCTCCGGATCTGGAAGGCCACAGGCAAGACGATCGTGTTTATTACCCACGGCATCGACGAGGCCGTGTATCTCGGCGAGCGCGTTGCCGTGCTGAGCGCGCGACCGGGGCGGCTCAAGGAGATCGTGGACATCAACATCCCCGACCGCGACGGCGACGAGGACATCCGCTCCCACCCCGCCTTCGTGGAGCACCGCCATCAGGTCTGGACACTCCTGCACGACGAAGTCCGCAGAGCCCAGGACGCCGGGCACCGCAAGATCCTGCCGGACGGCAGCGCACCGGATGAACCTGCGACCACCATCACTGAAAGGAGCGCGGCCTGATGACCACCACGCTGACACATCCGGATACCGCAACCTCCGCACCCGGCCAGACAACCGCCGTCGAACCTTCCGTGACGGCAGCCGCCGGGGAGAGTACGACGCCGGCACCCCGCAAAGCGCGCCGCGTCGCCGCTGTGCTTGGTTCAGCCGTGTGGAAGTCCGCCGCAATCCTGGCGTTCCTGGCGCTGTGGGAGCTGGGGCCGACGTACTTGGCCAGTCCCTCCACACGGGTGTTCCTGCCGCCGCTGCATGAAGTGCTCCTGGCCTGGGGCAAGCTCTTCGAATCCGGCACTATCCAGGGTCACATCGCGGCCAGCCTCACGCGCTCGGTAGCGGGCTTCGGTGCAGCGCTGGTGGCGGGTGTCTCGCTGGGTTTGCTCATTGCCTGGTACGGGCGGCTGAACTCAGTCCTGAACCCGCTGTTGGAGCTGTTCCGCAACACGGCCGCACTGGCGCTCCTACCGGTGTTTACGTTGCTGCTGGGCATCGGCGAGGAATCCAAGATCAGCATCGTGGCCTACGCGGCGTTCTTCCCGGTGCTGCTGAACACCATTGCCGGTGTAAAGACCGTGGACCCGCTCCTGATCAGGGCTGCGCGTTCGTTGGGGCTCAATAGCTTCCGGCTTTTCCAGAAGGTCATCCTGCCCTCCGCCGTGCCCACGATCTTCACGGGTATCCGCATGGCCGGTACCGCATCCATCCTGGTGCTGATCGCCGCCGAAATGGTCGGCGCGAAGGCTGGTCTGGGCTACCTGATTGTCAATGCGCAGAGCAGCTTCCTGATCCCGGACATGTATGCGGGCATCCTCACGGTGTCCTTGCTGGGGCTCGGTGTGAACTTCCTGCTGGTGGCCCTTGAACGGCACTTCTCCCGCTGGCGGACCGCTGTCGGTGCGGCCGCTTCCTGAGTTTTTACCCGTGGCATCCCAGCCACACCCATCACTGAAATCACTGAAATCACTGAAAGAAGGAAAACAAATGACCGTCATTACCGAAACCAAACTCGAGTTCGCCAAGCTCGGCTCCCGCATCGGCGCCGAAATCCGTGGGCTGGACATCAGCGGAGACCTGAGCCAGGAAACCGTTGCGCAGATCAGGGCAGCACTCAACGAACACAAGGCATTGGTGTTCCGCGAAGCAAACATCCTCACCGACGAGGCCCAGGTGAAGTTCGCTTCGCATTTCGGGCCACTCACCAAGGCTCACCCGACCGTTGCCTCGGTGGAAGGGGAGGAGAACGTCCTGCCCGTTGACAGCGAAAACGGCTCAGCCAACAACTGGCACACGGACGTCACGTTCGTGGTCAATCCGCCGCAGGCATCCACGCTGCGCAGCATCGACCTTCCGGCCTACGGTGGGGAGACCCTGATCGCGTCCTCGGCCGGCGCCTACCGGGACCTCCCGGAGGAGCTGCGCAACTTTGCGGAAACCCTGTGGGCCATCCACACGAACGACTACGACTACTCGGTGCCAAAGAACCTGGAGCACTCCAACGCCGAGGAACGTCGCAAGGAGTTCACGCGGCTGAAGTTCGAGACCGCGCACCCCGTGGTCCGCGTCCATCCCCTGACCGGCGAGCGCGGATTGTTCATTGGGGGCTTCGCGCAGCGGCTGCGGATCGTGGGCCTGTCCAACACCGAGTCCAAGGACATCATCCGCCTCCTCCAGGCGTATGTGACCCGTCCGGAGAACGTGGTCCGCGTGAACTGGGAGCCTAACCAGGTGGTCCTGTTCGACAACCGCATTACCCAGCACTACGCCCCGGACAACTACGACGGCCAGCCGCGCAAGCTCAACCGTGTGACCATCGCCGGGGACATCCCGGTCAGCATCGATGGAAAGCCCAGCCAGGCGATCCAGGGTGACTCCAGCACGTACTCCGTGGTGGCACCCGTGACGACCTCGTAGGGGGTCGCATGTGTTGCTGTCCTGACCCAACTGAGTCGCAGTTAAGCGCGTTTTCAGCTCTCATAACGCGCACAACTGCGACTCAGTTGGGTTTAAGGGATGTTGTTTCCCCGCGCTGCGACCCACAGGCCGTACCACTGGGCACGTGTCATGTTCTTCGCGACAATTGCGGCGTCGGCGCACGCCGTGATCCGTGCGACGTTGGTTGTGCCCACGACGGGCGAGATACCTGCCGGGTGCTTCATGAGCCAACCCAGCAGCACAGCTTCCGGCGTGGACCCCTGAGCCTCCGCCAGCTGTTCCAGCATTGCCGCGGTGGCCGACTCCGCAGCTGAGAGTTCGCCGGACTTGGCTCCGGTGTACCGGCCCTGGGCCATGGACCCGTAAGCCTGAAGCTCCACCCCGTGGGCCGTGCAGTACTCCACGGTCCCGTGCGGGAAGCTGTAACCCGCGCCCTCCGCATGGTTGACCAACACGGTGCTCTCCACCCAGTCCCGCCGGAGCAGGCTCATTTCCAACTGGTTCGCCACGATGGGTGTCTCCAACTGGTCTTGGAGGAATGCGATCTGGGCGCCGGACATGTTGGACACCCCCAGCTGCCGTACCTTGCCTTCGGCCATCAACTGCCCGACGGCGGCCGCCACCTCATGCGGGTCCATCAGGGGATCGGGCCGGTGCAGGAGCAACAGGTCCACGTAATCCGTTTGGAGCCGTTTCAGGCTCCCGTTGACCCGTTCAAGGATGGCTTCCCGGCTGAGGTCGTAGTGCGTATCCAACCCGCGCTCCCCCAGCCTGATCCCGCACTTGGTCTGCAACTTGACGTTCCCGCGCAGACCCTGCGAACGGGCGAGGACCTCGCCAAAGACGGCCTCGGACTTGCCGCTGCGGTAGATGTCCGCATGATCGAACAGCTCAACGCCAATCCCGCGTGCGGCGTCAATCACCGCAGCGGCCTGATCGATTTCCGTCGCTCCGTAGGACGTGCCGTCCCATGGACCGCCAAGTCCCATGCAGCCGTAGATGAGGCGTCCCCGCCCGTTCGCAAATGCCATAGCGTCAGTACTCCGCCTACGCCTTGCTGACAACCCAGGCGGTGGTGTCGGAAGGCAGTTTGCCCTCTTCCAATGGTCCGCTGGAGACCACCACCTCGCCCTCCGGCAGGTCAACGGGCTCACTGCCGAAGTTGGTCAGCGTGTGCCACCCGCCGGGACGGCTGAAGTGCAGCACGTCCGGGTTGCCGGTCTCCACCCATTCAAGTTCCTCATCGGCCTGGAGTTCGCTCCGCAGGTGCAGCGCCTTCCGGTACAGCTCAAGCGTGGAACCTTCGACGCCGTCCTGCTTGGCGACTGCGTACTCCGCAAACCACGCAGGCTGCGGGAGGTGTGCGCCGCCGGAGCCGAACCCAAACGACGGGCCCTCCGCTGTCCACGGCAACGGAACACGGCATCCATCGCGGCCGATTTCCACTCCCGGGTTGCGGAAGAACGACGGGTCCTGACGCTCGGAATCGGGAATCTCCGTCACTTCGCGCAAGCCCAGCTCTTCACCCTGGTACAGGTACGCGGAGCCCGGAAGCGCGAGCAACAAGAGCGTAGCGGCGCGGGCGCGACGCAAGCCAAGTTCGACGTCGAGCTCCTCAGCGGGTGCGCCGGCAAGCAGCCATCCTTTGCCGTCCTGGCCCTTGGGTTCGCCACCGGTGATGTCCTGCGCTGCATTGGTTCCCTGTGCCACCGAACCGCCCTTCGGCAGCCCATAGCGGGTGGCGTGGCGAACGACGTCGTGGTTGGAGAAGACCCAGGTGGAGGACGCTCCGGATTCCTTGGCGGCAACCAGGTTGTCCGTGATGATCTTCTTGAAGGATGCGGCGTCGAAGTCGGACTGCAGCAGGTCAAAGTTGAACGCCTGCCCGAGTCCCTCCGGGCTGGCGTAACGGGCACGGCGTGACTCGTGGACCCAGGCTTCGGCAACAGCAGTCCGCGGCGGGTTGTACTCGTTGAAAAGCTTGCGCCACTCTGCGTAAACCTCGTGCACCTCGTCGCGGTCCCAGAAGGGGTGCGATCCGTCGGTGAAGCCATCAGTTCCATGTGCCTTGGCCTCGAGGTCGGCCTTCATGGGCAGCGGCTCGGAAAGGTCCTTGGCCATGCCGTGGGCAACATCGATACGGAAACCGTCCACGCCGCGGTCGGACCAGAAGCGGAGGGTCTTCAGGAAGTCCTCGCGGATCTCCGGGTTCTCCCAGTTGAAGTCCGGCTGCTCCTTGGCGAAGATGTGCAGGTACCACTGGCCAGGCGTGCCGTCCGGTTCGGTGATGCGCTCCCAGATGGGCCCGCCAAAGACGGAATCCCAGTCCGACGGAGGAAGCTCACCGTTTTCGCCCTTGCCGTCACGGAAAATGTAGCGCTCGCGGGCGGCTGAGCCCTTCGGGGATGCCAGCGCCTCCTTGAACCATTCGTGGCGGTCAGAAGAGTGGTTGGGCACGATGTCCACCACGATCTTGATCCCAGCGGCGTGCAGGGCTGCGGCCATCTCGTCGAAGTCTTCCAGCGTCCCCAGCTTGGGGTCCACGTTGCGGTAGTCATCCACGTCGTAGCCGCCGTCGGCAAGGGCCGAAGGATAGAACGGGCTGAGCCAGACCGCATCGATTCCCAGTTCCTTCAGGTACGGGACCTTGGCTGTGATGCCCTTGATGTCTCCCAGCCCGTCCCCGTTCGCGTCGTGGAAGCTGCGGGGATAGATCTGGTAGACCGCTGCTTGGCGCCACCAGTTCGGATCAGCCATGCGTCCGGCGTCGGTACGGTGTGCCTGCGTAGTGGGGGTGCTCACGAAACTCCTTTGATTTAGATTCTAAATTTAGATCCCGGACCAGTATGAAACGCCGGACGCGGGAAGGTCAACAGTGGTTCAGCCCTTGACTGCGCCCTGGGTGACGCCCGCCATGACCCACCTCTGGGTGAAGAGATAAGCGACGATCGCGGGCGCCATGGCCATGAGGTAGGACGCGAAAGACACGTGGTAGTTGTTGCTGAATTGGGTCTGGAACAGGTTTTGCCGCACCGGGAGGGTTTGCAGGCCCGGATCGGAAATGATCAGCGACGGCATCATGAAGTCGTTCCACGCATAGAGGAAGGCAAAGATTCCGACCGTTGCGCTCATCGGGGCCAGAAGCGGGAAGATCAGCTTCCAGAACGTTTGCCATCTCGTTGCCCCATCGATCCGGGCGCTCTCTTCCAACTCCATGGGGATCGACCTGAGGAATGCGGTGAAGAGCAACACGCTGAAGCTCAGCTGGAACATGGTGGCGAGCAGGATCACGCCGAACGGGTTGTCCAGTCCCAGCCGGCCGGTGAGCTGGATCTGCGGCAGTGCCACCACGGGGAACGGGATGAACATGGCCGCCAGCAGGTAGAAGAACGAGTACCGGAACAGTTTGCGCTCCCAGTTACGCACGATCGCGTACGAAGCGAAGGCGGCCAGGATGATCGTAGCCACCACCGTGCCTGCGGTGACCAGCAGCGACATGGCGGCGCCCACGGGGAAGTTTGTCAACGTCCAGGCCTGGACGGAGCCGTCAAGGCTGAATGGTGCCGGGAACGAGAAGGCGTTGCCGTCCACCGCCTGCCCTTGGGTCTTGAAAGCCATGGAAACCGTGACGTACAGGGGTAGCAGAACAGTGACCGCACACAGCAGGAGGATGGCGGTCCCCGGCCAGTTGGCCCGCTCCCGCTTCGCTCTGGCAACGGGCCGGGAACTTCCGACGGCGGTACCTGGCTTGGCTTGCCGGGCTTCAGTTTGGATGGTGGCTTGTTCGGTCATCAGAGAGCATTCCGTCCGCGGGTCAACGAGAGCTGTACAAGGGAAATCAGGATGGCTACAACGAAGAAGATCGTTGCGTTGGCCATCTGGTAGGCGTAGTCGCCGCCGTTGAAGCCGGCGATAACGGTCATTGCGATGCTTCGGGTGGAGGTTCCCGGGCCGCCGTTCGTCAGCCCGACAATGATGTCGTAGGCGTTCAGGAAGCCCTTGAACCCGAGAATGATGTTGATGACCACATATCCGGCCACCAGCGGAAGGGTGATCTTCACCAGCTGCTGGAACTTGCTGGCGCCGTCGATGTCCGCAGCCTCGTAGACGTCCCCCGGAACAGCGACGAGGCCCGCGATATAGATGAGCAGCGCGCCGGGGACTGCCTGCCACGCGGTGACCAGGACAATGGCGATCCAAGCGAGGTCCGGGTTGGCCAACAGGCTGCTTTCCAGCCACGGAATCCCTGCTGCCGCCCCGGCTGCCGGCAGCGAGTTGGAGAACAGGAAGTTGAACACGTAGGCGATGATGATGCCGGAAACCACCATGGGGATGACAAAAACGGTGCGCAGCGCGGTCTTCATCCGGATCCGCGATGTCAGTCCCACGGCCAGGAGGAAGGCGACCACGTTGACTGCGATCACCGTAACGAGGGAGAACCCGAAGGTGAAAAGGTAGCTCTGCAGGATCGCGGGGTCACCAAATATCGCAAGGTAATTGGTAAGGCCTACGAATTCCCAATCACCGATGCCGATGGAATCCGTGAAGCTGAAGAAAATACCAATGATGGCCGGGATGGTGATGGCCAGGGTGAACAGGAGAAGGCTGGGTACCAGGAAGAAGTAGAAGATAGGTTCAACGGGTCGCCTGCTGCGTTGCCGGGGACGGTCCCTGCCGGAGGTGATTTTGTTGGTGAGGATGGACATTTCTTAGCTCCCGGGTCCGGCACTACTGGCGAAACGCCAGGCGCGCCCAATCTGCGTCGAGGGTTCGGAGGGTGGATTCAGGTCCTGCGCCGAAGACGAGCGCCTGGGTGTAGTTCATGATGGGGATGGTCTTTGGCACCAAGACCGAGGGACCTTGGTACACCTTTCCCTGCTCGTAGTAACCGGCCATGCCCGCGATCCGCGGGTCCGGAACCACCGCGGAGTCCTTGGTTGGGGTGAACCCAAGCTGGGACTTGTTGTAGGCGTCCATCACTTCCGGCTTGTACAGGTACTCAAGGAAGCCGCGTGCAGCGTCCTTGTGCTTGGATGCCTCAGGAATCCAGGCGGCGAGGTCCACGTTGACGCGGACGCGCAAGTCCTCCGGGTTCTCGGTCATTGGCAGGGGGAAAGTTGCCAGTTGGAGGTCGGGGGCGGTCTTGGCCAGTTCGCTGAAGGCCCACGGCCCCTGCAGGTACATGGCGGCCTTGCCTTGCGAAAACGCGAGGTTTCCGTCGCCATAGGCCCTGCTCGCTGCGTCTTTGTTGACGTAGTCCTTGGTCAACTGCAGCATCCTGGCAACCGGCTGGTCGAAGTCCTTCTGGAATGACACCGGGGAATCCGGACCGACTTCCGTCCCTTCATCGGCCAGCTTCTTGAAGAAGTCGATGGTGTCCACTTGGCCCCCAACGGAGTAGTCGAACCACCCCTGGGCTATCGTCCAGTCGTCCTTCCACGTGGCATAGAACGGCGTCACTCCAGCGGCTTTCAGTTTCTCGCAGGCAGCGATCAGCTGGCTCCAGGTCGTAGGCACACTGATGTTGTTGGCAGCGAAGATGTCCTTGTTGTAGATCACGGAGGAGGCCATCACCGAATAGGGAAGGGCGCTGGTACGGTCCGGGTACTTCCCGTACTGGTCCATCAGCGGTTGGAGGTCTTCCCGGATGCGGGAGGCAGCGTTGGTTCCGGACAGATCGCTCAGCGCACCACGCTGGACGAAACGGGACGATTCCATGTTGTAGTTGGCCAAAGCAATGTCCGGTGGATTGCCCCGCACGAAGCTTGCGGACACGACGTCGACGCCGGACGTGTCCATGACAACTTCTGCCTTGTCCTGCGAAGCGTTGTAGTCGGCAACGAGTTTGCTCATGAAGCCGATTGCCTCGCGTTTACTGAACGTAAACCGGATTGTTTCCTTGCCCGGTTCACCCGTGCACCCCGAGAGGAGGCCTGCCAGCAGGGCCAGCCCCAGCCCCATCGCTGCCAGGCGTCTCTTGCGTGTCGATTGTGCAGACACCATAGTCCTTTCATCCTGCGGACCCCGGCGGCCGCGTCACCATCCGGGGAGTCATTTACCCCGTCCAAGAGTTTAGATAGGAGATAAATTTATAACCTATCGCTAGTATTGAGTGATGGCCACCACACGGTCAAGACTTCGAAGGAAATGTGTCGGTATCTAAATTTATGCACTAAATTTAGATAGACCGCTGTCTCAGTTCCTGCAAGCGGTCGGGAAAGCGAGGAAGCAGCATGCTGACCGGTACCGCTCCGTCAACACAGCTGGTCCGCCGGGTCAACGCCAGCGCCATGCTCAAGGCAATGCGTGGCGCAGGAGTCGTTACGGGCACCGAACTGATGGCCTCCACCGAACTTTCGCGCGCCACCGTCATCTCCATCTGCGACGAACTGGTTCGCCTGGGATGGCTTCAGGAACTCGAAAATCAACGGGTGGCCGGAGACTACGTGAAAGGCCGCCCGGCGCGCCGCTTCGTCTTCGACAACAGCGCAGCCCACGTGCTGGGCATCGACATCGGCGCCACCAAGATCACCGCCATAGTGGCGGACATGGCCGGCACACCCCTGTCCCAGGTCACCATGCCCTTCCGGACCTACAACGTGCCCGCTGATGAACGCGCCGATGTACTGGACCGGATCGCGGCAGATGCCATGCTCAAGGCAGGTATCACGGCAGACTCCGTCCTCGCCGTATCCGTCGGCGTTGCTGCCCCGGTAAACCGCCAAGGCGAGGTCCTCACGGTCCAGGAATTCTGGCGCTCCTTCGATGTCCGCCGGATAGTTTCCGAACGGCATGGCTGGCATGTGCTCCTGGAAAACGACGCCAACCTGGCCGCCCTCGCCGAACGGTGGCAGGGAACAGCCCAAGGAGTGGACAATCTGGTGGTCATGCTTGCCGGCGACCGCCTGGGCTCTGGCATCCTCGAGTCAGGACGCCTGCTCCACGGCCAACTGGGCGGCTTCGGCGAACTCGGCTACCTCGACAACGTAGACGGCGTTGGCGACACGTACGGGATTGCCCACTACGCTGCCCTGTGGGGACGCGAAGCCCTCAAGGACGACGCCGCCTCGGCCCTTGGAACACTCTGTGGTGGCGACCCCGCAGCACTGACCGCCGGGATGGTCTTCACAGCGGCAGCCGACGGCGATCCCGCCGCACAAAGCGCGCTGGACCGCGTGGCACACCGAATGGCCCGGGTCATCGGCTCGATCAGCACCCTGGTCAATCCTGAACTGTTTGTCATAGCGGGAGGTGTCGCAGCGTCCGCCAACGCCCTGATCCCCGCCATTGAAAAGCAGCTCCCGGAGTTCACCTTCACTCCCCCGCGCCTGGCCAGCTCCACCCTCGGGGATGGCATCGTGTCCCTCGGAGCGGTTCGTCACGCACTGGACTATGTGGAAGAGAATGCATTGGACCTCTCGCCCGCTTCGTTAAACAAACACCTTCGTTGAACAAACCAGCGGGGAAGCCTAGGCCTGACCAGGACTAGTCCGGCATCGACAGGGTCCGGAGGTCCAGTTGCCGCAGTACCCGGTCCGCCACTTCAGGGTCAGTCCCAGGCTCATTGCGTGCTGAGACCACTTCCTGGCGTGCGGCGTCCAGGGCGATCGTTTGAACCGCAATTGACAATTCCCGCCCGCGCTTGCGCTTCTCGGCAGTCGTCTCATTCTGCAGGGTGCCATCCAACAGCTCGGCGTGGAGCCGACGCATCTTCTCCTTGATCAGGGCCACCTTCTCGGCGGGCAATTCCTTCATGAGGTCGTGGTCCTTCAGGGCCGCAACGGCGGCGGACTGGGCGCGCCGCGCCAGTACACGCGCTGCGTCCTGTTCGTGCGAACCATCCTCGGTGGCCTTCAGGACCCGCATCAGCCAAGGCAGCGTCAACCCGGGAAGGACCAATGTGGCCAGGAGGACGGCGCACGCAATCACCAGGATCTCGTGTCGGGCCGGGAAATCGCTGCCATCAGGCAAGGTCATGGGGAGCGCCAAAGCCAAGGCCAGGGTTGCCAGCCCCCGCATACCGCACCACGTCAGGATCAGTACTTCCTTGGGGGACGTCGGCAGGAGGTTGCGCCGTCGTCGTGCGGTCAGTGAGAGCAGGCCCAGCCAGAGGAAGCGCACCACGAAGACCAGGACGCAGATCACCACGGCCATGCCGATCATCCCGAAAATGGCTGTTCCTTCGTCCCGTATGACGTGACGGATCTCGAGGCCAACCAAGCCAAAGGCCAACCCCGTGGCGAGCAGCTCCACCACGTCCCAGAAAGCGGTCCGGGTGATCCGCTCGGCAGCGTCCTGGGGTCGCGTATGGCGCTGCAGTTCCAAGGCGGTCACGACGACGGCCACCACGCCTGAGGCGTGCAGCTCTTCCGCAAGGATGTACGCGGCGAACGGCACAACAAGTGTGACGGCACTTCTGGCCACCATGGACGTGACCAGCTTGGTGATGACCTTGGTCACCCAGCCCATCGCGATGCCAATGAGGATGGCCAACGCCGCGCCAACCACGAACTGCAGGATGACGTTCGGCCCTACCTCACTGCCTGAGACCGTTGCCGCGACTGCCGCCTGGAAAATCACGATTGCTGCGGCATCGTTGAACAGGCCTTCACTTTGGAGGACTGTGATGAGCCTCCGCGGCATATGAACGCGTCCGGCAACGGATTCCACGGCTACGGGATCCGGAGGCGCCACCATGGCGCCCAGGGCGATGGCGGCCGGGATCCCGATGCCCGGAATCATCAGCCACGCGGCGCCGGCCACCGTGGCAGTGGACACCACCACCAGGGCCACAGCCATCAGCAGCAGTGTCCGCCAACGCACGCGGAAAACTGCCCAGGAACTCTTTTGCGCCGTGGCAAACAACAGCGGCGGAAGGAAGATCGGCAGGATCAGGTCCGGCGAGATTTCAAGCTCGGGGAAGCCCGGAATGAAGGTCAGGGCCACAGCGAGCAACAGCATCAGCACCGGATAAGGAAGGCGCAGCCGGTCGCCAAGGCCCACAGCCACCACCGTTGCAAGCAGCAACCCGATTATGAGCGCCAACTGATCCATTTCCCTGCTTCCCCAGATGTTGTAAGGCCCTTCCCCGGCAACACCGGGAAAGTTCCCTACAAACATATCCCGGGGTAACCGCCGGGCAGGTCCGGTCAGTCCTTAGTGAGGGCGTCCACCACGTCTTCGGTACCGTCTTTGAAGGTGATCGTCCGATGGGCTGTCCCCGGAAGTTCCAGGACCGCAGCAGCCACCAGGGCCACGTTTGCCCGTGAAGTTTGGGTCCCGTCTTCGGGGGTGGCAGGGTCCGTTTCGATCAAACCCGTGGCCGGTTCATCCGTCAGTGCGCCCGGGCCCAGGATGGTCCAGTCCAAGTCAGTACCCCGCAGGTACTCGTCGGCGGCAGCCTTGGCCTCCGCGTAGGCGAAGAAAGGATTGTCCTGGGGCACGCCGTGGTCCTTGGCGGCCCCGAGGTAGGAAACCATCACATACCGCGAGACGCCGGCCTGCCCGGCGGCATCCATGGAGCGGATCGCGGCGTCCCGGTCCACCGCATAGGTCCTGTCCGGGTTGCCCCCGCCAGCACCGGCCGACCAGACCACCGCGTCGTGGCCGGTGAGCGCCTGGGCGAGTTCCGCCGTCGTCGAGTTCTCCACATCCAGCACCTCGGCGGAGGCTCCCGTTTCCGTGACATCCGGCACATGCTCGGGATTCCGGATGAAGGACGTGACGTCGTGACCTTCGCCACTGAGGATTTTGGACAGATGCAGGGCCACTTTGCCGTGGCCGCCAATGATTGCGATTCGGCTCATGGACCCATTCTGTCCCACGAAACGAAAAAAGACCCCGCAGGTGAATTCTGCGGGGTCTTGCTCTGTAGCGGTGGGGAGGCTCGATCTCCCGACCTCACGATTATGAGTCGTGCGCTCTAACCAACTGAGCTACACCGCCACGAATGAGAAAAACCTGTGTCAAGCCGGTCAAAACCGCCCTGACACAGGCCCTCATTCAGAGCCCCCCACCGGAATCGATCCGGTGACCTCGTTCTTACCAAGAACGCGCTCTACCACTGAGCTAGGGGGGCAACGAGTAAATACTCTACCGGACGTTTTCAGAAGCTACAAATCGGCGAAAGGACGCGGAAAATTCGCGTCGACACAATTTGCAAAGGCGCCCCGGAGTTGATCTACAAACGGAGAACATCAAGGCAAGCGGAGCACCTGCCCAGGGTAAAGGTGGTCGGGGTTTGGGACCGTGTCGGAGTTGCTTGCGATCAGAGCGCCGAGGTCCACGCCGAACTGGGCCGCGATACCGCTCATGGTGTCTCCGGGCTCCACCACCACCTCGGTGACCCTCCGGGCTCCCGAGGAACGCCCCGCGGAGCCCTCAGGGGCGCCTTCCTGAGCTTCCTGGGCCTGTTGGGCGCCGTCGATGTCTGCTTCCACCTGCCTGGCCGCCTGTGCCCCCGCCACGTCGGCAGCTTCCTGGTTGTGCGTTGCCTGCGCAGCTGCAGCTTCCGCAGCGTCCCGGGTGGAAGATGCAGCGTCGACGGCGGCTGCATCCTCGGCCGCCTGGCGGGCCGCAGTTTGGTCTACTTGAACGGGGTCCGGGGCGGCAACGGGGGTCGCGGAGGCACTGTGATCCTTTTCACCGTGATCCTTGTCGCCGATGCCGAGGGTTTTCTTCACGTTATCCAGCAGTCCCATGAAGCGATAGTACGGCGGCGGGCTGTTCCCCGTAACCCAATGCCGCCCCGAAATTCGTGCCGCACGGCTGGCGACCGGGGCCGGGGCCCGCGGTTAACGCAACAGGGGGCCGGCTCGAAAGCCGACCCCCTGCGGGAACTACTTGGTGTTTATCACCGGGCTGTGTTTACCACTTGCCCTTGCGGTTGAAGTCGCGGTGTCCGCCTTCGCCGCCACTGCGGGGCTTGCGTGCGCCGTCGCCGTGACCGCCGAAGCGGGATCCGCTGGCCTGGCCGCGATCGCGGTCGCCGAAGCTGCCTGCGGTGCGCTCAGAGCGGTCGCTGTAGGAGCGGCCGCCACGGTCAGCGGAGGTACGCTCGCCGTCGGACTTGCGGAAGTCCTTCTTGAAGCCGCCGTTGCCCTTGAAGTTTCCGCCACCACGGTTTTCACGGTCGCCGTAGCCACCGCGTCCCCCGCCGGAGTAGCCACCACGTTCGCTGCTCGGCCTGCGGCCGTTGTCCAGCTCGAGGTTGATCAGCTCGCCGCCGATGCGGGTGCGGGAAAGTGCGCGCAGCTGCTCGGGGCTCAGGTCTGCCGGGAGCTCCACCAGGGAGTGGTCCGAGCGGATGTCGATGCCACCGATCTGTGCGGACGAGATGCCACCCTCGTTGGCAATGGCGCCAACGATCGAGCCCGGCATGACGCGCTGACGGCGTCCGACGGCGATCCGGTAGGTAGCGTTGCCCTCGGTGAGTGCACGGGTCGGGCCACGGGAACCGAAGCCGTCCTTGGAGCGCTCGCGCTTCTGGTACTCAGGAGCTGCAGGCAGTTCCTTGACCAGCAAGGGCTGACCACCCTGGGCCATGACGGCCAGGGCAGCTGCGATCTCCGCAGCCGGAACGTTGTGCTCTTCTTCGTAGGAAGAGATGAGGTCGCGGAACGCTGCGACATCCTCGGACGCGAGGGTCTCGGTGATGCGCTCGGCGAACTTGCCCAGGCGCAGCGTGTTCACGGTCTCCGCGGTGGGCAGGTGCATCTGCTCGACCGGCTGGCGCGTGGCCTTCTCGATGGAACGCAGCAAGTACTTCTCGCGCGGCGTCATGAACAGGATCGCGTCACCGGAACGGCCTGCACGGCCGGTACGGCCAATGCGGTGGACGTAGGACTCGGTGTCGTGCGGGATGTCGTAGTTGATGACGTGGCTGATGCGCTCAACGTCAAGACCACGGGCTGCGACGTCGGTAGCAACCAGGATGTCGATGCGGCCTTCCTTGAGCGCGTCAACAGTGCGTTCGCGCTGCTGCTGCGGGATGTCGCCGTTGATGGCGGCAGCCTGGAAGCCCCGTGCCTTCAGCTTGTCAGCCAGGTCCTCGGTAGCCATCTTGGTCCGCACGAAGGCGATAACGCCGTCGAATTCCTCAACCTCAAGGATGCGGGTCAGTGCGTCCAGCTTGTGCGGGCCCATGACCTGCAGGTAGCGCTGGCGGGTGTTGGCGCCGGTGGTGGTCTTGGACTTCACCGAGATCTCAGCCGGGTTGTTCAGGTACTGCTTGGACATGCGGCGGATCTGGCCCGGCATGGTGGCCGAGAACAGTGCAACCTGGCGGTCCTCGGGGGTCTGCTGGAAGATCTGCTCAACGTCATCGGCGAAGCCCATGCGCAGCATCTCGTCAGCTTCGTCAAGGACGAGGTACTGGAGCTCGGAAAGGTCCAGGGAACCCTTGGCGATGTGGTCGATTACGCGGCCGGGGGTACCAACAACAACCTGTGCGCCACGGCGAAGGCCGGCGAGCTGCGGGCCGTAGGCCGAGCCACCGTACACCGGCAGGACAGTGAAGTCGTCAATGTGCTTGGCGTAGGAGGTGAAAGCCTCGGCAACCTGGAGGGCCAGTTCACGCGTGGGAGCCAGGACCAATGCCTGGGTCTTGCGGGACGGGCCGTTGAGGTCGTGAAGTTCAGCCAGGCGCGACAGGGCCGGGACAGCAAATGCTGCGGTCTTGCCGGTACCGGTCTGAGCCAGGCCAACGACGTCGCGGCCCTCAAGGAGCAGCGGGATGGTTGCGGCCTGGATGGGTGACGGCTTTTCGTAGCCGACATCCTGCAGGGCGGCCAGAACGCGGCCGTCGATGCCTAGCTCGGCAAAACGAACGCCTTCTTCTTCGTCCTCGTCTGCCTTGGGAGCAGGAGCTTCGGTGAAGGCGGGGGCTGCAGCCTCAGCTGCGGCAGTCTCGACGGGGGCAGCGGCAGCAGCCGGTGCTTCAGCTTCGGCGGGTGCGGCGGTCTCTACTGCTTCAGCAACGGGGGCTGTTTCAGCAGACTCATCGTTCGGGGCGTCGAAGTTTTCGTTGAGATTTTCGGTCATAAGGGGAAATTCCTCATCCATAGGGCATCGGCGCGACCCGGTTGGGCTGGCCGCAGTACTCGTCGCGAAGAGACAGGAAAAGGTGCCCTGCTATTCGCAAGAAGTCCGGCGCTATCGCAATCCCATGGCAGGACTTCCCGCTGCATCTCTTGGCTGCTATCCCAGCAGTCTGTACAGCGTTTTCTTTAGCCGGCTCTCCCTATGAAAATGCCCGCACACATTTGCGGGCCCCAACACTTACCAGTCCTGCCTCAAGAATTGGGCAGGATAAAGGGATTTCCGGAGTGGGGGATATTTCAAGTGTAGGGCACAGGGCGGGGTGCCCGCGACCCGGATTCCGGTGAGCTTGTTCACATTCCCGTTGTCGGGCCTTGAATGCGGGCTCACCACGGGTCCGGCAGGACCGCAAATCTGCGTCCAGGGACCGACTAGCTGCGTTCAGAGCTCGCTGCGGCGCAGGACCTTTTCGAACTTCGCGTGGTACTCGTCCTGGAGCCGGATCTCCCCATCCGCCTCGGCGTCCAAGAGGGCCTGGACGAGTTCCGCGGTGGGTTCGCTGAACCACTGGCCCACGGTGATACCGTGCTTCGGAACGAACGTGCGGTGGATGTGGTCTCCCGCCGAGATGGTGCCCGCCCGGATCACCCTAAGGTACGTGCCAACCCTGCCGGCCTGCGTGAACCTCTTCACCCACTGCGGCTCCCCGATCGCGCGTTGGAAGGTGGCGCAAGGAACCCGGGGCGAGGTCACTTCCAGCTCCACGTCCAAACCGATCCTCCAGCGTTCGCCGATCACCGCGCCTGTGGTTTCGGTTCCGGTGACGCGCAGGTTCTCGCCGAAGAAGCCTGGCGCGAGCTCCCGACCCAGCTCCCCTGACCAATAGTCAGCGTCCTCCTGCGAATAGGCGTACAGTGCCTGGTCCTCGCCGCCGTGGTTGGCCCGGTCCGCCTGCACATCACCGTGGAGCCCCAGTTTGTGGACCTTGACCGGCCCCTCGACGGGACGCTTGTCGATGGCGGTGACGCCCACGTTGCCGGGATCGGGCAACAACTGGTGGACACGGCAGACGGCGAGGAGGGATGCGGTGTTCATGGACAACAGTGTACGGATGCCCGCGCCTCGCTAGGGATCGAACCTGTAGCCCATGCCGGCTTCGGTATGGAGGTGGCGTGGCTCCGCAGGATCCCGTTCGAGTTTGCGCCGCAACTGGGCGATGTACACCCTGAGGTACTGGGTTTCCTTGGCGTACGCCTGACCCCAAACCTGGGTGAGGATCTGCTGTTGGCTCACCAGCTTCCCTTTGTTGCGGACCAGCAACTCCAGGATGTTCCACTCAGTAGGGGTCAGCCGGACGTCCGCGCCATCCCTGACGATCTTCTTGCCGGCCAGGTCCACCACGAAGTCTGCTGTGGCCAAGGTGGGTTCTTCTTCCCCGGTGACTACCCTGCGGGAGGCAACCCGCAACCGGGCAAGCAGCTCATCCAAACCGAAAGGCTTGGTCACGTAGTCGTCCGCACCGGCGTCGAGCGCTTCCACCTTGTCTTCCGAGGCGTGCCGGGCGGACAGCACGATGATGGGCATGCTGGACCAGCCCCGGATACGGCGAATGACCTCCACGCCGTCCATGTCAGGCAGGCCGAGGTCCAGGACCACAATCTTGACAGGTTGTTTCGCCGCGGCGTTCAGGGCATCGGCTCCATTTCCCACTGTCAGGGCCTGATAGCCGTGCGCCTGAAGGGTGACCTGCATGGCCCGCGCTATGCGTGCCTCGTCCTCAACGATCAAAACCAGCGTCACAGCTGCTCCCCGGTCCATAGCGGCAGCGTGACCACCAACGTCAGTCCGCCACCCGGCGTCGGCTCCGCAGCGAGGCTTCCACCCATGGCCTCTGTGAATCCCTTGGCGACCGCGAGCCCCAGCCCGATCCCACCGGCCGGCCCAGGGGTGGGCGCGTCACCGAAACGCTGAAACGGCTGGAACATGGTGAGGACCTCCTGTGGGCCTATCCCCTGGCCATGATCCACAATCCGCAGCTCGCTGGCGGGCCGCTCCCCCAAGGTGATGCCCGCACCAGCCGTGGCCCTCAACACCACGTCCGAATCCGGCGCATACTTCACAGCGTTCTCCACGATGTTCGCAACAACGCGCTCGAGCATGCCGGTATCGGCTAGAACCGGTGGGAGGTTAGGCGGCAGTTCGTTACGGAGACGGTCCCGGGGAATCCCCTGCAGCGCCTCCGGCAGCACGTCCGCCCATGCCGTACCGGTCAGCAACGGATTGACGGCGTCCGCGGTAATGCGCGACATGTCCAGGAGGTTGTCCACCAGGTGGTCCAGCCGGTCCGCGTAATCCTCAATGGTCTCCAACAACTCCCGCTCCACATCCGGCGGAAAATCAACGTCATCCTGGCGCAGGCTGCTGACCGCCAGTTTGATCCCGGCCAAGGGCGTCCGCAGGTCATGCGACACGGCACGCAGGATGGAGGTACGCATCTTGTTGCCCTCCGACAACCGCACATTGTCGCGCCGGCTCTGCACCAGCTGCTGCCGCTCGCGCACAGCAACCACAAACGCGCCAAATGCCGCGAGCATCCGCTGGTGATGCGGTGATAACGGGCCGCCGCGCAGCAACAGCGTGTAGTGGGGATCGACGACGGCGGCATGATCGGCGGCGGCATGGGTCACCGGCGGATTGGGGCCGGCGCTCGCCAGGACACGCCACTCCGGCGCCGCGCCCTGCGCCTGGATTCCCTGGCTTCCCAGCAATGTCACAGCCTCCATGCCCAGATTGCCGCGGACCTTCTCCAAAAACGACTCCAGGCTGCCATCGGAGCTGAGGATGCGCAGGGCCAGCTCACTCAGGGCCGTGGCCTCCGCTCCCGACCTCGCCGCTTCCTGCGCCCGCCGGGTGGCCAGGCCCACAGCAAGCCCCACGCCGCACGCAACGGCAAGGAAAACCACCACGGTGAACAGCGTGCTGGGGTCCGCGATGGAGAGCGAACCTACAGGGTCCGCCGAAAAGTAGTTAAGGAGGAAGCTGCCCAGCACGGCGGCCACCACCGCTGGCCACAGGCCCCCGATAGCGGCCACGGCCACTGCCACCGCCAGTTGCAGGAGCATGATCATCGCGAAATTACGGAAACCCAGCACCGTGACGAAAAGTTCGACGGCGGGGGGCAGCAAAAGTGCCAGGACCAACCCGGCGATCACCCGGCCCTGGCCGATGCCCCGCACCGACGGAAGCCGCAGCAGCACGCCGTCCTCGCCGTTGCTGTGTGCCTCAGGTGCCGCCATGGCTACATCCTTACATGGTTCGTTAGTGGGCAGTTCTCCCCATGTGGGACTGTCACCGGTGCCAGCGCTGCGCACAGGTACTAGGCTTGCTCTGAGCATTCTGGTCCGGCGTGGCGCCGGACACTTCCACGGTCTATCCAGGGGGATACGCATGGGCCCGAAAGACAACCCCGACGCTGCCGGCAACAACGGCAGCGGCGGGGACAACAACGCCGATTTTGGAGCGGGCAACAATCCGCCCAAGCCCCCGCCGTGGCAGGTGCCCAAACCCGAACTCCACCCCGAACTGTTCGCGCCCGTGGAAGAACCGGCCCAGGAACAGCCGGGCAAGAACCAGGACAAGAGCCGGGCCGCCGGCAAGGGCAAGAAGCGCCCTGTAGCCGCTGGGGCATCCCAGGGCCCGGCAGGAACACCGCAGCCCGGCCAGCCCATGCCCGTTATTGACCCCTTCGCCAAGGAACGCGAACGCGGCGCAGCGGAAGCAGCCAAGAAGAAGAAGCGCTCGCAGCGTCGCACCGTAGTGGTAGGCCTCGGCGTGACTGCCTTGTTGGCTGGAACCATCACCGCGATCGTTGCCAGCAACGAGCAGGAAGCCGACTACGCACAGGTCTGCTTCAACGAGGAAACCGGCGAGCGCGTTGACGACAACCAGTGCGACAACAGCAGCTCGGCGGGCCGCAGCTCGGGCATCTACGCCTGGTACTTCTATTCGCGGGGCGCCAGCGTTCCGGCCGTCGGCCAGAACAGGTCCGCCTACCCGAGCTACACCAAGAACGTGCCGTCCGGCGCCAAGTCCTCCACCGGGTACAGCACCAAGGGCGGCACTGTCAGCCGCGGCGGTTTCGGCAGCAGCTCCAAAAGCGGCGGAAGCTCGGGGGGCTAGGGATGCGTCGACTGCCCTCCGTGCCCCGTCCGGACTGGAAGAAGAAGATCGAAGAACAGGGCCTGGTCTTTTCCACCACCACCATGCCCGATGGCCGCAAGATCGAATACTGGAACGAATCGGCGTACTACGAATTCACCATGGACGAGGTGGAAGCGCTGGAAAAGACCGCCGAGGACATGCACATCATGTGCTTGGAAGCCGCGAAATACCTCGCTACCGGAGCCATGGGCGACATAGGCATCGGACAACAGGCGCTGGAGCTTGCCGGTGACTCGCTGTTGGCTGCGGACATGGACATTTATGGCCGCTTCGACTTCATTTATGACGGCAAGGGCGGTCCAGCGAAGATGCTGGAGTACAACGCCGATACCCCCACAGGATTGATCGAAGCTTCCGTTGCCCAGTGGTTCTGGCTCCAGGACGTCTTCCCGGAGAAGGACCAGTGGAACGGCATCCATGAAGCCCTGATCCGGCAGTGGAAGAAATTGCAGTTCCGCACCGGCATGAGCACCCTGCACGTGGCCCACTCCGAGGCTGAGGAGTCAGGCGAAGACTGGATGACGGCCGCCTACATGCGGGACGTCGCCAGCCAGGGCGGATGGACCACCATCGGCATCAACATGTCCGATATCGGCTGGGACCCGAACCTGAACCGATTCGTGGACCTGGACAACTTCATGATCAGCACCATGTTCAAGCTGTACCCATGGGAACTCATGATGAAGGAACCGTTCGGACAACGGCTCCTGCAGCGGGCCCACAACCCCCGCTGGGTTGAGCCCGCCTGGAAGATGCTGCTGTCCAACAAAGCCCTGCTGGCAGCGCTGTGGCACCTCTATCCGAACCACGAGAACCTGCTGCCGGCGTACCTGGGAGACCCGGGTCCGCTCAAGGAGTGGGTGGCCAAGCCGTTGCACGGACGCGAGGGCGACAACATCCGCATCCACGCCCCTGGCATCGAGATACAGCAGCCCGGCGGTTACGGCCGCGAAGGGTGGTGCTTCCAGCAGTACCACTCCCTTCCGGATTTCGACGGCAACCATCCCGTCCTGGGCCTCTGGGTAGTGGATGGCGAATCCGTGGGCTGCGGCATCCGCGAATCGGACGGCCCCATCACGGACTACTTCTGCCGCTTCGTTCCCAACACCATCGACGCCCCCGCGCCTGTCGCGCCCCCTGCTACTTCCTACGGAGCCGCACTATGAGCACTGAAACCTCGACGCCGGGTGGCGGCTCAGCGGGCGGCGACCGTTCCGCCGTCGTACCTTCCAAAGGCCTCCACGCAGGAATCCTGGACCTGGGCGACTCCGTCATGCTGGGCCTGGCCTCCACCGCGCCCGTGTATTCGCTGGCCGCAACGCTGGGCCTCATTGTCGCTGTTAACGGCAACTACACTCCACTGATCCTGGTCCTCGGCTTCATTCCGGTGCTGTTCATCGCCTATGCCTTCCGGGAACTTAACAGCGCCATGCCCGACTGTGGCACCACGTTCTTCTGGGCCCGCAAGGCCTTTGGTCCGTGGGCTGGATGGCTTGGCGGCTGGGGAGTTGCCCTCGCCGGGATCGTGGTGTTGGCCAACCTGGCACAAATCGCCGGCAAGTATCTCTGGCTGCTGGTCGGCGACGGTTCCTTGGCGGACAACACCTGGCTGGTGACGGCCACGGGCGTGCTGTTCATTCTGTTCATGACGTACGTGAACCACCGCGGGATCCGGCTTGGCGAGCACGTCCAGCGCACCCTGACGTACATCCAATACATTTCCTTGGGCATTTTCGCAGTAGCCATCATCTTCAGGATTGCCGGCGGCGCGCCCGAGGGGCAGCCCTTTGACTTCGAATGGTTCAACCCCGCGGGAGCCTTCGCGGACCCCGGCGCCGTGGTGCACGGGGTGCTGCTGGCGCTGTTCATTTACTGGGGCTGGGACACATGCCTGGCCCTCAACGAAGAAACCGAGAACCCGGCGAAGACCCCTGGCCGTGGCGCCGTCATTTCAGCGACGGTCCTCCTGGCGATCTACGTTTCCGTGGCACTGTTGGTCATGATGTACGCCACCATCGGCTCGGACGGCATCGGGCTGGGCAATGAAGCCAACCAGGATGACGTCTTCCTGGCCATGAAGGATGTTGTGCTGGGCCCTTGGGGCTGGTTGATTGTTGTTGCCGTGCTGGCCTCCGTCCTGTCCTCCACGCAGACCACCATTCTTCCTACCGCCCGCGGAACCCTGTCCATGGGTGTCCACGGAGCCCTCCCTCCCCGTTTCGGCAAGGTCCATGAGCGTTTCATGACGCCCGGGTTCTCCACGCAGGTCATGGGAGCGGTGGCCGTCGTCTACTACGTGGCCATGAGCTTCCTCAGCGAGAACCTGCTGTCCGATTCCATCAGCGCCATCAGCCTGTTCATTGCGTTCTACTACGCCTTGACCGGGTTCTCCTGCGTCTGGTTCTTCCGTTCCACGCTCCGTGATTCGGCCCGCAACCTGTGGTTCCGTGGCATCCTGCCGTTGCTGGGCGCGTTGTCCCTTACCGCCGCGTTCTTCGTCTCGGCGGTACAGATGTGGGATCCGGCCTACGGGGATACCCGCATCTTCGGGATCGGTGGCGCGTTCGTCAGCGGCGTCCTGCTCCTGGCCCTCGGCGTGGTGCTGGCCATTGTGTGCAGGTTCGCGCCGTCCACCCGCGGTTATTTCACGGGCGAACGAGCCGAGGTTGGGATAGTCCGCGGCGAGTAGCGGCCTAGGATGCTGGAATGAGCGATTCAACGACGAACCCCTCCGACATCCTGGCCCTTGACTCCCTGTTGACTGCGGACGAGTTGGCCCTCCGCGAGAAAGTGCGGGACTACACAGCGCAGCGGATCAGGCCGAACATCTCCCGTTGGTACGAGGACGCTGACTTTCCCAAGGAAATTGCCCCGGAACTGGGTGAGCTCGGGGTATTGGGCATGCACTTGGAAGGGTATGGATGCCCCGGCAGGACCGCGGTCGAATATGGCTTGGCAGCGATGGAACTGGAAGCCGGCGATTCAGGGATCCGCACCTTTGTCTCGGTGCAGGGTTCCCTGGCCATGACGGCCATCCATAAATGGGGTTCCGAGGAGCAGAAAGAGCGATGGCTTCCACGGATGGCGGCCGGCGAGCTGATCGGCTGCTTCGCCCTGACGGAGCCGACAGCTGGTTCGGACCCGTCGTCCATGACCACGTTTGCCCGACGGACCGCCGGCGGTTGGGTCCTGGACGGTGCCAAGCGTTGGATCGGCCTCGCCTCGATCGCCGACGTCATGGTGGTGTGGGCCAACACTGAGGATGGCATCCGGGGTTTCCTGGTCCCGGCGGGAACCTCCGGGGTGACCGCGACGCCGATCGAACCAAAGCTTTCCATGCGCGCCTCGATCCAGTGCGATGTGACGTTCGACGGCGTGGGGCTGGGTCCGGATGCGATCCTCCCCGGCGCTGCAGGGTTGAGGGGGCCGTTCACGTGCCTGAACGAGGCCCGTTACGGAATCGCGTGGGGTGCGATGGGTGCAGCGCGCGATTCCTACGAGGCAGCCCTGGAGTATGCCGCCACCAGGCTCCAGTTCGGGCGGCCATTGGCCGGGTATCAACTGACGCAGGAAAAGCTGGTGAACATGCTCGTGGAAATCCAGAAGGGCACGCTCCTGGCCCTTCACCTAGGCCGATTGAAGGACGCGGGACACTTGCAGCCACAGCAAATCTCGCTCGGAAAGCTGAACAACGTCCGGGAGGCCATCAAGATTGCCCGTGAGGCCCGGACCATCCTCGGTGGGAACGGCGTCACGCTGGACTACTCCCCTTTGCGGCATGCCAACAATCTGGAGTCCGTTCGGACCTATGAGGGCACGGACGAGGTCCACACCCTCATCCTGGGGCAGCACATCACCGGGATCGGGGCGTTTCGCGGCTAACCGTCCCCAGTTGCGAGGCCCGCTCTGCGCGTTTCCGGGCCGGAATAGCGTGCAGAGCGGGCCCAACAAGCGCGCTTAGGCCACCGCGGCCGGCACCTTCTTGGCGGCGTCCTTACGGATGGTGGCGCTGATGACGGCCGCCACGGTGCACATCGCGGCGGCGCCGAGCCACGCGTAGTTGTAGTGTCCGGTGGCGTCGCGAATGAATCCGGCCGCCAGTGCTGCCGCAGCGGCGCCGAGCTGATGGGCGGCGAACACCCAGCCGAACACCACCGAGCCGTCCGCGCCGAACACCGAACGGCAAATCGCCGCGGTGGGAGGCACAGTTGCAACCCAGTCGAGCCCGTAGACCACCACGAAGATGATCATGCTGGGCTCCACCGATGAGCCCAGCAGCAACGGCAGCACCAACAGGCCAATCCCGCGGAATTGGTAGTACACGGCCAGTAGGACTTTGGGGTTGAACCGGTCGGTCAGCCAGCCGGAGGCGATGGTCCCCACGATGTCGAAAATTCCGACGACGGCCAGCAAGCCTGCCGCTGTGGTTTCCGGCATGCCGTGATCGTGGGCCGAGGGGATGAAGTGCGTGCCGATAAGGCCGTTGGTGGTGGCCCCACAGATAGCGAACCCTGCTGCCAATGCCCAGAAAGTACGGACTTTGCTGGCACGCTTGAGGACCTGCAGGGCACGCACGGCAGCGTTGGCGGAGTCGGACGTTGCCGGCGACGGCGTGGCACCGGCGTCGGCGGCTTGAGCCGTGGGTTCTTCTGCACCATAAGGCAACACCCCGACGTCGGCCGGTGAGTTCCGCAACCAGCGCAGCACCAGCGGAACCACGGCGAGCGCACCCGCGGCGATGAGCAGCGAGGCACCCCGCCAGCCCGGATTCTGGGCGAGGGCTGCGATGAACGGTAGGAAGATCAGCTGCCCGGCGGCGCTTCCCGCAGTGAGGATGCCGATGACCAGACCACGGTTCTTTGCAAACCACGTGTTGGCAATTGTCGCGGCGAACACCAGGGCCATGGATCCCGTGCCGAGCCCGATCAGGACGCCCCACGTGAGCAGGATTTGCCAGGACTGGTTGACGAAGACGGTCAGTGCCGAGCCCAAACCGATGAGGCACAAGGCCAGCGAGGTGACCTTTCGGATGCCGAACCGTTCCATCAGCGCAGCGGCAAAGGGCGCGGTCAAGCCAAACAGGACCAGGTTGATGCTGACGGCCAGGGACAGCACCGTGGTTGACCAGCCGAACTCCTGCTGGAGGGGGACCATGAGCACACCTGGCGCCGCACGGAACCCTGCCGCGCCTACCAGCGCCAGGAAGGCTACCGCGGCAACGATCCAGGCGGGGTGCAGGCGTGGCCGTTTGCCGGAGGGGGCCCGTTTTGTCCCGGACGGGGTTCCTGTGAGGTCGGGAGCGGTCATGCGGAAATCTCCGATTCGTGGGCTGAAGCGTGGCTTTCGCGGGGTGCTACGGCGAGTGGGAGTGGATGGTCGCTCCGTTTGTAACTGTGCCAGCTGGTGTTGGCGGCGGTCAGGGCGACGCCGCAATGCGCGCAGGTGTCAGCCGACGAGGTTGCTTGCCCACAGTCGGTATGGATGACCCGCATGTGGGAGACCTCGTTGGGGGCGTCCAGGTGTTTTTCGGCCCAGATGATGATGGCATTCAGGACCGGGAGCGCGTCCTCGCCCTTAGGGGTGAGGACGTATTCCTGGCGGGTACGTGCTCCGTCCTGGTACGGGCGTTGGACGAGCAAGCCGGATTCAACCAACCAGGCGAGGCGTTTGCTCAGGACATTGTCTGAGACCTCAAGCCGCTGCTTGATGGCATCGAACCGACCGTTTCCGAAGAATATTTCGCGGAGGACCAGACTTCCCCATGGGTCGCCGAGGACATCCAGGCCGCGGGCAAGGCTGCACGTACGGTCGGACCAGTCAGATCGCAGGGGCATGAGCACCAAAGTAGCTGACTTCTCTAAAGAAAGCCAGAGTTCGAACCGCACGACACGCCCCCGCCGGTTTGCCGCGGTTTCATCATCGGTTCACTTCGGCTGCCTAGGCTGGCCGGGTCAACCTTGACCATGAAAGGCGTCTTGATGTCCTCGCACTCCCCTGATTTGGTGAAACGTTCAACCGACGGGTCCATCGGCGTGTCCCGCCGCGGCTTCCTCGGCACCGCAGCCGCGGCCACGGCATTGGCCGCAACCGGATCCCTGCTGCCTCCCTCTGTCCAGGCGGCGATGGCCAAACCCGTTCCGCCAGGAAACCTCCAGTCCATCAAGCATGTGATCGTGCTGATGCAGGAAAACCGTTCTTTCGACCATTACTTCGGCTCGCTTCGCGGCGTCCGCGGCTATGCCGACAAGTCCGTCACCCGCCTGCCCAACGGCAAGTCCGTGTTCGAACAGCCCCGCGCCACCGGAGAGACGGTATTGCCCTTCTCCCTCCGCAAGGCCGCCGAACTTGCCGGCAGGCCAGGCTCGGACATCCAGTACCTCGGCGACTTGGACCACTCCTTCGCCGGCACCATCACGGCTTGGAACAACGGCTGGTGTGACAAATGGATTCCCGCCAAGAGCGCCTCCACCATGACGTTCTACGAGCGCCAGGACATCCCACTGCAGTACGAACTCGCTGACACTTTCACCATCTGCGACGCCTACCACTGCTCCGTCAACGGTTCCACCAACCCCAACCGCACCTACCTTTGGAGCGGCACCACGGGCAACGAACCCGGCAGCAGCAAGAGAGCCGTCACCAACGCGGCCTACGGCTACGACCACGGCGGCTACGACTGGACCACCTATCCCGAGCGGCTGGAGCGGGCCGGTATCTCGTGGCGGATCTACCAGGACTGGGACAACTTCACGGACAACGCAGTGGAGTACTTCCAAACGTTCAAGGCCATCGGCAGGAAGATGTTGGCCTCCGTGGACGGCAAGCTCCGCACCACCGAGGAGTTCTACGACAGTCTTGCCGGCAAGGGCGCCGCCGAACAGGATCGTCTCCTCGCCCAATTGGAAGCCGGCAGGAGCACACTGACCGATGCCGAACGGTCGTTGTTCGACAAAGCCATGTGGCGTGGCCGCCCCGACACCCTCCTTGAACGCCTCAGCAAGGACATCGCCGATGGCACCCTACCGCGGGTCAGCTGGCTCGTCCCCTCGGCGGCGGATTCCGAACACCCCGGAGCTTCCACGCCCGTGGGCAGTGCCAACTTCGTTTACCGCCTGCTGGATACCATTGCCAGCGATCCCGGGACCTGGGACAGCACCGCCATCTTCCTGAACTTCGATGAGAACGATGGCTACTTCGACCACGTTCCGCCGCCCGTCCAGCCGCGCCCGGCCTCCGGAGAATCCACGGACTGGACCACCGCACGGCCTATCGGACTGGGCCCCCGCGTCCCCATGACCGTGGTCTCGCCCTGGACGATGGGCGGCGTCGTCAGCTCCGAGGTCTTCGACCACACGTCCGTCCTGAGATTCCTGGAGCGTTGGACCGGCGTCGAGGAACCCAACATCTCGCCATGGCGGCGCGAGGTCTGTGGCGACCTGACCGGCGTCTTCAACTTCGATTCCCCCGGCACGCCTCCAACCCTTGACCATCCCGCCCCGGTGCCCGCCAAGATCAGCCGCTGGCGCCCGAATCCCCCTGCCGTCCAGGTAGCCCCGATCCAGGAAACCGGCACCCGTCCTGCCCGGCCGCTGCCGTATCGGCCGCGGGTTTCCGCCACAGTCAAGCAAGGGAAGATCAACCTGGAACTGGGCAACAGCGGGTCGCGCTCCACCCACTTCACGGTCTACGGCTACGCGGGCGAAGTCTCCGAACCCCTGCACACGGACGTCGCAGGCAGCCGGACGGTGGAAGTCCCCGTAGCCGCGGGAACGTTCGACGTCGTCGTCACCGGGCCCAACCGGTACCAGTACGAACTGAAAGGCACGACGGCGGGTGCCGCCTCGGGCGTCGACGTCGCCGTCACGGGGCGCCGCGGCAAGAAAGCCGTGGAACTCGAAGTGCGTAACACGGGGTCGGCGGCAGTGACAGTATCGCTGGAGTCCCTGCAGTACTCAGCCGGGAAGGAAACGGTGAAGCTCAAGCCGGGCCAGAGCAGGAAGATCGGCTGGGACACTGCAAACGGCTGGTACGACCTCCAGGTCACCTCAACTGAGGATGGGTCTTTCAGGCGTCGCCTGACCGGCCGTGAGGAAGACGGGCAAGAGGGCATCTCCGGCTAGCGGGTACACCCATTCCGGCTCTTGTCCGTCACCCCCGCCTTAGAAGGGTGGGTGTGACGGACAAGGGCCGGCGGCGTTAGCTGATCTTGGCGAAAGCCTGCTCGAGGTCTGCGATCAGGTCCTCTGCTTCCTCGATGCCACAGGACAGGCGCAGGAGGTTCACGGGGACGGCCAGTTCGGTGCCCTTGACCGAGGCGTGGGTCATTTCCGAGGGGTAGTTCATGAGCGACTCGATGCCGCCCAGTGACTCTGCGAGCGTGAACACAGTGGTGTTCTCGGCAACGGTCCGGGCCGCTGCTTCGCCGCCCTTGAACTGGACGGAGACCATGCCACCGAACTTCTTCATCTGCTTCGCCGCGAGATCGTGGCCGGGGTGGTCCGGCAGGCCCGGGTAGAGCACAGCTTCCACCTCGGGACGCTGCAGCAGCCATTCAGCCACGGCCTGGCCATTCTCGCTGTGGCGGTCCATGCGGACGCCCAGGGTCTTCAGGCCACGGGTTGTCAGGAACGCGTCCATGGGACCGGAGACGGCGCCCACCGCGAACTGGATAAAGCCGATCTTCTCGGCCAGCTCCGCATCCTTGACCACAAGGGCGCCACCCACGACGTCCGAGTGCCCGCCGATGTACTTGGTGGTTGAGTGGACCACGACGTCGGCACCCAAGGCGAGCGGGGTCTGCAAGTAGGGAGAGGCGAAGGTGTTGTCGACCACCAGGAGGGCCCCGGCGTCGTGCGCTACAGCGGCGAGCGCCTCGACGTCGGTGATTTTCATCATCGGGTTGGACGGCGTCTCCACCCACACAATACGTGTCTTGTTGGCCTTGACTGCCGCAGCTACTGCATCGAGGTCGGACATGTCCACGGGAGTGTTGCCGATGCCCCAGTCCCCCAGGACACGGTTAATGAGCCGGTAAGTGCCACCGTACGCGTCATTGCCAAGCACGATGTGGTCACCCGGGCGGGCCAGCGCGCGGATCAGCGAGTCTTCGGCGGCGAGGCCGGAGCCGAAGGAAAACGCGGCCGATCCGCCTTCCAGGGCGGCCAGCTGTTCCTGTAGCGCATCACGCGTGGGGTTGCCACCGCGGCCGTATTCGTAGCCGGACCGCAGGTTGCCAATGCCGTCCTGCGCGTAGGTGGTGCTGAAATGCAGCGGCGGAACGACTGCACCGGTCCGGGGCTCGAAAGCCTGTCCCGCATGAACGGCTCGCGTGTTGAATCCGGCGTTGTTGTTGGCAGTCATGGAAGCACCTCTTTGTTTCTTGAAGGTTTGTTCGTTCAGCGGGTGGATTAGGCGCACGCTTAGTTGCTCAGGTACGCCAAAAGGTCGTGACGGGTCAGGATGCCCACCGGGGCGCCCGCGAAAGTCACCATGACGGTATCGACGTCGGACAGCAGCTCACGGGCCGCTGAAATGGTTTCCAGCGAGCCGATCACCGGGAGGCGGTCGCCCATGTGTTCGGAGATCTTGTCCGCCAGCTTGGCTTCGCCACGGAACAGCTTGCTGGTGAGGCTGCGTTCGTCCACGGCACCCAGGACCTCGCCCATGACCACAGGCGGTTCCTGCGAGAGAACCGGGATGTGGGAGACACCGAACTCGTTCATGATGTTGATGACGTCGCGGACGGTTTCGTTCGGATGGATGTGCACCAGGTCCGGCATCTCGCCGGTCTTGGACTTCAGGACTTCACCCACCGACGCTTCCTCGCCACCGGAAAGGAAGCCGTAGGAGCGCATCCATTGGTCGTTGAAGATCTTGGCAAGGTATCCACGGCCGGAGTCCGGAAGGATCACCACAACGACGGCGGACTCATCCAAATCCTTGGCCGCCTGGAGGGCCGCGACCACTGCCATGCCGGACGAGCCACCCACCAGGAGGCCCTCTTCGCGGGCGAGGCGGCGGGTCATGGAGAAGGAGTCGGCATCGGAAACGGCGATGACCTGGTCAGGGACGGCGGGATCGTAGTTGGCAGGCCACATGTCCTCGCCAACACCCTCCACGAAGTAGGGACGGCCGGTGCCGCCGGAGTAGACCGAACCTTCCGGGTCTGCCCCAATGACCTTGACCGGGCCGCCGTCGGATTCTGCCCGGTCAGCCGAGACCTGCTTGAGGAACCGCCCGGTGCCCGTGATGGTGCCGCCGGTTCCGGCGCCGATAACCACGTGCGTGACTTTGCCGTCGGTGTCGTTCCAGATCTCCGGACCGGTGGATTCGAAGTGGCTGCCGGGGGCTGCCGGGTTGGAGAACTGGTCCGGTTTGAAGGCGCCGGGGATTTCCTTGACCAAGCGGTCGGACACGCCGTAGTAGCTCTGCGGGCTTTCGGGAGCAACGGACGTTGGCGTCACCACAACCTCAGCGCCATATGCCTTCAGGACGGCACGCTTGTCCTCGCCCACCTTGTCCGGCACCACGAAGATGCACTTGTAGCCCTTTTGCTGGGCCACGAGCGCCAATCCCACTCCGGTGTTGCCCGACGTCGGCTCAACGATGGTTCCGCCCGGCTTGAGCCGTCCGTCCTTCTCGGCATCTTCGATCATCTTCACGGCGATCCGGTCCTTGATGGATCCGCCGGGATTGACGTATTCGAGCTTGACCAGGACGGTGGCTTTGATTCCGTCGGTGACGTGGTTGAGCTTGATGAGCGGCGTATTGCCGATGAGGTCCAACACGGACTGGGCATACTTCATAGGTACAAAGCTACCGCTTGCCCGCGCCCAGTCCCGCCTTGGCAAGGTGGGGCAGCCGCAGCCGGCCTAGCTGCCCGCGCCCGGATCCGTTTGCCAGAGACCCATGATGTTCCCTTCGGTGTCCTTGAAGTAGGCGTACCAGCCCATGGTGGGCACCGCGTCCTTCGCTTGGACCACACTGCCTCCGGCCGACTCCACCTGTGCCAGGGCCGCATCGACGTCGTCCACGTCGATGGTCAGGATAGGGGTCCTCAGCGCATCCGTCCGGGGGAACAAGGCACCGTTGATGGCTCCCGGCTCTTTGGGGGCACCCGTCTTTTCGTCGGATGGGGCGGTGATGGCGATGGTGTAGTCCATCCCCTGCATGGGGGTGAGGTTCCACCCGAAAGCACTCTGGTAAAAGGTGTTTGCCCGTTCTTTGTCATCCGTCGGGATCTCGAAATGCACTATTGCGGCCATGGTTTGGCGCTCCTTGTTCCTGGAAGTGTTTCCTCGGATGCGGCGCGGCCCGCCCGTGCCACATCAGGGAGTCTAGACCCGGGCGGCGGCTGCCGTAAGGGGCTTTTGATGGGATTGTCAGCCGGGCATGGGACCATGAAATCATGACCATCGCAGACGCCCCGCCACGTGTTGCGGCCGCGGCAGATGCAGCCATCAGGTGGCATCCCGGAAGTTCCTTCCGCTTGGATCAGACCATGTTCCCGCTCATGCGGGGTAACGCCGATCCGTCCTTCGCTGCGCACTCCTCCGGGTATTGGATGGCGTTCACGGCCGCATCGGGACCGGTCACGCTGCGTCTGTCGGGAGGCGGCTTGGGCGCCGGCTCCTTCGTGGACGCCCAAGCATGGGGCCCTGGCGCCGGGGAGGCCGTGGCCGGGGTGCCCAGGCTGCTCGGAGCCGGCGACGACTGGTCCGGTTTCGACGAACCCGCCTTCCATGCCACGCTTCCCCGCCTGGTCACAGAATCACGACGCCGGAACCTGGCCGTGCGGCTGCCCTCCACCGGGCGGATGGTTGACTCATTGGTGCCCACCATCCTGGAGCAGAAGGTAACCACCTTGGAGGCATGGCGCGGGTACCGGTACCTGATGTACAGGTACGGAACGCCGGCCCCTGGTATGGCCCCCGTGGGGCTCCTCGTTCCCCCAACTGCCCGGCAATGGCTGGCCATTCCATCGTGGGAGTGGCACAAAGCCGGAGTCGGGCCACAGCGCTCGGCAACAGTCATGCGGGCGCTGCAGTCCGCCGTCGCGCTTGAACGTCTCGCCCAACTGGACTCAGCCGAAGCCGGAGCCAAGCTGCAAACCATTCCTGGTATCGGGATCTGGACCGCCGCCGAGGTGGTCCAAAGGACCCACGGCTGCCCCGACTCGATTTCCGTGGGCGACTACCATTTGGCTTCCTACGTCGGGTACGCGCTGACCGGACAGAAGACCGACGACGCCGGCATGATCGAGCTTATGAAGCCCTGGCAAGGGCAGCGGCAACGGGTGGTCCGGATGCTGTACTTGAGTGGCTTCCGGAAGCCCACGTTCGGGCCCCGGATGACAGTGCAGGACCACCGCTCCCATTAGAAGCAACGCGGGGTCACTTACGGCCCATGTTGAACCCCGTAATGGGCCCTAAGTGACCCCGCGTTGCTCTAGCGGGATAACAGCTTGGCTCGTTTGATGCGCAATAGTACCCCGGCGAAGCCTTCGGCGAGATCGTCTGCGTTGACTTTGAAGTACGACCACCCCGCACTGAGGAACGCCTCATCACGCCGGATATCGCGGGAATGCTGTGCTTGCGTTCGGTGATGGGCACCGTCGTACTGGATGGCAATGCGGAATCGTCGGTAGCCCAAATCAGCCCCCGGTGACCGGGCGTCCCCCAAGTCCAGCTTTACCTGCAATTCGGGGTCGGGCAGCCCGGCATCCCGCATCGCGAGCCGAAGGAACGTTTCCGGATAAGAGTCGGCGCCAACACGCATCTCCTCCAGTGCGAGCCTGGCCTTCTCAACACCTTGAAGGTTGGGGTGCTGACGAATCAGCAATCGCAGTCCTGAGATGTGGGCAAACGGCTCCGTGCGAAGCTCGAGAGAGGGTCGGGGCAACCGAATCAAGTGATCCCCCATGGCGATGACATAGTTGAGCGGCAGCTGGTTGGCCAGGTCCAGCCATGTGCGGGGTCTAGCAGAGACGGGAATGCCATCAATCTCCGTCACTTCACCTGGATGGACCCGGACCCGATGCCCCTTTACTCCGGCACGACGGACCCTCGGTAGCACGTGCGGCTTGCTGAGGTGTATTAGCTCTCCGCTACCCATCCATGGAGGAAGTCCGAGTCCAGTCAGCAGGGCGGCCGTTTCATGCGAAATCCAGGCTCCCGGAGTCGCCGAAGTAACCACCCGTGCCCGTTCAGCCAAGTCGAGTTTTCGTCCGGTCGGCACGTGAATCAGGCGGCCGCCGTCGGAAAGGTCTTTTGCGCGGAGACGCTTTGACGATATACCCATGCTCCGCGACTCAAAAGGTAGTAAATGCGCGGTATTTCAGTTCCTCTGGCAAGGGAGTAATTCGGACCATGGTTCCAGTCTGTCCGTCCGACGCGGCCCCCGAATCGTTATCCACAGCCCACCCACGATATCTGCAACGCGGGGTCACTTACGGCCCATGTTGGGCCCTATTATGGGCCGTAAGTGACCCCGCGTTGCTTTAGAGGTGGAGGCGGGAGACCGCCTCTTGGCGCATGTCCACTTTCCGTACCTTGCCGGACACCGTCATGGGGAAGCTCTCGCGTACATCCACGTAGCGCGGGATCTTGTAGTGGGCCAGTTTGCCCCGGCAGTACTCGGCCAGGTCCGCGGCAGTCAGCGGACCGGCTCCAGGTTTGAGGATGATGCAGGCCATGAGCTCCTCGCCGTACTTTTCGTCGGGGACGCCGATTACCTGCACGTCCTGGATGGACGGGTGCAAGTACAGGAACTCCTCGATTTCACGCGGGTAGATGTTTTCACCACCGCGGATCACCATGTCCTTGATCCTGCCCTCGATCACGAGGTAGCCGTCCTGGTCCATGCGGGCCAGGTCGCCGGTGTGCATCCAGCCCTCGTCGTCGATGGCCTCGGCGGTCTTGTCCGGCTGGTCCCAGTACCCCTGCATCACGGCGTAGCCCCTGGTGCAGAGCTCACCAATCACTCCCCGTTCCACCACCTCACCGGTTCCAGGATCAACAATCCGGCTCTCGAGGTGCGGCATGGTCCGGCCCACGGTGCTGGTCCGCTGCTCCAACGTATCTCCGGCGCGCGTCATGGTGGACACGGGCGAGGTCTCGGTCATGCCATAGCAAATGGCCACGTCCACCATGTGCATCTCATCGATGACCCGCCGCATGACCTCGATGGGACAAAGGGATCCTGCCATGACACCCGTCCTCAGGGTTGAGAGGTCGTAGGAAGCGAAATCCGCCAGGGCCAGCTCCGCGATGAACATGGTTGGAACGCCGTACAGCGAGGTGCCGCCAAAGTCCTGCACGGCTTCAAGTGCTGCCGAAGGGCTGAATCCACGGCTGGGAATGATGGTGGCTGCCCCGAAGCTCAGCGCGTTCAGGTTGCCGATCACCATGCCGAAGCAGTGATAGAAGGGCACCGGGATGACCACGCGGTCATGCTCGGTGTAGTTCAGGAGCCTGCCTATCGAGTGCCCGTTGTTGAGGATGTTGTGGTGGGTCAGGGTGGCGCCCTTTGGGAAGCCCGTGGTGCCCGAAGTGTACTGCAGGTTGATGGCGTCGTGTGGGTCCAGGCCCGCCATGCGGTCGCGTAGCGCTGAGGGCCCGACGCCGTCAGCACGAGTCAGCAGCTCGGCGTAGGTCAGTTCGTGGCCGGCTTCGGGGACGCCGGCCGTGAGCCCGTTCGCCGGGTTGCCCGGGAGGAACACCACCTCGCGAAGCTCCGGGCAGGAGGCAGCCGCGGCACGCGCCATGCCCACGTAGTCGCTGTTCTTGTCAGAGGGCGCAGCAACCAGCATCCGCATGCCGTTCTGCTTCACCACGAACTCCAGCTCATGGCTGCGATAGGCAGGATTCACATTGACCAGCACCGCGCCGATCTTCGCTGTGGCGTACTGCAGGTGGGTCCACTCGGCGCAGTTGGGGCTCCAGATACCCACCCTTTCGCCCTTCGCCACGCCCGTGGCCAGCAGCGCGCGGGCGAGGCGGTCGACGTCGTCGTTCAGCTTTTGGTAGCTCCAGCGGCGGGCGTCCCCTCCAGGGGTTGCTGCCGCCTCTATGAGGGCGTCCCGGAGGGGAAACCGGGCGGCGATGCGCTCAAAATTGGCGCCAATGGTCTCTTCGAGCAGCGGGACGTCAGTGTCTCCGGCGGTGTAGGACAACATGACGGAACGCTACCAAGGGACGGCGCGCAACAGAACCGTAACCACCTCCAGCGCCGCCGTGTCCTGCCGGTAGGGTTGGAAGCATGAGTGCACCCATTGACCTGCAGGCCACGTTTATCCCCAACGAGGGCGAGTTCTTCCGCGTGAAGCTCGCTTTGGAAATCGCGATCGATGAGGTCGTCAACGAACCCGGCTGCATCCGTTACGAACTGACGGAAGCCACCGAAGAAAAGCTCGTCCTCACGGAGCGCTGGGAATCCGAGGAACTCCTCGAGAAGCACTCCAAGGGCATCGCGGTGCAGGACCTCAACGAGTCGCTGAGCGCCCTGCTTGCCGAGCCCGTCAAGCTCGACAGGCTCTAAGAAACCGCCAGAGCTGCGAGAACGCCTTAAAGCATCGAGGTCGCCGGAATTTTCCGGCGACCTCGATGCGTTTCCGGCGAACTCACCGGCGGGATTTAGCTTTCCTGAGCCTCGGCACGGGCCTTGGCGACGTGGGCGTGGACTTCTTCCATGTCCAGGCCCTTAACAGCCTCAATGACCTGTTCAAGCTGGGGGCCGTTGAGGGCGCCGGGCTGGGAGAAGACCAGGACCTTCTCGCGGAAGGCCATGAGCGTGGGGATGGAGGTGATCCCGGCTTCGGCAGCGAGTTGCTGCTCGGCCTCGGTGTCCACCTTCGCGAAGACCACGTCAGAGTGCTTCTCCGAGGCTGCGCCGTAGGTGGGAGCAAACTGGCGGCATGGGCTGCACCAGGCAGCCCAGAAATCCACCAGGACAATATCGTTGTCCTCGATGGTCGATGCGAACTGTTCTCCAGTGATGTCAACTGTAGCCATGGTTCCACGGTACGCGACCCTGCCTGCTAAGTCCCGCGGTGTTCGCTTCCCGCGTCACAGGGAATAACGGTGGGGTCCCCTCCGTTGTGAGGTCCGCTTAGCGGGCCAAAACCAATCCGGAGGGCGTAGAGCGGGCCCCGCAACGGGATGCTACCTGCCCAGGACGTACCTCAGGGCCGATGCGTAGAGTGGAGCCACTTTGTTGTGGCCAACCTGGTTCATGTGGATGTTGTCGAGGTAATTGCCGTCTGCTCCGGCGATGGTGGCACTACCGGCCATGGAAATGTGCGGCCAGCCGCGGAGTGCGGTTTCGCGCATCAGCATTCCATCCACCCATCGACGCTGGAAGTGGCTGGAGTCGTAGCGGGACAAAACGCCATTGATCACGATGGTGCTGCGCGGGTACTTGCGTCTGAGCTCGTCCCACAGCTTGTTGGCCTGGGACAGGATGGCTGCATCCGTCGCGAAGATCCGCGCATCGTTGCCACCAAGGTTCACCACCACGAGGCCCGGGTTGCCTTGGGGCAGGAGGATCCGGTCGTTCAGGACAGCGTCCGTTGCCGAGCCAACCGCGCTTCCGGAGACGTAACCTATTCCGCCGATGCTCCGCACCACCTGTCGGGGGTAGCCGGCAGCACGGGCTCCCTGTTCCGCCCAGGAATCAAGGTCGAGCTGGGAGTCGCCAAGGAACACAGCTGTCGATGCGTCCACGGGCTCGGCTGAATACAGCTCCTGGGTGGCCTTGTTCCAGATGGTCTCCAATTTCTGGAATGCCGCATGGTCGCCGCGGTAATCGGTCCAGGTGTCACGCAGCGGCCAGCCGAAGTCACCCGGGTTTTCCGACCACACCCTGTATGTCGGATTCCCAACGACTTGCGCTCCGGTGCCCGGCCCCCAGACCAGCCACCCCTTGGAGAATTGCTGTACCAAACCGCCGGCCCGCGGAAGTTTGTCTGTGAGGGGCAGGCCCAGGCTGCCGGCCGCTCCCCCAAGGGCCACGTAGCGGTTGTGGATGTCACCGTGCGTGGTGGAGTGCGCCCCGGTTGCCGCCGACCAATAGACCGTGCCGCCTTGGAACTGTTGGTACACGAAGTTTCCTTGGCGGTTTTCCTCCCCCACGGGATACCCCAGTGCACCGTTCTGTCCGCCCGTGGACGACCAGTAGGCACGGATTGCACCGGCCAGAGCGTGGGCTCCGGTGGCCGGGGACCAGACGATCATTCCGCGTTGGTACTGCTGTGCCGATCCCCCGTTCTTCAATTCGGTGGATTCGTCCGTGGTGGGGTATCCAAGTTCCCCGCCTTCAAGCCCTGACTGGCGCCAGCGCTCACGGATGGCTCCCATGGACGGATGCGCTCCGCTTGCCTGCGACCAAACAATGAAGCCGTGTTCGTACACCTGGTACGTGCCGCCGTCGGGCAGTCCCGTACGCTCGCCGGTAACGGGATAGCCAAGGTAGCCGGATTCGGATCCCGTACGCAGCCAGGCAAAGTGGATCGATCCCGTGGTCTCCTGCGTGCCGGTGGCCCTCGAGGAAATGATGGCGCCGCGTTCGAAGACCTGCTTTGTTCCACCATCCCGAAGCCCGCTCGCCGTATCGGTCGTGGGATAGCCGTGGGAGCCGAACGGCCCACCCAAGTCCCACCACGCCATGCGAACGGCACCGTTCACTACAACCTTGGCTCCAGTCCTGGCCGACCACGCGATGTCTCCACCGGCGAATTTTTGCACGCATCCTGTAGAGGTGCACTGCTCGGTACCAGTTGGCCGCAGCAAAACGCCGCGCGCCCAGGGGCTCGTGTTGTACAGCTGTCCTATGGCGCCACTGACGGCCGGCCCCTGCACCCCGGTTTCCGCCGACGCCGACGCCACCCCTGACGGAAGGACCATGAGCAGCAATGCCGCTGCCGCTGTGGCGATTTTGTGCCGGAATCCTCCGGTGGCCGATCCTGAGGACCCCATGCTGCTACCCCATATAAACGCGGGCGGATTGCCCTGCCGCTGCTTCCCTGCCGGAAACACTCAGCCCAGTATCCCGATGCCGGTCACCAAGTTGCACGGCGACGCGTCCATTGCTGCGACATCGTTACTTTCCTGCAGCCCTTGCCAGCGACTGAACAGGTGTTTAGTGTTTGAAACATGCGTTCAGTCGCAGAGGATCTGACCACCCGCGCACGCATCCGGGACGCCGCCATCGGGCTCTTCGGACGTGAAGGATTCGCCCGCGCGACAGTCCGGGGCGTGGCGTTGATTGCCGGCGTCAGCCCAGCCTTGGTCATCCACCACTTCGGCAGCAAAGCCGGGCTCCGCGAAGCTTGCGACGAGCACGTTCTGGCCCTGACCGCCACCCAGGGACGCGAAAAAACAGACCCGGACACTTCGCAGCAACTGATCCGCGACTACCTGGAACATCCTGATCAATACGCCGACGAGATCAGCTATATCCGCCGCTCCCTGGGAGATGAATCCGACGCCGGGGATGCGTTCTTCGATGCCGTCGTCCGCCAAACCCACGAAATCATCACAGCTGGTATCGCTGCCGGCACAGTCCGGGACTTCAACAACACCCGGGCCACTGCCGTGGTGGTCGCCTCCCACAGCCTCGCCATGCTCATGTTGGGCAGGCACCTTTCCCGCGCGCTGGGCGTCGAAGCCCCTGCGCCCCACGGAATCGGCCCGGACCTGCTCCGACGGCTGGCCTTGCCGGCCCTGGAAATCTACACCAACGGCTTCTACACGGACTCGCGGCTCCTTGACGCTGCCAGCGACGCCCTTCACAACACCACCAGCAACAAAGGAAGGGAGCATGCCCCGTGACCCAGGCAATCGTCGTCGAGGGTTTGCGCAAGAGGTTCGGACGCCGGGAGGTCCTGCACGGCGTGGATTTCGCGGTGGACCGCGGAACAGTCTTCGGGGTCATCGGACCGAACGGCGCAGGGAAAACCACCACCATGCGCTGCCTGCTGGACATCATCAGGCCCAGCGCGGGAACCATTTCGGTGCTGGGCCAGGATCCGCGGCGCGCGGGGACTGCCCTTCGACGCCGGATCGGATACCTGCCAGGTGAGCTGCAACTTGAAAACCGGACCACCGGACGTCGCATGCTGGAGCACTTCGCGGCAATCAGCGGGCCAGTGGAACCGCGGTACATCAACGAGTTGGCGGACCGGCTGAACCTGGATCTGGACCGGCAGACCCGCAAGCTCTCCAAGGGCAACAAACAAAAGCTCGGTCTTCTGCAGGCGTTCATGCACCGACCCGAGCTGCTGGTGCTGGACGAACCAACCAGCGGCCTGGATCCCCTGGTCCAGCAACAGTTCCACGCGATGGTCCGTGAGGCGGTCGATGCCGGCGCGACGGTGTTCCTCAGTTCTCACGTCCTCAGCGAAGTCCAGCAGGCAGCAGACGCGGTAGCCATCCTTCGCGACGGCGACATTGTCACCGTTTCCACTGTGGAAGCCCTCCGCACCGCTGCCGTCCGGCAACTGAAGTTCAACGCCACAGACATACGGACGGACGACGTCGGCGCGTTGCTGGCCAGGGTGCCGGGAGTCGCCAACGTGGCAGTACGGGAGCTCCCCGCCGACGGCCATGCGGCCAGGACAGTGGAGGCAACCGCCTCGCTCTCCGGACCCGTCCAGGCCCTTGTCCAGGAGTTGGCGCGTTTGAACCTGACGGACCTTGTGCTCGAAGAACCCGATCTTGAAGAAGCGGTGCTGACGCTTTACGCAGGAAGTGACGTTGCGGAATCGGATAACACCGGTATCTCTGACGGCGCCGCAGCCAACCGCAGCCTTGGAGTCGGCCGCAACCTTAAGGAAGGGGCACACCGTGCCTAGGATCCTGCCACTCTTCACAAAAGCCCTGACGGACTCCTGGCGCTCCACCCTCGCGTGGGCTTTGGGCCTCACCGGGGCCTGCATGCTGTACCTGCCGATCTATCCCTCCATCGGGGGCAGCTCGCAGATGCAGGAGCTGATCAATGCGTTGCCACCACAGATGACCAAAGCCTTGAACTACGACCAGATCGCGACTGGCCCGGGCTATACGCAGGCCACCCTGTTCGGCTTGATCGGCTTCCTGCTGATGTCCATGGCTTCTGTTGGCTGGGGCGCGGCCGCTGTTGGCGGCGACGAGGAATCAGGGTTGCTGGAACTGACACTGGCGCACAGCGTTACCCGTGTTCAGGTGGTGCTGGAGCGGGCACTGGCGATCGTTGTCCGGGTTGCAGCCCTCTCCGCCCTCGTCTTCGTGTTGGTGCTGGGACTGAACGGTCCGGCGCAACTGAATATCGACGTCGGGCATCTCGCCGGTGCTGTCCTGCTGTTCGCCGCGCTGGCCTTGCTGAGCGCGACGGCCGCGCTCTTCGTGGGCGCCCTGACGGGCCGGAAGGTGTTCGGCGTCGCGGCTGGCGCCGCCGTGGCGGTCCTGGGCTACGTCTTCAACGCCGTGGGCAGGCAAAGCCCCAAGGTTGAGTGGTTGCTGAACCTTTCGCCCTACCACTGGGCATACGGCAACTCCCCTGTGGCCAACGGTGCGGACTGGGGAGTTGCCTTGGGTTTGCTCGGAATCTCGGCCGCGCTGATCGTACTGGCGGCCGTGGCAATGCACAGGCGGGACGTGGGCGTCTAGCTCCACACGTGTGGGCGTCTAGCTCCACACGTGCGGGGCGGGGCGGCGTGCCCCCGGAAGCGCGTTGTTCTCCCGCCATTCGTGGATCCATTCCGGCAGTTCGAGGCCTGCGGGAGGTGCGCCGAATTCTGCGATGATTTCTTCCTGCGTGACCGGCTTGCCTTTGTGGACCAGGCGGGTGGCGATGTGCGCGCGGGCGTAAATCTCGCCGTCCACCACCATCCGCTGCTCAAAGTAGATGGCCTTGGTGTCCAAGCCTATGATGCGTGTTTCGATGCTGTATTGCTGCCACAGCTGCAGGGATTTGCGGAAGGCAATGGTCTCCCCGGCTGCAACCGGGGTCCATCCGCGTTTGCGCATCTTGCTCCAGATACCGCTGCGGACCATGAGGTCGAACCGGCCCAGGTCCATGAGCGAGAAATACATACCGTTGTTGACGTGCATAGCGATGTCGATGTCCGTCGGCAGGACACGCAGAGGCAGCGACGACTCCTCCCACACGCCCAACGGCGTGCGCTTGGACGAGGTGAAGAGCAGCATAAGAGTGCGAAGTAGCAGGTGCATGCTCCAATGTTACCCATCAGTAACATTTGTGGGAATAGCCGGATCCAGGTTGGGCGACTGCTGCACTTTATGTCCAACGATTGCACTAACGTTTACCGCCGGTTCATCAAACACGTGCACAATATCTGGAACTGTATCGATGGACGAACATACAAGGGGGACCCCTTTGAGCACGCTGCAAACCACCATGCCTCACGGCGAAGTCTGGCCGGAACTCTCCCGCCACCAGGTTGTTGTCCTCCAGGATGCCCGCGGCAACCGCATCGAAGGAACCATTGACGGTATGACCAATGACCGCAGCACCCTGTGGATCCAACTCAAGGGCGGCTTGGGCCGGCAACTGATTCACTACCTGGATGGTTACTGGTTGGAAGCACCCGCCGCCTAACGCCGGCGTAGCTTCTGCGGTGGCTAGTATTCCCCTATGACTCAAGCGCGATACCGCGACCTGGTGGAATGGCCGCTCATGGCCACGGCACTGATTTTCCTCACTGCCTACGCATGGCAGGTCATCGGCCGCGTAGACGGCGCCGCGGGCACGCCCTTCGAAGTCATCATGTGGGTCACGTGGGGCATTTTCGCGCTGGATTATTTCGTTAACCTGTGGCTCGCAGAGAACAGAACGCGCTGGTTTCTCTGGAACCTGCACGAGCTCCTGATCGTGGTACTGCCCTTCTTCCGCCCGCTTCGACTGTTGCGGCTGGTGACACTCCTCTCGGTCCTCCAACGCACGGTAGGAGAAACGTTGCGAGGACGCGTGGCCACCTATGTGGCGGGGGCCGCCGCGATGCTCATCCTTATTGGCGCTCTCGCGGTCCTCGACGTCGAGCAAAACGCCCCCGACGCCAAAATCCTGACCTTCGGCGACGCCGCCTGGTGGGCTGTCACCACCATCACGACAGTGGGCTACGGCGACCTCTACCCGGTTACCCCCATTGGCAGGGTGGTGGCCGCTGCCCTCATGATGAGCGGCATCGCCGTCCTGGGTATTGTCACCGCTTCCATCGCATCGTGGCTCGTGCAAAGGATCGAGGAGAACGCAGAAGGTATGGCGGCCGCCGCGGAAGTGAAGGCCGCAGCGGCCGAGGAGCCCGTCCGCGCGGAGATGGCGGACCTGGTTGCTGAAATCGCCGCACTGAGGATGGAGATCGCCGAGCTCCGGCGGATCACCGAACGCCCCTAGTTATAGGGCTCGCGCGCCCCGCTGGACCCGCGCGCTTTTGGGCACAAAAAAATCCCCGGAACCATTGGTTCCGGGGATTTTTCCTGGGTGGCAGATGAGGGATTCGAACCCCCGTAGGCGTTGCCAGCTGATTTACAGTTGTCACAGCCGAGTGATCACCAGTTATCAGAAGTAGCCTAGAGCGGCTTGCTTTCAGGGGATTCTCCCGGAGCAAGCCCCTCTAGTTGTCAGCTTTCATCCCCAACAAACGCCTCTTCCCCAACATTTCCCCCACAAAATACGCTGGGCCAGTCAGCACACGGTGGTGGGATTACAGTCCATCGGAACCGCTATAAACCTTCTCGTAAACGCCTCACATCGACGCTGGAGGAGTGTCGCTTTGCCACTTCTCCAAAGACTCCGTGCATCCAAGCCCTGCTGTACATGAACCACCAATCGAGGATTGCTGTCTCGACTTCCGCTTTTACCTCGATCAACCAAGGGCTCGTAGAGTCCCCAAGCAGATGAGCATGCTTGGGGAAGACAATGACGTTCACGATCTCGGACCACTGGTCAGCCGGGGACGGTTCCAGCCGCGGTCTATCGGCTAGGGCATTGAGGTCGTGGAAGCGCCCATTGCGCCCGTAGTCGGACATAAGTCCTAGAAGCATTCCGGAGATAGGGTTCGTTTCTACCTTCTCGATCAACCCCCGAATGTAGGAGGGGTGCGTGGCCTGATTGATGCGAAGATGCAGGTGTTCTCGCGCCCGTGCGTCGAGAGTATCGACGTCGTGGCCCCACTTCTGCATCGTGCCAACACTCGGCCACGGCTGTCCCTCGGCTGTCTGCGCCAAACCTAGAGTCAGCTTGAGGAGCTTTTCGGAGCCGAGCGCAAAGCACGACAACATACCGGCCAAGTCGCCCTGCCACTTATAGGATCGCAGCAAGATAACTCCGCTGCGCCCCAAATTCAGACAGTTCCCCGTCTCGCTATCCAAGCTCAAGAATTGCTGCTCCAACACCATGAGACGAGGTTATCCGCTCAACGTGGGCAAGCCATCCCCGAGCGCCACACATGCGGTACAGCTGCAGGGCTTTCGGATGCTTCACCTCGGACCAGCCAAAGCCGCGGTACTCGGGATCCGTCATGAGTTGCCGGATGGTGTCCCGTTCGTCGCTGGTCACGGCACGTTCCCCGGCGAGGTTGGTCAGGGCGAAGCTTCCCACTCTCATCAGCTGGTGTGTGTGGGGTTCCGGTATTTCGTCGGCTTTGTTCATGGTCAGGTACAGGATCAGGCAATCGCGGGTCAGCACCCCAATTTCCCCGTACTTCGTTTCCCAGTCGACCGGCTGCCGCTTCTCCGGGCCTTTGAGTTTCCTTTCCAGTTCACTCACGCGTGCCTTGCGTCCCATGCCCACTTCTCCTGTTCCTGTTGTTTGGCGATCTCTTCCAGCCGGGTCAAGCGCTGGTCCATGTCCTCAACGGCGATCCGGTGACCGAGGTCCAGCAGTTTCGCCGCTGCCCTCAGGCGGACGTCCTGCGACCTACTGGCGAGCAGGCGAACAAGAACCGCCACGGCCTCCTGCTGGGCTGCGAGGACCGCACTGAGTGCCTGCTGGTGCGTTTCCCGGGACAGGCGGCGGTATGCGTCCTGAAAGTCGGCCTGCCTCAGCCAGCGCCGGAGCGTTGAGACCCCGACGCCGGCCGATTCCGCTGCCGTGCGGTGGTTCGGGGAGACCAAGAGGGCGGTGAGTGCGGCCTGCTGCCCCCGGCTTAGGCGCTCATCTGTGCTCATTAGCGCTCACCATCAGATGAACCACCGAGCACCGCCGGGCCTGCTCCGCTCGGCTGCCTGCTCGCGGGTCATTCCGTCCGGCCCGTCAGGCCAGTTGGTCCTTTTCTGGTGGAAACCGTCACGGGGCCCGCCTTGGATCCAGTCTGTTGCTGCAGGGAATGGTTCGATCAGGTCCACGCCTTGCACGGCTTCCAACAGGTCCGCTGCTGTGATGGTCGTCCGCATCCTGCCCGAGGGTGGATCCAGCTGCCGGTGGCCTCCTGACCGTTCGTCAGCGGCCCGGCAGTCTTTTACCAAGCGAAGCCAGCCGTTCCACTCTGCCGCGATAGCTTCTGTGGCACCGAGCGCCGCTGCGCGGGTCCGGTCGAGCAGGTCAGGGAGCGCTGTCCGGTACGCGGTTTCGACCCTGCCCCTATGTTCGGCCAGCAGCCGGTCCTGCCATTCTGTGGTTGCTTTACGGGCAGTTACCGCCCGGTGGAGGACAGCCGTGTGCTGTGGCATTTCCAAAGGTGCCGGCATCGGAGGTTCCGGCTGGAAGAGTTGCCGGCATTTCATGGCTTCGGCCCGCCACACTGCCATTGCCTCCTCCCGTTCGGCCCGGGCACCCTCAATAGCCTCACGCGCGGCACGCTCCCCCGCGTCGATCCGCTCATTTTCCTCAATCACCGGGGCCAGAATGTCAGCCCGCAAATGCTCCACTGTCTGGGGTGCTGTTTTCGGGCTCATGCTTCGTCCCCGAAGCTCTTCGCAATGGCCCGGTCGAGTGCGTCCATGGCGAACGTGTCATTTGCTCTGGGCTTGCCGTTCTTGGCTGGGGTCCGGGACGGGACAGCGCCGTGCTTGGTGGCCGCTGCCATTTGGAGCCGCTGCAGCTTTGCCCGTTGCAACGGGGTGCCGTGGTGGTCGATGGTGAACGCTGCCCCGGATCCGAGAGGGCCCCGAGGGTCAGCCCCGGAAGCAATAACGTCCTGCAGAATGTCGAAGGCCATTTCCACGGCGATTTCGGGAGTGAGGGTCATGATGATGATTCCTTTCGAAATGGTTCCTGCCCGGGCGGGAGGAACTTCACGCGGACTGCCGTTGATTCCGCTTGAGTTGGTCTTGACGTTGGAGGAGCAGCGGCAATGCCCGGTTTCGTTCGTCATGAGCTGACTGGCGGTTTCGTTCGTCGCGGGAGGTTTGCGTGTCCGCGGCCGGTGGCGTCGGCCAGACGTCGCCCTCCTCCTCTCTTTGTTCCTCTAATTGCTTCTCTACTCCTAGGGCCCAATAATCTGTTGGGCCTATACCAACAATCTGTTGGGTCTGTGGGGCAACGATTTGTTGGGGCGTAGGGGCAACAGATTGTTGGGGCTCCGCTGACGGTTGAGAAGCGTCAGGGGCAACAATCTGTTGGGTCTGCACAGGGTCGAGGTGAAGTGAGTACTCAGCCCTGCTCTTGTAACCTGCGCCTCCGCTGGAGGAGATCACTCCCTCCTTGGAGAGCTTGGCGACAGCCTTGCGCACAACCTCATGTGTACTCGCCCGGATTCGGCGTGAGATTTCCGCCTCCGGACTGCGGTCTGAGTCCTCCGGTTTGGCCGGCACAGCCTTCCCCAAGGCAAGGGCCAAGTCATCACGCCCGGCCCAGTACTTCGGCGGTTCCGCGTTGTCCATTGAGACCAGCGCCATACGGCACAGGACACGGAATGACCGGTCGTCAAGGTGGGCCCAGTGGGTAAAAGCCTTGGAGACATTGTTAGCGCCCATGGGCCACCCCCACGGAATCACCAAGACGGCCGCTCAACGCTTCAGCTGTGTGTCCACCCCCAGAGTCCCGGGGCACAGCCTCAGGCTCCGGTAGCGCTGGTGTCTGCGGTGGCGTCGAGCCCCAGTACGCGCAACAGACCGGTCTTGGGTACGCGGATCAGGCGTCCCAACCGGACTACGGGGCAGGGAAAGTCATTTGATCTGACGAGGCGGTACCCCGTGCCTGGACTGATCTGGAAGACCCGGCAGGCTGCGTCAAAGTCCACCACCGGAGGGAGGTCCAGCACTTCAGCGGAGGTCATCGGGGCGGCACTCCGGGGTTCGGCCAGCGGTGCTGCTTCGGAGGTACCAACCCATTCAAGAACGGCGCTTCGGCGGTACTGCAGCCGACCCTTGACCACGGAGCACTCGGGCCCGGTCCCCCGGTGGCGGTGGTTGTACAGCGCTTGTGCGCTGCAGCCTGTCAATTCGGATACCTGCTGGACTCCGAGCAGGTCATCTCCCTCGGGAAGCGGTGCGTGCTCCGTCCGGGGCGTTGCTTTGGCGAGATTCACTGGTTTTCACTCTCTTTCGTCATTTCTCATCCTTTTTTTGTGTCTAGCTTTAGTTCCCTTCGCCAAAGGTGCCTTGATTCTTGCATGCCCCGGTAGACTTGAACAACCGGGAAAACCGAAAACTTCCGAGCCTACGCCTCATCAGTTTGGATTGTCAATAGTTCGAGCTTTCCCGTGAACGGACGGCCAGCGTGGCCCCAAGTGCAAAGGACTGGCCACTGGTCGAAGGTTCGGGCAGCGCTCGGGGTGTACGTAGTCAATAGTTGAAGATTTTTACGGCGAAAGGATCGAAGATGGGCAAAGCAGCAGGCGTCTACCAGAGGTGCACGAAGGAGTGCCCGGCCCGGTGCAAGCGGCACAAGTGGGCGTTCAGTGTGGAGTTCCCTCCCGGTCAGGACGGGAAGCGGCTTCGTATCGCTGAATCGGGTTTCCCGGATCAGGAGACGGCAAAGGACGCTCGCACCAAAGCGATCAGGGCGCACAAGGAAGGCACACTGGAAGCTGACCGGCGGAAGGAAACCGTGGGCCAGTACCTCGAGCGGTGGCTGACGGCGAAGGAATCGGCCAAGACCATCCGTGCGGCCACCATCCGCTCATACCGTGGGCACTTGGACAATTACCTGATCCCGAACCTTGGCACCGTGCGCCTGTCGGAGCTGAAGGCGTCCCAGCTTGACGCCATGCTGGTCAAGGTCCGGAAAGCCAATGTGGGGAAGCCCCTGAACCAGCAGGTCAGCGCGTCCACCGAGCGGCGGATTGTCGCCACGCTTCGGTCAGCGCTCCGTGATGCACTCCGGGCGGGCCAGATCCATCGGGATCCCACGATCGGGGCTCACGTGTCCAAGGAAGCTGCTGAGCGCCGGGAGGTGTGGAGCCCTGAAGAGTTCAGCCGGTTCCGGGCGTGGATGGAAGACCAGGAGAACGGCCACGCGGAACGCCTAGCCCCGTTGATCCTGTTCGCCGTCGGCACCGGCATGACGCTTGGGGAAGTCTGCGGGCTCCGCTGGTCCGACGTCGACGCTACGGCCGGTTACCTCACGGTGAAGCAGCAGGCACAGCTGCAGGGCAAAGCAATCGCGTTCCAGCCCGTCAAGACCAAGGCCGGGCAGGATCGTTGGGTGCCGTTGGCCGGCTGGGTGCCCGACGTGCTGAAAGCGTGGAAGGTGAGGCAGGGACGGGAACGCCTGATCTCCGGGGAAGCATGGGCTAATGACCGCGGGCTGGTGTTCACCGATGCACTGGGCCAACCGCTGAATCCCAACAACGTGTCCAAGACGTTCGGGCGCATGGCCGAGCGTGCGGGCCTGCCCAAAGTGGTTTTCCACAGCCTCCGGCACTTGGCCGCAACGATCATGCTGCAGAACGGTCTGCCCTTGCCGGTGGTGTCCCGGATCCTCGGTCACTCCACGATCACCGTCACGTCGGATCTGTACTTTGACGTGGTGAAGGACCAGCGGTTGAAGGACGACGTCACAGCAGCGTTCACGCGGGCCTTCAGCGCCTGATTCTGGACACTTCCCCCACAAGTTCCCCAACAAACAGACAAAAAAGACCCGCCCGGAACTCCGAAAAGTTCCGAACGGGTCTAAATTCCCCGGTATTCCGGGATGGTGGCAGATGAGGGATTCGAACCCCCGTAGGCGTTGCCAGCTGATTTACAGTCAGCCCCCTTTGGCCGCTCGGGTAATCTGCCGAACTTCAAAAGAAGATCACTTCCGGAGACCGTTTCTTATCGATCCGGTAACCGAAGGCAGAGATAACCTTACAGAAGTTTGCGCGAAGAATCTAATCGAGGCTCAGCACCCTGAAATTCCTTGTGGTTCAGGCTTCGCCGAGGATCCGGCCCGCCAGTTTCGCTTCGAACTTCTCGGCCTGCTCAGGAGTGATCTGGTTGAGTTGTACGGCCCGGAGCAGGTCCGCGTGCACACCGTCCATGCGGGACGTTGCATCCGGAACGGGGCTCAGGACAATCGAGGCCGCCACAGCCGCCGCTGCCACCGCACTCGCCGCAGCCACCGCCGCCGTCCCAATGGAGCCCGCTGCCGCGGAAGCGGACTTGCTGATGGACTGGACGGCCTTGCTGCTCATGCTGTTCCTCCGACGTTGCGTTCTTCCAACTGATACAACTCTCGGCGAGCTGCCTCAGTTCCAACCTTGCGTGTGCTGTGAGCGAACTGTGAAGGCCGTCCACCGCCCCTTAAGGCGCCTTCCGTACTAGGCTGGATGGCAGACCAACCCCCGCCCTACAGGGCCCCAAACCTAAGGAGAGTCATGGCAGGCGAATCCACGTTCGACGTCGTCAGCAAGGTAGACAAGCAAGAGGTCGCCAATGCGCTCAACCAGTCCCAGAAGGAAATCGCGCAGCGATACGACTTCAAGGGCGTCGGCGCGGAGATCGACTTCAGCGGCGAGAAGATCCTCATGAAGGCCAACTCCGAGGACCGCGTCCTGGCTGTCCTGGATGTCTTCCAGTCCAAGCTGATCAAGCGCGGCATTTCCCTGAAGTCCCTGGACCAGGGCGAGCCGTTCCCGTCCGGCAAGGAGTTCCGCCTTGAGTGCACCATCAAGGAGGGCATTGCCCAGGACATCGCCAAGAAGATCAACAAGATCATCCGCGACGAGGCTCCCAAGTCCGTCAAGTCCCAGATCCAGGGCGATGAACTCCGCGTTACCTCCAAGTCGCGCGACGATCTGCAGGAGACCATGAACATCCTCAAGAAGTTCGAAGAGGCCGACCTTCAGTTCGTGAACTTCCGCAGCTAGCTCCGTAGTCGTACAGAGTCCACATTATTTCCGAGGACCGCAGCGATCAGCCTTGATCCTGCGGTCCTCGTTTTGTCTTCAGCAGTCGGCCGCGGAGTTGCGAATCCCCAAGGAACTGGGCGAGCAGGAAGCGAGCCGCAGGGCCTCGGCGACATCGACCACCGTAACTCAGCGGCAAATTAGCGCATGAATAGTTTGCGTAATCCCGGGAACACAGTATTCTTCTTCCTTAGGCGGGCCTAAGTACGGCTCCCCTTAGTGAAAGAAACCTACATGACCGCCAACTTCCTGATCGGCCTGCGCGAAGGCCTTGAGGCATCACTCGTCGTGGTCCTCCTGATGGCCTACCTCGTCAAGACCGACCGGCGGCACCTGATCCCCCGGCTCTGGGCCGGAGTGGGACTCGCCATCGCAGTTTCCCTCGCCTTCGGTGCAGTCCTCACCTTCGGTCCGCGCGGCCTGACGTTCGAAGCCCAGGAAGCTATTGGCGGCGGACTGTCCATCGTCGCGGTGGCCCTGGTGACCTGGATGGTCTTCTGGATGGCACGCACTGCGCGCAGCCTGGGCAGCGAGCTTCGCTCCCACGTCGACAAAGCAGCCGACGGCGCCGCCTGGGGCCTGGTGCTCGTGGCAGCACTCGCCGTGGGACGGGAAGGGCTGGAGACAGCCCTGTTTATTTGGGCCGCGGCGCAAGCCACCGGACAAACCACCTTCCCGCTGCTCGGCGCGTTGTTGGGCCTGCTAGCCGCCGCCGGTCTGGGCTACCTGCTCCACCGGGGCGTCCTCAAAGTGAACCTTGGCCGGTTCTTCACCTGGACCGGGGTAGGCCTGATCGTCATCGCAGGCGGCGTCCTGGCGTACGGAATCCATGATCTCCAGGAAGCCGGCATTCTCCCGGGCCTACATAACCTGGCCTTCGACGTCTCAGCTGCCATCCCGCCGTCGTCCTGGTACGGCACATTGCTGAAGGGCACCCTCAACTTTTCCCCCGCCACCACCTGGCTTGAAGCCGCAGCCTGGCTCCTCTACGTTGTTCCCGTCTTGTTCCTGTACATCCGGGCCAACCGCAAACCGGCAACCCAGGCAGTAGGCAAGACCTCCGCTCCCGTCGTCGCGGCCCACCCCTGATCCTGCGCCCCGACGCCACTCCCCCCTTAACGAAGGAAACACCTATGTTTGGCATTTTCCTGCCCTCATCCCCCACGTTCCGAAAGGCCCTTGCCGTCATCGGAGCAGCGGCTGCCGTGCCTTTGGTCCTGACGGGCTGCACGGACAACACCAAGCCGGCGAGCGCCACCGATGGCCCCATCCAGGTCTCCAGCACCGCCAACGAGTGCAAGGTCTCCGCGGCTACGGCGCCCAGCGGCAACCTGACCTTTTCGGTGAAGAACGAGGGCACGGAAGTCACCGAGTTCTACCTGCTTGCCGAAGATGGCCTGCGGATCATCGGTGAAGTGGAGAACATTGGCCCGGGCATCTCCCGGAACCTGGTGGTTACTGCCCCCGCAGGAAAGTACAACACGGCATGCAAGCCGGGCATGCAGGGTGACGGAATCCGGGCGTCCTTCGAGGTCACTGAGTCCGGCAACAAGCCCAGCGTGGATGCCGATCTGCAGAAGCTCGTGGACACGGGAACCCAGCAGTACGCGGCTTACGTCAAGGACCAAACCGAGCAGCTGGTCACGGGCACCAAGGCCTTCGCAGACGCTTTCGCTGCCGGTGACGCCGCCAAGGCACGGGACCTGTACGCCGCCACCCGCATGCACTGGGAACGCATTGAACCCGTCGCGGAGTCCTTTGGCGATCTGGACCCCAAGCTCGACGCCCGCGAGGCGGACCTTGAGCCTGGCCAGGAATGGACTGGTTGGCACCGAGCCGAGAAGGACCTCTTCCCGCCGGCAGGCTACACGGCTATGACCCCCGCGGAGCGAACCGCCATCTCCACGCAGCTCGTTGCCGACACCGAGGACCTTGCCAAACGCACCCGCACAGTGGAACTCACCGCTGACAAGCTGGGCAACGGAGCCAAGGAGCTGCTGGACGAAGTAGCCACCGGCAAGGTCACGGGCGAGGAAGAAATCTGGTCGCACACTGATCTGTGGGATTTCCAGGCCAACGTTGACGGGGCCCGGATCGCGTTTGAGAGCCTGAAGCCGGCGCTTGAACAGAAGGACGCCGAGCTCGCCACTTCCCTGGCAGGCAAGTTTGACGCCCTCCAGGCTGAGCTCAAGAAGCACGCCAAGGGCGACGGCTTCGCCTACTACAACGAGCTGACCCCGGAGCAGGTCCAGCAGCTCGCAGCTTTGGTCGACTCGCTGGGTGAGCCCCTGTCCAAGCTCACTTCGGCCGTCGTGTTGTGAGCGGCTGCCCCTTCGGGCACACCAGCGATCCCGCCGACGCGGACCGCTCTGGTGAGCCAACCGCCGTCGAGCGTTCCGGTGGGCCGGCCGCCGTCGTAAGTTCCCAGGAAGCGTCCGACGGCGGCAGTGCGGCTGCCGCTTCGACCGGCACGTCGCGCTTTTCCCGACGCGGTTTACTTTCGCTCGCCGGAGTCGGCGGCGCCGGTGCTGTGGCGGGCCTGGCGGCCGGGTTCCTCGGCCACGACGTGGTGACTGCGGGTTCCGCGACGGCTGCGACACCCGATGTTGGCGCGGCCGTCGTCCCGTTCTTCGGCGATCACCAGGCCGGCATCACGACGCCAGCGCAGGACCGCCTGCACATGGCCGCGTTCGACGTGACCACTGAGGACCGCAAGGAACTCATCAGGCTCCTGAAGGACTGGACTGCCGCTGCCGAGGCCATGACCACCGGGGTCCCGACGGGTAAGACTGGCGCCGTCGATGGCCAGTACGACGCCCCACCGGAGGACACCGGCGAAGCGTTGGACCTGCCGTCGGCGAAATTGACCCTGACATTCGGTTTCGGCGCTGGGCTGTTCGAAAAGGACGGCAAGGTCCGCTTTGGGCTCGATGGCCGACGGCCGGATGCCTTGATTGACCTCCCGCATTTCCCGGGCGACGACCTGCAACCGGGACGAACCGGTGGCGACCTTGTTGTCCAGGCCTGCGCCGACGACCCCCAGGTCGCTGTCCATGCCATCCGGAACCTGGCCAGGATCGGCTTCGGCAAAGTCCGGGTTCGTTGGTCGCAGCTGGGCTTTGGCAGAACGTCATCGACGTCCAGGGCGCAAGTGACACCGCGGAACCTTTTTGGCTTCAAAGACGGGACCAACAACCTCAAGGTTGAGGACAATGCACTGCTGGACGAGCATGTGTGGGTTTCCTCAACGGCTCGTTCGTCCGAGCAGTGGATGGCCGGCGGCAGTTACTTGGTAGCGCGCCGGATCCAAATGCACATCGAAACCTGGGACCGAACCTCGCTCCGGGAACAGGAAGGGCTGATTGGCCGGACCAAGGGCGTGGGCGCTCCCCTGTCCGGCGGCGATGAATTCACCGCTCCGGACTTTGCACTGGCCGGCAGGGAGGGCGCTCCGCTCATCCCGCTCGACTCGCACATGCGCCTTGCCCACCCGGACCAGAACGGCGGGGTGAGGATGCTGCGCCGCGGCTACAACTTCACGGACGGTTCGGACGGCCTGGGGCACCTGGACGCCGGGCTGTTCTTCATTGCTTTCGTCAAGGACCCCCGGACGCACTACGTCCCCATGCAACTGGCACTGGCCAAGGGCGACACGCTTTCCGTGGAGTACTTGAAGCACACCGGTTCGGGTCTCTTCGCGGTGCCTCCGGGTGTGGAAACGGGCGGTTTCATCGGCGAGGGGCTGTTCGCTTAGCTCTTCCTTGCCTCAATTGCGTCGCCATCCCGCTATTACGTTGTTGGCCAGCAACGGATCGGCGGGTTGGCGACGGATCAGCCAAGGCCCAGCAGCCGAGCAGGCGCTGACTAGGAGAGCGGCCGCCCGGCCATCTGCTCCAGCCTGCTGATCCGTTCCTTCATCGGAGGATGCGTGGAGAACATCCGCCGCATGCCACCACCACGGAACGGGTTGGCGATCATCAGGTGCGAGGCATTGACCAGCTTCTGGTCCTGGGGCAGCGGCAGTTGGCTCACGCCGGACTCGATCTTCCGCAGGGCCGAGGCGAGTGCCAGCGGGTCGCCTGTCAGCTGGGCGCCGTCCTCGTCGGCGTCGTACTCGCGCGTCCGGGAGATAGCCATCTGGATCAGTGAAGCCGCGAACGGTGCCAGCAATGCCATGGCAATGGTGGCAAGCGGGTTGGTGTTGCGCCGATCGCCGCCGCCGAAGATCAACAGCATCTGCCCCACGGACGTAATGACACCGGCCACGGCCGCAGCGACGGACGAGGTGAGGATGTCGCGGTTGTACACGTGCATCAGTTCATGCCCCAACACGCCCCTGAGTTCACGGGCATCAAGCAAATGCAGGATTCCCTCGGTGCAGCAGACGGCGGCATTCTTGGGATTGCGGCCCGTGGCAAAAGCGTTGGGTGTCATGGTGGGCGAAAGGTAGATCCGCGGCATGGGCTTGTTGGCGCGCACGGACAGCTCACGAACAATCTGGTAAAGCTGCGGTGCTTGCGCTTCGGTGACCGGGTACGCGGCCATGGAACGGATGGCGATCTTGTCGCTGTTCCAATATCCGTAGGCGGTGGTGCCCACGCCGATCAACGCCATGATCCAGATGGGCGTGGTGCTGCGGGTCCCGGCTGCGATGATGGCGCCCAACCCCAACAAAACGGCCCACAGCACGCCGAAAAGCGCTGCAGTCTTGAGTCCATTGTTGTGTCTATGCACGGTTGTCGCTTTCTTCCGCTCTTGAAGGGGTTCTGTACGGATTAACGCCGACGCCGGTCCTCGGGTTCCGTTATCAGCCTACGTCGGCGTTGCCGCTGGCGGAGCTAAGGGACGGGGTGCTTGGCGTCGTAGGCGACGAAGCCGGGCTGGATGCGCGAGGCCAGCCACGCCAGGACAATGCACAGGAGGCCGCCGAGCAACAGCACACCGCCTTCGCTGAGGAACTGGGTGACCCCACCGGCCAGCATGTCGCCTACCCGTGGACCGCCCGCGACCACCACGATGAACACGCCCTGGAGCCGTCCACGCAGATGGTCGGGGGTAGCTGATTGAAGGATGGTGGTGCGGAAGACTGCGCTGATGGAGTCGGAGATCCCAGCGAGCGCGCAACACAGGGCCGCTGGCAGCAACCATGGCGTGACGCCGCCGCGGCCCGAATCCCCGGCCAGCAGCACCACCAGACCGAATCCGGCAATCGAGGCTCCCCAGCCAACCACTGACCACACCACGGCGCTTCCCTGTTTCCGCACCCGGCCAAGGGGCCCGGAGAAAAGGCCTGCAAGGAAGGCCCCCACGGCTGTGGACGCCAGCAGCACGCCCACCGTTGTTTCGCCTCCGCCGATCATGACGGCGCCTATGGCAGGCATGAGCGCCCTGGGCTGGGCGCAGATCATGGCGATGAGGTCGATGATAAAGGTCATGCGGACGTTGGGCCGGGTTCCCAGGAAGCGGAAGCCCTCCACCACTGAACGCAGCCCTGGCCGTACCGCGTCCTTGGACGGTGGCAGCGGCGGAAGCCGGAAGAGTCCCCAGAGCGCAAAGGTGAAACTGATGACATCAATGGTGTAGGTCCAACCAAACCCGATGGTCGCCACGAGGACACCGGCCAACAGCGGCCCGGCCGTCATGGACAGGCCGAAGGTCAGCATGCTCAATGCGTTGGCGGCGGGGAGCAGGTCCTTCCTGACAAGGAGCGGGATGATGGCGCTGCGGGCGGGACCGTTGATGCCCTGCGCTCCGCTTTGGATTGCCACCAGGGCGTAGAGGATCCAGATGTTGCCAATCTCCAGCCAGGCCTGCAACGCCAGTCCCGCCGTGGTTGCCCAGAGGACCAGTGAAGCGATGATGGCCACTTTTCGGCGATCGTAGGCATCCGAAATAGAGCCGCCGTAGAGCCCTGCAATGACCAAGGGAACCAGCGCGAAGATTCCCAGGAGGCCCACGTAGAAACTTTCCTGGGTCAGCCTGTAAACCTCCAGGCTGACGGCCACCAACGTCAGTTGGGTGCCAATGGCAGCCACCGAAGCTCCCAGCCAGAGTCGTCGGAAAGCGGGACTCTCCTTCAACGGAGTGATGTCTGCCAGTAGTTTCGCCACCGTCCAACCCTAACCAGCATGACGGCTGCCTCCCGCACCCGCCGTCCCGCTTGGTAGGCTCACCCCGGGGAGGGAGTTGACACGTCATGTCGCGACGATTGCTGTACCGTTCGGCCTTCTGGGAGATAGCCCGGCCGCGCCATCCCCTTACCACCGGCCATGTGCTGCTCAGGTTGTCCGACCCTTCAACGGAGTTCGCCCACCCCTCGGCGACCGACTGGCTGCTCTGCCACAACTTGATCCGGACGGCACTCCGCGATGTCTTGGGCGTTGCCCGTTGCCCCATCATGTTTACCTACCGTTGGCACCCGCTCGGTGCTGCCATCGGCGAACCCGTCGCCGAATCCTCCACACCCACCTTCCACCTCTTCGGGCGTGGACCGGGTGAAACCTCGACGCCGGGACACCAATTGTTGTTGCCGGCGCACCGGCGCGCGGGGGAACCGCTAGCACGTTTGGAAGCGATCGATGATGCGATCAGGGACGTGCTGGTGCGCGCCAGACCGGCAACGGCGGCGACATCCCCGGATGGGGCGAGTGCCGCCGTCGAGCCTGTCCTGCAACCGGGCGCGCTGGTTGAATTGACGGACTCCGGACCCAACCATGCAGTGATCCAACCGATCAGGGCCGTGGAATCGATCGGCGATGTCTCTCCAGCGGAACTTTTGGCCGTGGGCGCTGCGCTGGGCGCGCTGCCCGTGGCTGGTGGACTCAGTGGATTCAGCTGCATAGCGCTGGAATCGACAGGAAACGGGGTCCCGGTACGGGTCCATGCGCTGGGACGATCGGCCGCAGAGGAAGCGAATCCCTTGGAGGCTTTGCTTTGTTCACCCGAAGTTAGCCTTGCCTTATTGTGAACTCCTCATAATAAGTGTTTTACTGAATGCATGACCGATCACACAGCCGAGCAAGCAGAATGGGCAGCAGCCCTGCATGCCCACGGCAGGCGTGTGACCAAGCAGCGTCTGGCAGTGCTCGCCGCCGTCCAGCACCATCCGCACTCCCCTGCGGAGGGAATCCTGGCCGCCGCCCGCGCAGAGCTACCGGAATTGACGGCGCAGTCGGTTTACGTGGTGCTCAGCGACCTCACGGATTTGCAGATGCTGCGACGATTCGAACCACCGCATTCCCCGGCGCTCTACGAAACCCGGGTGGGTGACAACCACCATCACGCCGTCTGTATCAGCTGCGGCAAGGTGGAAGACGTGGATTGCGCAGTGGGACACGCTCCGTGCCTCACACCGCACTGGGATGAGAACTCCAAGCCCATGACCATCCAGATCGCAGACGTCCTGTACCAGGGCATCTGCCAGGACTGCCAGTCCAAACAACAGCTTCCCATTGAAACTTCCGTTACTCACACATAGGAAAAAGGAGAACAATGACTGCTATTTCAACAACCCAGTCAGGTGCGCCCGTTACGTCCGACGCGCACTCGAAGTCCGTCGGCGCCGACGGTGCCATCATCCTGACCGACCACTACCTGGTGGAAAAGCTCGCACAGTTCAACCGCGAGCGGGTCCCGGAGCGTGTTGTGCACGCCAAGGGCGGCGGCGCTTTCGGTACGTTCAAGACCACTTCGGATGTCTCCGCTTACACCAAGGCAGCTTTCCTGCAGCCGGGTGCCGAGACCGACATGCTGATCCGTTTCTCCTCCGTCGCAGGCGAAAACGGCTCCCCCGACACCTGGCGCGACCCCCGCGGTTTCGCCGTGAAGTTCTACACCTCCGAGGGCAACTACGACCTCGTGGGCAACAACACCCCCGTCTTCTTCATCCGCGACGGCATCAAGTTCCCGGACTTCATCCACTCCCAGAAGCGTCTCCCGGGCAGCCACCTGCGCGACGCCGACATGCAGTGGGACTTCTGGACCCTGTCCCCCGAGTCCGCACACCAGGTCACCTGGCTCATGGGCGACCGCGGCCTCCCGGCTTCCTGGCGTGAAATGCAGGGCTACGGCTCGCACACCTACCAGTGGATCAACGCCGCGGGCGAGCGTTTCTGGGTCAAGTACCACTTCAAGTCCAACCAGGGCGTCAAGACCATCACCGGCGACCAGGCTGAAGAGCTTGCGGGTTCGGACGCGGACTTCTACATCCGCGACCTCAAGGAAAACATCGACGCCGGCAACTTCCCCTCATGGGAACTGCACGTCCAGGTCATGCCGTACGAAGACGCCAAGACCTACCGGTTCAACCCGTTCGACCTCACCAAGGTGTGGCCGCACTCTGACTACCCGCTGATCCACGTGGGCACCATGGAGCTGAACAAGAACCCGGAGAACTACTTCGCGCAGATCGAGCAGGCCACCTTCGCGCCGTCGAACTTCGTGCCGGGCATCGCCGCGTCCCCGGACAAGATGCTGCAGGCCCGCATCTTCTCCTACGCCGATGCACACCGTTACCGCGTGGGCACCAACCACGCACAGATCCCCGTGAACCAGCCGAAGAACGCTGTGAACAATTACAGCCAGGACGGACAGGGACGCTACCTGTTCAATTCCCCTTCCACGCCGGTTTACGCACCGAACTCCGTGGGTGGCCCGGCTGCTGTCGAGCCCACCTCACCCGCAGGCGGCTGGGAGAACGACGGCGAGCTCACCCTCTCCGCCCACACCCTGCACGCTGAGGACGACGACTTCGGCCAGGCCGGTACCCTGTACCGCGAGGTCTACGACGACGCCGCCAAGGCCCGCCTCCTGGACACCATCACCGGTGCTGTTGGCGGCGTGAAGAACGCCGACATCAAGGAACGGGCCATCCAGTACTGGACCAACGTTGACTCCGAGCTTGGTGCCAAGCTCCGCGCCAACCTCGGTGCAGGCCAGACCGAGTCCGACGCCGAAGCAGCCAACAAGCTCTAAGCGTTGCACTTCAGGAACACCCCGTTGCGGATCTCCGCAGCGGGGTGTTTCTTTTTCCACATAGCGTTTCCCACCTATGGCTCCGACGACCGCGTGGTTCATAGGATCCTTGCATGAGCACATTCGAAGGCATTTCCCCGGCCGCATTCCGCTTCTACGAGGACCTTGAAGAAAACAACAACCGTGAGTGGTGGTTGGAGCATAAAGCAACGTACGACGCCGAGGTGAAGGAGCCGCTGACAGCCCTGCTTTCGGAGCTGGAGCCGCAGTTCGGGCCGGCAAAGATCTTCCGGCCTAACAGGGACGTCCGGTTCTCACAGGACAAGTCGCCCTACAAAACGGCGCAGGGCGCCTTTGCCGCTACCCAGGAAGGCGTGGGGTACTACGTCCAGATCAGCGCCGACGGACTGTTGATTGGCGGTGGTTACCACTCCCATACCCCGGCCCAGTTGGCGCGTTTCCGGGCGGCAGTTGATGCTCCCGCGAGCGGTGAAGAGCTGCAGAGCATTATTGATGCCGTGGCGGCTTCAGGCTTTGCCATCGAAGGCGAAAAGCTGAAGACAGTACCCCGCGGTTTCGACAAGGATCACCCGCGGGCCGAGCTCCTCAAGCACAAGTCACTGTCAGCGGGCGTGGAGGTGGGCCAGCCGGAGTGGTTGTCCACTCCCGCCGCCAAGGATGAGATCTCAGCTCGTTGGGAGGTGCTGAGGCCCCTCGTGGAATGGGTCAGCGAACATGCCGCGCCGTAGGGTGGCGGGCAACCAAAAAGCGCCCGGAAACCGCTGGCTCCCGGACGCTTTTGTGGCTGATTCGTCTTAGCTGTCTGACAGGCAGCCGCTGTGACGGTCAGTCGTAGGTCTGTCAGACCTTGGTGTAGGTGTCTTCGTCCTCGTCGCCCTTGGACTGGTTGCTTCCGGCGGCACCGTTGACTGCAGACTTGGCAGAGGCGAACTTTTCGTTGAGTCGTGAGTGCCGCTGGCCATATGCGAAGTAAATGACCATGCCGATAACCAGCCAGATGGCGAAGAAGATCCAGGTTTCCACGGCCAGGTTGGTCATGAGGTAGAAGCACAAGACCGCGGAGATCCACGGAACTACCTTGCCGAAGGGAACCCGGAAAGCAGGCTTCAGGTCCGGGCGCTTCTTGCGCAGCACCAGGATGCCCAGGCTCACCATCACGAAGGCGGAGAGCGTGCCGATGTTGATCATTTCCTCGAGCAGATCCACCTTGGTTACACCGGCCACCAGGGCCACTGCGGCGCCACAGATGATCTGCAGACGGGCCGGCGTGGAGCGCTTGTCGCTGGTCTTGGACAAGGAGCGCGGGAGCAGGCCGTCACGGCTCATGGCCAGGACCACCCGGGACAGGCCCATGAGCAGCACCATGATCACGGTGGTCAGGCCCACCAGGGAGCCGAACGCAATGACCTTGGCAGCATCCGTGTTGCCAACGGCTTCGAAAGCTGTGGTCAAGGTGGGGTTCTTCACCTCGGCCAATTGCGTGTAGGAAACCATGCCGGTCAGTGCAAGGGAGACCAGGATGTAGAGCAAGGTCACTACGGCCAGGCCACCGAAGATGCCGCGCGGCAGGGTCTTCTGCGGGTTCTTGACCTCTTCGGCGGAGGTTGCCACCACGTCGAAGCCGATGAAGGCAAAGAACACCAGGGCTGCGCCGGCAAAGACGCCCAGCGTTCCGTACTGGGCCGGAGCGGCGCCGGTCAGGAAGCCGAAGAAGGACTGCTTCATGACATCGGCAGCACCGGAATCAGTGGGCTGCGAGGCCGGGACGAAGGGCGTGTAGTTGGAGAACTTCACATAGCTGAAGCCAACAACGATCACGAAGAGCACCACTGCGATCTTGATCAGCGTGAACACGTTGCCGACGCGTGCGGACAACTTTGTCCCCAGCACCAGCAGCACGGTGAAGATCGCGACAATCAGGAAGGCGCCCCAGTAAAGGTCAACTCCGCCAACGCTGACTGACGGCGGCATGTCCACGCCCATCAAGCCAAAGACGGTGCTGAGGTAGATGCCCCAGTACTTCGCGATAACCGCAGCGGCCGTGAACAGCTCGAGGATAAGGTTCCACCCGATGATCCACGCGAGGACCTCGCCCATGGTGGCGTAGGTGAACACATACGCTGAACCTGCCACGGGGATGGCCGTAGCGAATTCTGCGTAGCACATGATGGCCAGCGCACAAGTGACGGCGGCGATGGCAAAGGAGATGGTGACGGCCGGGCCTGCAAAGTTTGCGGCGGCCTTGGCACCAACGGAGAAGATGCCGGCACCGACGGCAACGGCGACGCCCATGATCATGAGGTCCCAGGTGCTGAGGCTGCGTTTCAGCTTGCGCCCGGGTTCGTCGGCATCAGCGATCGACTGCTCGATCGACTTGGTCCTGAAAATGTTCATAAAAATGCCACATTCTGGATGGGAGTGGTATAGGACTCATCAAGGATAGTGTCCGGCCAATGGACGGCCATATTTATCCCAGATAGTGAGACGAGCCCGGAAATCCCGTGACTGCTGTGGCTGGTGTGACGGAGGCAGGTAGCCCCCGTCACACCAATCAAACGCTGGGCACGTCCCAGTCCATGAGCGTTGAGCGGATAAGGAACCGCTTCCCTTCGGGAGACTCGACGGAGAACCCACTGCCTCGCCCCGGAACCACATCCACAGTGAGATGCGTGTGGGACCAGTAGGCGAACTGTTCCTTGGACATCCAGAACTCCAGCGGTTGCGCTTGCCCATCGGATCCAATGTCGAACCGGCCCAGCAGGACATCGGAATCCCCGGTTAGGAACTCCCCGGCCGGGTAGCACATGGGGGCGGAACCGTCGCAGCAACCACCGGACTGATGGAACATTAGGGGGCCATGCTGCTCCCACAGCTTCCGCAACAGTTCCACGGACACCGCGGTGAGCGCCACCCGGGAAAAGTCTTCCCCGGGCAGCGTCACTGCAGCTTCCAAGATGTCCTGGGACGTGTTGGGGTTCATCAGAACTTCAGCACCACTCGGCCATCGATCTTGGCGTGCTTCATTTCGTCAAAGACCGCGTTGACCTCGGAGAGCTCACGAGTGGAGACCGTCGGCTTGATCTTCCCCTGGGCGTAGAATTCCAGTGCTTCCTCGAGATCCTGCCTCGTGCCCACGATTGAACCGCGAACGGTGAGGCCCTTAAGGACGATCTCGAAGATCGGCGCCGGGAAATCTCCCGGCGGCAACCCATTGAACACGATCGTTCCACCGCGACGCGCCATGCCAATGGCCTGGCCGAAGGCCGAGGGGTGCACAGCCGTGACCAGCACGCCGTGACAGCCACCGGTTTCCCGCTGGATGACCTCGGCCGGATCCTCATGCAGTGCGTTGACCGTCAGCTCTGCGCCGTGTTCCTTGGCGAGCGCCAGCTTGTCGTCGGCAATGTCCACGGCTGCCACGCGCAGCCCCATGGCCACGGCGTACTGGACGGCGATGTGTCCGAGTCCGCCGATCCCGGAGATGGTGACCCACTGGCCCGGCCGGGCCTCGGTCATCTTCAGACCTTTGTAGACCGTGACGCCGGCGCACAGCACGGGAGCCACTTCCACGGGATCCGAGCCTTCAGGAATGCGGGCAGCAAATCGAGTGTCCACCAGCATGTACTCGCCGAACGAGCCGTCCACGCTATAGCCACCGTTCTGCTGGGATTCGCACAGGGTTTCCCACCCGGTCCGGCAGTACTGGCAGTCTCCGCAGGCAGACCACAGCCAGGCGTTGCCTACCAGGTCGCCGACGGCAACGTCTGTCACACCCTCACCTAAGGCCACTACTTCTCCCACACCTTCATGGCCTGGGATAAAAGGTGGCGTGGGCTTGACCGGCCAGTCGCCTTCGGCGGCGTGCAGGTCCGTATGACATACCCCCGACGTGATGAGGCGGACCAGCGCTTGGCCGGGACCCGGCGTCGGCCGTTCAACTTCCTTGACCGTAAGGTCGGTTCCAAACTCGGTTACCACTGCTGCTTGCATGGTGCTCATTGACGATCTCCTTTGATCGATGACTTGTTTAGAAGAAGCCCAGCTTGTTCTCGTTGTAGCTGACCAGGAGGTTCTTGGTCTGCTGGTAGTGGTCCAGCATCATCGCGTGGTTTTCACGGCCGATGCCTGAGGACTTGTAGCCGCCGAAAGCGGCACCAGCCGGGTAGGCGTGGTAGTTGTTGATCCACACGCGGCCGGCCTGGATTTCCCGGCCTGCGCGGTAGGCGACGTTTCCGTTGCGCGACCAGACGCCGGCACCCAAACCGTAGAGGGTGTCGTTGGCGATGCCGATGGCGTCGTTGTAGTCGCTGAACCTGGTCACGGACACCACCGGGCCGAAGATCTCCTCCTGGAAGATGCGCATCCGGTTGTGGCCTTCGAAAATGGTGGGCTGGACATAGTAGCCGCCGGCGAAGTCACCGTCCAGTTCGGCTCGGGCACCGCCGGTGAGGATCTTGGCGCCTTCCTGCTTTCCGATGTCGATGTAGGACAGGATCTTCTCCAGCTGGTCATTCGATGCCTGGGCACCAACCTGGGTATCCGTATCCAGCGGGTTGCCCTGGATTATCTTGTTGGTCCGGGCCGTGACATCGGCCATGAAGGAGTCGTAGATACCTTCCTGGACCAGGGCCCGGGAAGGGCAGGTGCAGACCTCGCCCTGGTTGAACGCGAAGAGCGTGAAGCCCTCCTGCGCCTTGTCGTAGAAGGCGTCGTTCTGGTCGGCGACGTCGTCGAAGAAGATGTTGGGGCTCTTGCCGCCAAGTTCCAACGTGACAGGGATGAGGTTGTTGGACGCGTACTGGCTGATGAGGCGGCCGGTGGTGGTCTCACCCGTGAAGGCGATCTTGCGGATACGGGAACTCGAAGCGAGCGGCTTGCCGGCCTCGACGCCGAAGCCATTGACCACGTTCACCACACCAGCCGGCAAAAGATCTCCGATGAGTTCCATCAGGACCAGGATTGACGTTGGCGTCTGCTCGGCGGGCTTGAGCACCACGGCGTTTCCGGCCGCAAGCGCCGGGGCCAGCTTCCAAACAGCCATGAGGATGGGGAAGTTCCAAGGGATGATCTGGCCAACTACGCCCAGCGGCTCCTTGAAGTGGTAAGCCGTGGTGTCCTCATCCAGCTGGGAGAGGTGGCCCTCCTGTGCTCGCACAGCAGAGGCGAAGTAGCGGAAGTGGTCAGCGGCCAAGGGGATGTCCGCGTTGAGGGTCTCGCGGACGGGCTTGCCGTTGTCCCAGGTCTCCGCAACCGCAAGGAGCTCCACATTCTCGTCAATGCGGTCGGCGATCTTGTTCAGGATCGCTGCGCGCTCAGTGGCTGAGGTCTTGCCCCAGGACGGTGCAACCTTGTGGGCGGCGTCGAGCGCAAGCTCGATGTCCTCGGACGTTCCGCGGGCAACTTCGCAGAAGGCCTTGCCCGTGACAGGGGTGATGTTCTCGAAGTAGCCTCCCTTGACGGGGGCTACCCACTCGCCGCCGATCCAGTTCTCGTAGCGGTCCTTGAAGGTGACCTTCGAACCCTCGGCACCCGGCTGTGCGTAAACAGTCATTGCTAGCTCCTTTGCTGCGAATCACGGTGGCTGTCGCCATTGATCCGAGCCTAGGAGCGGGGAGGTTGCAGCTACGTTGCAACCCTGTGATTCAGCTCACGCTGTCATGTCCGTTTCGATCCGTTCAAGGTCGGCCACGACGGCGGCCCGCTTGGGCGAGCGCGGCGGCAGCAGCTTCAAGACGGCAAGGCGCAGGTCGACGTCGTACCTCGCCTCGGGCAGCTCCGCATATTTGAGGAGCGAATCGACGCTGCCGTCGCTGAGCAGCGCTTCGCGCAGCAAATGCGAGACGCGCTCGCGCAACTGCACGACGCCGGGCGCCTCCGACCGCGGAAGAACGGCACCTTGGTAGATTTCCAGGGCAATCCGGTGGGCGCCGCGTTGAAGGCAGCTGAGGACCTGTCCGGAATCCGGGAGCAATTCCACGGGCAAGCGGTAGGGACGGGATTCGGGAACAGCATCGGGGCTGAGCCCGTGGAGGACCTTGCGGAGCCGCACCATCTCGGCGCGCAGCGTCACTGCAGAACCGTCTCCTGGGTACAACTGGGCGCACAGATCGTCGGCGCTCAGACCGGAAGGGTGGTTGCCGAGGATCGCCAGGATTTCGCTGTGCCGTGCTGACAGGGAGACGGTTCGGCCATCAATGCTCAGCAACGCCTGATCGCGACCCAACAATTGCAAGCTGTTCCGGTACAGCGCACCAGTGGTTTGGGTCGAAGTTGAAGGCGAACTCCGGCGTCGTGGTTTGTCCCGAATGGCGGCGGCCAGTTGGAGCCGCTCTATGCGCAACTGTGCCTGGGCCGCAGCAACGGTTGCCTCCACGAGGGACAGGGTGTGCGGCGCCACTGCTGTTTCCGTGCCTGTGATGTCCACGACGCCCAGCACGGCACCGGAATCAGGGTCATGGAACGGCACGGCGGTACAGCTCCACGGGTGAACGGACCGTTTGAAATGTTCGGCACCGGAGATCTGGATGCTGCGGTCCAGGGCCAAGGCAGTTCCGGGGGCGCTGGTGCCAACGGAGGCCTCGGACCAGTCAGCGCCGGCCACGAACATCATGCCCTCGGCACGGCGCTGCATCACGGGATCGCCGTCCACCCAGAGAAGCCGCCCGACATCGTCGCCTACCGCCACCAACAAACCACTGTCATGGCTGGGTTGGACCAGGAGCTTCTTGATCACCGGCATGATCGCAGCCAACGGATGCTGCCTGCGATACTCCTCGAGTTCGTCCCTGTCCATCGCAAGGGGCGCCTCCGCGACGTCCGGATTGGCTTGCAGGGTTGCAGAACGCTGCCACGACTCCCGGACCAGGCGACGCAGGCCAACGATGCCTTCATCGTCCAAAAGGCCGCTGTGATTCAGGCGCTCATGGCCCGCCAGCGCACGCCTCTGAACCAATTCCGCGGCGTCGCCTGGAACCGGCGGATGGATTGAATTCCTCATCGAACTCCCCTGGTGCGCTGCCGTGCGTGTGCAGTGCGGATGCGGTGCCCGGCACAGTACCGAGAAGTCTAGTTCGGTAGCCGGAGTTTTTGTACAGCTAACGCCCTTCGGGCAACCAGGTGTACAAAGACTCCTAGTTCAGCCGCGCGAAATCCGGACCATTTCCTCGCGCGGGACCACCTTGATGCGCTCGCGGACCACGCCGTCGCCCGAACCATCGCCGGCAGCCGCGGCTGCAGCTTCGCTCCATGAAGCACCCAACGCGGCCTCATGGGCATCCAGCCGGTTCCAGCCCTCCCAGGTGGTGTATTCGATTCCGCGCTCTTCAAGGAGGTCGATGATGGCTTGCGGATCCGGGTTTTCTGCCGGGGGCAGCGTGAGCCGGTCTTCAAGGAGGAAGCCGATGGTCTCCAGGGCATCGCCCTTGGTGTGGCCGATCAGGCCCACGGGGCCACGTTTGATCCAGCCAGTCGCGTAGATGCCCGGGACGTGGTTGCCGTCCGCGTCCAGGACGCGACCGCCGTCGTTCGGGATGACACCGCGGCGGGCGTCGTACTCAAGTTCCTCCAACGGCGAACCGTGGTAGCCGATGGCGCGGTAGACCGACTGGACCGGGTACTCGATGAACTCGCCCGTGCCCTTGACGTTGCCGGTGCCATCGAGCTCCATGCGCTCAAACTTGATTCCGGAGACCTTGCCTGGAGTCTCAGGTGAGTCCAGGATTTCCACGGGGCTGTGCAGGAAGTGCAGGTGAAGGCGTCGCGAGGAAGGTTGCTCGGACTCGGCGTGCTCCTCCACCAGCCAGTTGGTCATGGTGTTGACCATGGTCTTGATCTGGTTGTTGCTCCGGATTGCTTCATCGGAGGCGTCGTCGAACTCGAAGTCCTCCGGGTAAAGCACGATGTCCACGTCCTTGCAGTGTGAAAGCTCCCGCAGTTCCAACGGGGTGAACTTCACTTGTGCAGGACCGCGGCGCCCGAACACGTGGACATCGGTGACGGGCGACTTTTTGAGCCCGGCGTACACGTTGTCCGGAATCTCGGTGACCAAAAGCTCTTCCGGGTGCTTGACCAGCATGCGGGCAACGTCGAGGGCGACGTTGCCATTGCCGATGACCGCGATCTCCTTGGCATCCAAGGGCCATTCACGGGGAACATCGGGGTGGCCGTCGTACCAGGACACAAAATCGGCGCCGCCGAAGGAACCGTCCAGGTGGACGCCGGGGATGTTCAGGTCCGCGTCCTTGATGGCACCGGTGGAGAAAATCACGGCGTCATAGAAAGCACGGAAATCATGGAGGGTCAGGTCGCGGCCGTAGGTCACGTTGCCCAGGAAGCGGATGTCGCCACGGTCCAACACCTTGTGCAAAGCGTTGACGATGCCCTTGATCCGGGGGTGGTCGGGGGCAACTCCATAGCGGATCAGGCCGTACGGTGCGGGGTAGGCCTCGAAGAGATCGATGCTGACCTCAACCTCACCGTCCTTGACCTCGTTGGACTTGGTCAGGATGTCCGCGGCGTAAACACCGGCTGGGCCAGCGCCCACAATGGCAACGCGTAACGGACGATTGGTTGCGGCTGAGTTTGACACCGTAAGCCCTTCCGAAGCAGTGAGCCACGCCGTTGTTGGGCGCGCAGGGTTCAATTCTAGATGTCGACCCTACGCCCGGCGGCTTATATGGCAGGAGTCACAGAAATTCATAAAGATTGCGGAATATTGCGTCCATCGGCGGTGTTGGCGACATTGTGTCGACTCCGGATCAGATCATCTCAAGTTCCTCAGCAACTGCGTCAACGACGGCGGGTGGCAGGGGCGGCGGCACCGGTAAACCGGTGAGGAGCGAGTCGACGGCGGGCATCCTGTTCGGCATTGGCGCTTACGGGCTGTGGGGGCTGCTCCCGCTCTACTTCTTCATCCTGATGCCGGCCAGTGCTCTGGAGATCGTCGCCAACCGGGTCGTCTGGTCCTTGATTTTCTGCGCCCTGCTGATCACCATCACACGGGCCTGGCGGGTTTTCGGTGCCGCAGTCAAAGACCGCTCCGTCTTTGGACCGTTGGCCTTGGCGGCCGTACTGATCGCCATCAACTGGCTCACCTACACGTTCGGCGTGACCACCGGGCATGCCGTTGAAACGTCGTTGGGGTACTTCATCAATCCGCTGGTATCGGTCCTGCTCGGCGTTTTCGTCCTGAAGGAAAAACTGCGTCCCCTCCAGTGGGCGGCGGTAGGTATTGGCTTCGTCGCGGTGGGCGTCCTGACGTTCTCCTACGGACAGCTTCCCTGGATCGCCCTGATCCTTGCCTTCAGTTTCGGCTTGTACGGCTTCGTGAAAAAGCGTGTCGGACCCAAGGTTGATGCGCTCACGAGTTTGTCGGTTGAAACGGTGGTGCTGGCGCCGTTTGCCGCGATCACCATGGTTGTCCTGGGCGTATCGGGCGCCGCCACACTGACCACTCACGGGTCCGGGCATTTCTGGTTGCTGGTGGCGTCGGGTGTCATCACGGCCGTGCCCCTGCTTTTCTTCGGCGCCTCGGCCCGCCGTCTGCCTATGACCACCATAGGTCTGCTTCAGTACTTCGCGCCGATCCTCCAGTTCATTGTGGCCCTGACAGTCTTCAACGAGACCATGACCACGGCCCGCTGGATCGGCTTCTGCGTGGTGTGGCTCGCCCTGGTGCTGCTGACCATTGACATGCTCCGGACGACGCGGAAAAACTCCGTGCTCAAGAAGAAAGCCCGACTCGAGGCATCACACATGTAGGGTCCGTGCGGTTCTGGGCATGGTGAGCAGTTTTGTTCATTTCTGTTGAGGGGCCGTGGAGCCGGACATAAAGTTGCGGAAACTTTCACCGCAATGTCCACCCCACCGCACCCCCGCAGTCTGAACGGAGCAGTTTTGAACTTCAATGGACCCACAGTGAGCCGCAGGACCCTTTTCCGGGCAGGAGGTGTGGCAGCCCTGGCCGGAGTCCTGCTTTCCCAGGCTGGCACCTCGTTTGCCGCCACCGACGCCGGGCTGCTGGAACTCATTGATCGACGGCGGCTGGTCCTCACAGGTGGCCAGAGCGCCGTGGGCATCCCGGAACTGGCGTCGCAGCTTGAAGGCATGGGCCAGACCACCGAAAAATGGTGGTCCGCCATGGACAAGGCATCCTCCCGGACAACCTTGTGGGCCGACATTCCACTGACTGGCATCGGTCAGTCCACGGCTGCAACCGGAAATATGGGCCTGCACTTCAACCGCCTTTACGACATGGCCCTGGGATACTCGGTGGCGGGCAATCCCCACGCTGGAAATCCGGCACTGGCTGCTGACATTGTTGCCGGCTTGCAACTCCTGAATGACACGGCCTACAAGCCGTCCACCAAGGCAGCGGGCAACTGGTGGTTCTGGGAAATCGGCGTCCCGCGCAAGACCGTCGACATCCTGACGCTCCTTCATGCTGAAGTTCCCGAAGCCCTGCGGACGTCCCTGTTGGCTGCTGTCCGGTGGTTCGCACCCAACCCAAACTGGCGCGGCCGTGCTACGTCCCTGCCAGAGACCGGTGCAAATCGCGTGGACAAGTCGCTGGCCTGCTGCATGCGGGGGATCCTGGATAACAAACCGGACGAGATTGCCTTGGGCCGGGATGCCCTGAGCGATACAGTCCGCGGCGGAACCAATAGTGTTTTCACCTACGTCACCAGCGGCGACGGCTTCTACGCCGATGGCTCCTATGTTCAGCACTCTTACTTGCCGTACGCAGGAACCTACGGCGTGGTTGCCTTGGCTGGAATCGCGGAAATCGTTGCGATGCTGGGTGGAAGCACGTGGTCGGTGAACGACCCCAAGCGTTCGGTACTCCTTGACGCTGTAGAGGACACGTATGCGCCCTTCGTGTGGGACGGACGGATCATGGACACCGTCAGGGGACGTGCAGTCTCACGTCAGCGCGAACCCGACTACGTCAGCGGCTTTGGCCTGATCTCAGCGGTCCTGCTGCTGGCGCCAGGCTGCGAGGAGCCGTACCGTTCACGGTTCCTGGCTCTGGCCAAGGGCTGGTTGGAACGCTGCGCAGACCAGAAGCTCGTCGGCCACCCAACCCAGAGCCTGGCAAAGTCGTTGCTGTCCCTTGGCGTGCTTTCCGATTCAGCGGTGGTCGGTGTCCCAGCCCCCGTCTACAGCCGTATGTTTGCTGATCAGGACCGATTGGTCCACCACCGACCGCAGTGGGGCTGCACGGTGAACCTTTCCTCAAAGCGGATAGGCCGCTACGAGTGGGGCAACAGTGAAAACAACCTCGGTTGGTACCAGGGCGATGGCATGACGTTCCTCTACACCCGGGAAGACCCTTCACAGTTCAGCGCAGACTTCTGGCCCACTGTGGACCCCTACGCACTGCCCGGGACCACCGTTAACGATCAAGTACGTGCCAGCGGCGCCGGCGGCGCGGGAACCGGAATCCCCCGCGCTTTCCAGGCATTCGCTGGTGGCCTCACGGTGGACGGCCGTTGGGGCATCGTCGGCATGGACCACCTGAACCACAACAAGACTCTCTCGGGCCGGAAGTCCTGGTTCTTCCTGGATGATGCCGTGGTGTGCCTCGGCGCGGGCATTACCGGGACGGGCGGAGCTGCGGTGCAGACCGCCATCGAGAACAGGTCCTTTGCCCCGGGTTCCGTCCCGGCTGTCCGGACGGATTCCCGGAACCGCACCCTGGCCCCCGGAGAGGCTCCCGTAGCTGTCAAACGATCCGTTCATCTTGAAGGCCACGGTGGGTACGTCATCCTTGATGCACCAGGGCTTACCGGTACACCCGACGTTGCTGTGGTCCGCCGGTCAGGGACCTGGTTCGACATAAATTCAGGCGCAGACACCGGCGGCAGCACGGATCCTGTCACCAGGGATTATGTGACCATCACGCATCGCCACGGCGTTGACCCTGTGGGATCGGGCTACGCCTACATGATCCTGCCTGCCGCCGATCATTCCACCACGTTCTCCCAGTCCGCCAACCCTGGCGTAAGGGTCCTTGCCAACTCGGCGGAGGTCCAGATGGTTGAGTCCGGCAAAGACAGACTGGTCATGGCCAACTTCTTCGCTGCGGGCTCCGGCGGCGGATACACGGCGTCCGGACCGTGCAGCGTTGCCGTGCGCCAGGTCGGTGACAAGCTCACCGTGTCCGTAGCAGATCCCTCACGGTCGCAGGCTTCGGTGCGGGTGACGCTTCCCGGTTCGTGGAACACCGTGGTCCAGGCGGATGCCGGCGCTGCGCTCATCGCTGGCAACACCATTGAGGTCCAGCTCGACGGACACGGCCACCAGAAAAACCTGACACTCGCCACCTAGGTAAGCGCCGCCGTCGTAGTGCCGGGAAGGCGCCCGCGCAAAAGAGGCGGGCCGGGGAAGTGAAACCCCGGCCCGCCTCTTGCGGCGGAAAACAGCCCTTACGCGTGGGCCTTGATGGCTGCGGCGAGGACCTCGAGGCCGTCGATGAGCAGCTCGTCGCTGATGACCAGCGGCGGGAGCAGGCGGATGACGTTGCCGTAGGTGCCACAGGTCAGGATAACGACGCCTTCCTGGAGGCAGGCTGCGGCAACGGCCTTGGTGAGCTCGGGGTTCGGTTCCTTGGAGCCGGCCTGAACGAGTTCGATGGCGAGCATGGCGCCACGGCCACGGACGTCGCCAACCACGGAAACTTCGGCTGCCAGTTCGCGGAGCTTGCCCAGGGCGAGCTCTTCGATGTGGCGGGCGCGGCCGTTGAGGTCGTGCTGCTCCATGGTGTCGATGGCTGCCAGTGCTGCTGCGCAAGCGACCGGGTTGCCACCGTAGGTGCCGCCGAGGCCGCCCGGGTGAACGGCGTCGAGCAGGTCGGCGCGGCCGGTGATCGCGGACAGCGGGAGGCCGCCAGCGATGCCCTTGGCCATGGTGATGATGTCCGGGACAACACCTTCGTGGTCAACGGCGAACCATTCGCCCGTGCGGCAGAAGCCGGACTGGACCTCGTCGGCGATGAAGACGATGCCCTTTTCCTTGGCCCATGCCGACAATGCCGGGAGGAAGCCTTCGGCCGGGACAATGAAGCCGCCCTCGCCCTGGATGGGTTCGATGATGATCGCGGCAACCTGGTCGCCACCGATCTGCTTCTCGATCATGGTGATGGCGCGCTTAGCAGCCTCGGCGCCCGTGATTTCCGGGTTCTCTTCACGGAACGGGTAGCTCATGGGCATGCGGTAGACCTCGGGCGCGAACGGGCCGAAGTTGGTCTTGTACGGCATGGCCTTGGCGGTGAGGGCCATGGTCAGGTTGGTGCGGCCGTGGTAGGCGTGGTCGAAAGCAACCACGGCGTCGCGACCGGTAGCCAGGCGGGCAACCTTGACGGCGTTCTCCACGGCTTCAGCGCCGGAGTTGAACAGCACGGTGCGCTTGGCGTGATCGCCCGGGGTGAGGCGGTTGAGCTGCTCGGCAACTGCAACGTAGCCCTCGTACGGGGTGACCATGAAGCAGGTGTGCGTGAAGTGTGCAGCAGCTTCCTGGACAGCGGCGACGACGGCGGGGTCGGACGCACCGACGCTGGTCACGGCGATGCCGGAGCCGAGGTCGATGAAGGAGTTGCCGTCGACGTCGCGGATGATGCCGCCGTCGGCGTCTTCAACGTAAACGGGGACGCCGGAGGCGACGCCGGCAGCAACGACGGCGGAGCGGCGCTCTGCCAGTGCCTGCGACTTGGGGCCGGGGAAGGCGCCGTTGATGTTGCGCTTCTGCTCGATGCGGTACGAGAGTTCGTTCGCGGTAGTGGTCATGGGGTGGTTGCCTTTCTGGGAAGCCGGGTTACGCGTCGAGTGCAGACATCACGTGCTTGATGCGCGTGTAGTCCTCGACGCCGTACATGGAGAGGTCCTTGCCGTAGCCGGACTGTTTGAAGCCGCCGTGCGGCATCTCTGCCGTGAGGAGGATGTGGGTGTTGATCCAGACTGCACCGAAGTCCAGGTCGCGGCTCATGCGCATGGCAGTGCCGTGGTCGGTGGTCCAGACGCTGGAAGCCAAGGCGTATTCGACGTCGTTGGCCAGTTCGATCGCTTCTTCTTCGGTGCTGAACTTCTGGACGGTGATGACCGGTCCGAAGGTTTCCTTCTGCACGATGTCGTCGCTCTGCTTGGCGCCGGAGATGATGGTGGGCTCGAAGAAGAAGCCCTTCTCCCCTGCGCGGTGGCCACCGGTTTCGATTTTGCAGTTCTCCGGGAGGTGCTCCACCACGGAGGTCACGGCGTTGAAGTGGTTCACGTTGTTGAGCGGACCGAAGTAGTTGTCTTCGTCGTTCTGCGAACCGGTGTGCAGGGTCTTGGTGTGCTCCACCATTGCTGCCACGACGTCGTCGTGGACCGAGTCTTCGATCAGAACGCGGGTGATGGCAGTGCAGTCCTGGCCGGCGTTGAAGAAGGCGAACTCGGCGATGGCCGCGGCGCTCTTCTTGATGTCGGCATCCTTGAAGACGATGGCCGGAGCCTTGCCGCCAAGTTCCAGGTGGGCACGCTTGAGGCCCTTGGCTGCGCCGCTGGCGACGGCGATGCCGGCGCGGACGGAGCCGGTGATGGAAACCAGGCCCGGGACCTTGTGGTCAACCATCATTGCGCCGGTCTCACCGGTGCCGAGGACGACGTTGAGCACGCCCGCGGGGAAGATCTCGCCGGCGAGGCGGGCCAGGACAAGGGTGGATTCCGGCGTGGTGTCCGAGGGCTTCAGGACGACGGTGTTGCCGGCGGCCAGTGCGGGGCCGATCTTCCAGATGGCCATCAGGAACGGGTAGTTCCACGGGGCAACCTGGGCCACGACGCCGATGGGTTCGCGGCGCACGTAGGAAGTGTGGCCTTCGAAGTACTCTCCCGCTGACTTGCCTTCCATGATGCGTGCAGCACCGGCGAAGAAGCGGAGCTGGTCTGCGCCTGCAGCGATTTCCTCGGATGCGATCAGGGAGCGGACCTGTCCGGTGTTGCGGTGCTGCGCTTCGACGAGTTCGTCGCTGTGGGCCTCTACTGCGTCCGCGAGCTTGAGGAGCATGAGCTGGCGCTGGCCAGGGGTGGCCTTCTTCCAGGACTTGAACGCGTCACTGGCTGCGGTCATGGCGGCATCCACGTCGGCCTGGACCGAAATGGGCGACTTGGCAACGATGTCGCCGGTGGCAGGATTGACGATGTCCAGGAGACCTGTACCTGCCGGCGTAACGAATTCGCCATTGATGAAGTTCTGCAAGGTTTGAACCACGGCGTGCAACCCTCTTTCGGTGTCTGGGCATGGGTTTAGCTGATCAGAGCCTATGCCAGGGAGGGGGTCCAAGGAATAGTCAGCTGCACACAGACGACCCCCTCCCTTAGTGCGCTTGCCCAGCGTCGGGTTACCCTTTATCCATGGCAATGTCCCTCGCTTCGCTCGTCGCTGTCCCCTCCCTCAAACTCCGCCAGGCCGGCCTTGCCGAGACCACCCTCAACCAGGACATCAGCTGGGTTGCGGTGACGGAGTTGGAGGATCCCCAGCGCTTCCTGAGCGGCGGCGAGTTGGTCCTCACCACGGGCTTGCGCCTCAAGAGCGCCGCGGACCAGCGGCGTTTCGTGCGTCAGGCCCAACGCGCCGGTGCCGTCGGAATCGGTTTCGGCATCGGACTGACCCACGAGTCTGTCCCGGAGGCCCTCATCGCCGAGGCCAACCGCTGGGGATTGCCGCTGGTGGAGATACCTTACGAGATCCCGTTCATCGCCATCGGCAAACTCGTGGCCGAGTCGCACTCCGCGGACCACTATTCCAACCTCGAACGCCTTTTGGCCGGGCACCAGATCCTGGCCCGCTCGCTCCTCACAGGCGGTGGGCTCAACGAGCTCCTCAAGCAGCTGGGCAGCATGCTCCGCACCGATGTGGTGCTGACCCAGTTCAGTGCCCAGCTCTACAACAGCGTGGCTGGGAAACCGGCGCCGACGGCGGATGGCTGGGCTTCGTACCCGATTCCCACCGGCCGCAGGGATGCCTGCACGCTGTGGTTGCGCCAGCCTTTCGTGGACTCCGGGATTGTGAGTTATGCGCAGAACCTGATCAGCGTGGAGCTCAACAACATGGTCAAGCAGCGCCAGTCGCAACGGGCCATGGCAGGTCAGGTGCTGGACGACGTCATTCACGGCACCCTGGAAACCATTGAAGCGGCCCGCCGCCTGGCAGGGGTAGGCATCAACAGCACCCGGAAGAACGTGGTGCTGGTGGCGGAGTCCACGGCCCACCACAAACAGCTGATCAGCATCTCGCTCCCCCAAGCGCTGGAAGCCGGCGTCAGCGCCGTCGTCGGGAAGGACCTGGTCACGGTGATCAGCGACGACTGCAGCTCGGCCACCGCCCTGGCCAAGAGCCTCAGCGACCACCTGCAGGAGGCCGGCATCCATGCCGTGATTGGTATCGGGGGCGCCTACACGAAGCCGAACGGCCTGCGCTGGAGCTACTTTGAAGCGCGCGACGCCGTGGCGCACGGCTTGCCGGTCAACGAACCGGAACGGCTGAGCCTGACGTCGCTGTTGCTCGCCAGCGAGGATGTGCCCCTCGCCGACATGGCCAGTGAATCCCTCACGCCGCTGCGGAAGTTCGATGCCGCACATGGAGCCGAGCTGGTAGCCACTTTGGAAAGCTACCTCAACCACAACGGCTCGGTGGCAGCCGTGGCCGAAGCCCTTACCCTGCACCGGAACACCGTCCGCTACCGGCTGGCGCAGATCACTGAGCTCACGGGTTACGACCCTTCCCAGACGCAGGATCGCGTTCAGCTCTGGCTGGCGCTGGCCGTCCAGCGGCTGGGGTCGCGGAACCCGAGGTAGGACCGTCGTGGAGAGGTTCGCCACAGAAGTCTGGACATTAGACGTCAAACGTCTAACCTTTAGTTATGGCTGCGACGACCCCTTTGACTCCCTCGACAGGAAATATCCCTACGATCTCCCCCGCTGACGCTGCTAGTTCGGTGTCTTCGGCGAGTGCGGCGAGCCAGGCAGTTCCAAAGACGCGCGTCGTGGCCGTCGTCGGCATTGTTGCCGTGGTCCTTATCGGCCTGAATCTCCGCGCCGGTATTACCAGCGCCGCCGCCTTGTTCCACGAGCTGCAGCAGGTCCTGGGCTACGGCGCCTTGGTTGCGTCCATCCTTCCGTCCATTCCCTTGCTCTGCTTTGCCGTTGCGGGGATGGGGACCTCGTGGCTTACGCGCCGCGTTGGTGTTGAGAAGGCCATCGCCATCGCCTTGGCGTTGCTGGCTGGAGGATTGTTGGTTCGCGGTGTTCCCGTGACCGGCGCCCTGCTCGGTGGAACGGTGCTGGCAATGTCCGGCCTGGCTGTCTGCAACGTAGCAATGCCGTCCTTCATCCGGGAGCACTACTCCGAGCGCACCTCCATGATGACCGGCCTCTACACCTTCACCATGTCGGGAGGCGCCACCTTCGCGGCCGCGGTCAGCGTCCCCCTGTCCCAACAGCTCGGCTCACCCTCGATGGGCCTTGCCGCCTGGGGCCTGCTGGGCGTCGCCGCCCTCCTGGGATTCCTGCCCATGGTCCTGCACACCCACCGCAACAGCACCAAGACCGAACGCCCCCGCGTGTCCATGTGGCCGCTCCTGCGCACCCGCCTTGGCATCCTGATCACGGCGATCTTCACGTTCCAGGCCTTCCTCGCCTACGCCGTGATGAGCTGGTTCGCCTACATCCTGACCTCACAGGGCCTCAGCGCTTCCGAGAGCGGCCTGCAGTTCGGCGTGATGCAGCTGGTCTCCGTCGCTGCAGGCATGATCCTGCTCGCGTTCGGCTCCAGGCCGGGCATGCTGCGCCCCGCACTGTACCTCGCCAGCAGCTCCACCCTGTTGGCCATCGCGGCCATGATTTGGCTGCCGACATCCTTGGCAGTCGTGCCGGCTGTGCTTTTCGGTTTTGGCTTGGGCATCTTCCCGCTGGTCCTGGTGATCATCAGCCGCAGCGGACGTTCGACGGCGGAAACCACCGCGCTCTCCACCGTCGCCCAATCACTGGGATACTTGATAGCGGCAGTGGGTCCCTTTGGCATGGGACTCCTCCACAGCGCCACTGGCGGCTGGGTGCTGCCCCTGAGCCTGCTGTCGATCGTGGCTGTGGCACTCATGGTCACCTGCCACATGCTCACCAGCAAGCGAACTGCCACCAAGACCGGACCGAGGACAGTATGACCCTGACCCCTTCGCATCGCCCAGCCTTGGCCGAGGAGGTCACGGCCAAGCTGCGGGACATGATCAAGTCCGGCGAGTGGCCGCTTCAACAGCGCATTCCGGCGGAGCCCGAACTCATGGCCTCGCTGGGCGTTTCCCGCGGAACGCTGCGGGAAGCCATCAAGGCGCTGGCGCACTCGGGCATGCTTGAGGTCCGCCGCGGCGATGGCACCTACGTCCGCGCCAACAGCGAGATGTCCGGCGCGGCCCAGCGCATGTACCTGGAGCACACCCAGGAACACATCGTGGAGGTCCGTCTCGGCTTGGATACGCAGGCCGCCCGCCTTGCCACGAAGCACGCCACCGCGGAGGACCTTGCCGAGATGCGCCGGCTCCTTGCGCTGCGGCATGACGCCTGGCAGGCCGAGGACTACCCCACGTGGGCACGGGCGGACTGGGAGTTCCACGAACGTGTGGCCGTGGCTTCGGGAAACCCCCTGCTTCACCAGTTGTACGTCTCGTTCGGCGGCGTCTTCCACAACGATCTCCTCCGCCAGCAGCGCAAGGGCGGCTTCAATGGCATTCCCCGCGAAGGGCATGACGAGTTGGTGGATGCGTTGGAAGCCCACGATCCCGACGCTGCGGTGAGCAGCGTGTACCGCAACCTCGATTTTTGCGCGGACCAGACCCAGCCGTAAGCCTTACGGCACGGTTTCGACCCCCGCGTCGGCTGCGTCCTTGAACCTGGCATCAATGAGCACCACATCACGTCCAGCACGACCCAACAGGCTTGCGGCAATACTCGCGCGGTAACCCGTGGCGCAATGCACCCAGATCTTCGCGTCGGGGATGCCTGTCATCTTTCCAAGGAGCGCGTAGACGGGAATGTTGAGGGCTCCTTTGACGTGTGAGGCCCCGAATTCTTCGGGCCGCCGAACGTCCAGCACCACGTCCTCCTTCGCTCTCTTCTGGAGCAGCAGGTTCCAGTCGCCGTGCGGATAGGACGCCTGCGGATGCCCTGGCGCCACAGTCCGCAGCAGTTCAATGCCAGGCCCGACGGCGGCATCCGGACTTTCGATGCCGATTCTCGCCAGATCACGGATCGCCTTCTCAACCTCGTCCAGTGGGCCCAACAGAGTTAGCGGCTGGTTCCACGGGATGACCCAACCGAGGTAGCTGGTGAAGTTGTCCCCGCGACCGTATTCGAAGCTCACGCTGCCGTCCAGGTGGCTGTCCGCGAATGCCACCCGGTGCCGGAGGTCCACAACCCACTCCCCTGACCTCAAACGCCGGCCCAGCTCCCCGGCATCCACGGAGTCCGGCACATCCAACGCCGCCGGCCCAACCCCGGCCGCGTTGAGTGGGCTCATGTGGGCGTAGTACGCGGGATAGGCCGTGATGTTTGCCAGCAACTCTGAGACGAAGTGGTCCTCGCTGGGGTCCGTCAGGGCGTGGTTGGACTCGGATTGCTCACCCAGAGTGGACGAGTCCTGGTGGCTGGCGGGGCCGATCGAACAAAACGAGCCAAAGCCGTGTGTAGGGTACAACGCCGCGTCAGGGCTGGCTTGGGAGGCTAAGCGCCGGACCGATGCGTACTGCTCATGCGCCAACGCAGCTGTGTCATGTGCCGAGACCAGGTCCGTCCGTCCCACTGAACCGTAGAGCAGGCTGCCGCCGGAAAACACGGCCTCAGGGCCCCCGTCGTGCGCGTCATCGGTAACCACGTACGAGAGGTGCGTGTGGGTGTGCCCCGGGGTCGCCACCACCCTGACGGACAGCCGGCCGATGCGAAGGACCTGGCCGCCCGTGACAGGGACGCGGGTGAAAGAGACGTCGTCCTCGGCGTTCACCAGGTAGTCGGCGCCGTGCTTCTCCGCCAGGACCAGGCCGCCTGTGACGTAGTCGTTGTGGAGGTGGGTTTCGGCCACATGAGTGATCCGCACCCCCGCAGCTGAGGCTGCGGCTTCAACACGGTCAATGTCCCGTTGGGGGTCAATTACCAACGCCACCGTGCCATCGTGCACAAGGTAGCTGCGGTCCCCCAGCTGGGGTGTCTCGATGACCACGACGTCCATACCCCACCATAAAACAACGCGGGGTCACTTAGGGCCCATCCGGAAGCCCCGGACCGGCCGTAAGTGACCCCGCGTTGTTCTTTAGACGTCTACGGAAACACCGTCGCGGGAGATGTTAACCATGTCCTCGCGCGGCACAACCTTGATGCGCTCACGCTTGACCTCAACGCCGTGCGAACCGCCGGCTTCGGTGGCCGCTGCGCCGAGGGCGAGCTCGTGCGCGTCCAGGGCCAGCCAGCCTTCCCAGCTGGTGAACTTCACGCCGCGGGCGTCGAGCAGATCCACGACGGCGTCTGCCGCTGGAACCTCGGCGACGGGCAGGTTTTCGCGGTCCTCCAGCAAGTAGGTGACGGTTTCGAGGGCATCGCCCTTGGTGTGGCCAATGAGGCCGACCGGACCGCGCTTGATCCAACCCGTAGCGTAAAGGCCCGGGACGTGCTGGCCGTCGGCATCCAGGACACGACCGCCGTCGTTCGTGATCACGCCCTTCTTGTGGTCGAATTCGACGTCCGGCAGGGCCGAGCCGAAGTAGCCGATGGCGCGGTAGACGGCCTGGACCGGGTAGTCGATGAACTCTCCGGTGCCGCGGGCGTTGCCCGTGCCGTCCAGTTCGGTGCGCTCGAACTTGATTCCGGCAACCTTGCCCGGGGTTTCGGTGGAGTCGACGATCTCAACCGGGCTGTGCAGGAAGTGCAGGTGCAGGCGGCGGGACGCCGTGAGTTCGGAAAGGTCCTCGGGCTGCTCGGCGATCCAGTTGGTGAGTGTGCCAACCATGGTCTTGATCTGGTTGTTGCTCTGGATCTGGCGGTCGGATTCTTCGTCGAATTCGAAGTCCTCGGCGTAGAGGATGATGTCCACGTCCTTGGAGTGCGAGAGTTCACGCAGTTCCAGCGGGGTGAACTTCACCTGCGCCGGACCACGGCGACCGAAGACGTGGACGTCCGTGACCGGGGAGCTCTTCAGGCCGGCGTAGACGTTGTCCGGAATTTCGGTGACCAGGAGGTCATCGGCGTGCTTGGACAGGACGCGGGCAACATCCAGGGCAACGTTGCCGTTGCCGAGGACGGCGATTTCCTTGGCTTCCAGCGGCCATTCGCGCGGAACGTCCGGGTGTCCGTCGAACCAGGAAACGAAGTCGGCGCCGCCGAAGGAGCCCTCGAGTTCGATGCCCGGGATGTTCAGGTCTGCGTCCTTGATGGCGCCCGTGGCGAAGATGATGGCGTCGTAGTGCTTGCGGAGGTCCTCGATGGAGATGTCCGTGCCGTAGTCAACGTTGCCGAAGAAGCGGATGTCGCCGCGGTCCAGGACCTTGTGCAGGGCGTTGACGATGCCCTTGATGCGGGGGTGGTCCGGGGCAACGCCGTAACGGATCAGGCCGTAGGGTGCGGGGTAACGGTCAAAGAGGTCGATGCTGACGGTGAGTTCGCCACTCTTGACGGCTTCGCTCTTGGTCAGGATGTCCGCTGCGTACACGCCGGCCGGACCGGAGCCGATCACGGCGACGCGGAGCGGACGGTCCGCAGAACCTACGGGGGTGCTAATTGACACGGCTGTGTTCCTTCTTCTTCTCAGTTACTGCGAACGCGCGGGCGGTTGGGGGTGATGGTGCTGTAGTCAGCGGTCTTGAAATGCTGCGGCGCGAAGGGGCTGACACGGACGACGTCGCCGATCACAATGACCGCTGGATTGGCCACGCCGACGGCTTTCGCCTGGTCCGCAATGGTCCCCAACGTACCGATGGTGACGCGCTGGTCCGGCAAATACCCGTTCTCAACGATACCTACTGGAGTGTCCAAAGGCAGACCCGAGCCAGCCAAGGCAGCCGCGGAATCGCGCAATTGCGCCACTCCCATGAGCAACACCACAGTGTGGTCGCGGCGTGCGGGGACCTCGGACAGCTCTTCATGGCCGGTCACCACGCTGAAGCCCTTGGCCAAGCCGCGGTGCGTTACGGGGATACCCGCGGCAGCCGGAACGGAAATTGCCGACGTCACGCCGGACACCACTTCAACCTCGACGCCGTTCTGCCGGCAGAACTCTGCTTCCTCACCGCCGCGCCCCAGGACATAGGGGTCGCCGCCTTTGAGCCGGACCACGCGGTTGCCGTTGAGGGCTTCGTCCACGAGGATGCGGTTGATCTCCAGTTGTGGAACGGGGTGGTGACCGGGCGTCTTGCCGACCTCGATCACGCGAACATCCGGGGCAAGCTCTTTCAGCAGCTCGCGCGGGCCAAGACGGTCTGCCACCACGACGTCGGCCTGGCCCAGTAGGCGCCTGCCGCGGACTGTGATGAGTCCCGAGTCGCCCGGACCGCCGCCCACGAGGGCGACAGAGCCAGCCGGTGCGGTGCCGGACGCATCCGGTTTACGGTGCCGGCGGAGCGGCAGGTCACCTGCCTCCAGGGCGGTTGCCACTGCGTTCCGAAGGGCCATGGCGCGTCGTGGGTCTCCCCCGGCGTTAATGGCGATCTTGACGTCGTCCACCACGGCAACGGCGGGTGTCCAGGCGGCTGATGCTTCGTGATCGGAGGCGTTGACGCACCAGATGCGCTGCGCTTCGGCGTCGGCCGCTACTTGGGTGTCCACAGCGGAAGTGCCCGTGGCCGTCTGGACGAACCAGACGCCGTCGACGTCTGCCGTGCGGTACTCGCGCTGCTCCAAGGTGAGCAGCCCGGAAGCGGCGAGACCGTGAAGGTTTTCAGTGGCAACGGGGGCGACGACGGTAACTTTCGCACCGGCGTCGAGCAGTCCCCTGGCGCGGCGTTCCGCGACGGGGCCGCCGCCCACCACCAGCACCGGGCGGCCGAGCAGCCGCAGCGCGGTGGGGTAAATGTCCTGTATTGCCATGAAAAAACTGTAGGGCGGCTCCGTAACATGCTTCAAAGACTCGGAAACACCCGGTAACGCTGGGTAATCCAGCGTCACATATCTCCGCGGCTAGCCGGGAGAAACCCTGTCTTTAAGCGTCAGGTAGTAGGCCCGCTGCTCTTTGCCCAGATGCTCGATGGCGTAACGAAGGGTGGTTCTGGGCATGGTTGCGGCGTGCTCGTCCAGGAACGCCAGCAGGCGTTCGCGGCTGCTGCGCCCTGCGTCGCGGACCCAGCCGCCTACTGCTTTGTGGATCAGGTCCTCTTTGTCTCCGAGCAGGATTTCGGCGATGGCAAAGGTGTCGTCGAGTTGGCCTTCACGGATGAACGCCGAGGTGGCGACGATGGCGGTCCGACGTTCCCACATGTTCTCCGAGCGGGCGAGTTCGTAGAGTGGGTCGCGCGGTTTGTCCATGAGCCAGCCACCCACCACCCGCCCAGCGCCCAGGTCCACGAGGTCCCAGTTGTTGATGCGGTCATGCTTTCGCAAGTAGAGCTCGTAGAGGCGTTGGCGCCGTTCTTCCGTGGTCTTCTTTTTCTGGGCTTGGAGCGACATGATCTTTACGGCGCCGGCGCGGGCCTCGTGGATGTCCTGCTCCAGAAGCTGCTCGATGTCCTCCATTGACATGGCCGCGAACTCTTTGCTGAGCGTGAAAACTTCACCCATGCGCACGCCCATGAAGAAGTCACCCTCGGCATAGTCCCCTTCGCCGGTCTTGAAGTACCGCTGGTATTTGGCCTGCTCAAGGTCAGACTGCCGGATTTTCAGGCGTTCCAAGAACGCGACGGCGGTGGGCTGCGTTCCCGGCGCGGGCGCGGCAGGCTTCCGGGTCTTGGCGGGCTTTGGGGCCTTTCCGACTGTCGGGGTCATGACTCCATCATGCGCCTAAAAGACCGACCATCCTGTGCGTGTTGTGAATTCGTCCAGCGCCGCCACGCCTGCTACCGAGTTGCCGGACTTCCCCAAGCCAGGGCTCCAGACACTGATGGAGCACTTGTTGGGAACCACTGCCGCGATGCCGCCACCAACACCACTCTTGCCAGGTAGTCCCACACGGTAGGCAAATTCGCCAGCGGCATCGTACGTTCCGCAGGTGAGCATGACGGCGTTGATCCGCTTGGTCTGCGCCGGGGAGAGAACCAGGTTCCCGTCAGCACCCAGCCCGTTGGCGGCCAGGAAGCGTGTTGCGAGCGCAAGGTCTTCGCACGTCATGGCCAATGCGCATTGCTTCGCATAGGAGTCCAGGACATCCTCCACGGGGTTCTCCAGGTTGCCGCAGCTTGCCAGGAAGTGTGCCAAAGAAGCATTGCGGTGGCTGTTGGCCAATTCCGAACCGGCGACTTGGTGATCGGTGTCGATGGTGTCCTTGGTGGTCTCCTGACGCATCAAGTCCCGCACGGCATGGGCGGCGTTTCCTGTCAGGCTGAGGAGCCGGTCCGTCACCACAATGGCTCCGGCGTTGATGAACGGGTTCCGGGGAATGCCGTCCTCGCTCTCCAACTGGACCAACGAATTGAAGGGGTTGCCGGACGGCTCCCGGAACACCCGCTTCCAAATACTGTCTCCGTCAAAGGCCAGCACCAGGGCCAGCGCAAAGACTTTGGAGATGCTTTGGATGGAAAAGTCCACGTGGGCGTCTCCGGCTGAATACACCTCGCCGTCACGGGTGGCCACCGAAATGCCGAATTGTTGGGCATCCACGGCCCCGAGCTGGGGGATGTAGTCAGCCACGTTTCCCTGGCCGACATGCGGCTGCACGGCCCCGACGATGTCGTCGAGCAGATTCTGGATATCCATGGTTCCTAGCCCTTGGTCCCTGCGTAGGTCCAGAGCCTGATCTGGAGGTGCGCCAGCAGGCGTTCATCCGCGGAATGCAGGTCCAGGCCAGCCACCTCGCAGGCACGGCGGAGCCTGTAATGAACGGTGTTGCGGTGGACGGCCAACTCCTCGGCGCACCGGTTCACGTCGCCAAAGAACTCCAGGTAGGTCAGGAGTGTCAGCGCGAATTCCGGATAGCGGCTGCACAGCCGGGTGATTCCTGCATGACGCAGGGAGGTCCGGGATTCCAGCAACTCCAGCAGTTCCCTGGTCAGGACGGTTGTTTCCACGTCGCTGTACGAGGCCACGCGAACGTCCGGCGTTGCTTCCATGACTTTGAGGACACTGCGCACGTGATCAAGGGTGGCGTGCAGGGCGTCCAGGCGCGGAACGATGGGACCGACTGCCGCCTGCACCTGGAAGTGAAGGTGGGTGGTGGCATCACGAACAATGGTGTTGACCAGGCGATTGATGGCGGGGAGGGATTTGAGCGGGTCCACGTCGGGCAGGATGATGGCCGTTTCCATCCCCAGCGCTCCCACTACGGCGCCTGGTCGGTAGGCTGCCGCATGGATTGATGCCACTTTGGACAGCTCTCCCCTGCGGAGCTGAAGCCCGGCTGCACTCTGGCTGAGCCCGCCCGCCGAAATCAGGACCAAAGCCGCTGGCTTCGAGGGATCTATGCCTGCCGATTGGGCCTGCGAATGGACTTGTGCCGTTCCACTGAGCAGGCTGGACACCCGGTCCTCGCGCATCGATTGGGACTGCTCGTTGCGGTGGCGTACCAATTCGATGGCCGCATGCCTGGCCGCACCCACCATGATGCGGTCCGTGTTGGCCGCCAAAGGTTCAGCACCTTCCTGCAACCAGATGTATCCCATGACCCGGCTGCCCGCGTGAATGCCGATTGCCACACGTTCACGAAGACCGGCATCAAGGTTGGCTTCCACGTGGACAGGCGCTTCAGTGGCCTGCAGGTGCTTGTAAACCCCTGATTCCTTCAGGAGTTTTTGGTACTTTTCAGGACCACGCCTCGCCAGGATGGACAGCCGGCGGAGCTCGTCAACGTCATTGGATGCCGGGGAGTATGCAAGAACCCTGTTGCCCGGATCTTCGATCACCACGTGGCCATTGGTAAGTGTGGCCGTGGTTTGGGCGATCGCGAATAAGTCGCGGTGAACTGACGTGGGGGTTTCGCCTGGCACATCGTTCTCACGGACCCGGTCCAGCGCGATGCTCTCGAACTTATCCCAGCGGAGTCCCGGGGCAACCGCCACCAGTCCAATGCCGGTTGGTTGGAGCAACTCTGCTGCGGCTTCCAGCTCGCGTTCACTGCCCTTGACAGCAACTGCTGTGGGACGTCCAGCGATGATGCGGCGGAGTGCAGGGAGCGCCGCACGCCCGCGAGCGCCGATCAACATGACCAGGGCGCCGGGACGGATCTCGTCGTCGTCTTCAGCATCAACAATGACCGTTTCGCGAACGGTTCTGTTGTCCTCTGCCGGGGCCAGCAGCAGCCGGGCGTTGCCGACACCCAGATCTTCAAGGACATCGCTCAATAGGGTGACGACTCCGTCGTCGTCAATTTCCAAAGCTTTCAACGAAGCTATCGCTTCCTCTCCACATCAGTTTCTTCAGCAGTAGGCTTCCTCGCCATTGAGGGGCTCCGCCGGTACCTGTACGCAGGCACGCACAGCGAGAAACATTACCGGCCCTTCAGAACACCAGTGTTGTCCCCCCGGCACAAGAGCCGGGCCCTGAATTTGGTTCGCCAGCCAATTTGTTGGCGACGGCAGCGACCTAGAGTTGGTGACTGTCCCACACACCACAAAGACTGACTGAAGCACGGCCAATTTCAGCCCAACTGCCCGGCAGTCAGCCCCACGTTGTGGAGTATTGAGCCACCTCTGGTGGCAACGGAGTCAAAGGAGACCCCCGAAGTGATACCCACCCCTGCGTCCACACAAACCCTTCCGTCGCCAACAGACCTGGCCGCCGATCCGCCGTCGAGCGCTTTCGCCCAAGAGGAAACCGGCTACCGCAAGACCCTCAAGCCCCGGCAGATCCAGATGATCGCCATCGGCGGCGCAATCGGTACCGGCCTTTTCATGGGCGCCGGAGGCCGCCTGAACGGATCCGGACCAGCGCTGGTCCTGGTCTATGCCGTCTGCGGATTCTTCGCTTTCCTGATCCTGCGGGCACTGGGCGAGTTGGTGCTGTACCGCCCCACCTCCGGCTCGTTCGTTTCCTACGCCCGGGAGTTCTATGGCGAGAAGATGGCCTACGCCGCGGGCTGGCTCTACTTCCTGAACTGGGCCATGACCTCCATTGTGGACGTCACCGCGGTTGCCCTGTACGTGAAGTTCTGGGGCCAATACTGGGCACCCATCAATGACGTCCCGCAGTGGTTGATCGCGTTGATTGCTTTGGTAGTGGTGCTCGCCCTGAACCTGGTGTCCGTGAAGATCTTTGGCGAGATGGAGTTCTGGTTCGCCATGATCAAGGTTGGCGCCTTGGTGACGTTCCTCGTGGTAGGAATCTGCTTCATCGTTTTCGGCGGCCGGACGGACATTGGCGTTCCGGGCCTCAACGTCATCGCGGAGAACGGTGGCATGTTCCCCATGGGCTCCGTGGCGCCGCTCCTGGCCATCAGCGGCGTGGTGTTCGCCTATGCTGCTGTGGAACTCGTGGGCACCGCGGCCGGAGAAACGGCCCAACCCCACAAGGTGATGCCCAAGGCCGTGAACACCGTAGTGATCCGCATCGGAGTCTTCTATGTGGGCTCAGTGCTGCTGCTCTCGCTCCTGCTTCCCTTCACGTCCTACAAGGCCGGCGAATCCCCGTTTGTCACGTTCTTCTCGCACCTTGGCGATCCGCAGGCCGGAGCCATCTCGGCGTCCGTGATGAACTTCGTGGTCCTCACCGCAGCGCTCTCCAGCCTCAACGCAGGCCTCTACTCCACCGGCCGCATCCTCCGCTCCATGGCAGTGAACGGCTCCGCTCCACAATTCACGGGACGGATCAGCGCGTCCGGAGTGCCCTACGGTGGCATCCTGCTGACTGCGGTCATCACCTTAGTGGGCGTTGGATTGAACGCCGTTGTCCCCTCGCAAGTCTTTGAGATCGTGCTGGAAATCTCGGCCGTGGGAATCATCGGCGGCTGGGCCACCATCATGCTGTGCCACATCAAGCTCCAGCACTGGGTCCGCAGCGGCAAAGTGGCGCGGCCGGCGTTCCGGCTCTTCGGAGCACCTTTTACTTCCTATCTCACCCTCGGGTTCCTGGCCTTTGTGGTGGTCACCATGGGCTTCTCGGAGACAGGCCGCTGGGTTCTCGCGTCATTGCTGGTGCTGGTGCCGCTCCTGATCGTGGGCTGGTATGCGTATCGCGGCCGCATCCGCACAGCGCTGACGTCCTAGACCCCTTTTCAGTTTGAAAGTGAAACACATGAGCAACCCTTCCCCGTCCCTCAAAATCGGCACCCCAAGCCGGGCTTGGCGGTCCCGAGCCGATGCGTGGGAATTCCTGGGATACGCGCTCAGGCAGCTTGCCTCAGCCAGGCATCAGGAACCCGGCCTGTTGTCCCAGATCGACCGAAGCCTTGCCCTCCTGGCGGCGGTGGAGCCGTATTGGGCAGAGCCCGGAGTCAACGCCGTGGCGCAGTTGCGCCAATTAATCGACGACGGCGAACCCCAGGCCGCGCTCCAGCTTCTGGGCGGTCTGTCCCACCTCCCGCTCGCTTCGTCCGGGGAAACAGTTGCCGTGCAGCGCGGGGAGGTCCCGGACGAGGAAGTTGCTGACCAGCCGGAGCCGGTGGAGCGGCCACGGTTTGAAGTCCTGGTGGTTGACGCCGTTGAACCGGAAGAGGCTGAAGCGCTCAAGAACACCATGGCCGCCCAACGGCGTCCCTCCGATGCGTTTACCTACACGGTCAACGTGGTTCCCAGCTATGAGGACGCCCTTGTTGCCATCATGCTGAACCCGGACATCCAGTCCGTTGTCCTTCGCCCGGGCTTCTCCCTCCGCAGCTCCCATCTGTTGGGCAGCGACCTCCAGCGGTTCCTGGCCCGGCACAGCTCCGCAGACTTGCAGGACTCTCGGCCCATCGAGCGCATCCTTGCGCTGGCCGACGCGATTTCCGGGCTGCGACCGGAACTGGACGTCTACTTGGTGGCAGGGGTCTCCATCGAGTCGCTGGCAGGATCCCTCACCAGGAAGTTCCGGCGGATCTTCCGGCGACAGGATCATCTGGACCTGCATCTGTCGGTCCTGTCAGGGGTTGCCGAGCGCTACGAAACACCGTTCTTCACCGCGTTGCAGGACTACAGCCGCCGCCCAGCCAGCGTCTTCCATGCCCTGCCGATTTCAAGGGGCGCATCGGTAGGGAGTTCGCCGTGGATCCGTGACATGGCCGACTTCTATGGGACCAACCTGCTGCTGGCCGAAACTTCTGCGACCTCAGGCGGGTTGGACTCTTTGCTGGACCCCCACGGCTCCATCAAACGAGCACAGGAACTCGCTGCCCGGGCCTTCGGGGCGCAACGAACCTACTTCGTCACCAACGGCACGTCCACAGCCAACAAGATTGTTCACCAATCGCTGCTTGCCCCGGGCGATGTGGTGCTGGTGGACCGCAACTGCCACAAATCGCACCACTACGCGTTCGTGCTTGCCGGTGCCCGGGTCTCCTACCTGGATGCCTACCCCTTGGACAAGTACGCCTTTTACGGCGCCGTGCCGCTGGCCAGCCTCAAGCGCAGGCTCCTGGAATACCGACGGGCAGGCAGGCTCCATGAAGTGAAAATGGTGACCCTCACCAACTGCACTTTCGACGGCGTTGTGTACGACGTCGCAAGGGTCATGGAGGAATGCCTGGCCATCAAACCGGATCTGGTTTTCCTGTGGGACGAGGCGTGGTTTGCCTTCGCCCGCTCCCATCCGGTGTACCGGCGTCGAACCGGCATGGCGGCAGCAGCCGCACTGGAAGCTTCCTTCAGTGATCCCGCCTACGCCGCACGCTATTCGGAACAGGCCGCCGCGCTTCATGACCCGGTCACCGGCGAACCCGTTGATGACGAGGCCTGGCTCAACACCCGGCTGGTGCCCGATCCCACGAAAGCGCGTATCCGGGTCTACTCCACCCAGTCCACCCACAAGACCTTGACGTCCCTGCGGCAGGGTTCCATGATCCACGTGTATGACCAGGACTTCGCGGGGTCCAACCGGGAGTCCTTCCGCGAGGCGTACATGACCCACACATCCACGTCGCCCAACTACCAAATTCTGGCTTCTCTGGACATTGGCAGACGACAGGTGGAACTGGAAGGTTTCGGTCTGGTGCAACGGCAATCCGACCTTGCCGTGTCCGTGGCCCAAGCCGTGGCCCGGCACCCCCTGCTAAAGAAGTACTTCCGGGTGCTTTCCTCACGGGACCTCATCGGTTCGCTCTACAGGGAAACCGGCTCCAGCATGCCGCTGCGGGATGGGTTGTCGGAGCTCGAGGACGCCTGGCAGCGGGACGAATTCGTCATCGACCCCAGCCGCCTCACGCTGGACATCAGCAGGACAGGGATCGACGGCGATACTTTCCGCCACAGCTACCTCATGGATGATCACGGCATCCAAGTGAACAAAACGTCCCGGAACACGGTGCTGTTCATGACCAACATCGGCACGTCCCGAAGCTCCGTGGCGTACCTGATCGAGGTCCTGGTGAAACTCGCTGAAGGCTTTGAGAACCCGCATCCTTCGGCGCGGGCTCGGACGCTACCTGCCTCGTCCGACGCCCCCCGCCCGACTCCCCCGCTCCCGGACTTCAGCACCTTCGCCGCGCGCTTCCGTACGGATGATTCCTGCGAGGACGGTGATATCCGGGCCGCCTACTTTGAGAGTTACAAGCCCGATTCCACGGTGTACCTGTCCGCGGCTCAGGCGGCGTCTGCCGTGGCCGAAGGACAAGAAGTAATCTCGGCAGGGTTCGTTACGCCGTATCCGCCCGGGTTCCCCATCCTGGTCCCTGGGCAGGTGATCACGCGGGAGACCCTCGAATTCATGGCTGCTTTGGATACGCGTGAAATACACGGGTTCGATCACGAACGGGGGTACCGGGTGTTCGCGGAGCCTGCTTCGTCTTGTGTTCTCGAGCTGGTGGCGGTGGCTTCCTAGGCTTTCGCGGAAGCTGCACGCTTAGTCATGGTTTGGCGCTCCAACCGAAGGCAGGGGCGACGTGCTTGGCGACGTTGCCCAGCAGCTTGGCGTTGTAGTCGACGCCAAGCTGGTTGGGCACTGTGAGCAGGACCGTGTCGGCTGCTTGCACGGCCGCGTCCTTCGCCAGTTCGTCTGCTAATTGATCGGGCTCGCCGATGTAGCTCTTTCCGAAACGGGACAACGCGCCGTCGAGAATTCCTACTTGGTCCCGGCTGTCCGCCTGGGCGCGGAGGCCAAAGTAGTGGTTGTCTTGGCTGTCGACGATGGGTATTACGCTGCGGCTGACGGAGATCCGGGGCTCAAAGTCGTGCCCGGCGGCAGCCCAGGCTTCGCGGAAAAGGCTGATCTGCTCGGCCTGCAGTTCATCGAAGGGAACACCTGTGTCCTCGGTAAGGAGGGTGGAACTCATGAGTTTCATCCCCTGCTCTGCTGCCCAGACAGCGGTCTTCCGGGTTCCGGCGCCCCACCAGATCCGCTGCGGGAGGCCGGGTGACTGGGGTTGGATGGGCAGCAGACCTGTGGCCCCACCGGCGTAGTGCGGGTCCGCTTCGGCCACCCCGTGCCCGGCGATGGCTTTGCGGAACAATGCAGTGTGGCGGCGGGCCATGTCGCCGCCGTCCTCACCGTCCTCGGGGACGTAGCCGAAGTTCGCTGCTCCGTTCCGTGCGGGTTCGGGTGAACCACGGCTCACTCCGAGCTGCAACCGCCCATCACTGATGAGGTCTGTGGCTGCTGCTTCCTCGGCCATGTAGAGGCTGTTTTCGTATCTCATGTCGATCACGCCGGTGCCCATCTCGATCCGGCTGGTCCGTGCCGCAATAGCGCTCAGCAGTGGAAAGGGCGATGCTTGCTGCCGGGCGAAGTGGTGCACCCGGAAGAAGGCTCCGTCGATGCCCAGTTCCTCAGCAGCCACAGCGAGTTCGATCCCCTGTTTCAGGGCCTCCCCAGCCGTTGTCACGAGGGAACCGGGGACGCGGGCCCAGTGACCGAAGGAGAGGAAACCGATCCGTTTGTTGTGCATGTTCGGGACAACTCTTCACGGTCCGGGGAAATTCCACTGGCACCGTGTACGCGCCCTCATGGTCCCGAGTCCGTCACTTCGCGTTACCTGTGCAAATAGATCCGCGGGATTAGGTAGAGTAGGCGGCGGGGATGCTTTATCTATTCGATGGAGTTTTTATGGAATTCGATGCTCATGCTGCTGATCGCCTGATCGCTGCATGTCGGGACGCCGCGCGTCTGTTGCAGGATCAACGAGGCGGACGGGAATCGGCCTCGACTGCTGCTCTCACGGAATTTCGGGGCGTGTTCGCAGACTGCTTCCGGGAAAACGTTGCCTCTGAAAGGGCGGCCCGGTCCGAGCTGGTCCATATGTTGGAAGATGTTGCCCGTCAGGTCCAGGACGCGAAGAGCGCGGCCGAGGTTGAGCAGCGTCGCTTGGATGACGTGACCGAGTGGGCGCTGGCCTCCGGCTGGGCCCGTGCTGGCGGCGGTTTTGGGGTGGATGTAGGGCCGCGCCCGTCGACGGCGGAGACTGACCGTCCGGTGGTGAGCGTGGAGACGGCCCGGCAAGGGTTGCGTGTCTGGGCGAGCGGAAGCACTGCTGGGGCGAGTTCCGCTGATCCGGACACCTTGGACTCCGCAGTGTCAACCTTCAGGATCCACGACGACTCAGACCGAGCTTCGGCTGACAAAGTCAGTGCAGCTGTGTCCGATTTCGAGGAGAAGTGCTCCTGGGTGCACTCTGACCTCCACGCTGTCCGTGGCGGGCTACGACGGTTCCTCGAAGACAACCATCAGGACGCGAGCCGGCTTTCCGACATCGCGTCGACGTTCCGCGCTGCCGGTGGCAGCGGGGACGTCGGCCAGGTAACGGTATCGAACGGCCTGCTGGTGCTTGCCACGGCACCGATGTCGTTGTCGGGCGCGGCGCTGCTGAGCTACTTGTCCAGTGCCACCGAGGCGGACGTGAAGGCGTTGGCCACAATGCCTGGATGGAAGCAGGCCCTGCAAGGCATCGAGCCATCGAAAATCGGGACTTGGTGGGCCGGAATGAACCCTCGGGCCGGCACCGTCACGGGCGTGCCCGGGTTTTCGCGGGTGCAGGAGTTGCTGTTGGCTGCTGCTCCGGCCGTGTTCGGCGCTTTGGACGGGATGCCCGCACTGGCCAGGGTCCGCGCGAACCAGTTGAACGCGCCAAGCCTGCTTCGCGCGGCGGAGAAAGACCTGGAAACAGCCCGGAAGTTGTCCGAGGTCGGGCAAAGCCACCACGACCCGAACCGAACAAAGATGCTGCAAAATGAGGTGGCATACCTTAAGCAGGTGGAAGCCGGGGACGTACAGCTTTACCTCTATGACCGGGACCGGTCCCGGATTGTGGAAATGATCGGCACTCCGGGCTCCGACACACGGCATGTGATCACCTACGTTCCGGGCACCTTCACCGGGATGGACATCTTTTACACAGGCGGGGTACAGCAAGTCTCGAAATACCTCGGTGGCACCGTGCCGGGGACGGTGGCTTTCGTCTATAAGGATGGGCGGTTCCCCGGGGAGGAGAACACCGCCGGCGGTCCCAACCTGGCGAGAATCGGGGAGGCGAACGATGAGAACCTGGCACGCACGTCCGGCCAGCAACTGGCATCGTTCGAGGCCGGGATGCGCACTGATCCCTACCTGAACGGCGCCGAACAAACCGGCATCGGGCACAGCTGGGGCCTGGCAAACCTCACCAGCTCCGAAGTCGCCGGAACCCGATACGACAAGGTGGTCTCTCTTGCTGGGGCAGGCATGCTCCCGGACTGGAAACCACAGCCAACCACGGAATATTCGAACCTGTACTACTATGATCTGCTCATCCATGGCCAGGGAGTTACCAACCCCGTCACGAAAAAAGGGGTGGTGTGGGAAGGAAACAATCCGATTCATCGCGAAGAGTTTGAACAGCACTACTACCGCGGCCCCCACGACGACCAACTTAGGGCAATCACCACTGTCGAAGAAGGGAACATCCTCATGGAAAACCACAACCTCATCGCCTCAAACAGTGAGGACAATCAGAAAGCGCTTAACGACATGCGCGGAATTGTGGCTCGATGAGGGCGCGTGGCGGTGCCATGGCGTTGTTGCTGGTGGCAGGTTCGATCGGGCTCGCCGCTTGTGCTGGAAACCCCAACACGGGTTCAATCCAGTCGACCGTGCCAACGCCTACTGAAACACAAGAGGAACCGATGAAAGCTGAACTGACCTGGCAGGCGGCGAAAGCCCAGACCCAAGCAATGGAACTGGAGATCGCCGCCCTGATCCCAGAAGACGCTGTTATCTCGATCGATCAGAAGAAGAAGGGCATGCTTCTGTCTTGCAACCAGGCCCAGCACAACTGGAAGGGTTTCACGACCATCACCGTTGCCGAAGGAACCAAAATCGAGCCGATCGTGAGAGCCATCGAGACCCACTACCGGGCGAAAGGAACCAAAGTATCCGCCGATAGGAATCTAAACGAAGACTATCGAATTCAGATCGACCCGCCTGCGCCTGGGGAGAACTACATCGTCTCAGAAGGATTGGCCCCAAACCAGATAGACATCGATTCAGGTTCACCGTGCTTCACATTGACCAAGGGCATCTACCCGGGTGGGGATTTCTAGATTCTCATGAACAACCAGAACTTCATCGCATCCGACCGCGAGAACTACAAGCAGGCACTCAAAGTCATGCTTGGAATTGTGACTCGATGATGGTGCGACAAGGAGCCATGGCGTTGATTCTGTTGGCGGGTGTGATGGTTCTGGCCGGTTGCGCCGGAAGCCCCGGAGGGACACACATCGAACCACCAGTACCCACCGCAACAAAGACTCAGGAGGACCCGATGCATGGTGAACTGACGTGGCAGGAAGCCAAAGCCCAGGCACAAACAATGGAACTGGAGATCGCGGCCTTGATTCCAAATGACAAGTTTAATTCCATAGTTCAGAAAGAGACGGGCGTTCTCCTATCCTGCAGCAATACTGAACACAACTGGAACGGTTCGACTTCGATCACGCTGACTGAGGGAAGCGAAGCTGAATCTGTCATGAAAGAACTTGAGACTGCTGCTCGGGCACACTACACGGATCATCGTTTTGAAGTCTCAAGCGACCGCACCATACAAGGCACCTTTCGTGTTGAGATAAGCGATCCGGCCACCTCGGAAATGTATCTCATCAGGGAGGACGATCCCGGCGTCATTCGCATTGCATCAGGTTCGCCTTGCTTCACATTGCCCGAGGGCACCTACCCTGGTGGGGATTTCTAGATCCTCATGGAAAACTACAACCTTATCGCCACCAACAGCGAGGACAACAAGCAAGCGCTCAAGGACATGCTTGGAATCGTGGCTCGGTGAGGGCTCGATACGGTGCCACGGTGGTGGTGCTGGCATTGCTGATGGGACTTGCCGGCTGTGCCGGAAATCTAAACTCGAGTTCGACCGAGGCAACTGTGCCAATTGCTACGCAGACACAAGAGGAACCGATGACCACTGAACTCACTTGGCAGGAAGCTAAGGCTCACACCCAAGCTGTTCAACTTGAGATCGCCGCACTGATCCCAAAAGACGTTGTTGTCTCGATTGATCAAAAGAAGACGGGCGTGCTTCTATCTTGCAACAAAACCGAGCACAACTGGAACGGTTGGATAGATATTGCGCTGACGGCCGACGTGAACGTGGAAGAAGTTATTAAAGGCCTTGAACTGCACTACAGTGGGGGCATCTTCGAGGTGACAACCCGAAGGGGAATTGATGGCGACTATCAAGTGCATTTGCTTGGGACCACTCCCGGTGAAGGATATCTTATCGGTAGAGGCCTAACCCCAAATGTGATTCGCATTGATTCCGGTTCGCCGTGCTTCACGTTACCCGAGGGCATATACCCAGGCGGGGATTTCTAAATCCCATGAACAATCACAACCTCATCGCCTCAAACAACAAGGACAACGACCATGCGCTCAACGACATGGTGGGACTCAACGACATGGTGGGAGTTGTGGCTCGATGAGGGCGCGTCGCGGTGCCATGGCGTCGTTGCTGCTGGTGGGTGCGATGGTTCTGGCCGGCTGTTCCGGAAGCCCCGGAGGGACACACATCGAACCACCAGTACCCACCGCAACAAAGACGCAGGGTGAACCGATGAAAGCTGAACTGACGTGGCAGGAAGCCAAAGCCAAGGCACAAGCAACGGAACTGGAGCTCGCCACCCTCATCCCAAAAGATGCTGTTGTCTCGATTGATCAGAAGAAGAAGGGCATGCTTCTGTCGTGCAACAAGACCCCGCACAACTGGAAGGGTTTCACGACCGTCACCGTTGCCGAAGGAACCAAAATCGAGTCGATCGTGAGTGCCATCGAGGCCCACTACCGGGCGAAAGGACCCAAAGTATCCGCCGATAGGAGTCCAAGCGGAAACTACCGAATTCAGATCGACCCGCCTGCGTCTGGGGAGAACTACATCGTCTCCGAAGGATTGGCCCCAGATCAAATAGACATTGATTCGGGCTCACCGTGCTTCACCTTGCCCGAGGGCATCTACCCGGGCGGGGACTTCTAAACCGGAGCCCATGAAGATGGTTCGACGCGTTTCACGTCGCCTCTACAATCGTCAAACAGCGCGGCGATAATGCGTGGCTACCGCGCCGTTACTGAGCGGCTCGGCCGAAATCAGCTCAAGATGCCGGGTGCTGGGCAGCCCGCCTTGGTACAGCGTTGGTCCGTGGCCGGTGATTATGGGGTGGATGAGAAATTTGTACTCGTCGATCAAGCCCAGCCGGTCCAGCTCTGTTGCTAGTTTCCCGCTGCCAACAAGTACCCCCTTGGGAGTCCTGTCCTTGAGTTCCTGAACGGCCGTACCCAGTTCGCCGACCAGCCGATGACTGTTGGTCCAGGGGAAGTCGCTCCGCGTTGTGGAAACGACGTACTTAGGTTTCCCCTCCAAGGTAATCGCCCACTCACGAAGGGCTGGCGGCGCTTCTACCTCGCCCCGTGCCACCAAGGGCCAGTACTTCTCCATCATTTCGTAAGTGGTGCGTCCCCAGAGCATCGCTCCGCTCTGATCCAGAAGGCGTGTGAAGTGGGCGTGGGACTCATCATCTGCGATCCCCTCCCGGTGGTCGACGCAGCCATCCAGAGTGACGTTGATGCTGAACGTGAGAAGGCCCATTCGCCGATTCTAGGCCGTTGCCGGCGTTAGCGCAGCGGAATTGCCGCAGTAGTGTGCTTATTCTTGCATTGCAAGACCGATACCCTCCAGGGGTATAGTGTTGCGTATGGACCGCAAAGGAGGAGTGCGCGTGAGCGGGTCACCGTCGCGGGTTTCATCGCCCCTTCTCAGACGAGGATCGCTCTTGATGCTCGTAGCTGCCATCATTGCGGGCTTGTTCGGAATGCATGTGATCGGCGGATCCCATGGGGAACATTCCGTCACGCCTATAGCCACTGACACGATCACCCTTCACGGGCAGGGCACCTCGTCTCATGTGCACGGCACTTCGCAGCTCCTGCGAGCAGCACCTCCTGCGGAAGCTGGCCAGTGCACGTCCGGAAGCTGTTCCTGCGCCGAGGCGGTAGGTGCCACCTGCACACCGTCGCTAAAAACCGGTTCCCTGGTTGCGCCTCTCCCAGCCAGCGCGGCTACCGACACTCTCACTGCCACCGGGTACCAAGATCCATTGCCATCCTGGTCCTACCGACCTGACCAGCCCACGCCCGGGGAACTCAGCATCAGCAGGACGTAAGCACTGGTACGGGCCGCCAACATGCGCGCCCTTCGCCACATCCCGGACCCCTATGGCTCCGGGTGCCCAACTGCTTACCCTTGGCGGCAGACGATGGTGCCGCCTGAATTGGCAAAGGACCAATCACTGATGAACAAAACACGCTACATTGTCACGGGAACCGCTTTGGCAACCCTGCTCGCACTGGCCGGATGCGGATCCAGTTCCGGCCCGGGTTCGATGCCGGGCATGGATCACGGCACCTCCAGTGCATCGGCAAACCCGTCGGCGCGCAGCACGGATCCGGTCCACAACGCGGCGGATACGATGTTCGCGCAGATGATGATTCCCCATCATGCCCAAGCCGTGGAAATGTCCGACGCGATGCTGTCCAAGCAGGACATCCCGGCGGCCGTAACGGAGCTGGCAACCAGGATTAGGGCCGCACAGGCCCCTGAAATCGAGAAAATGACCGGGTGGCTTGCAAACTGGAATGAATCGGCCACCATGGCAGCCGGTGATCACAGCTCCCACAGCATGGACGGCATGATGAGCGACGCCGACCTGCAAAAACTCGAAGCGGCGCAAGGCGCAGAAGCTGCCAAGCTCTTCCTGACGCAGATGATCGCGCATCACGAAGGTGCCGTGACCATGGCCAAAACGGAAACCAGCCAGGGTCAGAATCCTGAGGCCGTCCAGCTCAGCAAGGATATTGTGGCCTCGCAGGAGGAGGAGATCCAGGAAATGAAGGATCTGTTGGCTGGACTCTAGCCTCACGCCACCGTAACGGAAGGGCCCGACGGCGGTAGGTCGACGTCGGGCCCTTGCGTTCAGGTGCGGTGCGCACGGCGCAAACGGGTGCGCCGACCAAAGGAGCCTTAGCGGGAACTGCCCGCCAACAAACCGCGGCGCTGCAGCAGGCGCTTCTCGATCGGCCCGAACACCAGGAGCTCAATCAGGATGCCCACGAACAGGATCAGCAGGATCGCGGACATCACGATGGTCATATCGGAGAGCAGTCGGCCCTGATCCAACAGTGAGCCCAGCCCGAAGCCAATGGTTCCGCCCACTGCGATGATCTCGGCGGCCATGAGGGAGCGCCAGGAGAAAGCCCAGCCCTGCTTCAGACCACTGATGTAGCCGGGAAGTGCTGCGGGCAGCACAATCTGGAGGGCCATCTGGAGCCGGTTGGCGCCAAGGACAGTACCCACACTGCGGTACTGCGGCGGGATCTGGTCCACTCCTGAGATGAGGCCGTTGATGATGGACGGGATGGCACCCATGAACACCACGAAGTAGACGGTGGCATCGGTCAGGCCGAACCAGATGATGGCGGCCGGAACCCATGCCACGGACGGGAGGACCTGCAGCCCGGAAATCAGCGGTCCAAACGCCCGGCGCAAAGGAGCAACCTGGGCCAGCAAAAGACCAACGGGCGTCGCGATGACCACCGAGATCAGGAAGCCGATGACACCACGCTGCAGCGAAGTCCACACCGCTTCCTGGACTTTGCCTTCTCCCCACATCGTCACGAACTGGGTGAGTACGTCAAGGGGCCCGGGAACGAGGTCGCGCCGCTTGAACTCCAAGGAAACGTAGAGCTGCCACGCAAGGATCAGGACCACCAGCGCGGCGACGGGCAGCAGCACCCGCTTCCACTCGATGCCCCGCTTCCGGCCATTGTCCGACTGCAGGTTGTCCAGGCCGGCTTCAAGGTCGCGGAGCTCCGAGGCGTTGCCTTTCAGCAGCGGCGAAGTGATGTGCTCTTTGGATTCGGTCACGGGAAGCGTCCGCTCTTCGGTGGTGAGGGGGTTACTTGGCATGGCGGCGGATCTCCTCGCGAAGGCGGCGGGTAATTACTCCGGTCAGTTCCCCAGCGCGACCGGCATCGGTACGGTGTTCCTCGGTGACCTCCCACTCGGCCACCACACGGCCGGGGCGGGAGGACAAAAGCAGCACGCGCTGACCCAGTCGCACGGCTTCGCGGACGTTGTGCGTCACGAACACGATGGTCCGGCCGGTTTCCTTCCAGATCCGTTCCAGTTCATCATGCAGGAGGTCGCGGGTGATGGCATCAAGGGCAGCAAAGGGCTCGTCCATCAGCAGCAACTGCCGGTCCTGGGCCAGTGAACGGGCCAAAGCCACGCGCTGCCTCATGCCACCGGAAAGTTCGTGGGGACGCTTATCGCCAGCGCCGCCCAGGTGAACCAAGTCGAGCAGCTCCATGGCGCGGGCACGCCGGCCCGCCTTGGTGCTGGACTTGTCGGCCAGTTGAAGCGCGAGTTCGATGTTGCCGCGGGCGGTCAACCACGGAAAGAGGGACGCGTCCTGGAACATGAAGGCGGCGCCGTCGCTGGGGACTTCAAGGGCGCCCGACGTCGGCTTTTCCAGTCCCGCCATGATGTTCAGCAGGGTGGACTTGCCGCAGCCGGAAGCGCCGAGGAGGGCCACGAACTCGCCTTGGGCGATGGTGGCGTTGACGTCGTCCAGCACCGGAGCGCCGTCGCCGAAGCGCTTGCCCAGGTTCTCGAGTACGACTGGCATGGTCCCGTCCTTCATGTTGATTGGTAGAGCTGATGTGGCTGAAGGCCGGCCCGCTTCCCGCCCAAGGGGGGGAAGCGGACCAGCCTGTTACTGCTTAGTCCTGGCCGAGACCTGCAGCCGAGGTCTTCTTGCCCTCAACCTCGTTCAAGGTGCGGAGGTCGAAGATGCCGTTGATGTCGGCCTGCTTGGTGGTTCCGGCCTTCACGCCGTCATCCAGGAGCTTTTTGTACGTTCCGGCCAGCGGGTCGGTGGTGAACTTGATGTTCTGCAGCGCCCGCTCAATCACGTTGGCCGGAAGCGGTTTGCCGGCCGTGTCCTTCAGGACAGCGTTGATGGTGGTTGCCTTCTCTGCCGCTGAGGCGGAGTTGAGCCAGTTCACGGATTCCACGTGGCCCTTGAGCAAAGCTTTTACTGTTTCAGGGTGTTCTGCAGCGAACTTCTTGTTCACGATCAGGATGGTCGTGGTGAAGTCGCCCTTCTCCCACAGGTCCTTTTCGTCAACGAGGACCTTCGCTCCGGCTTCGAGGACCAAGCGGGACGCCCACGGCTCAGGCAACCACGCGCCGTCGAGCTTTCCGTCCTGGAAGAGCTTCAGCGACTGGGCGTTTTCGGTGGGGTTGATGTTCACATCACCGCTGCCGTCCACGTTGGTCTTGAAACCCTGCGCGCCCAGCCAGGCGCGGAGTGCTACGTCCTGCGTGCCGCCGAGCTGCGGCGAGCTGAGGACTTTGCCCTTGAGGTCGGCAGCGGAGTTGATCTCCGGCTTGACCACCAGCTGGGCACCGCCGGAAGCCGCACCGGCGATGATGCTGATGGATTCGCCGTTGCTCTTGACGAAGGAGTTGATGGCCGGGTTCGGGCCGATGTACGTGGCGTCGATGGCGCCGGCGTTCAGGGCTTCGATAGCGGCGGGACCGGCGTTGAAGACCTGGGTGCTGAGCTTGGTTTCACCAAGTTCCTTGGCGATGATGCCCTTGCTGATTCCTACCAGGGCCGGACCGTGGGTGACGTTGCTGAAGTAGCCGAGCTTGAGTTCGGCGGCGGGCGTCGTGGCGGGGGCCGGGGCGGCTTGGTTGTTGTTCTGCGAAACAGCGGAAGCAACTGCGGCGCCTGCTCCGATGAGCAGCACCAGGCCGACGGCCAGTGCGATCTCGACGGTGCGGCGGCGCTTGGGCTTGGCGGTCTCTCCCGCGACGATGCGGGTGGTACCGGTGTTGGGTGACTCGGGGTTGTTCGACATGAGGGGTCCTTCGGAGATTTGGGATGCGAGTGGGGCGAAGATCAGGCCCCGTGACATCGCCCGTCGAGGGCAAGCAAGGACCATTCCGGAGAGGTCATGCCTTCACAGTAGGGACTGTCATATTTCGGCTTCAATCCCGTAGAAATCAAGGTTCACGCAGGTTCACGTGGCGTCATATTGGCCACGAGGCCTTCAATGTCACGCGGAGTTGTGCGGCAGCATCCACCTATGAGACGGGCTCCCCTGTCGCGCCAATCTGCAGCGGCGCCGGCCAGGGTTCCGCTCCCCTGAACACCCACAGCCGGACCCCATGTCTTGGTCACTGCGTCGTAGGTCTCCCCCGAATTCGGGTAGGCCACCAGGGCTTTGTCGCTCACAGCCTGGAAGGACTCCAGCGCTGGGGTCACCAGCTCCAACGGCACGCAATTAACCCCGACGGCGGCGACCCGCGGTTCCGCGCGGAGCAGCGCAGCCACGCTCTCCAGCGGCGTCCCATCACTGATGTGGCCGCTGTCCCGCAGCGTGAACGTAAACCAGGATTCGACGTCGAACTCCGCCACGAGCGCCAACAGCGCCTCAGCTTCGGCAAACGACGGAAGCGTTTCGCAGGCCAGGAAGTCCGCGCCTGCCTCCACGAGGGCGGCGATGCGGGGGCGGTGGAAGTCCCGGAATTCCGCGGCAGAAAGCGTGTAGTCGCCGCGGTACTCGGAGCCATCGGCAAGATACGCGCCGTAGGGGCCAACAGATCCGGCAACCAACAGCGGGCGGGACCCGGAGTTGGCTGCCAGGTATTCCTGACGGGCTTCGTCGGCCAGCCGGACACTCAACGCCACCAGCTCCAACGATTCCTCCACGGACAGCCCACGCCGCGCAAAGCCCTGCGGAGTGGCCTGGTAGCTGGCTGTAATGGCCACGGACGCACCGGCGTCGAAATAGTCGCGGTGGACCTGCTTGATCAGGTGCGGCTGTTCCAGCAGGACCTTCGCGGACCACAAGGCGTCTTCCAGGTCGCAGCCGTGGGCCTCCAATTCCGTGGCTAAGGCACCGTCCAGGACTAAATCCTTGCCGGAGGCCAAGTAAGTGCTGAGCGTGGTGTTCTGTGGCATGGGTCCTTCCCCAAAAAGAAAACCGCAGCTTGTTCGAAATTCCCGCCGTACAACGTGAGGAGTCGCGAACAAGCTGCGGTTTTGTGACTACGTGTGACCCTAGATGACGTAACGTTCGTCTTCGTGGTCGCCCGGGTGGTCCTTAACCAAACCGGCGGCAAGGGTGTTGCCGTCGATGGGGTCGATCACCAGGAAAGCGCCGGTGCGGCGGTGGTGCAGGTAGTTCTCCAACGGCAGCGGAGCAGAGAGCCGGAGCTGCGCGTGTCCGATGTCGTTAAGCTCCAGGGTGGACGCCGGCTCCACGTTGAACGTGGCCAGGTCCAGCTTGCCTGTGACGTTGCGGACCAACGCCTGAACAGTGCGCGTACCGTGCTTTACCAGGACCTTCTGGCCTTCGCGGAGCGGTTTCGGCGAGAGCCACGCCAACGACGCGTACAGGTCAGCCGAGCTTTCACGGACCGTACCGGCAGCGGCAATGGTGTCACCGCGGGCGATGTCGATCTCGTCAGCCAAGCGCACAGCCACAGACTGCGGAGCGGCTGCTTCTTCCAACGACTGGCCGGCGAAGTCGATGCCGATCACCGTGGTGGTGCGCGGTTCGTGGCCCGGACTGATGACGGAAACTTTGTCGCCAACCTTCACGGAGCCCTCGGTGATCTGCCCGGCGTAGGCACGGTAATCGCGGTACGCCTCCACATCGAGCCCGGCAGCCACAGCATCGGGAGCCAGGGCGCCCTGGGGACGGATCACCAGCTGGACCGGGAAACGGAAGCTCTCCAGTTCGGCCTCGAGCTCATCCGCTGCCGGGAGGGTTTCGAGGACCTCCAGCAGTGCCGGACCGGTGTACCAAGGGGTGCGCTCGGAGCGGTCCACCACGTTGTCGCCATCAAGGGCCGAGACCGGCACTACCAACAGGTCGGCGACACCGTCGGATCCAAGTCCGAGCTCACGCGCCACTTTCTGCACGTCGGCTTCAATGTCACGGAACACTTGCTCACTGAACTCCACCAGGTCGATCTTGTTCACAGCCACAATCACGTGGGCAACCCGCAGCAACTGCAGCACGGAAAGGTGCCGGCGGGTCTGCTCCAGCACACCCTTGCGGGCGTCAATAAGTACGACGACGGCATCCGCAGTGGACGCGCCCGTCACCGTGTTCTTGGTGTACTGAACATGGCCGGGGCAGTCCGCCAGGATGAAGCTGCGGCGGTCGGTGGCGAAGTAGCGGTAAGCCACGTCGATGGTGATGCCCTGTTCACGCTCGGCACGCAGGCCGTCGGTCAGCAGGGCGAGGTCGATCCCACCCTTTTCGCCGCCGAAGCCACGGTCCGCGGAGGTGCGGGCAACGGCGTCGAGCGTGTCAGCAAGAATCGCCTTCGAATCGTGAAGGAGGCGGCCCACCAAAGTGGACTTGCCGTCGTCGACCGATCCGGCAGTAGCGAAACGGAACAGAGTGGTGGGCAGTGCTGTTTCCAGCCCGGCAGCCAATGTTTCGGTGCTCATTTAGAAGTAGCCGTCCTTCTTGCGGTCTTCCATGGCTGCCTCGGAGATGCGGTCATCTGCTCGGGTGGCGCCACGTTCGGTCAGGGTGGAGGCGGCGACTTCAACAACGACGTCGGCCACGGTGCGGGCATCGGACTCGACAGCACCGGTGCAGGACATGTCCCCCACAGTGCGGTAGCGCACCAGCTTGGTGATGACTTCCTCGTGCGGCAGCGGCTGGGAAACCTCGCCCACTGCACGCCACATGCCGTCGCGGGCGAAAACTTCGCGCTCGTGGGCGTAGTAGAGGCCCGGGAGCTCGATGTTCTCGCGTTCGATGTAGCGCCAGATGTCCAGTTCGGTCCAGTTGCTGATGGGGAACGCGCGGACGTGCTGGCCCACCGTGTGGCGGCCGTTGTACAGGTTCCACAACTCGGGGCGCTGGTTGCGCGGATCCCACTGGCCGAATTCATCGCGGAGGCTCAGGATGCGCTCCTTGGCGCGGGCCTTGTCCTCATCGCGACGACCGCCGCCGAAGACGGCGTCGAACTTGTTGCGCTGGATCGCGTCCAGCAGCGGCACTGTCTGCAGGGGGTTGCGGGTGCCATCGGCACGCTCAGCCAACTCACCGCGGTCGATGAACTCCTGGACCGAGCCCACAACCAGCTTCAGGCCCAGTCGCTCCACCGTCCGGTCACGGAACGCGATGACCTCCGGGAAGTTGTGGCCCGTGTCCACGTGCAGGACGGGGAACGGAACCTTGCCAGGCCAGAACGCCTTGGTGGCCAAGTGCAGCATGACCACGGAGTCTTTGCCGCCGGAGAACAGCAGCGCAGGCTTCTCGAACTCGGCAACAACTTCGCGAATGATGTGGATGGCCTCGGACTCGAGGGTGTCCAAACTGCTCAGGCGCTCGACCGAGGGGGCGTCGACTGCCGCTGCAACTTCCACCGTGGACTCCTCTGTTGTGTACGTGCTCATGTGTGTAGTCCGCATTCTGTCTTGTCGGATCCTGCCCAGCGGCCGGCGCGGGGGTCTTCTCCCGGGGCAACCTGGCGTGTGCAGGGCTGGCAGCCGATGGACGGGTAACCCTGGCTCAGGAGGGGGTTGACGGGAAGGATGTTGTCCTCGGAGTACTCGATCAGCTGATCGAAGGTCCAGTCGACCATCGGGTTCACCTTGACCAGGCCGAAGCCTTCATCCCACGTGATGATCGGCGTGTTGGTACGCGTGGGTGCCTCGTCGCGACGGACACCGGTGAACCACACCTCGTAGCCGGCCAGCGAGCGGCGCAGCGGCTGAACCTTTCGCAGCGCGCAGCACTGGGCGGGGTCGCGGGCGAACAAATCCTTGCCCAGCAGGCGGTCCTGCTGTTCCACGGTGGTTTCCGGAAGGACGTCCACCACGTTGACGCGCAGGTTCGCCGCAACTTCGTCGCGGGTCTGGTGCGTTTCCTTGAAGTGGTAGCCGGTCTCCAGGAACAAAACGTCGACGCCGGGAAGCTGGTCCGCCACCAAAGCCGGCAGGACGGCGTCGGCCATGGAGCAGGCCACCGTCACCGCAGGCAGTTCGAAGTTGCGGGCCACCCAGGCGATAGCTTCGGTGGCACTGGCGTTCCAGCCAAGCTCCGCGGCGCCGGCCTCAGCCAGTGCCTTGAGCGCTTCGTGGGACCGCAACGCGGGACGTGGCGCAACAGTCGCGGCGATGGTCACCGGATCGGTCATTGGAGATCTCCCTCGTCTGCGGAGTGTGCCCACTCAGCGAAGGTCTGGCCCTCGGCGCCAACGGCGACGAACTTACGGACCACGCGCTCCACGTAATCGGGCAGGTCTTCCACCGTGACCTTGAGGCCGCGGACGGTACGTCCCAAACCGGCTTCTTCGCGCTCGTTGTTGGCCAGCCCGCCACCAAGGTGGACCTGGAAACCCGGGGTGGGGTCGCCGTCGGGCGTTGGCAGCATCATGCCCTTCAAACCGATATCGGCCGTCTGGATGCGCGCGCAGGAGTTCGGGCAGCCGTTGATGTGGAGGGACAGTGCCGACGGCAGCTGCTTGGTCTCCACAAGGTCGGCAAGGCGGCGCTCCAGCTCAGCGATGGCCGTAGCAGCCGTGACCTTGGTTTCCACGATGGCCAGCTTGCAGAACTCAATACCCGTGCACGCAATGGTGCCGCGTCGGAACACGGACGGGCGGGCGGACAGGCCCAGCGTGTCCAGCTCGGCGATGAGCGGCTCAACCTGCTCCTTGGCCACGTCCAGGATGACGAGCTTCTGGTGAGGAGTAGTGCGCAGCCGGTAGGAGCCGTGCTTCTCAAGGGTGTCCGCCAGCGTAACCAGGGCCTCGCCGGAAGTACGGCCAACGGTGGGCGTCACGCCGATGAAGAACTTGCCGTCCTTCTGCTCGTGCACGCCAATGTGGTCACCGGGAGCCGTGGGCTTGGGTGCGGCCGGACCATCGGGAAGCTTGAAGCCGAGGTATTCGTCCTCGAGGATCTGGCGGAACTTGGCCGGACCCCAGTCGTTCATGAGGAACTTCAGGCGGGCCTTGGTGCGCATGCGGCGGTAGCCGTAATCGCGGAAGATGCTGGTGACGCCCAGCCACACCTCGGCGGCGACGTCGGCGGAGACGAACACGCCCAGGCGCTCGGCGAGCCGCGGGTTGGTGGACAGGCCACCGCCCACCCAGAGGTCGTAACCGGCACCAAGTTCGGGGTGGACGACGCCCACCAGGGCGAAGTCGTTGATCTCATGCACCACGTCCTGTGACGGGTGGCCGGTGATGGCGGTCTTGTACTTGCGCGGCAAGTTGGCCAGCTCGGGGTCGCCGATGAAACGCTCGGCGAGCTCATGGATGAGCGGCGTGGGATCGATGATCTCGTCCTTGGCGATGCCAGCGACGGGCGATCCCAAGATGACGCGGGGAACGTCGCCGCAGGCCTCAGTGGTGGACAGGCCGATACCTTCAAGGCGGCGCCAGATTTCCGGCACGTCCTCCACGCGGATCCAGTGCAGCTGGATGTTCTGGCGATCCGTCAGGTCGGCCGAGCCGCGGGCAAAGTCCACGGAGATCTGGCCGATGACGCGGAGCTGCTCGGTGGTCAGCGCACCGCCGTCGATACGGACGCGGAGCATGAAGTACTTGTCTTCGAGCTCGTGCGGTTCAAGCGTGGCGGTCTTGCCGCCGTCGATCCCGGGCTTGCGCTGCGTGTAGAGGCCCCACCAACGGAAGCGGCCGTGGAGGTCCGTGCCGTCGATCGAATCGAAGCCCTCTTTGGAGTAGACAGACTCAATCCGCTCACGGACGTTCAGCCCGTTGTCTTCCTGCTTCCAGGTCTCGTTGGCGTTGAGCGGCGCAGTGCCGTCAACCTTCCACTGGCCGTGGGGCTTGGCGGCAGGGCGGGTGCGTGCCGGGCGCGAAGGAACTGCGGTGTCCGTGGACGCACCGGCTACAGCTGTATCTGTCATATCTCGACTGTAGGTCTGGCCAGATTTCGCCAGCAAAGGTCCGGAAATGCTAAGTCACCTAGGGAAACATTTCGTCACGAACACGCCAGCGGCCTTGTCCGGCGGCGCCACTTATGCAGGTCGATTTGGGTTCTTTTAGCTAGCCAGCACCGCGTCGTAGCGCTCCAGCGCGATCTCGGCGAGCACCCGTGACGGCAGCAGCGGAGCCGCAACAACATCAGCTCCAGCCTTGGCCAGCTGGTCGTGGAAATAGCCGGTCGCCAGGAGGTACGACGCGACGAATACCCGGCCTGTCCCACCGTCGGCGGCGAGTTCCGCGCGCAAGGAGGCGACGCCGTCGGGCACTGTGGGCTTGGCGCTGGCACCATAGGCGACCCGAACCTTGTTGGGGAGCAGTTCAGCGAGCAGGCGCGCCTGCTCTTCCGAGTCCACCGAGCCGTCCGGAAGCGAGGAGCCAGCGGCAGCCAACAGCACGCCGTCGTTATCCGTCAGCCCGGCTGCGCGCAGATGCGCGGCAAGCAACTCGGCGAGCCGGGAGTCCGGACCGAGTGGCCTGGCGGCAACCACTTCGGGCCGGGGCTTGATCGCCTTGGGTACGTCCACTTTGATATGGAAGCCGGTGGACAGCAAAAGCGGTACGACGACGGCGGCAGTCCCCTCAGGCAGGCCCTCCACCACTCCGCCCAACTCAGGTTCCTGCACGTCCACGTAGGCCTCCACTACCTGCAAACCGGGGCGAAGGGCTTCAATGTCGGCCATGACCTGGCGGATTGCTGCCTGGCCTTCGGCGTTGCGGGTTCCGTGGGCGCACGCGATCAAAACGGGGCTGTTCATGGGAGCTAGCGTAACGTTGAGCCAGCATCTGTTGAGAGCCGTACCCAGAAAGAAACCGTCCACTTGATTTCCATCGACATTGTCCTTCTGTGGCTTGACCTGGTCGGCGTGTTTTTCTTCGCGGTCTCCGGGTCACTGCTGGCGGCCCGCAAACAGTTCGACATTGTGGGTTCCGTGCTCCTGGCCTCGATTGTGGCGCTGGGCGGCGGCGTGATCCGCGACATCATCATTAACGCCGGTCCCCCGATCGCTTTCACCAACCCCGCCTATTTGGTCCCGCCCCTCCTGGCGGCGATGCTGGTCTACTTCCTGTTCTCGTCGGTTCAGCGCTTCACCTCCCTTTTAACACTGTTCGACGCCGGCGGCTTGGCGCTCTTCTGCATCACCGGGACGCTGAAGGCGTTGACTGCGGGCGTAAATCCGGTTGCCGCGATCTTGTTGGGTGTGACGACTGCCGTGGGTGGCGGACTGCTCCGCGACATTACGGCGAATGAGATTCCCACACTCTTCAATGCCCGCGACCTCTATGCCCTTCCGGCCTTTGTTGGCGCTGGCTTGACCACGTTGCTGTGGCACCTGGGGCTGTTCACCGGGCTCTTTGCCTGCGTTGTCGCCGCCGTCGTATTCGCTTTCCGCGTCACGGCCTGGCGACGCAGCTGGCACGTACCACTCGCGGTCCGTGGCTGGCACCGGCCCGGCCGCGGAACGGGCGCAATTTCGGGTGCCCGGGATTAGCTAGGATAAGAGCATGACTGACATGTTCCTCGAGAAGTTCCGCGCGCTGGTCCCAAAGTATCTCGAGGATGAATGGCAGGAAGAGGACGGCCTCACGCCCTCCGAACTGGACGAGGCCCTCGCCGACCACACTTTCACCATCCCCCTGGTTCTCCGCGAGTTCTACCTTGCCGTGGGCGGTTGCGAAGACCTCATGGAGGCCTATCACTACTTCTGGGATCCCGAGGAACTCGAGGTCGACGACGAAGGTTTCCTCATGTTCCTGGAGGATGAGGACGAACAATTCACTTGGGGCTTCCGCACCGCAGATCTCGGCATCCCCGACCCCATCGTTTGGCGCCGCAACAACGCCCGCGGCCAGTGGAAGAGCGAAGAAGGTACTTTCTCCGAGTTCGTCTTCGACATGTTCGAGTGGGCGTTCAACGACGAAGACTAATTTTTAGGCTTAGGCAGCCCCTTCGCGCCCCTTTTCGGGGTTGCGGAGGGGCTGTTTTTTTGTTGGGACCGCGTGCGACCACGGCACAGGCGCTTTCAGAACTTACGACGGCGGAACCCACCCAGGTGCGTACCTCGCCGGTGCGTAGCGCCCAATGTCCCTGTTGCGTAGGACGGCCAGGACCTCATCCACCATGCGCTGCGGCTGATGAACGATGTCGGCGTAGTAATAGCGGAGTGTCAACAGGCCTCCCCGCCTGCGTCCTTGGCAAGCATGCGACGAGTAAAGCCGCCAGTCAGCAGGGCGCGAGTGGTTGTTGCTCCGTGCCGGTAAATAAGGCCAGCTGTAAAACGCACTGCATTCAACAAAAATTCATTGACGCGAAAAGTTGCTTATGTGACAGACCTGTCATAAGCTATTCACGGATCCACTAAATGCCTCCGGTGGGTCTGATGCGAACGGAGATTGTGGTCCCGGTTCGGTGCAGCGTATGACTCGTAACGTTGCAACGAACCGGGGCCATTCCCGTTTAAACGGCACGCCCAGCGGCGTGCGGCCACCACCCACTTTCACCCCACAGACCGCCCAACACGCCGCAAATACCGGCGCGTCACCAGGCCCAGTCCCTCAAAGTCGGCGGTGAAGGAACCCCAAGAACGCCAGGCCACTCTCAGCACAAAAAAGCAGGCGCCCGGCCTGTGAATAGGTCCGGACGCCTGCCGCGTCAAACAAGTAACTTAGCTGCTGCGGTCCACCACAGCGTGGGCGAAGTTGGTCAACGACGCCTTCACCACGCCTTCCGGCAGCGGCGCGAGTGCAGCGACTGCCTCGGCGGACCATTGGCGCGCGATTTTCCACGACTCGTTGGTGACGGGGTGTTCACGCAGGCCGGCCACGGCCTCAGCGAGTGCTGCGTCCGAGGACAGGTCGCCGTCGATCAGTGTGAGGAGTTCGGCGGCAGACGAGTCCCCCGCTGCGGCATCGCGGCGCAACAAAAGTACAGGCAGCGTGGGAACGCCTTCACGCAGGTCGGTGCCAGGGGACTTGCCGGACTTGACCTTCACTCCGGTGACGTCGATGACGTCGTCGGCAAGCTGGAAAGCCACGCCAACCTTTTCACCGTACTCAACCAGCAAGTCCTCGAAGGACTCATCGGCACCGGCAAAGATCGCCCCAAGCTGCCCGGACGCTGCAACCAGCGATCCGGTCTTGTCCGCGATGACCGAAAGGTAGTGCTCCACGGGATCTTCGTCCTCGCGCGGCCCCACGGTCTCATGCAATTGGCCCAGGCAGAGGCGTTCGAAAGTCCGGGCCTGGATTCCCAGCGCACGCGAGCCAAGTTCGGAGACGAGAATGGAGGCGCGGGCGAAGATGAGGTCACCGGTGAGGATGGCCACGGAGTTGCCCCATACTTCGTGGGCCGTGGGAGCCCCGCGGCGGAACGGAGCCGAGTCCATCACGTCGTCGTGGTAGAGCGTGGCCAGGTGCGTAAGCTCAACCACCACGGCAGCCTGCACAACCTCGGGGCGCGAAGCATCGCCGAGGTGCGCGCACAGCAGTGTGAGGAGCGGACGGATGCGCTTGCCACCGGCTTCCACCAGGTGGCGCGACGTCGCGTCAGCCAAGGGATCCGAGTTGGAGATGGCTTCGCGAAGCTTCTTCTCCACCCGGGCAAGATTGTTGGTAATGGCGGGGCCGAGTTCGGCGTCCCCTGCTATGGCAGCGAAACCGGCGGGAAGCTGGAGTCCCGTTGCAATCGCTGTGGTGTTCAGGGAAGGCTCGTTGGAGTCAGGCAAGCCGTGCCCGGCATGCGTCCAACTATGTTCGGCAGAGTTCGTCACGGGTTAACCCTAACTAGTTGTTGCGGAAACCGCGGTGTCGGAGCCGGCTGCGGTCAGCGCGCCGGACGAATGAGTGTTGGACGTCGCCGGAACCAGCATTTCGAGGACCCGGATCACGCGGTCTTCAAAGCCCTTGGCGGACGGGTCGGTGAGGTTCGCGAGCATACGGACAACGAACCGCATCAGCACCGGAATCGGCATCCCCGTGCGCAGTGCCAGCTTCATGACGGCCGGTTTGCCAATCAAGGAAGCGAAGAGCCGTCCCAGTGTGAAGTGCGATCCCCACTGGTCCCGTACATAGTCCGCGTAACGCGCAAGGTGCGCGTCGGCGTCGTGCGTGTTCCATCCTGCCGATACCGAGCGGGAGGACGCATCAATGATGAACTCAGCCGCAAACCGGGCGGACTCCATGGCGTAGGAGATGCCCTCGCCGTTGAACGGGGACACCATGCCGCCGGCGTCGCCCAGCAGGAGCAGCCCTGGCGAGTAGTGCGGGGTGCGGTTGAAGCCCATGGGCAGCGCGGCGCCGCGGATCTCCCCCACCTGGTTCTCGGGGGTAAAGCCCCAATGGGAGGGCATGCCGGCGGTCCATTCGCGCAGGACCTGCTTGTAATCGAGCTTGCCGAATTCCTTGGAGGAGTTCAGGATGCCGAGGCCAACGTTGGATGTGCCGTCGCCGACACCGAAAACCCACCCGTAGCCGGGGAGCGGCTTGCCTGACTTGCCAGGCAGTTCAAGCCAGCCTTCCATCCAGTCGTCTTCGTGCCGGGGCGACGTGAAGTAGGTACGCACGGCAACACCCAGCGGACGGTCGTCGCGTTTGTGCATACCCAGCGACACCGCGGTTCGCGTTGAGTTACCGTCTGCGGCAAGCACGACGTCGGCATGGAAGTCGCGCGTCTCGCCCGTCTTGCGTCCGGACTCGTCGAGGATGGCAGCGCGTACACCGGTGACTCGGCCGTCGTCCGACTGCAGGGCGGACGTGACGCTGTGGTGTTCAAGCACGACGGCGCTCGCGGACTGGGCGTGACGGGCCAGGTCTTCGTCGAAACCGAGACGCGTCCGGATCAGGCCGTACGTGGGAAAGTCAGCGACCTCGGGCCACGGCAGCTCGATGGTGCGGCCGCCCGCAATGAGGCGGAGGCCCTTGTTGCGGCGCCAACCTTCCTCGACTGCGTGCGGGAGGCCGAGCTTCTGGATTTCCCGGACAGCCCGCGGGGTGAGTCCGTCGCCGCAGACCTTTTCACGGGGGAATGAAGTCTTTTCCAGCACCGTGACGTCAATGCCCGCTTGGGCGAGGTAATACGCGGCGGTGGACCCGGCCGGGCCCGCGCCAACAATCAGTACTTTCACGTCGTCCTAAATCAGCAGGCAGTACGAGCTAGCCGGCCTGGTGGCGCGGCTTTATCTGGCGGCGAAGCTTGGCTACGGGGACACTTTCGCGGTGCTCGGCGGGCTTCTGCGCGCGGTGCACGGCAACGATGCCACCGCTGAGGTTGCGGTAGGTAACGTCAGTCCAGCCGGCGTCGCTGAGCCACTGGGCCAGGTGGTCCTGGTCCGGCCAGGCGCGGATGGACTCGGCGAGGTACACGTAGGCGTCCGGGTTGGAGGAAACCTTGGTGGCGATGGCCGGAAGCGCGCGCATCAGGTACTCCGTGTAGAGGTTGCGCCACAGCGGGACCACGGGGTGGGAGAACTCGGCGATGACCAGCCGGCCGCCGGGCTTGGTCACACGCAGCATCTCTTCGAGGGCCTTGCGCGGTTCCACGACGTTGCGCAGACCGAACGAGATCGTGGAGGCATCGAAGCTGTTGTCCGCGAACGGCAGGTTGGTGGCGTCACCGGCGATGAAATCGATGTCCGGGCGACGGCGCTTACCCACTTTGAGCATGCCCAGGGAAAAGTCGCACGCCACGACGTCAACGCCTGCGTCGGCGTAAGGTTCGCTGGAAGTTCCCGTTCCGGCGGCGAGGTCCAGGACCTTCTGGCCTACCTTGACGTCCATGGCGTCCACCACGATCCGGCGCCACCGCCGGGTCTGCCCCATGGACAGGACATCATTCACGACGTCGTATTTTGGGGCGACATCATCAAACATCGTCGCAACTTCGTCCGGACGCTTTTCCAAGGATGCTCGGTTCACCCTGTAATTGTCTCAGACATTCCGCCGACTTTGCTGCGCTGTAGAAGTCGGCTCAGATTCTGGCTGCGGGCGGGAGTACTGTTGTTCCATCATGACCAGCACGCTCCGCACCTTGACAGTCCCCCTCGATGTTGAATCATCCTCCGGGGGGCTGCCGTCGTTTCTGGTGCGGGATGACGTGCTCTGCTGGTCCCGCCGCGAAGCCGGCCTGGTTGGCTTCGGCGAGCTGATCCGCTTCAACGCCACCGGTCCTGAGCGATTCCTTGAGGCCGACATCTGGTGGCGGCACCTCATTCTTGAGGCCGAAATCACGGACCAGGTGGAGTTGCCTGGCACTGGCCCGGTGGCTTTCGGTTCCTTCGCCTTCTCCAAAACGTCCCCGCACGTCTCGCGCCTGATCCTCCCCGAACTGGTGGTCGGCATCCGCGACGGCCGCGCCTGGGCCACCCAATTAACGTTCGACGACGGCGAACTCACCGAGGCCGGCGTCCTCGCCCGCGTTGACCACTGGCTGAGCGGTGGCGAGCCGAACGGTGAGGATTCAGCGGAAGGGGGGTCCGACGTCGGGCCCTCAGCGGAAGCTGTCGCGGCGGACGGCGCCGGTCACCTCAGCCACGGTTCCCTGAGCGAATCGGCATGGATGCAGGCAGTGGCCGATGGGGTGGAGGAGATCCGCGCCGGCAAGTTGGAGAAGCTTGTGTTGGCCCGCGACGTCGTAGCCACCCTTCCGGATGGCGTGAACGCTGCGGAGGTTCTTCGCCAGCTCGCGGCCAGGTACCGGGAATGCTGGACATACGGAGTTGATGGCCTGGTGGGCGCCACTCCGGAGATGCTCATCCAGGTCGAAGGCCGCACGGCGCAGGCGCGTGTGCTGGCCGGCACCCTGGACCGTCGCGACGCTGACGGCATGGACGGTTCTCCGATGGAGTACGCCGAGCGGGTCCTGGCTGGGTCGGATAAGCAGCGCCACGAACATGAGATCGCCATTGATTCCTTGACGCGGCAGTTGGCTCCGTTCTCCGAGGCGATGAATTCGCACAGCGAGCCGTTCATCCTGGAGCTGCCCAATGTGTGGCACCTGGCCTCGGACGTGAAAGCGGAGTTGGCGGACATCGAGGGGCACGTCCCTACATGCCTGGCCTTGATCAACGCGTTGCATCCCACGGCGGCAGTTTGTGGAACGCCCACGCTGGTAGCGGGAGCTTTGATTCGCAAGCTTGAGCATCTGGACCGGGGCCCGTACGCCGGGCCCGTCGGGTGGCTGGATGCTGCGGGCAACGGCGAATGGGGTATCGCGCTTCGCGGAGCCGTTATCGAGGACGCCAACACGGTGCGCCTGTACGCAGGTTGCGGCATTGTGGAGGGATCGCAGCCGGAGGCCGAGCTGGCGGAAACGTGGGCTAAATTCCGGCCAATGCTCGAGGCTTTGGGTATCCGGCGCTGAATCTGGGATCCCGGACAGGTCCTTCCTTTTGGCGGTTGATAAGTGCGTAAACTAGTTATCTAATAGTGAAACTTCGTTTCCTGTGATGCACATCTCATGTTCGGCGCTACACTAAAACCGACTCAGTTCAGCATCCACCGCAACAAAAGGTAAACAACATGCAGATCTCCCGTTCGGTTCTGTCCGGCACCAAGATGGCCGCTGTGCTCGCAGCCGGCGCCCTGGCCCTGACCGCTTGTGGCGGCTCGTCCACCCCGGCAGCCTCCAACGACTCGGGCCTCAAGCTCATCAACGCCGGCAAGCTCACGGTCTGCTCGGATGTTCCTTATGAGCCGTTTGAGTTCCAGAAGGACGGCAAGATTGTCGGTTTCGACATGGACATCGCTGCCGAAATTGCCAAGGACACCAAAACCGAGCTCAACGTGGTGGACAGCTCCTTCGAAGCCATCGAGACCGGCACCGCACTGACCGGTTGCGACGTCTCCATCTCCTCGATCTCCATCACCGACGTCCGCAAGAACGTCATGGACTTCTCCAACCCGTACCTGGACGACGACCTGACGCTGGTGGCCACGTCTTCCTCGGGCATCACCAACATCGATGGCGCCAAGGGCAAGAAGGTGGGCGTCCAGCAGGCAACCACCGGCGCCCAGTACGCCAAGGACAAGGGAATCGACGCCCAGCAATTCGAAGATTCAGGCCTCCTGGTCCAGGCACTTAAGGCCGGCACCATCGACGCCGCGGTCGGCAACCAGTCCGTCCTGGGCTACGCCATCAAGGACGACTCCAACCTCAAGCGCGTCGAAGACTACGCAACGGGCGAGAAGCTGGGCATCTCCATCAAGAAGGGCAACACTGCAATGGCAGATGCCGTAAACGCCACGCTCAAGCGCCTCACGGACGACGGCTCCATGAAGAAGTTCCAGAGCACCTGGTTCGGCGAAACCTCCAAGTAGCTCCCGACATCCACACAGGTGGGCCCCGAAACGACACGATGTTTCGGGGCCCACCTGCGCAACACGAATGTGAGAACACCATGGCAATGACTGCACGTCAACGAGCCAAAGTCAGCCTGTACGTCCAAGCCGGAATCTTCGTAGTGGTCCTGGCCGCGGTGATCCTTGCCGTCGACTGGAAGACGGTTGGCAACAGCGTCTTCAACTTCGCCAAGATCGGCCCGATGTTCCCGGACATCTTCCTGGTGGGCCTCAAGAACACCCTCATTTACACGGCGTTGGCCTTCGTGGTGGGTTTGTCAGGCGGTCTTCTGCTTGCCCTGATGAAGCTCTCCTCCTTCCCCCTGTACCGCTGGCTCGCAACGGGCTACATCGAGTTCTTCCGCGGTGTTCCTGCCCTGTTGGTCTTCATCGCCTTCGGCTACGGCGTTCCGCTGGCTTTCGGTGTCCAGTGGGACGTCAACATTGTGGTCATGGTTTCGCTGGGTATGGTGGCGTCCGCGTATATCGCTGAAACCCTTCGTGCCGGTCTTCAGGCCGTGCCGAAGGGCCAGATGGAAGCGGCCCGTTCACTGGGCATGCCCCACTGGCGCGCCATGGTTTCGATCGTGATCCCCCAGGCATTCAAGATCGTCTTGCCCCCGCTGACCAACGAGATCATCCTGCTCACCAAGGACTCCTCGCTGATTTACGTCCTGGGCCTCACGGCGTCCCAGTACGAGCTCACCAAGTTCGGCCGCGATGGCATCTCCAGCCTCGGCGCGGGCCTGACCCCGCTGCTCGTGGCAGGTGCCTTCTACCTGGTCATCACCATCCCCTTGAGCCTCCTGGCACGGAAGTTCGAAAGCCGCTCCGCGCGGACGAAGCGATAGGCAGGACAGTCATGAACGACGTCGTAAACAGCACGGTTCGCGCCGCTGGCGTGGACATCAAGGATCTGCGCAAGTCCTACGGCAGCAACGAGGTCCTCAAGGGCATCTCGCTGACCGTGGAACCTGGCCAGGTGGTTTGCCTGATCGGACCTTCAGGCTCGGGCAAGTCCACGCTCCTGCGCTGCGTTAACCTGCTGGAACAGCCCAACGGGGGCACCATCAACGTGGGCAAGTTCGAGGCAACTGATCCCGATGTTGACCTCAACAAGATGCGCCAAAGCGTTGGGATGGTGTTCCAGCACTTCAACCTGTTCCCCCACCTCAGCGTGCTGGACAACTGCACCATTTCGCAGATGAAGGTCCTCAAGCGGTCCAAGTCCGAGGCCTCGGATGTGGCCCGCCACAACCTCGAGCGCGTAGGGCTGGGGCACCTGGCCGACCGTTTCCCGGACCAGCTTTCCGGCGGCCAGCAACAGCGCGTCGCGATCGCCAGGGCACTATCCATGGACCCACAACTCATGCTCTTCGATGAGCCTACGTCCGCGTTGGACCCCGAAACCGTAGGTGATGTCCTGGCTGTCATGCGCAAACTGGCGCAGGAAGGCATGACCATGTTGGTGGTCACGCACGAGATGGGCTTCGCCCGCGAAGTCGCCGACCGGGTCGTCTTCATGGACGCCGGCGTTGTGGTGGAAGAAGGCCCGGCCGAACACGTCATTAGTGCTCCTACCCAGCCGCGCACCAAGGAATTCCTGCGCCGTGTCCTGGACCCGACGCACATCGGCGTCGAGGACGCTTAGACCCTTCGTTTCATCGCTCTGACGGGCGGGTGGATCCCTCTTGGGGTACTGCTCGCCCGTTTTTGCGTTCGTCCGCAGCGCTGGTGCACCCTTTCGCGCCTTGCGCACCGGTCATTCGTCGGCAGCGCACCCTTTTGCCCCATTCGCACCAGCGGTTACGGGTGCGATCGGCGGAAACGGTAGCGGACGGGTTGGCGCAGAGCCGCGGTTAGCCTGCCGTGAGGACCTGGCCCACTGCGGCGTTGATGGCTTCCCTGATCCGGGCGTGAAGTCCGCGCAGGCCCGCCCGGTCCACGCGCACCTCAACAATGGTGCGTCCCTTGAGCGGTGACTTAAGCGCCTCGGCAAGTTCCGCCGTCGTGCTAACCGCCAGGTGCCCGACGCCGTACGCGGACGCGAGTGCCGCGATGTCCACTGAGTGCGGGGTGCCAAAGAGGCGTTCAACGGCGGTGCCGTAGGCGCCTGAGTCTTCAACGGCGCCATGCTCCAGGAGGCTGAAGATGGCTCCGCCGGAATCGTTGAGGACCACGATGCGGAGGTCCGGAACCGGTTCGCCGTGGCCGAGGAGAAGACCGCCGGCGTCGTGAAGGAAGGTGACGTCGCCCAGCAGGACCGTGGTCTCGCGGCCGCTGCCAAGCGCTATCCCCGTGGCTGTCGCGATGGTGCCGTCGATGCCGGCCAAGCCCCGGTTCGCGTAGACGGTGGCGATGGGTGCGGTGTGTGGTTGCCCGGCCAGGTCAACGTCGCGGATGCCGTTGGAGGAACCGAGGACCAGCTGGCCGCGGGCGTGTTCCCAGACCGCTGCCCCGACGGATGGGCCGTTGGCAGCGCTCTCCCCCGTGAGCACGCTGTCCAGGCCATGCTGGGCTGCTGCACCTGCAAGAAGCCAGGAATCGAGCCATTCCGCAGAGCCACGGCCCGCGAAATCGGCGAGTTCCGGGAGTGTTTCGATAGGTGTTTCGCGTCGCCGGCCGACCTCGTACCAAGCGACCGGGACCGGCTGGTAGATCGCGGATTCAACGGACTCGTGCGCCAGCAACGAGGCCACGGGACGTGAGAGGGTTGCCCGTCCGAACAGGACCACCCGTTCGATCGGGGTCGCAGACTCGGGCCCGAAATGCTGCAGCAATACCCTGTACGGACCCACCGCGTTGGGGCCAAAGCGTGCGTTGGATGACGGCTCCGCGAGCAAAGGCAAACCGTGTGCCCTCGCGAAAGCTTCAGCCACAGGTCCGGCATCGTGGCCTGCGAGGACCACGGTGCGTCGCTCGGGGAGTTCGCTGGACGCCGCCGGAAGATCGAGGACCTGGGGACCGGCGTCGTAATGGAACACGCCGTGTCCCTGCATTTCCGGGAGGGCGTCGTTGGCCGCAGGAACCAACGGATCACGGAACGCAAGGTTCAGCTGGACGGGGCCGGGCGGGGTGTCTTCGAGCGCGCCTGTCGCGGCATAAAGTGCGGTGGCAACAGCCTTCTGCGGATCGTCACCGGCGGGGACGTCGACGGCGAATCGGACGTGCTCGCCGAAAAGGTCCAGTTGGATGGTGGTCTGGTTGGCCCCGGTCCCGTGGAGTTCTTCGGGCCGGTCCGCGGAAATAACCACCACGGGCACGGCCGAATGGTTGGCCTCCATCACGGCCGGAAGAAGGTTGCCCACGGCTGTACCGGAGGTGGTCACGACAGCGACGGGAGCTTCCGTTGAGAGCGCCAATCCAAGGGCGGTGAAGCCGGCATCGCGCTCGTCGATCCGCACGTGGAGCCGCACCCGGCCTGCAGCTTCTGCTTCCGCGAGAGCGTAGGCCATGGGTGCCGACCGCGAACCCGGCGCCACCACCACATGCCGCACACCGCCGTCGAGCAACGTGGTTACGGCGATCCGCGCGGCGGCGATGGATGTCAGAGAGTCCTGGGAAGTCACCGCTCCAGTCTATTGGGGCAGTGATGGAAGGTCCGCCGGAAGCGGGCGGGAGAGCATCCGATGCTCGCTCACATCCCACCCCCCAAACGGAAACGCTCCTCCACCGGCAGTTCGCCGGTTGGAGGAGCGCTTCGGCGTTGAGCGGCAGCCGTTACTTGCGGAAGACCTGCACGATCGCGGGGCGCGGGGCCCGCACAGCACCGGCGGGGACCGGTGCGCCTGCAGCTACATAGTCCGGGAAGTACGAGTGCGGCGCATCGAACGTGCCTTCCTCGCCCGGGTGCTGGACGGCAACAAACACCGTGCGCTCTTCGTCGTGGACGATCGGACCACAGGTTTCGGCGTCGCGGGGCACGGCCAGGAACTGCTCCACCTTGCCGCGCTCCGGGCCTTCCAAGGTGACCTTGAACAGACCGTCGTTGTAGCCGATGGTGGACGGTGCGCCATCCGTGGAGATCCAAAGGTTGCCAACGGAGTCGAATGCAACGTTATCGGGGCACGAAATCGGCGACACCTTATCTGCCGGGAAACCGGAGAAGTAGGTGGAGGCGTTCTTGGCGGGGTCGCCGGCAACCAGCAGCAGGGTCCAGTTGAACTTGGTGCCCACCTGGTCCTTGCCTTCGGTGATTTCGACAATGTGGCCGTCGCGGTTCAGCGTGCGCGGGTTGACCTCCGTGGCGCCTTCCTTGCCGGTCTTGCCGCGGTCCGAGTTGTTGGTGCACGCCACGTAGACCTTGCCGGTGAGCAGGTTTGGCTGAACGTCCTCGCAACGGTCCATCTTGGTGGGGCCAACCTTGTCGGCGGCCAAGCGGGTGTACACCAAAACCTCTGCCACGGACATGCCCGGAACCGCCGATACGCCGCCCACGACCAGCGGCAACCATTCGCCCGAACCGTCGAAAGCACCGTCGGCCGGGAGCTTGCCGGTACCGTCGATTTCGGCGGCCGGCGAGTCACCCGTGAAGCGGGCAACGTACAGGTCGCCTTCGGAGAGGAGGCCCATGTTGTTCTTCCGGGCCGCCTTGGAATCGCCCGCCTGGTACTTGCCCTTGGAGACGAACTTGTAGAGGTAGTCAAAGCGCTCATCGTCACCCATGTAGGCCACGACGCGGCCGTCGGGGGCAACAATGACGTTGGCGCCTTCGTGCTTGAAGCGGCCCATGGCGGAGTGCTTCCTGGGTGTGGAGGTGGGGTCGAAGGGATCCACTTCCACGATCCAGCCAAAGCGGTTGCTTTCGTTGGCGTACCCGGAATTGCGGGTGTCAAAGCGCGGCTCGTCGAGCTCCCACTGGCGGGTGGTTGCCTTGGCAGACAGGCCGTAGCGCTTGTCGGCGTCGCTGGTTCCAGGGGCCGCGAAGTAGCCGTTGAAGTTTTCCTCGCCGGAGAGGATGGTGCCCCAAGGGGTGGTGCCACCGGAGCAGTTGCCCAGCGTGCCCTTGATCCAACGGCCGGCGGGGTCGTCGATGGTCTTGACAAAGTTGGTGCCGGCGGCAGGACCGGTCAGTTCGTAGACAGTGTCTGTGAGGAAGCGGCGGTTGAGGGCAGCACCCTGGACGTAGCTCCACGGCTTGTTCTTGTTCTTGCGCTCCAACTCCACAACAGCCAGGCCATGGGCTGCACGGCCGATGGCGCGGGCTTCGGCAGCGTCAAAGCCAACGGGAAGCATGATGTTCTCATTGGTGTACTCGTGGTTGGTGAACAGCACTGCACGGCGATCCTTGGCGTCAGGGATCGGGATGATGTCCGTGTAGTCGTTGTTGTAGCCAAACTGACGGGCCTGGGCGGCTGCTGTCTGCTTGGTGATGTCGAAGGCCGGTGAATCGGCGAACAACGGGTCACCCCAACGGATGATCGGGTTCCACCCGAAACCCTCAGGAATGGTAAAGGCGTCGACGGCGGCGTCGACCGGCTTGATCGCTGTGAACTTGAGCTTGGACTTGTCGAAGCCCTTCTTGGCGGCATCGGAGAGCCCGTTGCCCGGATCGGCGGTGGCGGTATCAGCGCCACCTACGGCACCGCCGAGCACGACGGCGAGCGCACCCGCAGCGCCGAGGCCCAGTGCGGCCCGGCGGGACATGGCAGTGGAGGCGATGTCCCTGAAGTAGCCGTTGGTGCTGGTGTTGCAGACATCGCCAGAGCAGGCGTTATCGCATTTCAGGGCACACGTGACTGGGCTGCGCTTGCCTTTGGTGTGGCCGAGCATGGGGAGCAGCGGGAACGTGCGTCCGGTGGTTTCAGACATGGGGGTGACCTTCCAGAGGGTGTACGAGGTTCCCGTTGAGCTTTTCAGCGGAATCCGAATCTGGGAGGTCACTCTGGTTAAGGCTGGGTGAACAAACGGTGGTGGTCTCGCGCCAGGACGGCGTGCACTCGTCGGAGCCGGTCCAACCACCAATCGCGGCGTTCTCCCGAGGCCGCGTACTGTTCCAGGAGTCCGGGATCCGGGTGCATGTCACGCAAAGGTATGGCGCCGTCGTCGGCCACCAGCGGATCCAAGGTGACGTCTGAGGCAAACAGCGAAACGGTGCCCAAGCCGCAGGCGTAGGGAAGGGACGGAAGGGAAGCTGCGAGCGCCAGCCCGGCCCGGATTCCCACCGAGGTATCCAGCGCTGAGCTGACGACGGCAGGCAGCCCTGCTTGATTGACGATGTCCAGTGCCCGCCTGACGCCGCCAAGTGGCGCGACTTTGACCACGATGAGGTCCGCGGCACCTGCTTTCGCCACACGCAGGGGGTCGTCTTCCTTGCGCACGCTTTCGTCGGCAGCGATCAGAACCGGCGTACCGGCGGCGGCCAGCCGACGGCGGACCTCGGCCAGGCCTTCAATGGAGGGAACGGGTTGCTCGGCATACTCAAGGCCCTGCGTTGACAGAGCCCCGAGCGCTTCCACAGCTTGGCCGACGTTCCATCCACCGTTGGCATCCACCCTGATGGCCGCCTCAGGAAGGGCCCTGCGTACTGCTGCTACCCGGGAGAGGTCGTCGGCAAGTTCCTGCCCCCGCTCGGCGACCTTGATCTTGACAGCATCCACCCGGCCGAAGCGGGCCAGGACGTCCGGTACCTGCTCCGCCCGAACTGCCGGAACCGTGGCATTAACCGGAATCACATGCCGCAATGGTGAGGGAAACCCAACCCAGCCTGCCTCCACGGCGGCAGCAAGCCAGCGGGAGGCTTCCTCGTCGCCGTATTCGGGGAAGGGGCAGAACTCGCCCCAGCCGTTCGGTCCCTGAAGCAGCAGTGTTTCGCGCTGCATGATCCCGCGGAACTTCACGCGCATGGGCAGCGACACTACGTGGGCGGAGTCCAGGAGTTCTTCGAGTTCAGGAAGGCTTGCAGGCATAATGCCACTGTACCGGCGGCTTCCCGGGCCCAATGGCGGCCATTTGGTCTATGTGGACAACTCAAACGTCCCAGTAGTTCTGCACGCTTCCGAGGGCATCAGCCAACCGCGCCCCGGACAAGACCAAGGAGCTTTCCGGAACTCCCAGTTCTTCCCATTTGGCCACGATGCGCGTGTCGCCCTCCACAGGCAGCGGCCACAGCCAGAACTGCGCAGAACCCTCTACTTGTTCATCCCCGGCACTGCCTCCGCCGCCTCCCCGGCGCGTGAGGACGGGCCCCGAGACGTCTTCGGAGTCCTCCAACATGGACGGCGTGGGGTGGGCGGCAATCGCCTTCCTTCCGTCAGCGAGCGATACCCCGAACATCATTCCGGGTCCCGGGCGGCTGAAGCTTTGCTCCGCGACGTCCCGCCATTCCTGGTCCGACTCGTCTGCGCGACGCACGGACCACGTGACGTCAAACAAACAGCCAGTGGAGTACACCTCCACCATCTTTACCGCCACCACGGCGCTGGTGCTTCGGTACACAAAACCCCCTACTGGCAGGATGCCCGGCAGTTCATCCGACGGCGGCCCGAACCATCCCGGCCGGATGGGCTGCGGCTGGCGGGGCCGCGACGGCGGTTCGGGGAGGTCGTCGAAGAAGCTCATGTTCCATGCTTACACCGCCACGGGACGTCTGGGGAGGGCCTTCTGGCAACCGAGAGACGGCAACCGCGATATTCTCGAAGTCACGACTCAATGCGGGGGAATCATGACTCAATCAATGCCCGGTTCAACAACACCTGCCGGTTGGTACCCGGACCCTTCGGACCCCAGGTTTGTCCGGTGGTGGGATGGCCACGCCTGGACAGCCAACCAGGCTCCGCGCCAGATGCAGTATCAGCCGGTCATCAGGCCTCCGCGCCCACAGCTGAGCGAACAGACGCCGGTGTACAACCCGTTCATTTGGGTGATCACTTTGCTGCCGCTGGTCTCCGTGATTTTCATGCTCTTCTGGCAGCCCGAATTCCGGATGATCACTACCCGCCAGGGCACCACCACCATCGATCCCTTCTCCATCTACACCCCCGCGTATTTCCTGCTCATGGGATCGAGCGTCGTTGCTTATGGCCTCTCGGTGTTTTTCGCCTATCTTGACCGTCAGCGCCTGCTGAAGTCCGGCGTCGAACGTCCTTTCCACTGGGCATGGGCGTTCCTGAGCGCCATCGTCTACGTCATTGGCCGCTCCGTCATCGTCAATAAGGTCGCCCCAAAGCGTGGGCTGTGGCCGATCTGGGCCACCATCGCCGTGTTTGTGATCAGCATGGTAGTGGCGGGCATTTGGACATCCAACATGATGCAGTCCATGTACAACCAGTTCGGTTACTCGGTCACCACGTAGCTCTCTCACCTCGGGGTCAACGGTCCACGATCAGTACCCTCACACGCGTTAGGTAGACTGCAGGGAACGAAGCACGGAAGGACGTTCCCATGAACCGCAAGGCCACCGCCCTGGACGTCGCCAAGAGGGCGGGAGTTTCCCGGAGCGCGGTCTCGCTGGTACTGAACGGCCGCGGCGACGGCAACGTGGCCAAGGAAGCCCAGGACCGGATCCGGCAGGCGGCCCAGGAACTCAACTACTCCCCCAACGCCATTGCGTTGAGCCTGCGGAACCAGCGTTCCCGGGTCATCGGTATTCTGTCCGACGAAGTGGTGGTCAGCCCCTTCGATGGCAACATCATCGGCGGTGCTGACGACGTCGCGCGGAGCCGCGGTTTTGTCACCGTGGTCATGGACACTGAGAGCGATACTGCCCGGGATGCGAGCGCCATCGAGACACTCCTGGACCGCCAGGTGGACGGGCTCATGTACGTGACGGTGGGTTTGAAGCCCATCGAGGTGCCGCCGGGGATGCTTCGCGTCCCGTCGGTCCTGGCCAATTGCTACGATGCCCACCCCGAGCCGCAACTCCACCACGTCATCCCGGATGAGGTTACAGGCGGCAGGGAGGCAACGGATCATCTCCTACAAATGGGCCACACGGATATTGCCTTGCTTGCCGGTTCTTCGGATTCGCCCGCGGCTCCCCTGCGCGTGCAGGGTTACCGTGATGCGTTCGCTGCAGCAGGACTAACGGCCAGTGAGGGTCGCATCCACATGGCTGGCTGGGATATCGATGCCGGTTTCCACGGGGCCATGAAACTGCTCGACGGCGTGTCCCCGGCTGATCGGCCCACGGCCATCATGTGCGCGAACGACCGTCTGGCCGTCGGAGTGGCCCTCGCTGCCGCACGCCTTGGGCTGAACGTTCCTGCGGATCTATCCATCATGGGCTACGACGACGAGACCCGGATTGCGGACACCATGGTCCCGGCCCTCACCACCATGGCCCTGCCGTTGCGGGAGGTGGGACGCGCCGCGATGACCACGCTGCTGGACGCACTCGAGGGCACTGACGGGGCGAGCAAGGGGACCACGAAAGAAACGATGGTCCCCTGCCGCCTCGTTGTCCGCGAATCGACCGGCCCGGTGCCCACCCGCTGACGCGCCCCCCGGTTGCGAGGCCCACTCTGCACCCAAAAACCTCGAAATACCCTGCAGAGCGGGCCCCACAACGCGGGTCAACGACCCTTGCCCCGGAGCACGCCCGTCGTTGGCCCGCTGAGTCGTCGTTGGCCAACAACTGCGTAGCGGGCTGGGAACGGACTTAGCCCCCGTTGCGAGGCCTACTCTGCACCCAAAAACCTCGAAATACCCTGCAGAGCGGGCCTAACAACGCGATCAACGACCCTTGCCCCGGAGCACGCCCGTCGTTGGCCCGCTGAGTCGTCGCTGGCCAACGACTGAGGAGCGGGCTGGGAACGGACTTAGCCCCCGTTGCGAGGCCCACTCTGCACCCACAAACCTCGAAATACCCTGCAGAGCGGGCCTAACAACGCGGGGCAACGCGAGTCAACGCACGACGGCGGCCGCACCTAGGCGGGTAGGGTCAGCTCCCACACGTCGGCAGTCGCGCCCGTGGGCAGGGTGAGTTCCCACGATTCCCCCGGAGCGGGGTAGGCGCGGAGGGTCGTGGCTACGGAACTGGTCCGGTACACCTCCACGAGGGACGCGTCGACGAAGATCCTCAGCTCCTCCCCCGCAGCCAGGGGACCCGAGTAGACCACCTGGGCCGCGGGGCCTGAGCCAAGGATCAGCTCCACGGAACCGGAAGCGGAACCGGAACCGGCACCAGATCCCCGCACCAGCACCTCGGCAAACCCGGGAACAGTAACCGATCCAGCAGCACCCAAAGCCACAGCAGCGCCCCGGTAGGCGAGGACTTCGGGCGCGGGAGTGACAACCAGGGAACCCTCAACCACGGACAAAACGCGAGGATGCGTCAACACGCCCGACCATCCGGCGTCGTCGATTTCCGCTTGGGTGCGGCCCCGGCGGCCGTCGCGTCCGGGTCCTTCGTTGGCCCAGCCCCACAGCAGCGCAGAAGGCGATGAACCGGATGTAAGTTGCACGATCTGCGGCGCGTAGAAGTCCCGGCCGAGGTCGGACTTTCCTCCAGTTACGGCGGTAAAAACCGGCAGCCCGGTCTCCGGGTCCGGGGAGAGCGAGCCAATCAGATGACCCACACCATTGGCGTGCTCGTGGTCGTCCCCGGAGAGCCACAGCGAGAACATCATGACCCATTCCCCCGTTGGCACCTGAACCAGTTGCGGGCACTCCCAAATCTCAGCCGGGGTATGGCGGCCCGCGACGGGATCGGCAGTGGTCAGCCAGATTCCGTGGTACTTCCAGTCATCGAGGGAATCCACTGTGTACAGCAGCAGAGCAGCGCGGCCGTCAGCCAATCCAGCCCCCTGCATGGCGTAGCGGGCACCGTTGAAGCGGAAGATGAAGGGGTCACGGACCGCGGTAACAAGCGGATCGGCTGGCATGGATGCGGCAACATGCCCGTCCTGGGACCAGGTCACCAAATCCGCAGAACCCCGGGCGATGACCACCTGTGAGTGTCCGCCGTGGTCCTGGACACCGGAATAGCAAGCGGTCGGCACGCCGTCGTCGGAGGTGACCACGCCCGTCCAGCAGCCCGCGGAGTCGGGCCCACCCGGCTGGGGTGACAGCGCCACGGGGTGTTCTTCCCAGTGGACCAGGTCCGGGGAGCTCATGTGGCCCCATTGGATCTGCGAATGCCGGGCTGACGACGGGTTGTATTGGAAGAACACGTGGTACCGGCCATTGATGTAGCTGATGCCGTTGGGGTCGTTGATCCATCCTTGCGCCGGACGCGGATGGAAGCGCGGGAACGCGGGATCCGGATGTGTCGTAGCCGAAGAGAGGGAGTCGAGTGCAAGGTCCGTCATGGAAGCCCTTTCAAAAGCGAAGAGAAGTTTACTTGCCCGTGCCCGCGGTGAGTCCGTCCTGCAGCGCGCGCTGGCCGAACATGAACACCACCAGCGCGGGAATCATGGAGAGGACCACACCGGCGAGCACCACGGAGATGCTTCCTGTACCGAGGTTGCCCTGGAGGGAGACCAGGCCCAGCGGCAGCGTGAAGTTCTGCTCCGAGATGGTCATGATGAGTGGCCGGAAGAACTCGTTCCAGTGGAAGTTGAACGCGAGGATGCCCACGATCGCCAGGCCCGGCATGGCCAGCGGCGCGTATACGGAGCGGAAGGTCCGCCACGGCGAAGCGCCGTCGATCGCAGCCGCTTCAGCGAGCTCACCCGGCAACCCCATGAAGTACTGGCGCATCAGGAAGGTGCCGAACGCCGTCGGGATGGCCGGAATGATCAGCGCGAGCAGCGTGTCGGAAAGCCCAACGCCGCGGATGAGCATGAACACGGGCACGATCGTCACCTGCGCGGGCACCATCATGGTGGCCAGCACAATCGAGAACAGGGCACCGCGACCCCTGAAACGCAGGTGCGCGAAGGCATAGCCGGCCAGCGCCGCCGTCACCATCTGTCCGACGGCGATCAGCCCGGTCACCAGGGCGCTGTTCACCACCAGCAGCACGATGTTGAGTTGCTTGAAGACCTGCGTGTAGGAGGTGAGGTCCGGGTTCAGCGGCAGGAACGCGGGCGGCAGTTTGAAGGATTCCGACGGCGGCCGCAGCGAGGTGGACAGCGTCCACAACACAGGACCCAGGACAAAGACGGACGCTATCAGGAGGATGATGATGCGGCCGGCCACTGACCAGTCCCGCTTCTTCCGAGTGACTACAGGCGCCGTGGTGGTGACACGTTCTTGAATGGTGGTCATGGCAGGCCTCACTGGTAGAAGACGAATCGTTTGCTGAGCCGGAACTGCGCGGCGGTGATGGCCATGATGATGAGCGTTAGGATCACGCCGATCGCGGACGCTTGGCCGAACTCGAGTCGCTGGAACGCGGACTCGAAGATCACCATCACCGCCGTTCGCGTCGAGTCGCCGGGCCCACCGCGGGTGAGGACGTAGGGCTGGTCGAACACTTGGAGTGCGTTGATGATGGCCATGACGGAGGCCACCAGGGTGGTGGGACTCAGGAGCGGAAGCGTGACGTAGACATGCTTACGCCATCCGGTTGCGCCATCGATCGACGCGGCCTCGTACGTCTCCACCGGAATGGACGCCAGGCCGCCGATGAACAGCAGGAAAGAGAACCCGAAGTTCTGCCACACGTAAACAAGAATCACGACGGCGGCCGACCCGCCTGGCGTTGTCAGCCACGGTACTGCCGGGATTCCGATCAAGGAGAGCATCCAGTTCACGACGCCGAACTGCTCGTTGAAGAGGTAGCGCATGAAGATCGAGACCGATGCGGCGGACAGGATCAGTGGGAAGAAGAACGCCGAACGGAAGAACACGCGCAGCCAGGCCGGGAGCTTCTCCTGCACCATGATCGCCAGTCCCAACGCCAGTCCCAGCTGCAGCGATACGGCCACCACCACAAACACGATGGTGTTCAGGAACGAGACCCGGACTGTGGGGTCTTGGACTACCTCGGCGAAGTTGTCGAAGCCCACGAATGTCGGTGCAGAGATGATGTCCCATCGGAAGAATGCCAGCGCAATCGAGGCAACGATGGGCAGCAGGGTGAAGATGCCCATGCCCACGATGGTTGGTGCAAGGAAAGCCCACGGCAGCCAGCGTTGCTGCACGCGCCCGCGCTTGGATGGCTGGCTGTGTTTGTGCGCTACTTTTCGTCCTGGTTCGCGTCCCGTTCCAGTGGGCGTACTGGTTGCGGTGCTCATGGCTGCCTCCTCAAGGCAAGTTCAAGGTCGCGCTGCATGGAGCTGAGCGCGTCTTTGAGTTGTCGCTCGTCGCCGCTGACGGCCAGGCTGACGTTTTTCATCAGGGCGGTTTCGACGGCGGCCTGTTGGGGTGGCGCTGGAATGGGACCTGAGGTGGGGAAACGGTCCAGGGTGTCGTAGAAGACTTTCCAGTTCCGGGGGCCGGTTCCCGCGTAGAGCTCTTGGTTGACCATGGAGCGCCGGGCCGGAGTGGTGTTCGGGGTAGGGAACACGATCTGCATGGCTTCGAGGCTTGAGCTGAACTTCACCCATTCCCAGGCCGCGTCCTTGTCCTTGGCGGTCTTCATGATCGCGTAGCCAGCCGTGCCGAACTGGTGCCGTTGGGTCCGCCATTTCGGGAAGAACTGGACGTCGAAGTCATTCTCGGTCATTCCCGCTTCATGGAGACCTTGCACCCAGTAGCCGCCTGCCGGCGTCGTACCTATCCTGTTGGAGGCGAAGAGGCCGATCAGCGCGCCGCCGCCGCCTTCTTCCGGCCGCACACCGAGTCCGTCCTTGACCAGCCCGCGGAGGTAGTCGAAGGATTCGAAGACCCGGGGGTCGTCGGCGTTGGGTTCGAGCCATTGGTAACCGCCGGAGCGGAGGCTCCGGGTGGGGTCGTTGGCGTAGAAGCCGTCCCAGAGCCACTCGCCGCCCGCAGACTTGGTTTCCTTGAGGAAGCTGGTGTCGTTGGCGTAGAGCCATGGCACCACTCCGCCGAAGAGACGGTTGGTCCAGTAGTACGGAGTGAAGTCTGCTGGTTTAGCCTTCTTCATGGCGGCGAGGGTGCTGCGGAAGTCGGTATGCGTCCAATTGTCGGCCGGCCGTTCGAGACCTGCGGCGGCGAGCGAGGCGGTGTTGTAGTACATGTTGGCGGCGTTCCAGTCGATGGGGAGCTGGAAAAGGCTGCCCTTGTACATGAACGCTTCCACCAGGCTGGGGTGGACGTCCTGGAAGTACTCCTTCATGTCCGCGGCGTCGCGCCGCAGGTACTCGTCCAGCGGATGGGCCAGCTTTTCCGCGAACAGCTGGGCGCCTTCGGTGGCCACATAGACAACGTCCGGTGGGGTGCCCGCTGCCACCATGGTGAGGATCTTGGTGAAGAAGTCCTTCCAGTCCACGGCCTGGATGGCTTGGACCTTGACCTTGATTTCGGGGTGGACTTTGGCGAAGGCGTCGATGACCTTCTGGCGGGCTGCGGCGTCTGCGGCGGTGCCCATAATGGCGATGCTGAGGCTGTTGTCTCCCCTGCCCGGAATGTCTGCTCCGGTGAGTCGCGGCCACGACGCCGCGGTGACTCCAACAATCCCGGCGCCGAGGGCTGTGAGGGCACTTCTGCGTGTGAATTGACGCAAAGCCCCATTGGTTCCCGACATGTAGATTCCCTTTCCTAACACGTGTTAGGAACAATACGACTGCCACCTAACACGTGTCAAGCGTCACAGGTATGTTGCAGAGGCCTCACCTCGTACGCCGCGCCGGAGAACTCTTCACATGAGGCGTCCAGCGAATTGTGGCAGTCTTGAGAGAATGAGTTCCCAGCAATTCCGCACCAGCGGGAGGTCGAGCAAACGGCCGATTCAAGCACGCGATGCCGGCGTCGGCACAGGATTCCTTTTCATCCTGGCCACCATCGCCAGTGTGGTGGGCCTGGCCGCGACGTATTACTTCTTCGTGCGCACCACCATGGGCCAGTTCATTGACGAATCCGCCTTGGTGGAAGCAACCGAGCTGGGTGGAACCGCCGGTCGCGCTTCTACCAGCCTCCTGGACATGCTCCCCATGCTCTCCCTGGCCATTGCTACCCTTATGGTCGTTTTCGTTACGGTGGCCCGACGACGGTGGACCGCAGCGGGGATCGCCGTAGCAGCCTGCATCGGCGCCAACGCGGCCACCCAGATCCTCAAATTCCTCATTCCGGACAGGCCCGACCGCGGAGTCCAGACACTGGAACTCAACTCGCTCCCTTCCGGCCACACCACCCTTGCCGCCTCCGCCGCGGCCGCCGTCTTCCTCATGGTGTCACCCCGCTGGCGCCCGCTGGCCGGTTTCCTGGGCAGCACCTTCGCAGTAGCCACCGGAGTCTCGACGCTCATCAACCAATGGCATCGCCCGGCCGACGTCGTCGCCGCCTTCCTGGTAGTGGGCGCCGTAATGCTCCCGGCGGGTTGGCTCATTCTCCGGACCGGCAGCAGCTGGAACGTGTGGAAAGGATACGGCGAACACTGGGCAGCGTCCCGCATGTGGGTATGGCTCACGGTCGCCGCCCTGCTGATCGCCATCGCGGTGGCCGGTTACTCCTTGCTGCAGGTCATGCCTGGCTTGAGCGCCGACAGCACCATCGACTACTTCTGGGCAGGCACAGCGTTCATCGTGATCGCCGGTTACCTCTCAGCCCTGGGCGGCACTTGGCTGTTCGGCCTGGCGGCTCGCAAGGCCTAGCCCCTCCCCCTGGCCTGCTCGCGAATGAAAAGCCGGTCGTCATCGGTAAGAACCGTGCCGCCGTGGCTGTCCACGGCACTGTCTTCACCCGTCTGCTGCGTGATGATTGCAGTGACAGTCCGCGGAACGATCATGCTTCCGGGGTTGTCGATGAGCCATTGCTGGGTTTCCGGAGAAAGCTGATTCCAAAATTCTCTGATGTGCATAGCAATCAGCGCTGCCCTTCATTGGTGGGGTTTCTGGATTGCGCCATGAGCGCGGGAGAAGATACTCGGTAATTCGGGGCGTTATTACGTCTTAAGGCTACGCCGGGCCATGCCCATCCCGACCCGGCAGGTGCAAAGGTTTCTGATGATGACGTCGACGAAGCGGCCGACGTGGGTTACAGTTAGTCCAATCGATGGACAAACAGTGGCACATCCTAGGAGCACTCATGTCATCCACCCTCAGGCCCCGAGCCGACCGCGGCTCTGCCCGCACTGCCGCCCCGGCTTCCCGCGACTTGGTTGTCGACCTCATCAGGGTCGCCTGCATGTTCGCCGTAGTGGCCGTCCACCTCCTCATGATGGGCATCAGCGTGGACGGGTCCGGCATTGGCGTCGAAAATCCGTTGACGTCCCTGAGCTGGTTCGCCCAAGGGACATGGTTCGGTCAAGTCATGCCGCTCTTCTTCGTGGTGGGCGGCTTCGCGTCGCTGACTTCCTGGCGGAGCCTGCAGCGCCGCGGCGGTGACGCCGGTGACTACCTCCGCAACCGGGTGCTGCGGCTGGTCCGCCCAACGGTTGCCTTGTACGCGTTCCTCGCCGTTGCGCTTTGGAGTGCGACGGCGGCTGGCGTCCCGGGCGATCTGCTCACGGTTATCGCGGTGGGCGCCGGAGTTCAATTGTGGTTCCTGGCCGCGTACCTGATCTGCCAGGCAATGGTGCCAACAATGGCCAAACTTCACGGCCGGGCACCGTACCGGACCGTCGCGGCGCTGGCTGCGGGCGCCGTCGTCGTCGATGTCTTTCGCCTGGGCTTGGAGCACAATCCCTGGGGCTTCGACTCAAACCCGATCGGGCTCCTGAACATGGTGTTCGTTTGGGGTCTGCTGCAACAACTTGGGTTCTTCTATGCGGACGGATTCTTTGACCGGTTCGCGCGCTGGAAGCTGGTTGTGGGTGCTGTGGCCTGTTACCTTGCGTTGGTTCCGCTGACCCACGGCGGCCCGTACCCGGTGGACATGCTGACCAACCAAAACCCTCCGATGTTCCCGCTGATCCTGGTGGGACTGGCTCATGTCCTGTTGGTCAAGGCCGTGTACCGCGTTTTGCAGCGGTGCGTGAGGGTCGGTTGGGTGCAGAAGACCATGTTTGTGGTCGGCAGCCGGGCCATGACGATCTACCTGTGGCATCTCCCGCTGATCATCGCGATGTTTGGAATCGCGCTGCTCCTCCGGCTGCCGTTCCCTGAGCCGGCTAGTGCCGAGTGGTGGCTGAGCCGTCCCCTGTTCTACGTGGCTGCATGGGTGCTGGTGCTCCTGGTGTCCACACCGCTGGTCCGGCTGGAGCTTGCCAGCACCGCGCTGACCCCTGGTGCCGCCCGGCCCGCGATGTGGCGCATCCTGACGGGGACCGTGCTGGCGATCATCCCGCCCTTCGTGGTGATGCGGATTGGACTGGATACAGCCAACGCAACGTGGGGCCTGGTGCTGCTGGTGGTTGCAGTGGCTCTTGTGACTGGCAAGGTCCCTGACCGGGCGTGGAAGACGCCTGCCCCTGTGGCTTCCTGACCTTCTTTGGACGCCAAACGGCCGCAGAGCAACCTTGCGAGGTTGTTCTGCGGCCGTTGTCTGTTCAAACAAGGTCAGGACGACGCAACTGTCAGGTGGCTGGACCCGCTGGTGCTGTGTCCACGACACGGCGCTTCACGTCCCTGCGCGTGGTTTCAGCTTGAAAACCGGACGCCCTGAGTCCGGCCGGCCAATCGCCACGGCACGTCGCCAGATGCTCGAAGCACTCCCTTATCAGCTCTTTAGGCGGGGGAATGTGACCGTCGCCGGTGTCAGGTCCCCACCGGTCCATCAGCATGTAGAGATTGTCTGAAGCGCCCACAGCGTCCACAAGCGGCAGCTGGTGCTTCTGGACGTGGAACCAGTCTTTGGCATTCTGAATGAGGGCTACGGTGTGGCTGAAGCCGGCCGAGTAGGCCGGAATCAGGTCATGAGCGACGCTCGCGGGCAACTCGGACATATTCTGCCCCTCCATCTCCCAGGCGTGGGTCATGTACCGTTCAACAGCCCCGGAGTAAAACTTGGATATCGAGGTTTGAGGATTGACTGCGAGCGCGAGCGACGTCGGGAAGAACCTCGATATGGCAAGGCTGGCATATCCCCCAGCGGAGCTGCCAAAGAACACCACGTTGTACCCACCGGTCGCCCTCAGAATGCGTCTAACGACGTCAGCCAGGGTTTCCTGGAGGTCCGGCTGTTCCTTCGATCCCGCGTACCACGCGAGGTTGAAATCAGTTGATTTCCTTAGGCTGGGGTCAGAGATAAAGACACGGTTGACCGGCAGGCCAGCCGTCACGCCTTGGCCTAGGAACCAAGGCAACCGAACGTCCTTCTCAGCTGCCCCGTGGAAACACACCAGAGTGGTATCCGAGTCGGCGGGAACGTTCAAGACCTCGATTGGCAGGCCCTGGTGCTGGATCTCGATCCGCCCTGCAGGAACCTCTTCTGCGGACAAGAACTCTTGAAGGTCCGAGAAGGTAGCAGGCGGGGGCGTTTCAGCGGCTGGGTTTTCTGGCACCCCGGTAGTCTAGCCGTGACATCCGTTCAGTCCTGAATCTGTTCGAAGCTGGATGTCCTTAGTAGTTCCTGCGGTGCTTGAGTCGGGGAATTGCGACGGCGAACACCACCGCCGCTGCGAACCCCAGTACTCCGGTGGCCCAGACGCCGGCGGAAAGCGAGATCGCAGCCGTCAACCCGGACAGCAGCACCGGTCCCCCTGTTGCCCCGGAATCTGCAATGAACCTCCAAATGCCAAGGAAATGGCTGCGCCCATTGTCCGGTGAGAAGTCGGCACCCAATGTCATGATCAGTCCCGAACTGATGCCGTTGCCGAACCCAATCAGCAGGGCAGCCAGCAACAGGGAAACAAATCCGCCTGTGAAAGGGATCAATATGAGGGCTACACCCATGATCAGCGTGGAGGGGACAGCAACCCACTGCCTACCCTTCCTGTCCATGAGCTTTCCAGCCGGGTAGAACACCAGCATGTCGATCGCCCCGGAAAGGCCGAAGAGCAACGACGCGTGTGTGGCATCGAGCCCCAAGTGATCCGCCCACAAAGGGATGACCACTTGTCGTGATGCCCTCAACGCGCTGAGCAGGAGAATCCCGAATCCGACAGTCAGGAACACTCCCGCGTGCGAAACCGCGACGCTCCGTAACGTCGACGCCGGAGGGCGGGGACCGCCGTCGGACGTTTCAGGGGCGACCAGATCCGGGATGGTGAGCGACAAGGCCGCGGCGGCCATCATGCCCGCGAAGCCCACCCAGTAGGCCCCGCTGATGCCGGCAAACTGCATCACCCCGGCGCCGACGAAAGGCCCGATGAAGATGCCAATCCTGGTCACGCCGCCCAGGGTGGAGAGGGCTCGTGCCCGGAAGATGACCGGCACGGCTTCGGTGAGGAACTTTTGCCGGGCGAGGTTGAAGACGCTCGCCGACATACCCAGCAAGGTCATGGACACTGCCAACAACCACAGGCCGTTCTCCACCTGCGGCGCGAAGGCTGAAGCGCCCAGGGCAATGGCGCCCAAAGCGCCGGCGCCTACGATGGACCAACGTTCGCCGAACTTCTCCGTGATGATCGACGCCGGGATGTTGAAAAGCCAGGAGCCTATACCGATGAGCGTCACTACCAACGCCGATACTGCAACGGAAGCGCCGAGGTCGCGCGCCGAGAGGGCGATGACCGGAAGGACCGCACCTTCTCCTATACAAAACAGCAGCGCGGGCCCGAAGGCCGGGAGTGCGATGCTGCGCAGGCTGAAAGCTTGGTTTGTCTGGGTCTCGGTCATCCCTTTCATCCTAGGACTGCGGTAGCCGCAAGCAGGGTCAGCATGACGTTTCGCAATGCACGCACCAATGCCATTGCACACTGACCAGCGCGCAGGTGTTGCGGTTCCGGGCTCCGGAACCGCAACACCCACATGCGAAGCGGGATCGTCCGAAACTACCGGCGGCTGGCTACTGCCTTCCGACGGCTGGCTGCTGCCAGGAACAGGCCCAGTAGGAGCATGGCTCCCGCCCACAGAACGAAGGTTTCGTTCAGCCCCGTCGTAGCCAGGGCGCTGGAGCCCTCGACGGCGGCCGAAGCAGCTGTGGTTGTCGCGCCCTTAGTCGCACCAGCGGCTACAACGGTGCCGGCTTGGGTGCCAGCGGTCGTAGCGCTCCCGGTGGTGATGAGACCCGCGGTGTTGATGCCCGTTGTCGGAGTGCTCGTATTGTTCTCGCCACCGTTATCAAGGCCACCGCCGGTCGGCGGGGTCACAACCGGAGGGGTCACAACAGGAGGCGTGACAACCGGAGGAGTCACAACCGGAGGAGTCACGACGGGCGGGGTAACAACTGGAGGCGTGACAACCGGAGGGGTGACCGTGCCTACCGAACCGCCCCCAACGCCCACCGAGGTGGAACCAGTGCTGATGGGAGCCGTGATGGGGATGATCAGCTGAGTGCCCGAACCGATGCCCCCAGAACCATTGGTGGTACCGCCGGTGGTCGTGCCCGGCACGGTCCCACCTGTAGTGCCCGTACCCGTGGCTGAAGAATCACCCAGCACACCAGCCGACGTCGAACCCAAGCTCACCGGAACCGTAATCGGAGCAACAACCTGAGTGCCCGAACCGATGCCCCCAGAACCATTGGTGGTACCGCCGCTGGCCGTGCCCGGCACGGTCCCACCTGTAGTGCCCGTACCCGTGGCTGAAGAATCACCCAGCACACCAGCCGACGTCGAACCCAAGCTCACCGGAGCCGTAATCGGAGCAACAACCTGCGTGCCCGAACCAACACCATCCGAACCACTCGTCGAAGCACCCGACGACGAACCACCAGGCGCAGCGCCAGCAGTGGAACGGGACAAACCGGACGTGGCGGTCGAGTCGCCACCGACACCCACAGCAGTGGCTCCGATGTTAACAGGGACCGATATCGGAGCCACTACCTGAGCGCCGGATGCAAGACTCTCTCCCCCCGACGTTGTTGCCTGCGCTGGCGCTGAAGCTGCCGGCGCAGGAGTTGATGCCGCTGGTGCTGAGGTGGCGGCTGAGTCCCCCAGGACGCCCGCCGACGTCGACCCCACCGTGATGGGAACCGTCACCGGTGCAACCACTTGGGTGCCGGACGCAATCGCGCCGGCTCCGCTGGTACCGGCTGTCGGCGTCGGACTCGTTGCCGCTGCTGGAGCGGCAGGTGTAGCTGAGCTCGTCGCAGTGGAACCCCCCAGCAGACCCACTGACGACGAGCCCAGGTTTATGGGCACCGTGACCGGAGCGACCACTTGGGTTCCGGAACCGATGCTGTTGGAGCCGCTGGTGTTGGCGGCGGGTGTTGCGCCGGAACCTGCAGCGTGTGCCGGCGCGGCTGTCGTGGCTGCTGAGTTTCCCAGCAGTCCCAGCGAGGTGGCGTTGAGGTTTATTGGTGCTATTACGGGCGCTGCCACCTGCGTTCCGGAGAGGACTCCGTCTTTGCCGCTGGTGGTGTCCGCGGCGTTTGCCGCGGTGGCGCCGAGGACGATCATGCCCCCGGCAAAGCATGTGCCGATGAGGCACTTGCGTATGGTCGTGTTCATTGTGATCTTCTCCTGAAGGTCTTGTTCCCAGAGACGTCCGTTGACGGAACGTCCGAATGGCCATCTGCCGCGTAAGTTGGTGCGGCATGGTTGGGGAACTAATCAGGAGAGGAGCCGGGGTCAAAACATACCGGCTCAGGATGCTGCTCATCACCGGCCGCGGAAAGACCAGGGAGAGCGTCAACGGGGATAATCATGGCGTCGTGCAGGAAGGCTGCGGCGGGGCTTGGTGGACCGTTTTGGGAGTTGCTGGATCCGGATCCGCCCACGCCAGCGGGTACCCCTTTGAGGTCAAGCGGCAGATCAGCGGGCCCCTCAGGATGTACAGCGGACTGCTGGACCTCACTTGATGGGACACCACCAGTTGACCCGAGCACTCGGGATATCGACAGCACGGGTGAGACGCCAGCAGCCCCAGGAACAGAAGCACGCACGGGCTGGAGAGTGGGCGCTGATGCTTGGAGCCCCGCCTGTGTTGGGGCAACCGCGGACGGGGAGCCAACGACGTCGGAACTTGGGTTAGTGACGAAAACCGGCGTCACGCTTCCGGCCGGGATTCCTGGCAAAACTGAACCGTCGCCGGTCGGCAGGGGCGGAATGACGGATACGGTGGACGGAACAACGCTGTCCACTGTGTCGACGATCGGTTGAAGAACCGGAGCAGTTACGTCCGTTACGGGTTCCAGCCCGACCGGCTTCAAAAGGTCGTTTACAGGTGGAACGAGCGCCTCAGCTGCGTCGTCAACGTTTCCGGCAATCGGCACAACCACGGCGTCTACGATGTCGCCAGTTGTGTCGGCGGGGACGAGTTGACTGGCCACCGGGATCGTCCCGATGATCCCGTCCGCTGAGGCCCCAGCCTTCTGCACGATAGGCGTCACAGCAGGAACCTGAACGGAAATGGGGTTCGTCGGGATCACCGTTTTGACGGCTGCGGGCAACGGCACATTCGGCACTGGAATGCTGATGGTCGGTGCCGCAGTCTTTGGCGTGGCCGCTTTCGCCGTCGCGCCCGCCGACTTATGAACTTGGGCGGTGGCGCTGTCCACAGTGCCGGTCACCGACGACACAGTGGAGGTTACTCCGCCGACGAGCGAGTGGTTATCAGGAAGGTTTGAATCGGCACTTGCCGCGGTTGCAGAGAGGGCCATCCAAATGGCGGTGCCGGCTCCAGCGACCATGACAGAGCGGAGAATGCTGGTAGCACGCGGAAAAACGCGTGAACCCCTCATCTCGACACCCCCAGGTAGTCGCGAACCAACGGTCGCCTTCATCCTAGGACGGACCTGACCAATTAGTCCATGGCTGGGAGTAAAGAAATCTCAATTATCCGTGGTGGGACACGCACATGATCGCGGCACCAGCACCCAGCGCGCTTAAACATGAAGCGAACTCTTTGACGAATTCGTCAAATCTATTGTTTTAGCCTATTTCTGGGCTGTACCGTGAGCGCAATCGTAAGCACCTTACGAGATCGTGTATGACATTCTGGGGAGATAACTACATGAAACGTTCGCACGTTGCTTTAATGGGGGCATTAGCACTCGCACTTGCCGGGCCGGTCTCGCCGGCTCTTGCAGCCACTACACCAGCTCAGGTAACCACCGGATTTTCCGGTACCGCGTATGGTTCTTACATTTTCAATGCCGACAAGACTCTGACGTCCGGACCAACGGCGAATTCAGGCATCAGTTGCACCGGCGCCACGGGTAAGACGGCCTCGAACACCGCGGCGGCACTTACCGTCCCTGCCGTCGGAAATGTCGGCGCGGCAGGGACCAGTGTCAAAACATTGCTGACGGCCACAGGGAAACGGATCGAAAGCAAATCCACGATCAACGGAACCAACCTGCTAGGTGGGCTGATCACCGCCGGCGCCATCACGTCAGAGAGCTCTGCGGATAAGAATACAGCCGGCGTCTTTACCGGTACGAACACGACAACCATAGCTGATTTGAAGGTTTTGGGTGTCGCGGTTGGGGCCAACCCGGGCGCTAATACGGTGCTCGATCTCTCAGTGCCGTTGGTGGGATCCGTCGGCAAGATCACCTTGAACGGCCAAGACAAGCGCCTGGTCAACGGGGTCTATCAGGTGTCAACCACAGCGCTTCGCGTCGAAGTGCTAAAAGCTGGATTGCCTGGGCTCAAGATTGGGACAGACATCCGTCTTGGAGTGAGCACCGCTAACCTGACGGCGGTCCAGTCGGGCTATCTTTCCGGTACGGGTTATAGCAGCAGGGCGGTCCTTGCCAATGGGCTGCTTAATTCTGGACCCACGGCATTGGCGTACGTCAGGTGCGGAGGGGGAACCACGACTGCAAACGTGGCCGGCATCAACATCCCCGGTTTAGCAACTTCTGGAACCGCCTCCACGACGACCAACGGAGTCCTGACCCCGCAGCCGAAGAGCACTGTAACCAATTCGATTGCAGGACTCAATGTCCTGAATGGGCTAATTCAAGCGGATGCCATCAAGGCTGAGACGAGTGCCGCCCGAGCTGCGGGCGCCGCAACGGCGACGCTGACGGACACATCCACCTTTACCAACTTGAGAATCTCCGGGCTACCGGCCATCAATGCTTCGGTCGCTCCTAACACCGTGGTGCAGGTGGCGGGCCTTGGCCAAGTTACTCTGCACAAGGTCAGCAAATCGTCCAGTACCATCATTGTCACGATGATCGACGTGGTCCTCAGCCAACCCATCGGTGCGTTGCCCACAGGCTCACGAATTCAGATCGGCTACTCCAGCACGGCCGTCGGACTATAGCGCCACATAGGTAACCCAAGCCCGCATATCAACTCAGTCGAACCAACCGAACGGTCCGTCACCAACTGTGGTGACGGACCGTTCGCCTGTTTCGTTCACTAAGTTCCGTGGCCTGTTTAGGAAGGATACGAACCTGTTTGTCCCGGCCCGAAGTCGGGGGTACCTAAAGTGGTACGGCCCGCAGCATTGGTCTCCTGCAGCCGCTTGATGAACCAGCGGGATTGTTCCGGACCATACGGCAGGACGGGTATGGCTTTGGTTGCGTCCGAGGGCATGTCACGAATCGACTGCGTGGCCTGCCGCACGGCGGTGCTCATGGTGTTGGCCATGGTCTTTACGAACTGGTCGCTCGCGGGCTCACCGTGGCCCGGAACCAGATGTTCGTAACGGTGCCGCAGTGCGGAGATGTGCCGCAGGGCGTCCGCCCACTCTTCCGGGTATGAATCCTCGAAAGACGGGTGGGCGCCCTGTTCCACAATGTCGCCAACATACAGCGTCGAGTTGGTGCCTACCAGCAAATCACCATCCGTGTGGGCCCTGCCCAAGTAAAACAGCGTCGCAGTGATCCCACCGAGGTCAACCAGTACGGGCTGGTCGTGAACAAGTGCGTTAGGGACAACGACCTCGACGGCGTCACCCTCCCCTGCTGCCATCTCCGGTTCGTTGGTGGCCACGAAGCGTCGCTGATTATCAGCGCCTTTTTCGATGGCCGCTGCACAGTTGGCGTGCGCCCAGAATTCCGTGACGCCATCATCAGCAAAAACCGCGTTGCCAAAGAAGTGGTCGTAGTGGGCGTGTGTGTTGACAACCACCAATGGGAGTTCGGTCTTTTCGCGGACTGCTGCGAGAATCTCCCGGCCCTGGCGTGGGCCGCAGCCAGTGTCGATGACCATGGCGAGCTCGGAGCCCACCACAAGGCCGGTATTCAGTAACGATCCCTCGGTTTTCAGGACGTAGTTGTCGGGTCCGAGTTCTAGCCAAGCTGACAATTGATTCTCCGTTTACAGTGCAATCCGGCGATGTTCAGGCCTCTACTCTACCCACGGAAAGCTGGGAGCCAGCGGAACAAACGCGCCCGCCGCCTTGATCTACAGAATGACGTTCATGACGTTCCAGCCAGCGCCAACGCGATAGGAGTTGGCAAAGCTGCCCGAGCCCGTGCCGCGGTAAAGCACCAGATCGCCGGATGAGGTACGTCCAAGGACATCCACGTTGCCGTCTCCGTCAAAGTCGCCCGGACCTTCAATTGCAGTGATGCCGTTCCAACCCCAACCTATCTGCTTGGAAGGAAGCCAGCCGCCCGAGCCATTGCCGGGATAGAGGAAAAGCCCACCAGAGGAGTTGCGGGCAATGATGTCAGCGTTTCCGTCACCGTTGAAGTCGCCAACGCCGTCAATAGCAGTCATCACGTCCCAGCCCCATCCAATCTGCTGGGCCGGAAGCCATCCACCCAGCCCGTTGCCGGGGTACAACCACAAAACGCCGTTGGTGGCGCGGGCAATGATGTCAGTGTTTCCGTCTCCATTGAAGTCGCCTGGCGCCTCGATGGCGGTCATGACGTTCCAGCCGGAACCGATCTGCTGGGCCGGAAGCCATCCACCCGCACCGTCACCGGGGTACAACCACAACACACCGTTGCTGGCGCGGGCAATAACGTCGCTCATACCGTCACCGTTGAAGTCGCCGGCCATCTCAATGGCTGTCATTCCATTCCATCCGGAACCGATCTGGTAAGACTGTCGCCAGCCACCGGAGCCGTTGCCCTGGTAGAGCCATAATGCGCCGTCGAGGGAACGAGCCAAGACGTCAGCGGTCCCGTCACCATCAAAGTCATTGTTCTTTTTTCCCGCACCGGGTTTGATAGCGGCACCGGAAGCTTTCAACGCCGCGGTAGCATCGATCAAGCCTGCACCGCAGCCAGCCGGGCATCCTGCAGGGAGGGGCCTGGACGCATTTTTCAGTTGTTGTTCCAGCAGATCCGGAGTCAGTCTGGCGCCTTCAGCGGAATAGAGCAACGCGGCAATACCGGAAACGTGGGGCGCTGCCATCGATGTGCCCTGCATCCACGCATATGCGGGGCCAGCTTGTGTGCTGGTTCCGATGTTGGAGGTGGAAACAATGCCGTCGTGGTAATCGCCGGACATGTTCCCACCCGGTGCGGTGACGTCCACGGTGGTTCCATAGTTGGAATACGGCGCCCTGGCTCCGGACTTGTCACTGGCAGCCACGGTTATCACGTTCTGGCAGTTGGCAGGGCTGTATTCAGCCGCGGGACGGTTGGCGTTGCCAGCGGCAACTACCACGGCAGCTCCGGCGTTATGGGCGAAGTTGATGGCGTTCTGGTAGGTGGCTGAGCAAGCCCTATTACCACCAAGGCTGAGGTTAATGACCTTGGCTGGGTTCGGATTTGTGGGTACACCGGTCACTACCCCGCCCGCAGCCCAGACAATGGAGTCAGCTATGTCAGACGTGTAGCCACCGCAGAAGCTCATGGCCCGCACTGGCAGAATCTTGGCCCCCGGGGCCACACCACTGATGCCTTGACCGTTATTGGCCACCGCAGCGATAGTTCCGGCCACATGGGTGCCGTGCCACGACGAATTGGCTGCGGGGCTGCCAGATTCGCAAACCCCCGCGGGCTCCCAATCCCCCATGTCGGTGGGGTCCGGATCCCTACCGTCCCCGTCACGGGCGTCATCAGCAGCCGAGATCATGTCGTACCCGGGCAGCACATTGCCGTTGAGCTCAGGGTGATTGGTGATCCCGGAATCCACCACGGCTACGACTACGCCTTCACCGTGGTTGTAGTTCCATGCTCCGGGGACCCGGAGGCCCGAGGCGGTATTCCAAAGATTCCACTGGCTGGGATAACCGGGATCTGTGGCGCCGGAGGCCGGGTGCATGATCGCATCAGGTTCTGCGTAAGCGATGCTCGGATCCGAACGCAGCGTCTGAGCGAATGTCTCTGCCGCCGCAGCGGAGAGTTTTTGGCTGAGCTTGATGACATGGCCACCAGTGGCGTTCTCGCGGGAGGTCTCAGTGGCAGCTCCCAGCTTTCCGGCGGCCTTTTCAGCCGCACCGTCAACAGTCGCCTTGGCAGCTTTGGCGGAATTGTTCTTAACGCCAACTATGAATTGATCGGTGCCTGTGTCCGGCTCGGGCTGAAGGACCTGCGGATTGGAGGGAACAGTATCAAAATCGCCTGCGGCGGCGGGCTGGACTGCCAGGCCTCCGCAGATCAGCAGCGAGGCTACGGTTAAACCGGCAGCTCGCAAGGTGTGCTTTCGGGCGTCGAGGACCATAATGGGGGCTTCCTTGGGACATCGCGCCAGAGTCGATTCTGAGCGCGGCAACTGGAGACCACCAGCTGACCCCCAGGTAATTGTAAAGGGCGACGTTTGGTGCGGCATTGCAACGCACCGATTGTGACATCGGAAATAACGAAGCAAGGCCCCGACCGTCAGATCGGGACCTTGCCAGGATGAGCCCAAGGACTTACATATCCGCGAGCGCTCCACCCGGGTTCTCGATGGCGTCTGCCACGTATCGGAGGAAGCCGGCAGCGGTTTCGCCGTCGCATACGCGGTGGTCGAACGCGAGGGTCAGCTCGGTAACCTTGCGGACGGCCAACTCGCCATTGACTACCCAGGGCTTGTCGATGATGCGGCCCACGCCGAGCATTGCGACTTCGGGGTAGTTGATGATCGCAGCCGATCCGTCAACCCCGAACACGCCGTAATTATTGAGCGTGAAGGTGCCAGAGCCCAGCTCAGTGGGCGTTGCTTTTCCTTCACGCGCGACGGCGGTCAGGCGGCGGATCTCCGCGTCCAGTTCACGGGCACTAAGCTCATGCGCATTTCGAACCGAGGGAACCACGAGTCCGCGGTCCGTTTGTGCTGCGAAGCCAAGGTTGATCCCTTCGAAGCCAACGATCTCCTGGGACCCGTCGGCAGCCGTCTCAAAGCGCGTGTTCAGGGCCGGGTACTTTTTTAACCCAGCCGTGACAAAACGGGCAATGAAAGCCAGCAGGCCAGGAGTGTCGTGCGGCGCACGCTTCTTGAGCTCGGACCGCATGTCCAGCAGTGCCGTGGCGTCGACGTCCACCCAGACGGTAGCCTCGGGGATTTCGGAGCGGCTGCGGGTCATGTTCGCGGCAACGGCTTTCCGAACGCCGCGAACGGGGGTCCTGGCCGAAACACGGAGGCCAGTTCGTCCGTCGACGGAACCCTCGGCAGAGCCGGCCACCACGGAAACTGGCGGCGCGGCCGAGGCAGCAGGAGCGGTCGGAGCTTCCGGCGCGGTGATGGCGGCCTCTACGTCCCGGCGCATGATCAGGCCGCTGGCGCCTGAGCCTTCGATGGCATCGAGCGAGACGCCATGGTCACGCGCCATCTTTCGTACCAGGGGCGAGATGACCGCGCTGAGCTTGCCGGGGATGCGCGTTCCGGAAATGGAGGGTTCAAGCGTGGGCATAGCGATGGGCTCGGCCACGCTATCGACGACAGCGACGCTTGCTTTGCGGGGACGGGTACGCCCTCCGGTGGCCCCACCCGGAGTGCCGTAACCGATCAGAACATTGCCCGAGCCAGCCTTCTCCTCGGTCCTGTACGTCTCGGCAGCCGCCTCAACCTCGGGCGATGTCGCAACACCTGTTGATACGGCATCGTCTGTGGCTGATGGAGTTTCCGGCGCAGCTTGAGCGGCACCGGCGCGGGCGATCGAGATCAGCGGCTTGCCGACGTCGAGCGTCTCACCGGCCTGGCCGTGAAGTTCGGCGACGGTGCCCGCGTAAGGTGAGGGCACCTCCACCATGGACTTGGCGGTTTCGACCTCGGCGATGGGCTGGTCCACCTTGATCTCGTCACCGACGGCGACGAGCCAGTTCACGAGTTCAGCCTCGGTGAGGCCCTCCCCCAGGTCCGGCAGCCGGAATACCTGCATATCTGAGCTCATGGTTAGTCCTCCCATTGAAGGTCGTCGACGGCGTCGAGGATGCGGTCGACACTCGGCAGGTAATAGTGCTCCAGCTTGGGAGACGGGAACGGTACGTCGAAGCCGGTCACGCGGAGAATGGGGGCAGCAAGGTAATGGAAAGCTCGCTCCTGCACACGAGCCACAATCTCCGAAGACACGGACGCAAACCCATGCGCTTCAGCAATAACGACGGCGCGCCCAGTCTTGCGCACGGAAGCGCAGACAGTCTCGTCGTCGAAAGGGACGAGGGTGCGGACGTCGATCACCTCGAGCGAGCGGCCTTCCTCAGCCGCAGCGGCGGCAGCTGCGAGCGCAGTGGGGACAGACGGGCCGTAGGCGATCAACGTTGCATCCGTGCCAGGACGAGCGACAGCCGCACGGCCCTCGGTGGAGGTGCCGGCGTCGTGTTCTGCGCGCAAAGCACCCAAGTCAACCTGGTCCTTGGACCAGTAGAGCTTCTTGGGTTCCATGAACATAACGGGGTCATCGGAGTCGATGGCTTCGCGGAGCATGCGGTAGCCGTCAGCCACGGTGGCTGGCGTGTAGACCTTGAGGCCGGCCGTGTGGGCGTAGTAGGACTCGGAGGAGTCGCAGTGGTGCTCCACTCCCCCGATGCCGCCGGCGTATGGCACGCGGATGACCATGGGCATCTTGAGCTTGCCCTTGGTGCGGTTGTGCATTTTGGCCACGTGGCTGACGATCTGCTCGAACGCGGGGTAGGCGAAGGCGTCGAACTGCATCTCGATGACGGGACGCATTCCGTTGATGGCCATTCCCACCGCCATGCCAACAATGCCCGACTCGGCGAGTGGGGTGTCGAAGCAGCGCTGCTCACCGAACTCCGCCATGAGTCCGTCGGTGATGCGGAAGACTCCGCCGAGCATTCCTACGTCCTCACCGAAAACCAGGACTGAGGGGTCCGCGCGCATGGCGTCCGCCATGGCTGTGTTGAGGGCCTTGGCCATGGTGAGGCTCTGCGGACCAGTCGCCTCGGCGGTTGCTGCTGCAGAAGCGGCCGCGCTGGCGGTTGCCGCGCTCACGTTGGCGGTGGTGGTGCCGGTGACAGCAGTGGTGACGGTCATTTTGCGCTCTCCTCACGGGCGAGTTCGCCGGCGAGCAGCTCGGACTGCTCCTTCAGCTGCGGGGTGGGCTTGGCGAATACGTACTTGAAGAGGTCCAACGGCTGGACCGGGACATCCTCACCCAGGCCTTCGCGGAGCTGGGTGGCTACTGCTTCGGCGTGTTCAGCGATCTTGTGGTTCGCTGCATCATCCAGCAAGCCTTTATCCGTAAGGTACGACTTCATGCGCGCCAGCGGGTCCTTCGCCTGCCATTCGGCGACCTCGCTGTCCGGGCGGTAGCGGGTGGCGTCGTCGGCGTTGGTGTGCGCCTGCATGCGGTAGGTGTGGGCCTCGATCAGCAGCGGGCCCGAGCCTTCGCGGGCAAGCTTCACCGCCCGGTCCATGACTGCGAGCAGGGCGACGAGGTCGTTGCCATCAACCCGCTCACCGGCCATGCCGTAACCCACGGCCTTGTGCGCCAGCGACGGCGCCACAGACTGGTGGCTGAGGGGCACAGAGATGGCGTATTTGTTGTTCTGCACGAAGAAGATGACGGGCAGGTGGAAGACGGCGGCGAAGTTCAGGGCCTCGTGGAAATCGCCTTCGCTGGTGGCGCCGTCACCGCACATGGCCATCACCACGGTGTCCTCACCGCGCAGCTTGGCAGCATGCGCGACGCCGACGGCGTGCAGCAGTTGCGTGGTCAGCGGCGTGCACTGGATGCCCACCTTGTGCTCTTTGGGGTCATACCCGCCGTGCCAGTCGCCGCGGAAGATGGTCATGACCTCAACGGGATCCACCCCACGGGTCATGACGGCGACGGCGTCGCGGTAGGTCGGGAACAGCCAGTCACCTTCGCTGAGGCACATGGCGGCTGCAACCTGGCAGGCTTCCTGACCGTGGCTCGAGGGGTAGACGGCCATACGGCCCTGCCGGACGAGCGCGGAGTTCTGGTCATTCACGCGGCGTCCAACTACCAGCTGCTCATACGCGGCCATGAGGTGGTCATCATTTGGCGTGGGGTACTCGTGGCCAGGTTCGGTACCTTGCTCGTCATGGGAGCGAAGCGTTCCGTCCGGGTTCACCATCTGAATCTGATGCCGGGCAGGGAGCATGTAGTCCTCAACGCTGATGCCGAATTTAGTCCGAACGTCAGCAGCTTGGTCCTCTACAGCCATTTCCGGCGCAGAGTGGTCTGCGTGGATCGTCATTGGTCCGTCCTTCTCTAGCCACTATGTGCTTCCAGTATGTTCCCGAGCGATGTTTCGTATCCAGCTCTCGCCAGAATCATGGAAGAGCTTGTTGAAAGTGGCTATTCTGAAAGACGAATTGCAATTGTGAGCTGGGTAACGTGCCTGTGCTGTAGACGATTTGGAGTGCCATGAGCGAGACCGAGGCGGAGCAGGCCGCCGTACCACTGGACACAGTGGACCGGGACATCATCCGCGAGCTCACCACGGACGGGCGCATGTCCATCACGCAGGTGGCAGAGAATGTGCACATCAGCCGGGCCCACGCCTACTCACGCATCGCACGGCTAACGGGCGAAGGAGTCCTCACAAAATTCACAGCCCTGGTGGATCCCATCAAGGCTGGGTTGCGCTCCTCCGCTTATGTGACACTCAAGGTTCAGCAACACTCGTGGCGCGAACTCAAAGAGGAGCTGCGCGCCATTCCGGAGGTTCATCACATCGCCTTGGTGGGTGGGGACTTTGATGTCATTCTCCTGGTCCGGGCAACCGACAACATCCACCTCCGGCGTGTGATCTTCGACCAGTTGCAGTCCATGGATGGAGTGCTGGATACGCAGACTTTCCTTGTTTTTGAGGATGTTGATACCCGATAACCGATGCCGTGGTCCTCAGCTGGGAGGAAGCGCTCATTTCCGGACCTTAGACTGTCCCCGTGCCCCACAAAACTGCCTCCGCCACGCGTGTCATTGGCATTTTCTTGGCGGCCTGCTTTTTGGCGGCATTGCTCTGGCTGATCGCGGCCTTTCAGTTCTTCTACGATCCGCCCCAAGGCACCCCACATCGAACTGATGCAATTGTCGTTTTGGGCGGCATAAGCACGGAGCGGTTGCCGGTGGCGCAGCGGTTACAGCAAGAGCTGGACATACCTGTCCTGGTTGTTTCCACCACTGGTCTTGCGGGCAATGTGGAAGGCGACGCGTTGTGCGACGAGAACCCTGACGACCCTGATTTGGTGTGCTTCCGACCCTCGCCGCTCAACACGAGGGGCGAAGCGGAAGCCCTACGCTCGTTGATTTCGGAGCGCGGCTGGAAGTCCGTGACGGTGGTGACGTCCGAATACCATCTCATGCGCGCGGGCACATTGATCGAGCAATGCACGCCTGCGGAAATACAGATGGTCGGGTCACGTCCCGACCTTTCTGCGGGCGCCTGGCTGGACCGGTTCGTGGTGGAAACGGGCGGACTCATGGACGTATGGATGCAGCCTGAGTGCTCCTCATAGCCTCAGCATCATAGCCAGAACCACGAGCAAGTCACATGACAAAACTCGTAATTGAGTGACAGCTACCGCAAATGTCTGGTGCTTTCTTTACACGAGTGCGAAAAGAATTATTGGTTCGTGAAAGATGCAGTAAAGTCATTGAGTTTGAAGCAGTTGGAGCCCATTCTTTTGCCATAGGTCCAAGGTCTCAGCCCTACGAGCCCAAGGATCAGTTGTGTCAACTTTTATCGGTGAGACGCCACCACACTCAGCCCTGCGAACACGCTATCTGGCAGCCAGCATTCTTGCGGCCTTTGCCTTGATTATGGGGTTCTTTCACGGATCACCCGCCCAAGCGGCGGCATCCCCCGTCTATCCAGTCAGTGGATATTTCATCTACGGCAGCACCAGCGACGCCACCAACATAAAGAAACTGACAGACATCAAGTCAGTCGGCGGCGACACTGTCATAACATTTGGATCGCAACTTAAGCCCGCCACCTTGTCGACTATCCCCACGGGCTGCACTATCTCCGGCGTCAACTGTGCCAAGGCCGCCGCTACGGGGATCGCTGTCAACAGGTACTTTACTTACTCAGACGGAAGCACCTGGGGCTCGCCTGCAATTCTGTGTGCGCGAGATAAAACCGTTGCCAGCGGCAGCACCGTCTACACCATTCTGGTACTGCCCGCAGAAGGAAGCGGCTGCACGTCACCCAGCGGCAGATACGACGTTGTGGTTATCAGCGGCACTACGTCGTCCATATCAGTTTCATTGGGTAAAGCCGCCACCAGTTTGGGCATGAACTATTACGCCGGGCTGCCTTCTCCAGTGAAGCGGACTGACCTAACCTACCTTCCAGACCTTTCATACCAGGCAACATTTTCCCTCTTTACGGCGCGCTTCCTGCTGTATCAAGGAAAAGTAAACGATGTTCCCGGGCTGGTCGGCTTCTACCATCACACTGAGATGCCTCTCAGCGATGGAGCGGTATGGGACGCGGTCCTGACCGTTTACCGGATCCAAAACGCACGTATAGCCCAGTACCAACCGTCGCGATCGGCACTCGTGAGTCCTTACATCGACTCGCGCTCCGCGTTCTCCGGGCACATCACTGTGGAACAGGCGAGGAGAGCGGTGGAGAACATCGCGGACACTGCCGGGGACGTGCACCTCTCCATCGCCGTCCAGGACGGGATGGGCACAGGCAAAGGTGGTTCATTCTTTGGCAGCGAAGCTGGCAATAACGTAGATCAATACGCAGCGTCCATCGTCGGAAGCGGAACATGGGGCGGCAAATACTTGGCTCCCACTCGTGACTATTTCGCGGCTATGGCTGAAGGAATCGATGGGACTGGAGCCGAGTTGTGGGCCAATTTGGAGGGCATGGCGCCAGCAACAAGTCAGAATCCGTGCGACAACAGCCTCCGCGGCCAAACGACGAAAGCACGCATGGACAAGCAATTGCAGCAGTTGGGCAACTCGCCGCAGAAGGTCATTTCCTTCATGTGGGACCCGTACTACACATGCTCAGGTACTTGGGCTCCAATGCTGGATCGACTCAAGGCTACGAATACGACGCCCATCATCACGGACTCCATCTTCTACGGAAATGGAGATGTTTTGGTCACGGGGCAGAACCTCAGCGGTGGCACCATCCAGGTCAAGTGGACAGACGCATACGGGCAGGTGTTCGACAAGACCGTGACGGCCTCCGGTTACAACCCGGCATATGGTGAGCAGCTCGACATCAACCCCCGATTGGAGTCTGTTACTGCAAGGCTCGGTGCTACCTCCTTGGGCGCCGGCAAGAACTATTTCATCGACGTGACTAACGGTTCCGGGAAAAAGAACGACGCTCTGTACTCGGACCGCGGGTGAGAACCTGAATTAGCAGGAAGGGTCCCGACCTGCTTCCCGGCAGTAGGGCTGAGACACAAGCCCCCACTCCCGGGGAGCAGTTCCCTGCGGCGTTGGTTCGAGGGACCATGGGAAGCGCCCTTGCCGTGTAAACCTTGAACCGACCATGGGCCGGCCCCAAGACGTGGAGATATATCGTTCATAGCTCCTACTGCGATGTCCTGAACACTTCACCAATGCAACAATGGGATGTGGCCATGGTTAATCTGGACGCAACCGAGGAGTGAGACGTGACGGACACAGTCCGCCAAAAGGCGGCCCTGACGCCATCGCCCCGACATCTGCGAAAGCGCCGATTGAGGGGCGAGATCCCGGCCAGCCGAATGCTGAAGTCCACTATCGAAAGGCCTGCAGCGCGAGTTCCGGTAGAGTCCCCGAAGGTCGGCCAGAGGACGGTTAGCGTCCCGAGAACTCCTACCAGCATGCAGACAGCCAAGAATAGCGGCTCTCGCGAAATGACATTGCATCAAAAGCGTCAGGTAGCACTCTTGGTTGTGATCCTTGTCTCAATCAGCATTCCTGTCTTGGCCCTGACCTTGATGTTTGGCCGTTGAGACCGAGGCCATGCGGTAAACAAATTGAGGACCTCGACGGGGGGTGCGATAGCATCGGCAGGTCACTCATCGCCAGCCCCGGGGGAACACCATGCCCAGCGTCATGCCAATTTTCGGTACCCGCCCGGAAGCCATCAAAATGGCTCCGATCGTCAGCGCCTTTCAAGAATCCGCCGAATTCGACTGCGTAGTAACAGTCACCGGCCAGCACCGCGAGATGCTGGATCAGGTCAATGAACTCTTCGGGATAACTCCAGACCACGATCTGAATATCCTGCAGCAGCGCCAATCCTTGTCCGCCATCATGACCCGCACCATAGATGGTCTGGACAAGCTGTTCACCGAAAAAAGGCCGGACGCCGTCATCGTCCAAGGCGACACAACAACCTCGACCGCGGGGGCGATTGCCGCCTTCTACCACGGCATCCCGGTGGTTCACGTGGAAGCGGGCCTGCGCAGCGGTGACCTCTTCTCACCATTCCCCGAAGAAGCAAACCGCAAGATCACTAGCCAAATTGCAAGCCTCCACTTGGCCCCGACGAGTACGAGCAAGGCCAATCTCCTGGCAGAGGGAATTTCCGACAGCGACATCGTCGTCACGGGTAACTCAGTCATTGATGCGCTCCTTACAACCGTTGACAAGCACATCCCCTTCTCCGACCCGCAGCTCGAAGAACTCGCCGCCAGCGGACGCAGGATTCTGTTGGTCACAACACACCGCCGCGAAAACCAAGGCGATGCCATGCGTGGTGTGGGACGGGCCCTCGCACGGATCGCCGAGGCTGAGCCGGACCTCGTTATTGTTTTGCCGGCGCACAAGAACCCTATTGTCCGCGAGGCTGTACTTCCGGCGCTCGAAGGCAAAGCTAACGTAGTGGTCACCGAACCCTTGGCATACGGCGAGTTCACCCGCATGCTCTCGCTGGCGCACATCGTGCTTACCGATTCCGGTGGAGTTCAGGAGGAAGCCCCCAGCCTCGGTAAGCCCGTATTGGTGATGCGTGACAACACGGAACGGCCCGAAGCGGTGGACGCCGGGACCGTCGCCCTCATTGGTACCGACGAGGAGACGATCGTCAAGGAGGTGGACCGCCTCCTGAACCAGCAGGACGCCTTCGATGCGATGGCCAATGCCGTTAATCCTTACGGCGATGGTAAGGCCGCCCAGCGCACTGTCGCCGCTGTGGCCCAGCTCCTCGGAACAGGCTCACGCATCGAGGAATTCGCCAGCTAACAAGTTAAAACTTTCGTGTGACGGCCAACAGGCAAGCGCCCGTATTTGGGGTCAGGCGCTTGCCTGTTGGCGCCGTCCGGCTCCGCGCCTCGTGCATGTGACAAGTTGCGCCCGCCTGCAGGCACCTAAGATAGTGCTCGAACGTGGCCGTTCAGGGGCAAGTAGCCCGATTACGGCGTAAGGAATCGAATGACCACCCACGCAGTAGATCTCGATGTCGTCCGTCGCCAGACCTTCGGAGAGATGTTCAGGAAACGGTCGAACGACCGTGCCTTGGCTGACGAAATCCTCAGCGGCAAACTCAACATGCGGCCACACCCAACGTGGGATTTCCACGGCGACATAGATTGGACCGCCAATCCCTTCGGCCAAAGGAACTGGCAAGCGCAACTGCATATGCTGCGTTGGTTGGACCCCGTGCGTCGGGTAGCTCTTGAAGGAGACGAGGCCGCACGGGAACTTTGGATCCGGATGTGCCGGTCTTGGATCGCGGCGAATCCACAATCAGACCCCAAAGAAAAAGACACGCAGGGAAACTTAGTCAGCTATGCGTGGGCGGACATGGTGGACGCTATGCGCGCCATGGTTCTGACTTTCGGCCTTCCGCTGGTCGGGGAAGACGAACGGCAATGGCTGGTTGACTCGATACAAGAGCACGGATCGTGGCTGGCAGACGCAAATCACCTTGGGCACTCGAACCATGCCCTTCACCAGCACCAAGCCCTTTTGGTGGTCGGATCCGCGCTAGGGAACAGCGACTGGGTGGAATTGGCTACTCAGCGTCTGGCAAGTTCGTTGGAGGAGAACTACGACGAACAAGGCGTCAATATCGAAGGTGCGATTGGGTACCACAAAAACAACCTCGTCTGGTGGGAAGAAGCCCTCCACCGCCTGGATCTCGAGAGTATTCCGCGTCCTGCTTCCGCCAACCGGTTGAACCTTGCCTACCTGGAACTTGCCCACGCAACAAGGCCAGACGGTACCTTCGAACTGATCGGGGATACAGAAACCACGACGCCCGGCGCGCTGTCGTCGCCTGAACTCGATTACGTGAAGTCAGAGGGGGCCGTGGGGCAACCTCCCGCGGAGCTCACAAGAATTTATCGTAAGGGGTACATTTTTGGTCGCAGCGGGTGGGGCGACCACGAAAGGGACTTCCGGAGGGAAACGTTCTATTCTCTCTCGTTCGGTAAAGCAAACCGCGTCCACGGCCATCAGGATGGCGCTTCGCTGACCTTGCACTCGAACGGCCAGCCGTGGCTGGTCGATGCCGGCAAGTACGCTTACAAACAAGATCCGATGCGCGACTACTGCCTCTCCAGACTGGGGCACAACGTGATCGACATACCTGGCAAGAAGTATGACAAGAAGTCCGCGGTGGCACTAGTCAGTTCCTTCACCAGCGACGAAGTTGATGATTTCACGTTCTCCGATTCCGGTTACGAGGATGTCGAACTCAAACGACGCGTGATCTACTGCCGAGGCGGTGACTTCATGATCGTCATCGACAACGTCTTCAGCGCTGAGGACGTCACAGCGAACCAACGCTGGCACCTCGACACGGACACGAAGGTAGAGGAAATGGCCGGCGGTCTGAAGCTTGGCCGCGACGGCAATACCGCCTACATGCTCTGGAAGGGCAATCTGCCCACGCTGTCCACCGTGAAGGGTTCAGAAGATCCTCTTGACGGCTGGATGTCCAAAAAGTGGATGGAAAAGGAAGCCAGCCCGGTTGTGACGGCGGCCCAGAGCGGGCGGCGCTTCCGATTCATCACGATTATCGCAACGCCCCAGTCCGGCCAATTCTCCGTCAAGAAGCTCGATGCCACCGGCGGACAAATGTCGTTGAGTGCCATCTCAGGGCGCTATCAATTCAATCTCTCGGTGACCGAGGACCGCGTGTCTGTGAGTCTCGGTGACGAAGGAAGCATCTCCCCCGAATTCGATACCGTGAAGCTGGCTTGGCTCAAGACCATGGACCTCTGCCGCGAGTCAGGCACTTATTGGGAAGCTCCCCGGCCTTATGACGGTGCCTTCACGACGCGCTACTGGGCCTTACTCAAGTCTTGGCTTGTCCAGCAGAACGACATCCGCAGCGCCCGCCTTGAAGCGTTGAGCATTCTTCTGGGCCTTTTGCTTGATGTTCCTGACAGCACAGGCGACGACCAAGGACTGCGGCCGGCTATTGTGGATCTTCTGGCAAACGACTTGACGGAGGAGATCGGGCTCAGCAGCAGCGCCTTGGGCGTGCTGCGCGAACCGTTGATTGCGTGGCCCGGGCTGGAGCTTCGCTCCACTACCTACGGTCGCCAGATCCAGACCATCAACTCTGCTGACGACATCGCTTTTGCCGATGGAGAAAAGTCCAAGATCTACTCGGCCAGTCTCGGTGGTCTGGTTGTACCGTTCGCCGTAGGACGTGGGCCCTCCGATCTTTTGTCGGTCAGATTTCACGGCGCCATCAACAGGACCAAAACAACCCTTCCCTTTTTCCAAGGACTGACGTCGGAACTCATGGAAGGCGGCAACCACGCGGTTTTTCAGGACCCCTCGCTTGACCTGAATAAGAACATGACCTTGTCGTGGTATCTAGGAGACGCCAGCACTAATGTCCACCGTTTCATGGCTGAGTGCATTCGCAAGCTTCAAACCGAAACCAATGCGAAGCGAATCCTCCTGTCCGGCAGTTCGGGCGGTGGTTTCACTGCCCTGCAGGTTGCCGCCTTCTTGCCAGACTCCGTTGCTCTGGTCTTCAATCCGCAAACTGACGTGAAGGAATACTTCCAGACGAGCTCTGCAGTAGCTTTCGCAACGTGTCTGAAGCCAGAAACCAACGTAGAAAATGCTCGAGCCTTCAGGCTTTCCACCTCAGTCGTCGAAACCTATGCAACATTGCAGGATCTGCCCCGAGTTCTCTACGTACAGAACTCGGGCGATAAACACCACGTCACAAAGCACCGCGAACCGTTCAGGCTAATGCTTGAATCTGAACACAGCGGCCATGAGGACAAAATTGAATTCATCGATGTCGATTGGGGTGCTGGCCACGTGGCCGCAACCGCTGACCTCTATGCCCATTACCGGGCCTCCGCCCTGGAACTCTTTCCAACGAGTGCCAACTCATTAAACCGTTGATGCAACACATTCGTGCGAGCTCGAACCCGTTGACTTTAGGATTAAAAGTTGCAAAATAACAGAAGACTTGGTTCTGACAAGAACATTGGCTTATCCGCTGCTGCGGGCATAGGCCTCATTCTTGCTGGCGTACTTGCTGCCCTCTTGCCAGTAGCTAGTTCGACTTCGGCGGTCACAGCGGTCGTGGTTCTATTCGTACTCGGCATCGGTGCGCTGGGTCTCGCCGCCGCAGCTTTGCTGGCGAGAACGAAAGAAGTCCGCCGTCTGGAGCGCGAATCACAGGCCTCAATCAAGAAGTATCTGCTCACGCTGCAACGTCAGTTGACCGATTTGAAAGAGTCCCAGATGGCTTCGGCAGCGCAAATGCCTGTGCCGGATGTCCCTGTCGTTGACGTGGAACTCGAGGCTGAGCGTGATCAGCTGACCAGCGAAATAGCTCACCTACGATCGAAACAAAGCGAGACGCTCAACGAGCTAGAGAAGCTGCATCTAATTCGGCACTTCGAGTTGGTATCTCTTGATGGAAAAAGTTGGGCTTCGTTCTCCCTTCCCGAAGTAAAAAAACTTGCAGAGTTGCAGTACAGCATTAATCCGCTCGCTGTCTACGAGATGCTTGAATCACACTCCTACTTCGGAAATATTGCCATTGCCGCTCTGCGCGGCCTAGCTAGCGAACTGCGTAAACTTGGTTACACCACCAAGAGCCAGAATGTGTTGCGAGTAGTTCTCGACCGCAAGCCCAATGAGAAATTGGCCGGCGCAATTCAGTTGCGGGACGAAGAAGTCAGTCTCTTTTCGGGCACGTTCAAACCACAAGTACAAGGCCCCTACGAAATCTTCGACGCCAAGCCGAATCGTATCCTTCACGTAGTAGGCAAGGTTCTTCCGACAACCCAGTCCGGGTATACGCTGCGTACGCACTACACGGCAATGGCCCAGATAAATTCAGGCCTGGAAGTCCACGTGTGCAACCAAGTGGGCGACGCAATCAACAGCGACGTGCCCGAGCAAGTAGAAGTCGACGGCGTCAATTACCATCTCCCCACAGGACCAATCCGCCTGAACACCGCATTGACAACGTGGCTCAGCGCCAATGTAGAGGAACTGGCGCGTGTGGTCGCCGATGTACGTCCTGCGGTGCTCCATGCACATTCGGACTTCCTGAATGCCATGTCCGCCAGGGCGGTGGGAGATTATTTCGGCATCCCAGTGATTTACGAATCCCGGGGTTTCTGGGAAGAGTCATGGCTTTCCCGTATGGCTCAAGCAAACGGCATAGACGATATCGAGTCGTTTAGCGAACGCTGGGGCAGCCCGGACACGTATGCCTGGCGACGGGAACGCGAGCACGACTGCAGGGAAGCGGCGGACCACGTCTTCACCCTTGCAGAAGTTATGAAGCGCCGCATCACAGAAGAGGGCTGCCCCGCGGATAAGACGTCGGTAGTGCCCAATGCCGTCAGTGGCGATCAGTTCCCTGTTCAGACACGCAATGCAGGCTTGGCCGATTCCCTCGGCATTCAAAAGGACGAGATAGTCATCGGCTACATCTCCTCCCTGGTCGAATATGAGGGGGTCCCCGTACTCATTGAGGCGTTCAGCCAACTGCGTCAACGCCTCGACGTTCCGGTCCGGCTACTGGTCGTAGGAGATGGCCCGGTTCTTGCTTCCCTAAAGGGCAAGGCCAAATCATTGGGACTCCATGACGCCATCTTTACGGGCCGTGTTCCTCATGAAGACATTTTGGGCTACTACGGGTTGATAGACATCTTCGTGGTGCCACGTACCGCCGCGGCTGTTTGCCAACTCGTGACCCCCCTCAAGCCCTTCGAGGCCTTCGCTACGGGACGAACGATAGTCATGTCCGATGTCGACGCGCTGAAGGAGATAGCGGAGGCAAGCGGTTCCGCCGTACTATTCCAAGCTGAGAACAGCCAGTCGTTGGCAGATGTTCTCTCGGACCTTGTTGAGAGCCCCGAAACGCGCACTCAGATGGCGGCAACCGGGGCGGCTTGGGTTCGTGAAAGCCGCTCGTGGGAAGCCAACGCGGCGGTCTACAACCACCAGTATGCGAATCTGGCGGCGAATGCAATCCGTGTCTGAAGCGCTGTTCCAGCACTTGACGGATGATGATATCCGAGAAGTTGAGCAGTGGATCGCGCTAAGTCAACGTCCGGATCTGTCCAGTGGTGTATGGTTCGACAGCTTGATCAGTGACTCAGCTGACGAAGTCATCAACATAGGGTGGAAGACCAGCGACTACGATCGTCTTGACCTCTCACTGCCACTTGATTGGGATTCGCTCTGCACAAGTGACAGAAGTTGGGGTTCACAGCTGCATGGCTGGAAGTTCATGGACAAACCTATCCAGGAGTTCATGCGCACCGGAGATCAGGCTTACCTTAAGTGGTGCTTGGAACGCGCTGTCTCATGGTCGGACAGATACTCCGACCATGAGACAGACAACGCAATTGTTTGGTACAACATGGCCCTCGGACAGCGTGCCCTTCGACTCGCCGGACTCATCTATTTGGGAGCCAAAAACGGCATAGCAGGCGAGGACTTCAGAGCGCTGCTCCGCGCCGTTGACAGGCATAGGCTTGAGTTCGCTTTAGATAGCTCATTCAATCCAGGAACGAACCACGGCTATTTTGTAGCCCTGGGTCAAACCGTGCTGGGCACAGTGCTTGAGGCCGTGCCGGAGATGAGCGGGCTGGCGCAAGAAGGACGCGGCCGACTGGCCGTAATGATCCGGACGCAATTCCTTCCTGACGGCGGACACAGTGAGCACTCCCCCGAATACCATCGGATGCTCATGCACTCATTCCAGCTTGCCGTGGATAATGGACTCATCGAGGATTCGGAACTCACCGACCGCCTGCGGAAGGCCGCCGATCTATTGGGCTGGATGATCCAGCCCAATGGAACGTTGGTCCCCTTGGGCGATACCCCTCAGGTGAACATGATCGATGGAAGCCATCCGCTGACCTTGAGCCCCGAAACGAACTTCTTGATGTCGGGCGGGGCCGACGGTCAGTCGTGCATGCGAGAGCTTGGTGTTTTCCCGGAGTCGGGATACGCCTTTGTGCGCTCAGGCACACATGCAGGTGGAGGGCCAGTATCCGCGTCCACGTACTTGGCTTTCACCGCCGCATTTCACGGCAGAGCACACAAGCATGCCGATGACCTCAACTTCGTCTGGTACGACCATGGACAAGAGATTTTGGTCGAGGGTGGCCGGTACGGTTACGGCCCTCAACTGCCGCCTGACTCACCGCTTCGGGCGGATGGGTTTTACTATGCCGACCCCTTCAGGCGGTACGTCGAATCCACCTTGGCACACAATACTGTGACCGCCAACGGAAGGAACCACGACCGCCGTCGTCCGCCGGTCGGTTCCGGTCTGGGGCGATGCGAGCAAATCGACGGCACTTTTGTGCTTCGCGGCCAAATTGAACATGGCGGATGGACGCACCGCCGCATTGTCGAACTTGAACCGGGCATTCGACTTACTGTCACGGATGACGTGCAATCCACGGATGCTGTTAAACGGGACTTTCAGGTGTGGTTTAACCTGGCCGGCGCCCTTGAACTCCAGAAGGTCCCTCAATCCGAAAGCAGCCTTTCCTGGATCTTGCCGGGTACCAATTGGCATGTGGCATTGCACTCGGAAACCGGCACGTTCATTGGAACCCCGATACGCGAGTCCGAGGACCCTATTCGGGGCTGGCGGTCAGTCGAGGACGGCACACGTGAAGGTACTTGGTCCGTCTGCTTGGAGGCCTCGAGAACCCGCCACCACGTCTTTAAAAACAGCTTCCGCTTCAGCGAATCGGTCTAGGGAGCGCAAAAGGCTAGACCTTGTACAGCGCAGAGGTGTCGCCGTTCATAATGGCTGACACTTCGGCGTCATCCCAAGTGATGGGTTCGTAGAAGCTTCCCAGTTGCTGAATAAGCTCAACACATTCTGCAACGTCCTCGTTCGGGACAAGCTTGAGCTTATTGATAAACCAGTGCTTCATGTAGGTTTGCGCGCGCGTAGCCTTGTAATCCGCTATCAAACCGATTTCCTCAAGCCACGCGGCACGTGCCGCTTCCAAGGGAAGGTACTTGCGGAAGAACCCTGGGCCCAACGAGTTCACTACGGAATTTTGGACGGCACCGTAATAGATGTGAATAGGAAGTTCCAGCACATCTATCTTGCGGGCGTAGTGCACAAGCTGCTGGAAAAAGAATGAGTCCTGGCCGAGGGCGCCCTCAGGCTGCTCAAGGCGCAGATTCTTCAACCACGAAGAGTTAAGTACTGCCGCCTGGATGCTCATGGGATAGAAGTCCAGACGTCTCAAGAGACTGTCTGAGGTACTTTGGACACTTTCAGACGTGGTATCCAAATGCTGGCTGATTTTCCGGGAATTGTGGAACATCCGGATTCCGTCCGAGTATCTGACTATGTCTCCCACGGCCATGTCCAGCGATTCGTCTGAGGCAAGCTGCACCAGTTCGGCGTAGCCGTCGCAAATGGCTTCGTTGTCAGGATCCAGGTAGGTCACCCATGGCGCCGAAGCCAGCTCCAGACCCTTATTCCGTGGCCTTGATGCGCTGCCCGAGCCGGTGTCACCGAATTTGAATACTGTCACCTGGCTGTGACGCTTCGTCAGTTCGTCGAGTATCTGGTGGGTGCGCACGTCAGTGGACCCGTCGTCAACGAGGATGATTTCCATTTGCGCGAAAATAGATGAACGTTGCAAGGATCTGACGCATTTATTGAGAAGGAACGGACCATTGTTGTAAACGGGAACGACGACGGATAAGAGTACTCCAGACTCTGGCCGGGTATCCATATCCGATAGTGTCAAGGAATCTTCCCGCGCTACGATGCCCAATGGATCGAGTGCGTACCCATTTCCCTCAATGTGGCTTCCCTGGAGGTAGGCCCGCCCTGCATCAGAATCCAGCCAAACCGCGCCTGCAGAAGGGACTGGCATGGCGGTAAACGGCTCATGCTCAGGCACAGCGTCATTCGCGCCCAGTTTCTGCACAGACTTCACAACGAAATCCACGTCCGCATACTTGAACGCGTTGACAAGATCTTCAAGATAGGTTGGCGCGTACTGGAACCGATCCGACAGCGGTACCGTGATATCAAACTGCTTGTGCTTTGTCCGCAACTCCTGATAGGTAACAAACTCAACGTCCTTGAATGTCTGCTGCCTTGCACTCTGCTCCAGCGCCTGTGACGGTGAGTCGAGGACGGCGCACACCCGAGTCTTCGAGGCAGGGCCTGCCACTCCAGCAGCTTCTAGGATCTCGCCCATCCGGTCGTGAGCAAGGTGATCAGAATAGGCGCGACGGAGACCTTCCATCTGGATCTCGTAAAGCTCATTTTTGGACAGGCCATCCACTGTGGCGCGCACATCTTCGCTTGTCTGGGCCGTGAGCACGTTGGGGAACCTGTTATTGACGCCCACGTTGTAGTTCGACAAGACCATCGACCCCATGGCTTGCAGTTCCACCACCCTGTTCGCATACATCGAAGAACTGGAGATCACTGAATTCAGATTGATATTGAAATCAGATATCCGCTGTAGCTTCAGCAGGAGGTCGTGGTCAACGCTGGGTACAACGTTCTGAAGGTACTCTTCCGGGAAAAAGTAGCGGCTGTTCTCCAAAGACCAGTTTCGATCGATGATCACAAGATTCCGTGACGACTGGATAACGCCGTCGAAAATGGTCCTCGCCGCCGATCGACGTGCAGGGTAGCGCTGTGTGTGCCACGAGCCGGCGAACAGCACATCCGGGAGGCGGTGCCTCCTTGAGTACACCGGGGAATGGTGATGGGGATTTACTCCAAAACTCAGAACACCGATTGAAGCTGCGTCAGGGCAATCCCGGCTGTAATCTGCCACACTTTCTGCTGCGCAAGTGAAGACATGATTTGCGGCTTGGGCAATGCTCAGGAACTGGCTGTAATTTGGCGGATCCTCTTTGGAGTAAAAAGCGATAGGTATCCCCTTCGCCTTGAAGTAGGGGACGACCTCTTCGAGAAGAAAGCGGCGCTTTTTGGATTCGGGAGTGGCAAGCCCTCTCCACTCACCGCCGAGTCCCCGCCACGTGCTCGCGATAAGGAATAACCCGGTTTCACCAGCAACTTCCTGATAATTGTCCGGAGTGACGGACATCAGGTGAGCTGTCGAGTCAAAGCTCTTATAGAGAAATTCATCCGCAATGATCGCCACGTGAACCCGATGCGGCCGGAGACTTCTCGAACCCAGACTTTCCGGAATGCTCTCCAGCATAGGCCGGAGGTCGTCTATGTAGCCACGGGGACTTGAGGCATTCCGGCGCGCCAAGTACTTCTTGTGGGTGCTCGCCGGCAAAATCGGCTCCCCAGCCAGAACGGAATCGAGGAAAAGCTTTGAAGTGTAGTACCCCTGCCGCGAATCTGCTGCAGACTGGCTGTATTCGAGCTCTTCAAGACGCTTCCTAACCCGCCAAAGACGGTTCGTCTCCTCGTTCATAGTCTCCCCCATCAGGCCTTCCCCCGTCCGCGGCGCGGACGTCGGCGCCAATACTTCAGCTGAAGGGAGCCAAGAACGGACTCCGACAACGCCGTGAGCTTGCTTTGCGTCTCCGCCAAGGACCGAGACAGATCACCCAGTTTGTCATCGCGTTCAATCACATCCCTGCGTAAACTTGCCACTTCCGCCTCACTGGCAGACAGCTTCTTGCGATACATGTCCAGCTTTAGCCGGGCCGTAAACAGCTCCTGGCTGAACTGGCGCCTCTCGGCCACCACAGAGGACATCCCTAATTCCCGCTCATACGCATCGCGCAATTCGGCCTGCAATTTCGCGATCTGGGCGTCTTGGGCCAGAGCAGCACGGCTGATGCCCCGCTGGATCTGATCAACACCCCGGGTGGTACGGTCCATGAAATAGTCGATCTTCCTCTGTGGTAGCCGAAATGACGTTAGTTGACGGCCGGGACCGAGACCGCGGCCGCTTCAACCCCTGCTTCAGCGCCCCAAATGCCCCGAGAGTCAATGACCGTCTTGCCGGCGTAGGCCGCGGGAGAGATTGCCTTGAATTCATCGTGATCCACGAGAACCACAATGACGTCTGCTTTGGAAATTGCTTCCTCAGTTGTCACGAGTTCTACGTTGGCGCGGTCCCGCAGGGCGGCCGGAAGGGCCTCGACGTGCGGCTCCACTACCAAGAGCTTTGCCGTCGGCAGCTGCTCTGCCAAGTCAGCTGTAATCCCGATCGACGGCGACTCCCGAAGGTCATCGATGTTCGCCTTGAATGCCAGACCAAGCGTGGCAATAACGGGCGCAGATCCGGCTTCTTCGGCAGCCTTGCGTGCTTTTGCCACAACCCATTCCGGCTTGGAATCATTGGTTACGCGGGCCTGGCGGATAAGCTGTGCTTCCTCGGGAGCCGCGGCCACAATGAACCACGGATCCACCGCAATGCAGTGTCCACCTACGCCAGGACCGGGCTGGAGAATGTTGACCCGCGGGTGGTGGTTGGCGAGCCGGATCAGCTCCCAGACGTCAATGCCAAGCTTGTCGCTGATGATCGAGAGCTCGTTGGCAAATGCGATGTTGACGTCGCGGTAAGAGTTCTCAACGAGTTTGGCCATTTCTGCGGTGACGTCGTCCGTAACCAGGATCTCACCCTGGCAGAAAACCGCATAAAGATCTTTGGCCAGTTCGGCTGCGACCGGAGTAACGCCGCCGACGATACGGTCGTTAGTTACGAGTTCGATCATGACGCGGCCCGGAAGGACTCGTTCCGGGCAGTGCGCGAAGTGGACAACCGGTGCGCCGTTGGCGCCGTCCAGGGACAAATCGGGCCTGAGAGCGAGGATGTAATCGGCGAGGTGACGTGTTGCGCGGGGCGGTGATGTGGACTCAAGGATGACCAGCTCATCGCCCTTCAACTGTGGCGCGATACCGCGTGCGGCCGCCTCAATGTAGCTGAGGTCCGCGGAGTGGTCGTCACGGAACGGGGTGGGAACAGCAACGATGTAGGCCTCAGCTGCAGGAGTCTCTGTGGTAGCCCTGAGGTGTCCTTGGCTTACGGCGCCGGCAACATGGACGCCCAAGTCAGGTTCCACAAAGGGAACTTCGCCACGGTTAACGGCGTCAACGGTGTTCTGGTTTACGTCAATGCCTACGACGTCGATGCCATTGGTGGCGAGGATCGCCGCAGTTGGCAGGCCAATGTATCCAAGGCCGACAACGGCCACAGTCTTAATGTTCGTCATTTTCTTACCCCTTTTTTGTGTACGGTGATGTGGTTTTGTCAAACAGTGATGTGTTCTTTGGGATCCCCAAAAAATTTGATTTCTCCCGAGGCGGCCAAGTCTTCATCTGAGATGTCCCAGGTATGCCCGTCACCTTGCCGAATCTGACAGAAGTTATACCTGTCTGCCGAGTAGATGGAGCCGCCGGCCGTAGTTACAGCCCTAAGGAATGCGGTGTCTTCGCCACGGTTGATAGCTTCAAACGGATTGTTCTCGAAGACCTCTCGTCGCGCGGTTATCGTGGGCCCCACCACGAAGCGGGTCAAACGATGTTCCATATGAGGAATGCGCAGCACGGTTGCTTGCGTTGTAGCAAAATGCATGTAGTGAGCCTGCTTCCCAACTACATCTGCCTTTGAGAAATCAAGCGCGTGCAACATATCAGAGAGATATCGGGGACCGTAGTAATCGTCGTCGTCCATCTTCGTCAGTACGGCACTTGAAGATGCAGCTACGCAACGGTTGAGGCACTCACCCAAGGTCAAATCTCTTGGCTCACTGAGCAGTTTGAAGCGATTGACGCCATACTTCTCGGCCAACTCGGCCACGTCGGAAAACGGCACTTCAAAGCCGTGGGTGAGCAGAACAAGCTCGACGTCAACCCCGATCTGGGAGCCAAGGGTCGAAAAGACATGCTCGAGCTGATGTGGCCTGATCGTCGGAACCAGCGCGCTGACGGTAGCCTGTCCGACCGGACGCTCCCGCTCGGGCAGCACTGAAGCCACGACTGCTTCAGCGCGGTGAGCGTAGGTGTGCTCGTTCCAAATCCGGCGTTGGCCCTTGTGCACTGTCCGATCATTAATTTCGGGGCTACGGGCCAGCATACGAATCTGGTGTTCGCCCTGTTGCCTTGAGCTAGCGACAAAAACCTCGTCAGACTCAAAGAAGTGCCCGATGGCGGCGCTGGGAGTCGAAACTACCGGAGTACCCGAGGCTGTTATCTCAAAGATCCTGCGGGCGCACATGCTGGGTGAATCCACAACAGAGTTCACATTAAGGAACACCTTGTAGGCCCGGTACGCAGTGAGCATTTTGGGATAGTCAAGACTGCCTACAACGTGCTCGTTGAACGGTACCGGGAATTGGTAGTTGGAATCGCCCCCCAGTTGCCGGGAAAAAATTTCAAGTTTCGGGCCCGACTGAGCCGAAGCATCCCGGGCTGCGGACAAAAGCATGTCCATCTGCCGTCTGCGTTCGGGATATTTGTGAGCAAAGTACATCCCTGCGAATGCCACTCCACGGGAATGGCGTCCCTGGCCGGCCCTCATCGGATTGTGAATGGCGGGCTGCGCCGCAAAGGGTAGGGCAGCTACGCGATCATGCCCCAAGTCCCGCTTGTATGAGGTAAGGCGGTCGGAATCGCTGGTGAACACCATGTCAAACTCCCGGGCGGTGGGAAGGAAATCGTCATAGTGCGGAGGATCCTCCTTGTTCCAGAAAACCGTAGGGATCTCCTGTTCACGGCACCAAGCCATAAGATCCAGAAATTCCTGCTTTGGCCCGGAAGTTCCCATGAGTTGGTATTTCCACGAGCCTTGGTTTCCGTTCCAAGCGGACTCGACAAAAAGGAAGTCGATACCCGTCTCTGTTAGCTGCTGGCGCCATGAGTCTTTCCGCAGCTGAACAAGGTTCCATTCAAAAGAAAAAGATGCGATGGAGAAGTCGTCAAGTATCACACCGACAGTCAGGTCTGACCGTCGAGGACCTCTGTCAGGGATCCGGTGTGGAGCGAATTCAGGGGAAGCAGCCGCTCCAGACTTGCGGTCCGGGGCGAAGCCCTTGCCGCTGCCCCCATTTATGCGCCGCTCAATTTTTTGCCTTCTTCGCCACTCGCGTACCTGGTCAACTCCGCCATGCCTGAAATGCCAAACGGACTTTCGAATGCTATTGATCAACGGCATTTCAGCGCCCTTCCATTCGTCGCCCACTGGCTCGCTCCAACACGTGCATGGCTATGAGGCTTGCCCGTGCTTCATCCCTTATCCGAGTTGCCGTCAGATTGTTTCCCCTCGACAGGTTCGAGGAGAAGTCGCGGTAAACACCCGTAGTCTCGTCCGGTAGTCCATCCATAATTAGCTCGCCTTTGTCCAGCCAGATCACGCGGCTACACATATCCCTGATGACGTCCAAGCCGTGGCTGACGATGAACACGCAGCCCGCCTGAGCTCGCAACTCAGCCATTCGGGCCTTGCTCCGGTTATTGAATTGAGCGTCACCCGTATTCAGCGCCTCATCAACCAACAAAATCTCGGGGTTGACTGCGGCCGCAATGGCAAACCTCAATCTTGACGCCATGCCGGACGAGTACGACTTCATGGGAAGGTAAATCGCTGAGTCCAGACCGGAAACCTCAACGATGCCAGCAAACTGGGCTTCTATCTGCTCCATGTTCATGCCCATCGCAAGGCAGCCCAACACCACATTTTGATCACCTGAAAGTTCCGGAACCAGGGCGGCATTGACTCCTAGCAGAACCGGCGTGCTCGACGCATAAACGGCGCCATGGGTTGGGGCTACCTGGCCACTGATGAGCTTCATTATGGTGCTCTTCCCGGAGCCATTCCGGCCAATGATTCCCACGGACTCACCCCGTTCAACAACCAGCGAGATCTCTTTGAGGGCGCTGACAGTTACGAGGTTGGGCCGTTCCAGGATTTTGCGGAACCGGTTCTTCATACCCTTGCCGGTCGGCGTCGCCTTGCCCTCCGAAGTCGGGACCCGGTAAGTCATCCGGACCTTATCAATGACTACACATGGCGGTCCGTCCAGGAACATGGCGGTATCAATCGCGCCCATAGGTTTCCTCCCCCTGCCAGAAGAAGATAAAGCCGATCAACAAAGCGCCAAGCGACACTACCCCGAGGGTCGCCCACGATTCCCACGCGGGAACTCGATCGTAAAGCAAGCTGCTGCGCACAATATCGATGACGTTGTAAAGCGGGTTAAATTTCATAATCGCAAGCAGCGTGGGGTCCTTAACGAACCGCTCATAGGAATAGAAGACGGCAGAACCATACATCCAGGCTCTGATGAAAAATGGCAGCAGGTGGGTCACATCGTGCACCTTCGATATGATCCGCGCCAGAATCAGACCGACCCCCAGATTGAAAATACCTTGGAGGAAAACTGCTGGGATGATCAGCAACCAGAGCACGCTGATGTTCTCTGCGGGGGGAACAACAACGATCAGAAGCATCATGCCAAGAATCAGTGGAACTGCCGACAACATTTCACGGATGTTCGCCCCCAAGGGAAGGGCGGCCCTCGGGAAATTGAAGGCTTGCACGACCGCCTTGCCATTTCGTATAGAGCGAGCGCCCGCGGTGATGGCTCCTGCGCTGTAGTGGAACAGGAAGACACCTATGACCAGGTATCCGATGAAATTTTCGATCCCGTGGCTGGTCTGAAGCAACAAGCCGAAGATGACGAAGTAGGTTAAACCGTTGAAAATGGGGTTGATCAACAGCCATGCACTGCCAAGCCGGTCCTTCCGCGTTCCGCTCTGAACGCGCGCGCGGGCGTCATAGAAGATGAACTGCCTGTAGTCCCACAACTGGACCAAGTAGTCCAGAAACCCCGGGCGCGATCCCACCCGGGACAATTTGCGGATGTCAATGGACATCGGCTGGACCGCCCCTGGTGGCGGTAGCTTTGCCTTCTTAGCTGACATCAGCTGGCCCTCCTCATATAGTTAGACCCCAAAGTTTCGTATGCTTGTGCGTAAGCCGCTGCGTTGGCCTTCCACGTCCTTCCGGAAAGCACATCCCGCCGGCCCGCAACTCCCAGACGGTGACGCAAATCTTCGTCCTCGAGCAATCCACTCAACACCTCGGCCAACCCCGTAGGGTCAGACGGCTCCACGAGCCGGCCGTTGACGCCGTCGTGCACTATTTCGCACAGGGCATCGAGTCTGCTGGCCACCACCGGGCGCGCAGAAGCGAGGGCCTCTACGGGTTTCAGCGGGGTCACGGATCGGGTGACTGTCAGGTCCTTTCGCGGCACCACGAAAATGTCCAGGGCTTGGTGATATAGCCGGGCCTGTTGCTCAGGGACGCGTCCCGTGAAGATGACGCGTTCCGAGAGCCCCAACCGCTGCACCTGGTTTTGAAGTGCTGGCGCGGCAGTGCCATCGCCCACCACAACCAGCTTCAACTTTGGCAGCCGTGGAGCCAGCAATGCAAATGCTGTGACAAGGTCGTCCAAGCCCTCATAGTCAACCAGGCTGCTCACGGTCCCGATCAGCAGGCCGTCTGGATGCAGTCCCAGAGCACGCCGGGCGTCACCTTGGTGCGACGGCTCACGCAGATAGTCGCCCCCAACTGCGTTGGGGCCAATAAGTATTCGGTCTGCAGGAACTCCTGCGGCGATAATATTCCGCTTCATTGATTCTCCAAGGGTGATCACCAAGTCAGCACTGCGCATGATTTCGGACTCGCGCTCCATGAACAGTCGGTAGCGTTCGCTTCTACGTGCTCCGTCACCTCTGGTCGATGCCCACGTATCAGCCAGTTGGCCACGCACTTCATACACCCAAGGAACGCCCAATGCGTTGGCGACCTCTCGTGCAACCAGTCCGTTAACAAAATGGGTTGTCGTGTGGATAACGCTAGGGCGAAACTCCCGAGCTACCTGCAAAAGTTCTTCTGCCTGCTGTTGGAGCCGTCCATCCATGGATTTGGCCATGCGGTTCGGTAGCAGGCGTTGGTACTGAACGCCGTCAACGAAGTCACTCGCCCGAGCGGTCAGGACACCGATCTGGACCGGGTAACCCAAACGGGTTACCGCCAAAGCATCCCAACCGGCCTCCTGTTGTGCAGTAAGAATTGAATGGCTCCGGCGGGCATATCCACTGGCTGTGTGCGGAACAGAGTTCGTCAGCAAGTGGAGGACGCGACGAGGTTCGGGATCAACGTTCACCTTGGCCAGGACGGGTCGCCAGCCCTCGAAAACGCGGAGCTCGGACTCGAAACGACCGCGTTGATTGGCAGGACGGCGGCCGCTCGGTGCTTCCAAGGACTCGACGGCGCCGCTCATGTCACCTGCGTACCATTTGCGTCGCGCCGAAGTTGCGGAAAACTGTTCGCTTGAGGCTCCCCGTGCCAAGAACAAGTCAGCCCAATCAGGTTTACCCGCAGCAAGCGCCACCTCAGCTGCTTTGCAGGCGTGCTCCGCAGATCCCAAATGGTTCAACGCATTCTCAAACCGACGAACCAACGCCGGTTCATCGCCTGCGGCGTGGCAGGCCAACATGAAGACGGGCCGGGTGGACCCTGGCGCAGCTGCTGCTACCCACCGGGACACAGGGCGCACGACATGCGCAGGTAGGCGCCGCGAAACCAATAGAGCCAAAACGAAGGGGGCTTCCGCAAGGTGATCGGCGACGGTGCTGGCAGCGAGCGCCAAATTTCTGACAACCGAGATCAAGATATTCCCTCCCTGGAGTCGGGGGAGAATTTCTTGCCAACCAGGCCCGCTATCTTGTTCATGTACTTCTCCGCCAGCTGGGCATAGTCGGCATGTTTTTGCACCCATTCCCGGCCACTTTGACCTGCTGCGAGCCGAGCCCGATCTTCGGCAAGGTCTCTCCACAGTTGGGCAACGGCCTCAGGATTGGCGGCCACGACGTCGCCACCGTTCGCTTCTTGGATGATGCGCTTGGCTTCGCCCCTCACAATTGCGGTGACGTGGCGTCCAACGGCGAGCACCTCGTAGGTTTTAGAGGGGACCGTCGTTTCAAATGACTTCCAGTCATCGCGCAGCGAAACGATGCACGTATCTGCCTCCCGATACTTATCCAGCACCGCGGACCCGTGAACTGACGGGAAAAAAGTAACGGGAGCATTGAGTTCGCGCGCCAACTTGACCAGCTGAGGTCTGCTTGTGCCCGAACCTACAAGAGTCAAGTGAAAGCCATCCCCAAGAAGGGCACTGGCTCGGATCGCTATATCCAACCTTTGACTCTTGCCGTGATTCCCAAGGTAGAGCGCACGGAACTCCCCGCGCTCAGCGGTCGGTGGTTCGAGAAATGGCACAGCGCGAAGATCCAGACCGTTACTCACGGTGTCAACATTGCCGAGCCCTCTGGCGCGCAGGGTCTCGGCGAAACCCTCAGTAACAGTAATGACCAGATCTGCGCGGTGTTGAACGAATTCCACTACACGTTCAACCAGACTCTTAACGCTGCCTCGAACAAGCCGTGCATCCCTTGCCAAATCCGGCCAGGCGTCCCGCATCTCCACAATCAGGGGAACTCTTCGCAGTCTGGAAAGTACGTAGCCCGTTGCCAGCGTTGGAAGGCTAGGTGCAGTTGCTACGATCGCGTCTGGCTTCTTGCCACCCAAACCGGCCGGAACTGACAAGATTGCCGAGAAGAGCTGGTCCATAAGGCGAGCCACCGGGGACTTGCCGAGATGACGCAGGTAGGGAACCCGCCTGATCCGCTCACCGTGCGGTCCGGTTTGGGTGCTGAACGCAAAGCCAGCCTCGCGTCGCGGGAGGTCACGCCGCCCGTTTGGATAATGGGCTACCGGGGTAACGACCTCGACTTCCCAACCGGCTTGGATAAATTCCCGGGTTAAGGACGACCACCGCCGTTGGGGCGGGCTATGTTCAGGCCAATAGGAGTGCGTGAGTAGCATGAGGCGCATTGTTGATGCAGGATTTCCCGCAGCATTGTCCCCGGGGAGGGAGTTAATCATGGGCCTACTTGCCGTTGAGGCGGGGCCGTGGGGCCCCTTTAGAACGCAATGCGCGGAAGTAGGCAATGCCAAGCAAAATCAAAACAACCACCGTCACGCCTTGGACAATGGGATTGTTTTCTGCGACTGGAGCAAGAGCCACCTTCAGCGGGCCCGCAATGTCTGCACTAGCAACGGGCGGCGCAACGGCAACCTTGGTTGCCGTTGGAGTCGGCGTGGGCGTAGGTACTGCGGCGGCGGACGTTTCCGCTTCCAGAGGAGCCTCAGGTTCCAGGACGTATCCCTGAACGCCAGGATCTGTTGGCGTAACCACAACAGGTACCTCTTGTTCCGGCACTGCAGGAGCTGCTGGCGGGACAACGGGCTCAACGGCTGGGGGAGCGACCGGCGCCGGCTCCACCGGCAATGGATCGGGCGCTGGCGGAGTCTCAGGTTCCACAGGCGCAAGAGTTGGCAGTGGTTCGAAAGTCGGAACGATCACTGGAGACTCCACCGGAGTTGTCGGCGTCGCAGGATCCGTGGGAGCGGGCGTTTCCGTTCCGGGCCCGGGCTCTGTTTGAGTGGCCATTGCTGGCTGGCTTACGAAGAAGGCAAGTACAGCTAGTATCAGGACCACCAGCACGGCTTGAACACGTTTGATTGCGGTGCCCAACTTTCCCCCCGTTGTATGTAATTCAGAACCTTTTGTGTTCTGTCTAAACGCGGTCGCCTGAGACTTGGCGACCCTCGGACGTCCACCGTCGGAGGGCGACCCGGATTAGTTTATCGTATGGATTAGCTCAGGTGCTCTCAGGAGCATCCGACGAGGTCGGGTACGAATCTTGTATTGATAGAGTCGTCTCTGCTGTCCCGACCAGAGGAAGACATGTCACCCGCGAGGCTCTCCCGACAAGCCAGCCCACCCCTGTCAGCTCATCGAGGCGTATGGCGTTGGCTTATCCCGATGGTAGCAATCGTCCTGGTGTTGGGAGCTGGTGTCATTTTCTGGCCACCCAGCGAGGACGCCGCGCCGGACGAAATCCCCTCCTCGCCGCCGCACTACCCCATCAGCGGATACTTCATCACTGCCAATACTGCCGCCTCGGCAAATAGGGGGAAGCTTGAGGAAATTCACGCCCTCGGTGGTGACACTGTCATTACTTTTGGGACCATCCTGAGGCCTACCCCGGAGGAAGACCTGCCCAAGGACTGCACTATTGACGGGATAAACTGCGCGAAAGTTGTGGCTGGCGCGTTGCAGGTAGACCGATACTTCACGTACTCCGACGGCGGTGACTGGGACAAGACCACACTGCTATGCCCTCGAGATCGAAACGTATCTGCTAATGGGAAGTCCTACACAATTCTGGTTTTGCCTACGGAAGGCAAGGGGTGCACTTCCCCGGGGGGCAGATATGACATAGTCGTCGTGGGCGGAAATGACTCATCCGCCGAGGACCCGGCAATAGCGCTGGCAAAAGCCGCCACAGAGCTGCATATGGACTTCTTCGTGGGCCTGCCGGCACCGGTAAAGCGCACGGATGTGGAATACCTACCCGATCTCTCGTATACCCAAACTCTCAGCCTCTTTACCGAGCGCTTCCTCCGGTACCAAGCAGAGAAAAATGACGTGCCAGGATTGGCCGGTTTCTACCACCATGTGGAGATGCCCATCAGTTCGAGTGCATTCTTCGATCCCATACTGTCCCTATATCAGATGCAGAACGAAGCGATCCATCGCCTGCTTCCGACGCGCTCAGCGGTCATCAGCCCCTACATAGAATCCAGGAGAAGCGCGTCAAGCGTCAGCCCGGAAGACGCCGGACCCGCTATGCGCAAAATCGCTCAAACCTCCAGTGGCCTGAAGCTCAATATAGCGATCCAGGACGGCATGGGTACAGGAAAGGGGGCGGCCTTTCTTGACAGCGAGTCAGGTTCTGCAGTCGACGAATTTGCTGCCACTATCGTGGGAAACGGCACATGGGCGCAGAAGTACATGGCCCCGAACATCGACTATTTCCGGGCTGCGGCCGCTGGCGTCTCCGGTACCGGGGCCGTGCTTTGGGCGAACATGGAGGGAATGGCTCCCGCGATGGAAAAGAACGCCTGCAGCAATAGTCTTCGCGGGCAAACAACACTGGAACGAATGGACCGGCAACTTCAACAGCTTGGAGCTTCCACTAAGGTCATTTCCTTCATGTGGGACCCCTACTTCACTTGCAAAGGCACAGGTACTCCACTCAAGACCCAGATGGCTTCAGGATTCAAGTCGCCCATAGTAACGGAGTCGACTTTGACCCAAGATGGGCGCGTTTTGAATATCACCGGGTTCAACATCGCGGGGGGTGAGGCTACGGTGTCATGGAAATCAAATGACGGCCGCATAGAGGAGTTCACGGCCAAGACTTCAACCGCTGACACAAAAAGTAGCGGCCCTGGCGCAAGGAATCCACAACTGGAGACCCTCGCATTTAGCCTCGGCGACACACCCATACACTCTGGGACGCCTTATACGGTCAACGTCACCAACCAGTGGGGCGTCGGCTTGAACCATGACTTTGCCGACGGCGTATTTGCGCCTTGATAGAATCATCACTGCTGACGCCGACACCAAGGAACTCATGACGCTCCCGACAGATACCGAAACTCCCTCTGCAGAATCACGTCCGCGACGTCAGAAGAGCGGTAAAAAAACTGCAAGGAACGTGCTCCTTGGCTTCGCGGCCGCTGTACTCGTCGCTGGTCTGATTGGCGGCGCCTACATCTTCAACCTGGCTCAGACTTTCAACTCCGGCACCACGAAGATCGAAACGGCATTCCCGGAAGAGTCGACGCGACCGCAAAAGGCCGAGCCCGTCAACGGCACCGCAGCGATGAACGTGCTGGTCATGGGCAGTGACACACGAGGCTCCGCTGAACTGGATGTCGACACCCAAGCCTCCACCGACCAGCGCGCGGACACTTTGATGTTGGTGCACATTCCCGCAGACCGCAAGAACGTATACGCCGTCTCGCTCATGCGTGACCTCTGGGTGGATATCCCCGGACACGGCCAGTCGAAGATCAACTCTGCGTTGGCTTACGGGGGCGTTCCTCTGATGGTTCAGACGGTCGAGTCCCTCTTCAACCAGCGTATTGATCATGTCGCCATGGTTGATTTCGAGGGCTTCAAAGGCCTCACTGATGCCTTGGGTGGCGTGGAAGTAGACATCAAAATTCCATTCGCGCCCGGCTCCGGCCCCATGAAGGGCCACTACTACGAAGCAGGAAAGCAGACGCTGAACGGCGACGAGGCACTGGCCTTCGTCCGGGAACGAAAGTCATTCAGTGACGGCGACTACCAGCGCGTGCGGAACCAGCAGGCTTATATGAAAGCGATCATCAGCAAGACGATCGCGCGTGAGACTCTGACCAACCCGGTAACAGTTAACAGCATGGTCAGTGCGGTGTCGCCGTTCATCAGCGTCGACAAGAGTTTTGACGCTGCTGCGATCGGCAGCTTGGCAGTAGGTATGAAGGACCTCCGGGCGAATGACACTGTCATGTTCACTCTGCCCACCCTCGGCACTGGCACTTCGGCCGACGGGCAGTCGATTGTTGTCGCAGACACAACGGCCATCTCAGAAATCGCCGCAGCCCTTTCAAAGGATCAGTTGGGCGCATACGTCACCGCTCATGCCCTCGAAAAGGGCAACTAGCGCAAGAAATCGCTGTCACCTTCCCAAGTGTTAATCCCCTGCATATGAAATGTCCACGATTTAGCGGAATGAGTGCGTAGCCCCAGGGACCAATCGTCAAGGCTGTGGTCGCTGCAACATAAAAACGACTATCTGTGCGAAGTTGCTGGGTGAACCCTTATTGCCTGCTGAGTTCAGGACTGGCCCCACGATTGAATTTGTATAACGTATTTGGAATTTGCTCCTGTAGTAAGACAGGCAAAAATGCAACAAGAAAAAGCCAAATCACTGCCACGATTTTGGCCGGATGAATCAATAACTTTATAGCAGTTACTGGCGAATATTGGCGAACCTATAGTGCGATTGCGACTATTCGCTCTTCTTCCCCATGATGGAAAAGTGATCGCCTGCATCTTGAACCGTCGCCTCCCAAGTCTCCGGGTCGGCCACAGAGCTCGGAACGTCCTTAGTTGCATTCACGTGGTGGGGGGTACGCACTATAGAATCCCTTGAAGACGCCCGTTTGCGTCACGACTTTTGGGGGAATCTATGATTGCTGATGTAGCTATTTCGCGTGCGTTGGGCATGATAAGGCCACTGCGCCAGCGCCGCGCAGCGGCGGCGACCGTTACTGCCGGATTGGTACTGACCCTGATACTGGGAAGCCACCCTTCTCCGGCAGCGGCGGACGTCGTCACTGACAACGTTTCAGTCGGTGACCGACCTGGAGCGATCGCGGTAAATCCTGTAACGAACGTCGTCCACGTCGGCACGTCCGAAGGAATTTCCAGCTTCGGTAGTCCCAGCGCCGGACGCGTCGGCGTAGACGACCCCTCGGATATTGCAGTTAACTCGGTTACAAACAAGATCTACGTCAGCACTGCTACCGGCTATCTGGCCGTCGTCGACGGTGCCACGTACGCCGACGCTATCCGTGTGCCCATAGGAGCAGGCGCCGACGTTATAGCCGTCAACGAGCAGAGCAACAAGGTCTACGTTGGAATAACGAATGGCGTAGCAATTGTCGATGGCGTGACAAACACATTTATCACGGTCTCAGTCCCGGGCGTGGTCCGGGAGATTCTGGTGAATTCTTCGACGAACAAAGCCTATGTATTAGCCGGCGGAACCTTGAATGTAATCGATACCACCAACAAGGTCTCCGCTTCGGTCAGCGTGGGCGCGGGCGGCATCGTTGACGCTGCAGTTAACCAGAAAACCAACAGAATCTATTTCACCACTCTCGCTAAGTACGGGACTGGGGTACGTGTGGTTGACGGCTCAACTGACACCGTTACGCGGACTATTTCCTCAGATGGCAACCTGGGACAACTGGCGGTTAACCAATCCACCAACAGGATCTATGTAACGGCGGACAGCGGTTCATACGAAGGATCAGTCAAGGTCATCGATGGAGCGTCCAACGTCGAAGTGGCCGAGGTCAGTACGGCTACGCGCGCACGCGACATCGTCATAAACGAGACAACTAACAAGATCTACGTCCCAATGACCGGCAGGGGCGTAGCCATAGTCGAAGGTAAAGACAACAGCCATTCCTCGGTGTACACCGGTTGGGAACCCGTCACCGCGGTGGTCAACCCCACCATCAATAAGGTTTATGTGCTCAACGTTGGCTTTCCAAGTGTGGGTGTCATTGATGGATCCGTACCGGCACCCGTAAAAAACGATTTCAACGGGGATCGTAAAGCTGACGTCTTAGCTAGAGACGCAACTGGCACGCTGTGGCTCTACCCCGGTAACGGCTCCGGCGGCTGGCTCCCTCGCTCGCAGGTTGGCCAAGGCTGGACTGCCATGACAGCGATGCTGGCGCCTGGTGACTTTGACGGTGATGGTGACGCGGACGTCCTAGCCCGCGACGGAGCCGGTCTCCTATGGCTCTATCCCGGTGATGGGTCCGGTGGCTGGCGGGCACGTGTGCACGTCGGTACTGGCTGGGACGGTATGACGGCGATCGAGGGGATCGGTGGCTTCCATGGCGACGGATTCATCGATGTCGCCGCGCGCGACCGCAGCGGCACACTCTGGCTGTACCGCGGAGATGGCAAAGGAGGATGGCTCCCGCGGCTCTGGATCGGTTCCGGTTGGACCGGAATGTCGGAAATCGCTGGCGTGGATGACTTCAACGGTGATGGCTTGACAGACCTCGTTGCGCGCGACGGAGCCGGGGCCTTGTCTCTCTACATGCCCAACGGATATGGCAGTTGGTTAGGTAAGCAGACGATCGGTCAGGGCTGGAATGTAATGGATTCATTGGTTGGGCCAGGTGACTTCAACGGCGACGGCAGGGCTGACATCCTCGCCCGCAACTCTGTAGGCGAGCTGTGGCTTTATGCAGGAAATGGCGGAGCATCATGGCCCACGGCCAGCAAAGTCGGCGCCGGGTGGAATGGCATGACCGCGATCCTTTAGCTCGCTCCGATCCGGAATGACATTCAACGGCCAGCCCTGGTGATAATTCAGGGCTGGCCGTCGGTTCATCCGCTATAGAATCCGAACATCGGCGCACTAGCGTCACTTCATATGGGGGACTTCATGACTATTGCTTTGGATGAAGCGCGCAGACTGGGCAAAGAGAGCTCACACAGATCGTATCGGGCAGCGGTCGCATTAGTCGCTGTCGGCATGGCGCTGACCTTGTCGCTGGGAACCACTGCTGCCCCGGCAAATGCTGATGCGGTTACGGACCGTTTCCCCGTCGGACAGTGGCCAACCTCCATCGCCGTTAACCCCGTGACCGACACAGCCTACGTAGGCACCAATGACGGTGTGTACAGCGTTGGGGCAGGTGGCACAAAGCTTGTCTACCGTGGGTCCTCCAGCGCCGAGCACCTTGCCGTCAACTCCGCAACGAATAAGGTCTACATCAGCGATCCAAATGGTTCGATCGCCGTGGTTGACGGGGCGTCCCTTGCCACCACCCTGGTTCGAGTCGACTCGAGCCCAGGCGACCTGGCTGTGAATGAGAAGACCAACCGCATATACGTGAGCACCGAGACCGGCGTGACTATTCTGGACGGCAACACCAACAGTACAAATCCGGTGCCCGGTTCAGTCTCGGCACAAGACATTGTCATCAATCCGTCCACCAGCAAGGCCTACGCTCTCTCCGGTGGAACGATCAAGGTCATCGATGCGGACGGTAAGATCACTGCGACGGTGTCCATTGGGGCTGATGGCTTTCGCGCCATGGCAGTGAATCCTGCCAAGAACAAGATATACGCTACTAGCGCGCCACAATATGGATCCAGCATCAGAGTTATAGACGGCTCAAGCAATAAGATCGTGGGGGCCTTGGCCTCCAACGCTCCGCTCGGAGCTCTGGCCGTCAACCCGATGACCGACAAGATCTACGTTGGATCGGGTAGCTCCACCGCTACCGCCGTCAAAATTGTGGATGGGACCACGCTGACCGAAACTTCTAATATAACCACCGCAAGCCAGGTCCACAGCATCGTGGTCAACCCTTCGAACAATAAGATCTATGCCACCATGCTTGTTCGGGGCACCACGATCATTGACGGTCGGAACAACAGCAGCTCGGTTGTGTACACGGGGTGGGATCCCGGACAGGCGGCCGTGAACCCCAACAACAACAGGGTGTACGTCGTCAACACAGCTACATCGGGCAACCAATTGGCACAGTATTCAGTGGCTGTCATCGATGGAAACACTGCGAGGTCCGTCAAGAACGACTTCAATGGAGACCGCAAGACCGACATTCTGGCGAGGGACACGGCCGGGCTACTCTGGCTTTACCCCGGCAACGGCTCAGGTGGCTGGCTACCCCGCGTCCAGGTTGGACAGGGGTGGAACGTCATGACCGCAATCGTCGCCCCGGGCGATTTCGACGACGACGGTCACGCGGACGTTTTAGCGCGTGACGCGGCGGGGCTGCTGTGGTTCTACCCGGGTAATGGTGCCGGAGGTTGGAGACAACGTGTACAGGTAGGCCACGGCTGGGAAGTCATGAACGCTATCGAAGGCGTCGACTTTTACGGCGATGGGTTCATAGACCTCATAGCGAGCAACCGCGCCGGTTACTTGTACCAGTACATTGCCGATGGCAAGGCCAGGTTTTTGCATCCCGCTGGGATCGGTGGAAGCTTTACCAGTACGGTCGGGCTCTCTGAAATCACCGGAACAGACGACTTCAACTCTGACGGCCTCGGCGACGTAATTGCCCGCGACAGCGATGGTGGACTTTGGTTGTATCCCGCTAGTGGATATGGAAGCTGGCAGCCCAAACGGCAGATCGGTCAGGGTTGGAACTCCATGAACTCACTCGTCGGCCCGGGTGACTTTAATGGCGACGGCAAAGCTGACATCCTGGCACGCAACGCGGCCGGGGAGTTATGGCTCTACGCAGGTAGCGGTGGCTCAGCTTGGCCGGGGGCAACGAAAGTCGGCACAGGGTGGAACGTCATGACTGCAATTCTTTGATTCAGTCGCTTCGACGGCCTCTTGAGTAATCCAGGCGGGCACCGTCACCGGTGGCCGGCCAGTAACATCGAGCCCTCCGGGTCATCGCCGTCGTGGACGGTCTGCTTTCACATGCCCCCTCACGAAACATGCATCTGGTTGATCTGAGTGCCAGGGCCCGCCGGTTGAAGCGCGACAACAAGAACTAGGAGACCGATGATGACTAACATTCCATGGAGCCGCGGCGAGTGGACCAACCAGCCGGCCGCCGTCGTCGTGCAGGAAGGTGACCTGCTGGTGACCGCAGCCGAGAGCAGCGACGCCTGGCGCATCACCTCCTACGGGTTCATCCACGACACCGAACACGCCCTTCTGGCACCGTTCCCGCAGGACAGTGCCATGGAGGTCGAATTCACCGCCGCCTTGTCCCAACAATTCGACCAGGCCGGCCTCTTCGTGCGCGTCAGCGCGGAGCACTGGATCAAGGCCGGCGTGGAATTCGCCGACGGCGCCGCCCAGTTGGGCGCGGTTGTCACCAACCGCTTCTCGGACTGGTCTTTGGCACCTGTTCCGGACTGGAATGGCGGCCGTGTCCGCATAAGGATCAGCCGCGTGGGCGACGCCCTCACCATCCGGGCCTCGGCAAACGGCGGGGAACTCCAGCTGGTGCGGGTTGTGCCGCTGGATCCCGAGCTGATCGCCTTCGCCGGGCCGTTCACCTGCTCACCAACGCGGGCCGGGCTGACTGTCCCGTTCCACACATGGCGGACCACTCCCCCGGACAGTCAACTTCACTGACCCGGAACTTGCCAGCGTGACCGTTCGTGAGATTATGGAGTCTTCTGCAGCCCGATGACCGAGGCTGCAACTGAGCTGGCTCCGTAACAGTCCTATGGGGGGCATGACGGTGGAAGATACTGCAAGTCTTTGGCGTACTGACCCTGCGACGTTCCGCGACGTGGTGATCAACCGCGACGCCCTGAACGCTGCCCTGGCAGGTGAGTGTCCACCGGTGGAACGCATCAGATACCTGGCGTTGCTCGGACGGGACACCGAGGCCTTGGACGAGGGCTTCAAGCTGCTCCCCGATTCACCCGACCGCAGGGAACTGCTCCTGATCCTTGCCCAGGTGAAGCAGCGCCAGTACCGCTGGCATGACGCCGCCGTGCTCCATGAAAAGGCACTCCGAACAGTCCGAGCCCCGGATGAGGAAGCCTACGTCCGTCACCACATCGGCCGGCGGCTCTTTGACGAAGCCCGGTTCCGCGCCGCTGCCGACGAATTTCAGTGGGCCGCCGACCTGTACCGCGTCGCCGGCCAGCCAGAACCGGCTGAAGAAAACCGCCAGGCGATGCGCCACGCCCTGCACGTGCACAGCGCGGAGCGGACCACCGGACACCCCGGATTCGAGCTCTCTTGACCCTATAGCTCCATACCTCCGGCCCGTGAGATGTAGTCTTAGTAAGCAAGCTGACTATTCTTACGAGGCTGGGGGGCCCGAATGCCTGACATGGACTATTGGCCAACAAGCCGGTTGCTGTCCACCGCAGCGCGGCTCGTGGAACTTGGGTGGAATGAGCGGCTCCGCCCTCTGGGACTGACGTATCCAACGGTGTTAACCCTCGATGCCGTGGCGGATGCCGGCCCCATCTCGCCAGGCAAGTTGGCCGAGAGCATCCGCGTGCAAGCACAAACCATGGGACCGCTACTGAGCAGGCTCGAATCCCGTGGCTTCATCCGCCGTGAGGTCAACCGTTTTGACCGGCGCAGCCAACTCGTGTCGATTACCGAGCTGGGCCTGGAGTTGCTGAACAAATCCCACGGACAAGAGAACACGGTACTGGAAGGTATCGACCTGGACTCCGAAAGTCTTCGGGTGGAACTCATGGCTATCGTTCGGGACACCAAAATCAACTAAGGGTTCAGAACGCCCGCGTGGACGGATGCCAGGACAACAAGGCAGTATGGAGTTATCCGCTGATGAAGTCCGGCGTCCAAGGAAACAAGTTTCCGACACCCCGGGCAGGCAAACCCCAACCGCCGTGCCCGGACGAACTAAAGGGCAGCATGAGTGAACTTCGCATTGGCGACAACCTCCCAGTAGAGCTCCTGAGTTTCAGGGCAACCGAGTGCTTGGTATCAACCGGTCCCCCAGGATCGGAAGACATGTGCATCCTGGATGCAGGTCACACTGGCAGCCACCTGGCCGCTGGCGCAGACATGGTGGTTAAGGCCGTCTGGAGCTAGTGGGCGCAGAGAACCAGCTAAGGGCAAGCGACCCGGTCAGGGTCGCTTGCCCTTACGTTCCGCAGAAAGTCCGGTAAGGACCGAAAGTGTCGGGTGCCGGAGCAGCGTACTTCTCCAGGCCGGGACGTTCCTCAAACGGGGACGCCAAAGCCTCCAGCAGTCCCTCCGTGGGTCCGATGTCCCCCTCTGTTGCCGCGGCGAGGGCCTCCTCCACCAAGTGGTTGCGCGGAATGTAGACCGGGTTAACCGCATCCATGGCGTCCGCGTCAGGTGCCAATTCGCGCCAACGCGCCAGCCACGCATCGAACGCGGGCAGGTCCAGGACCACGCCCCTGGCCGGCTCCGGCTCCCCACGGGCCGCTCTGCCCAAGCTACGGAAGAACGACGTGTAATCCGCGCGCGCCTCCTGGACCAACTCAAGTAAGTCGTCCACCAAAGGCGAGGCAACGCCGTCGTCAATGTCTTCCGGAAGCCCAAGCTTGGCCTTCATGCCGCCGAACCACGCGGCACTGTACTGGGTGCGGAAGCCGTTGAGGGCCTCAACAGCCATCGCTACCGCCTTCTCCTCGTCCTGGTGGATCAGGGGCGCAATGGACTCGGCGAAACGCGCAAGATTCCACTCGGCAACCAGCGGCTGGTTCCGATACGCGTAGCGGCCCATCTCATCGATCGAGCTGTACACGGCACCCGGGTCGAAGCCCTCCATGAAAGCGCACGGACCGTAGTCAATGGTTTCGCCCGAGATGGTCATGTTGTCAGTGTTCATGACCCCATGCACGAACCCGACGAGCATCCACTGGGCCACCAGTTTCGCCTGAACCGACACGACGTCTTTCAGGAGGCCAAGGTAGCGGTCGGCGTCACCAACCGACGACGGGTGGTGACGTTCGATCGCGTGGTCAGCGAGCCGACGCAGCAGGTCCAGGTCATCCGAGGCCCTGGCATATTGGAAACTGCCCACGCGCAGATGGCTGCTGGCCACCCGGGTCAGGACCGCACCCGGCAAGACAGTGTCACGCTGAACCGGGCGCCCGGTAGCAACGACGGCGAGGGAACGGGTGGTCGGGATCCCCAGCGCATGCATGGACTCACTCACGATAAACTCGCGAAGCATGGGACCGATGACCGCCCGACCATCACCGTTGCGGGCAAAAGGCGTCCGGCCCGAACCTTTGAGATGGATGTCGCGGAGCTTCCCGTCGGCGTCCACCACCTCGCCCAACAGGAGGGCACGGCCATCCCCCAGCCGCGGTGAGTACCAACCGAACTGGTGCCCCGAATACCCCTGGGCCACCGGTGTCGCGTCCTCCGGAACGGAGTTGCCGACCAGCAGCCGTACGCCCTCCGGGCTCCGCAGGAAGTCCGGATCAAAACCAAGCTCGACGGCGAGTGGCCCGTTAAGTGCCAGCAGCTGCGGATCGGGAGCTTCCTCCGCCCGCCACGGAACAGCCAGCTCCGGGAAGTCCCGGGCGAAATGGCCCTCGAAGGCAATGGTGGAATGCGCGATGTCACTCATCAACCAAGGATATCGGCGCGGGCGGGCACCCGTGCCTGTATCCTCAATCTGAGCCACACCTTGCTGGCCCTTTTCTGGTTCGGAACGCCCTGCGAGTGCTGAGCCATTCATGTCCTGGGGGAACCATGATTTCTTCGCTCACCGCACGGCCGCTTGCCATTATCAGATCGGTGGGTTTCGCGGTCGCGGCAGTCGCTGTGGCGATCCTCCTCGCATCGTGCACCATCATTCCCCTGCCGGGAGCCGCCCCGTCGACGTCGCCATCCCCGACGCCGGAAGTGAAGATGCGGAACACCGAAGTTGCCACTGCTTCCTGGGAAGTGGCCATCGACCCCATCGGCCAGCCGGTGGTGGCAGACGGGGTCGCCCTGGTGTACGCCAAGGGTAAGAACGGGGTGGAAGCGCACGCTATCTCAACGGCTGACGGCAGGGAGCTGTGGACCCAACCCGTTCATCCGGGACTCGATGCGCCTTGGGTTCCCTTGGAACCCGTTGTGACCAGGGGAGCTTCAGGACGGAGCACCGCAATTTTCCTGCAGGCAGCTAAAGCTCCCGCCGGTCTCGACAGTGACGAAGCCTGGTGGACTGCGCCTGTTGCCTTTGATCTGAGCACCGGCAAGGAGCTCTACCGCGGACGACCGGAATTGGTCAGCACCCGCCCCTTCGCCTGCGACGGACTCTTCGACATGTGCTTCATCGCCTTTAGTGGGACTTCCCAGGCATCGGAACACTGGGTGGCCATTGACTCCGGTGAGGAGCATGCAGGTGCTGACGTCAATCCTCTCGCCGGGGTTTTCTGGCCAGTGGGCAAAGAGCTGTATTCGGTGGTGAAGGACGACACCAGAAAGCTGGCCCACGTGTCTCACGGCGAGGTCTTGTGGGAAGTGGACCTGGAAACCATTTTTGGGAAGGGCGCCACCACGGATATGGGCTGGCACTTCAAGTACTCGGAAGAATTGGACCTCTATGTTGGCTCTGTCGGCATCAACCCCACGAATTTTTCCCCCGACACATACACGGAGCAAACCTTCTCGCTGAACCTCCGCGAGACTACTAAAACAGTGGGCTTCCGGGCCTCCAGCGGTAGGATCCTGTGGACGGCCGATGGCTCCCAGCTCGAATGCGCCAGAACGACCGGAATCGACGCCACCAAGTTGGCGGGCGGCGATGCATTCCCTGTCCGATGCGACTATGTAGATGGCTTCATTGAATTTCCTGCGGGCACCTACCGTGGAGGACTTTCCAAAGTGGTGGGCTACGATCCCCTAACCGGCGCTGCTGCATGGGAATCCAAACCGGTGGAAGTGCACAGTTGGGAAACGACCGGCCTCATACCGTCAGCAAGCCACGGCGAATTCGTGATCACTGGCACCTACTGGGCCTCAGGCTTGTTGGACACCACCACAGGAAAGCGCCGCGGGGCCAGCTTCGAGGACTCGTTCGTCTGCTGGAAAAACACAACCTATACCGTACCGTCGGACGGGCCCACCAAAGATCAGCCCGGCGGCAATACCCGCGCTGGCTCAAATATCGCGTTCCCATGCCTGAAGAGCGGATCCGCGGCCCCGGCACTCACCTATGGTGCCCTGACGGACGTGAGCACTACGGACCAAGACATGGCCGTCATCTCCTTTGAAGGAAAGCTGGCCGGGTACAAGCTCCTCAAGGAATTCGTCTGAGGGAACTACCCCTTGAAAACCGGCGCCCGCTTCTCCTGGAACGCCCTGAAGCCCTCGGCATAGTCGTCGGTCTTGCAGAGGCGGGCCTGCTCGGTGTTTTCCTCGGCCATGGACGCCCAGAGGCCCAGGCGCTGGTCGCGGATGTGGGCCACGAGTTCCTTCGACGCGTTGAAGGCGCCTGTTGCCCCCACAGCCACCCTGGCGACGATGGCACGGGTCTCGTCAAGCAGGACATCGGCAGGCATCGCCCGGCTGAACATCCCCTGGGCAACGGCTTCCGCCCCGGAAATGAGGTCCGCCGTGTAGATCAGGTCCAGTGTGCGGTGCATGCCCAGACGCTCGGTGAAGTACCAGTGTCCACCGGAGTCCAGCGTGGCACCAAGCTTTGCGAAGGGTGAGCCAAACTTTGCGTTCTCCGCCACGTACACAACGTCGGTGGCCAGCAGCAGCCCCAGCCCAACGCCCAAACACGCGCCGTGTGCCGCAGCGAAAGTGGGTGCCGGGAACGCAGCCATTTTCTTGAGCAGCGGCTCCACCAACCCACCAAGATACGCCTGGGCATCGTCGGTTTCAGGTGTCACTGCGCCGATGTCCCGGCCGGCGCAGAAGGCCCTACCCTCGCCGCGAAGCAGCAGCGCCCGCACCTCACCGCGGGCGGCGGCGGCAGCAGCGTCGTCGTACCCCTTATCCAGTTCGGCAAGTGCGTCCTCGTTGAGCGAGTTCAGCTTTTCCGGGATGTTGAGGACAATTTCGGCAATGCCGTTGGCAATGGAGAGCTCGATCATGGGGACTCCTTAGACGTCGAAGTCGACGGTAACTTCTTCGCTGGTGGGGTGGGATTGGCAGGTCAGGACGTAGCCCTTGTCCAGCTCGTCCTGCTCCAGAGCGTAGTTCTCATCCATGCTCACGGTACCGGTGATCAACTTGGCGCGGCACGTGCCACAAACGCCGCCTGCACACGCGAACGGAACGTCCGGGCGGACGCGCAGGGCCGCGTTGAGGATGGACTCACGGGCATGCGTGGGGCTGGCGACATCGCCGGTCAGGCCATCGAGCTTGAAGGTGATCTTGAACGTGTCCTGCGATTCGTCGGCTAGGACGGGTCGGCCGGCGTTGCCCTCGGGGCGGTCCGGACGGCCGGTGGTGAACAGCTCGAAGCGGATATGCTCCGGCTCAACGCCGCGGGCGGCAAGGGTGTCGCGGCACAGCTGGACCAGCTCAAACGGCCCGCACAGGAACCACTCGTCAACATCCTCGGCATGAATTGCGCTGCTCAGCAGCGCCTGCAACTTCTCCGAGTCGATACGGCCGGTCATCAGCGGCGCGATGCGCTGCTCACGGGACAGCACATGGTGCAGCGCCAGACGGGACGGGTACTTGTCCTTCAGGTCCGCCAACTCCTCCAGGAACATCACGTCCATGGCAGCTTTGTTGGCGTACACCAGGTCAAACCTGGTTTCCGGGTTGGCAGCCAGCAAGGTCCGCGCAATCGCGATCACCGGAGTGATGCCCGACCCCGCGGCAATGGCCACGAAGCTGCCGGGCTCCCCCGCGAGCTCCTCCGGGTGGTTCATGGAGTTCATGACGTTGTGCTGGACGGCGGAACCGTCCTTGCCGTGACGGGAAATGAAAGCACCCTGCGGGCTCATGACGTCCAGGACGTCGCCGGCCTTGAGCTCGGCATTGGCCCAGGTGGAGAAGATGCCGCCAAGGTCCTTCTTGATGGCCACCCGGATCTCGCTGCTGCCATCCTCGAAACTGCGCGGCTCTGCGCAAATCGAGTAGCTGCGGCGGACCTCGTGGGGCTCGCCGGTCTCGTCCGGCAGTGTGGTTCGCAGGGCGACGTACTGGCCGGGAAGGTAGTCATACTGGCCCGCCAACTCGGCGGGAACACCGAACGTGACCTCGATGGCATCGTCCGTGAGGCGCCGGACTTCCGCGACGGTCAGGTTATGGAAAGACGCACGACGGCGGCTGGCCGTCTGTGTTTCGGTGGTCATGGCTGCTTCCTTAGAGGACTTTGAAGTAGTCGAACGGTTCCTTGCAGTCCTGGCAGACGAACAGCGCCTTGCAGGACGTGGAACCAAAACGGGTGAGTTCCTTGGTGTTGAGTGAGGAACACTGCGGGCATTTCACGGCGAGGCTCAGGCGGACAGGACCGGAGTGCCCACCGGCGGCAGCCATGCCGCTGGGCGGGGCGATCCCGTATTCCTCCAGCTTGGCCTTGCCGGATTCGGTCATCCAGTCCGTGGTCCAGGCCGGGGACAACACCAGGTTGACGTGGACACTGGCATAGCCCTCCCGTTCGAAGGCCTTCCGCAGGTCGTCACCGATGGCATCCATCGCGGGGCAGCCCGAGTACGTCGGCGTGATGGTGACCTCGACGGCGGTACTGGCCGGGCCGCCGTCGTGCGCTTCCGTCGCTTCAGTCGGGGTGACCCGCACACCGCGAAGGATTCCCAGGTCCTCGATGGTGAGGACCGGGATCTCCGGATCGCAGACCGTGGACGCGATGTCCCAGGCCCGCTGCTCTTCGGTCTGTGCCTGCGTTCGTGACGGAGTCATCACGCTGGTCACCAGCTCGCGCCGGGGTGTTCGCGGGCGAGGACCTGCATCTCGGCAAGGATGTATCCCAGGAACTCGGAGTGCTTGCCACGTCGGCCGCCGCCCAGGGACTGCGGAACGCCGGGGATCTCGAGCTCAGCTTCGGCCATGATTTCGCCGGTCAGCCGGTCGAACGCTGCGCGAAGGCTGGACGGCTGAACAGCGACGCCGGCCTCGGCGAGACGCGTGGTGAGCTCGTCGTCTTCGAAAATCTCGTCGACGTACGGCCATACAAGCTTGAAACCCTGGATGATCCTTTTCCGGGACTCGTCCGTGCCGCCGGCCAGGCGCAGCACCCACTGGGCGCTGTGGTCGCGGTGGTAATCCACTTCCTTGACGGCCTTCGCGGAGATGGCTGCGAGGGTGGGGTCGGTTGATGCGGCGAGCGCCGTGTAGAGCTCAAACTGGTAGTAGCTCACGATGAACTGGCGGGCGATGGTTACCGCGAAGTCACCGTTGGGCTGCTCGAAAAGGTGCGCCGAGCGGAACTCGTGCTCGCGGCGGAAGTAGGCGAGATCGTCCTCGGACTTGCCCCAGGCAGCGCCAGCGTAGGTCAGGAATGAACGCGCGTGCCCCAACTGGTCCAAGGCGATGTTGCCCAGTGCGATGTCTTCCTCCAGCTCAGGTGCACGGGAAATCCAGTGCCCCAAACGCTGGGCGAGGATCAGGCCGTCGTCGCCGATCCGAAGGGCGTACTCGGCGACGTCCTCGCTGGGCTTGACCTGGCCCTTTTTGATCTCCAGGGCGATGTCCTCGGGGCGCAGTGCGTTGCCCGGGGTAATGCGGGTGGCACTGGCCGAACCGTCGCCTGATGCGCCGGCTCCGTGGACACCGACGGAAATGTCGCCGTGGCCCTCGATGACGAAGTCAGTGGTCTCTGGGGTGCTCACAGGTGCTTCACGCCTTCGCTCTTGGTGTAGTACGTCGCGTGGCGGTAGTCCTTGCCCTGCGGGGACTCGAAGAAGGAACCCTTGGAGTCCGGATCGCTGGAGGAAATCGCCTCGGCCGGGACAACCCAGATGGAGACGCCCTCGTTGCGGCGCGTGTAGAGATCACGTGCGTTCCGGAGGGCCATGGCCGCGTCCGGGGCATGCAAAGAGCCAGCGTGGACGTGGGACAGGCCTCGGCTGGAGCGCACAAAGACCTCCCAGAGCGACCAAGGTGATTCCTGGTGCTCCTCCGTGGTGGCCGCTACCTTGGGGGCCTCGCGGTTGATTTCGCTGGCGGCGCTGCCAGGTGCTTCGGGATTTCCGTGGGGAGCCATTATGCTGCGTTCTCTTTCTGTGCTTGCTTGCGGGCGTAGGCCACAGCGGCTTCGCGAACCCAGGCACCGTTTTCGTGTGCCTCGCGGCGGCGCTCTACGCGCTGCGAGTTGCAGGGACCGCGGCCGGCCAGGACTTCCTTGAACTCGTTCCAGTCCAGGGGTCCGTGCTCCCACTTCTTGGTTTCTTCGTTGAAACGGATGTCCTTGTCAGGCAGCGTCAGGCCGAGGACCCGGACCTGCTCCACCATCATGCCGACGAACCGGCTGCGCAGCTCGTCATTGCTGAAGCGCTTGATGTTCCAGGCCATGGATTGCTTGGAGTTGGGCGAATCCTCATCCGGCGGGCCGAACATCATCAGCGACGGCGCGTACCAGCGGTTCACTGCGTCCTGGGCCATCTGCTTCTGCGCAGGAGTGCCGTTGGAGAGCTCAAGCAGGATCTCGAAACCCTGGCGCTGGTGGAATGATTCTTCCTTGCAGATGCGCACCATTGCGCGACCATAAGGACCGTACGAGGCGCGGCACAGGGGCACCTGGTTGCAGATGGCAGCACCATCAACAAGCCATCCGATGGCTCCCATGTCAGCCCAGGAAATCGTGGGGTAGTTGAAGATGGACGAGTACCGGGCCTTCCCGGCGATGAGGTCTTCCATCATCTGGTCCCGGGACTGGCCCAGGGTCTCGGCGGCCGAGTACAGGTACAGGCCGTGGCCGGCTTCGTCCTGGACCTTGGCCATGAGGATGGACTTGCGCTTCAGGCTCGGCGCCCTGGTGATCCAGTTGGCTTCCGGCTGCATGCCAATGATTTCCGAGTGTGCGTGCTGCGAGATCTGGCGCAGCAAAGTCTTGCGGTAAGCCGCCGGCATCCAGTCGCGCGGTTCGATGCGCGAGTCCTCCGAAATGATGCGATCAAAATATGCCTGTCCGGCTGCCTCCCGCTCCTGCTCTTCCGGGGACAGCTCAGCGGGCACTGACTGCAGATTCTGCGATGCCATGGTTGCTCCTAATAAATTACCGACCGTTCGTTCAGAATATGCGGAGCGGGTGTTTTCAGTCAAGCTTTTCGGGCGGTGGCACAGATTCACCCACGCCTCACTTTCCGTTCATGACGGGCCACAACAGTGGACTACATGACTGACTTCACGCGCCGCACCCTCGTCAAAACCTCCCTCGCAGGACTCACACTGGCAGGCCTGGCCAGCGGGACAGCCCCCGCCCACGCCGCCATACCCCTGGTCCGCAAACGGCTCACGCTCCCCACCGGCATAGCCACCGGCGACGTCACCACCGACTCCGCCGTCCTCTGGTCCCGCGCCTCCGGCCCAGGCCGTATGACGGCTACCATCCAAGCCGTGGACAACGCAGGCGAAATCCTCCGCGGACGCTACGGCTTCAGCCGCACAATTCGAGGTCCACTGGCCACCGAGGCCAGCGACTTCACCGCCAAGATCCAAGCCAACGGCCTCCCCGCAGGAACCCGGTTCGCCCTGGAACTTGGTTTTGAAGACGAAAACGGGTCCAGCGAGACAGTCCGGGGTACGTTCAGCACGGCGCCCGGTTCAGTCAACGGCAAGAACGACGGCGGCACTGAAGACGCCCGCGGAGGCGGCAGTCCGTCGTCGTCCTCCCAAACGTTCGTGTGGACCGGTGATACCGCCGGCCAGGGCTGGGGCATCAACGAAGACCTCGGCGGCATGCGCGGATACAAAGCCATGCACGCCACCAGGCCGGATTTCTTCATCCACTCCGGCGACACCATCTACGCCGACGGTCCCATCGCCGCCACGGTGACCGAAAAGGACGGCCAGGTCTGGCGGAACATCGTCACCGAGGAAGTGTCCAAAGTGGCCGAAACCCTGCAGGAATACCGCGGCCGTCACCGCTACAACTCGATGGACGCCAACATGCGCGCCATGTTCGCGGAGGTCCCCGTGATCGCGCAATGGGACGACCACGAAACCCACAACAACTGGTACCCGGGCCAGATCCTGGACGACGCCCGCTACACCGAACGGAACGTCAACACCCTCGCCGCCCGGGGCCGTCAGGCATGGCAGGAGAACATGCCGATCGCCGACGCCGCCGCGCTCTGGCGACCCGGGAAGTTCGACGCCGGCCAGTACCAGCCCGCGCGCATCTACCGCAAGATCCCCCGCGGCCCGCAACTGGACATCTTCTGCCTGGACATGCGCACCTTCAAGTCCCCCAACACCGACGGCATGGAGCCATACACCACCAACATCCTGGGCCAGGAGCAAGTGGACTGGCTGATCAAGGAGGTCCGCAAATCCAAGGCCACATGGAAAGTCATTGCGGCCGACCTGCCACTGGGCATCATCGTCCCTGACGGCGCCGTGAACCAGGAAAGCCTGTCCAACCGCGACAACGGGGCGCCGCTGGGCCGCGAGCTGGAGATCGCCGGAGTGCTCTCGGCTTTCAAGAAATCCGGCGTGAAGAACACCGTATGGCTGACCGCGGACGTGCACTACTGCGCAGCGCACCACTACTCCCCCGAGCGCGCGTCCTTCACGGATTTCGACCCGTTCTGGGAGTTCGTGGCCGGTCCCATCAACGCGGGCTCGTTCGGGCCGAATGACATGGACGGGACGTTTGGTCCGGAGGTCGTTTTCTCGAAGGCCGGGCGCTTTGCCGGCGAATCACCGCGCGACGGCGAGAACCAGTACTTCGGGCACGGCGAACTCGCTTCCGACGGCACCTTAACTGTGAGCCTCCGCAACGCCCTCGGCGCGGTGCTTTATTCGAAGGCCCTCACCCCGCAGCGCTGACCCAACTGAGTCGCATTTGTGCGCGTTATGTAGCGTCAAAACGCGCTTAACTGCTACTTAGTTGGGTCTGCACGGCGTATGCTCTCCTCAGCGCAGAGGCAGGACGCGTTGTTCGCTTTTGGTGGGGCCACTTTCGAAGGCAGGGGTTCAGTGGCAGGAGTGAAGCACGGGGTTCTTCCGGAGCGCTCGGTCGGGCGGCAGGGATGGCCACTCTTTTTGGTGCCCGTCGCTTTGTGTTTGGTACTGCTGGCTGTCGGTTTGGCCAGCGGAGCAGGAACGACGACGGCGCAACTCGCCGGCGATTTGGCGATCCTTCTCGCTGCACTCACTGCGCTGACCACCCACGCCCGCGCCGTACTGAACAAGCGCGGCAACTCTGTGGGCCGGTGGTTTGTAGTCGCCGGGTTGGCCCTCTGGTCGGTCGGCCAAGCCGTGTGGACCGTCAACGGCATCACGCTCAACCACGAATACCCCTTCCCTTCCTTCGCCGACATCGGCTTTGTCTGGTACGCGCTCCCGGTTTCCGTTGGCTTGGTGCTGCTGCTCCGCGGCCAGGGGCTGCGGCTCCCCCTGCGCCGGACCATCCTGGACGCCGGCGTCGTGGCCAGTTCCACTTTCTTCATCGCCTGGAGTTCGGTGCTCGGGCCCCTGGCCGCCGACAAGGACCAGGACGCTTTTGCCCATGCGACGCAGATGGCCTATCCCATCGCAGACGTCTTCATGGTCTCAATAGTGATCGTCCTGACCATGCGGGCCGCCCGCGGACGAAGGCTGCCTTGGCTGAGCATGGGACTCGGCTTCTGGATCCTCGCCATCACCGACCTGGCCTACATGCGCTTCACCCTCGAAGGCATCACAGGTGTCACCGGATCGCCCCTGGCTCTGGGATGGGTGCTCGCCTTCCTGCTGGTAGGGCTTAGCCCGCTGCTCCCCGAAGCCGGCAGCACGCGGAAGGACGGACGCGCCTACGCTGCGGCCCTGGAACTCCTCCCCTACCTGCCCGTTTTCAGCGCCGTGTTCTTCTCCCGCAGCCGCCCCATCGGCCAGGACCCCATCCTGCTGGTCACCGGCCTGGTGGTGGTGGTTTTCGTGATCGTGCGGCAGGTGCTGATCGTCGTCGAAAATGTGACCCTGACCCGCGACCTTGAGACGAAGGTGGCCCAGCGCACGGCGGAACTCGAGGGGCTCGGCGCGATCGTCAACTCCTCAGGCGACGCCATCATTGGCGAGACGCCCGACGGAGTGATCACCAGCTGGAACCCTGGCGCCGAACGGATTTTCGGCTATCCAGCCTCGGAAGCACTCGGAAAGAAGGGCGACTTCTTCGTTCCTCAGCACCTGATGGAAACAGAGCGCCTGGCCTTGGAAAACACAGCGCGAAGCGGCGAGGTGCACAACTACGAATCCCTCCGTCTCCGCGGAGACGGCGCCACCATCCCCGTCTCCGTGACACTGTCCCCCATCCGCAGCGAATCAGGCATCCGGGGCGTCGCAACCATCTCACGGGACATCACCGAACGCCGGGCCGCCGAAGCCGAACTGCTCGCCGCACGCGAAGCCGCACTCGAAGCCAGCCGACTCAAGTCAGAGTTCCTGGCCACCATGAGCCACGAAATCCGGACCCCCCTCAACGCCGTCATCGGGCTGACCTCCCTGATGATGGACACACCCCTCAGCGAGGGCCAGCGGCAGTACGCCCAAGGCGTCAAAGGCGCCGGCGAGGTCCTCCTGACCCTCATCAACGACATCCTGGACTTCTCCAAGTTGGAAGCGGGGAAGGTGGACCTGGACGTGAACGCGTTCGACCCGCGGGCCTTGGTGGACGAAGTGGCTGGCCTTGTCGCAGAAGCCGCGCAGGCCAAGGACCTGGAACTCATCTCCTATTGCCACCCCGCAGTCCCGGAGCGACTCATGGGCGACGCCGGCCGCATCCGGCAAATACTGGTGAACCTCGCCTCCAACGCCGTGAAGTTCACACCCGCCGGTGAAGTTGAAATACAGGTCTCAGTCCTCAACGAAGACAAGCACAAGGCCTCCCTCCGCTTCGAGGTCCGCGACACAGGAATAGGCATCAGCGCCGAGGACCATCACAAACTCTTCGAATCCTTCGCACAGGCGGACGCCTCCACCACGCGACGCTACGGTGGTACCGGCCTGGGCCTTGCCATCTCACGCCGGCTCACGGAGGTCATGGGCGGCGAAATCGGCCTGGACAGCGAGCCCGGAAACGGCAGCAAATTCTGGTTCGTGCTGGACCTCCCCATCGGGCCCCCGGCCTCAGACACCGCTGCCCTGCCTGCCTCGCTCTCGGGACGTAGGGTGCTGGTGGTCGACGACAATGCAACCAACCGCCTGGTACTGGAAACCCAGCTGGCCAGCTGGGGGATGCTGCCCGTTGCCGTCCCCGATGCCGCAAGCGCCATGCGCGAATACCGCTCCGCCAAGTCAGCCGCTGAACCCTACGACATCGCCGTGGTGGACATGTGCATGCCCGACACCGATGGACTGGAACTTGCACGACAAATAAACCACGAAAGCAACGGCTCGGGCGGCCCCGGCATCATCCTGCTGACCTCCACCATGATGGTGGACCGGGAAGACCTCGTCTCGGCCGGCATCCGGGAATACCTCACCAAACCAGTGCGCAGTTCCGAGTTCTACAACAGGATCCTACGGCTCATGTCCACCCGGACAATCGGCGCGCCTCCAGCGGCTGCCCCCTCAACTCCGCCGGCATCACCCACGCCGGCGCACCGGGCCGGCAGGCTCCTGGTCGCAGAAGACAACCAAGTCAACCAACTCGTGGCACGCGGCATGGCCAACCGGCTCGGCTACGACGTGGACATCGTCGAAGACGGAGCCCAAGCCGTCGCAGCGGCGCTCACCGGTGCCTACGCCGCAGTCCTCATGGACTGCCACATGCCGGTCATGGACGGCTTCGACGCAACCAAGGCCATCCGCTCACGCAACGGCCACGCTTCCCGGATCCCCATCATCGCCATGACGGCCGGGGCCCTGAACGAAGACCGCGAACGCTGCTTCGCCGCCGGCATGGACGACTACGTCAGCAAACCCGTAGACCTGGCCACCTTGCGTGAAGTACTCGGACGCTGGGTACCGGAGGGCGACGCGCCACAGGCGGCGGCAGCTCCGCCGTCGAAGGCTGTTGTCCTGGATGAGCAACGGCTGCAGATCCTCCGCGACCTCGGACCAGCGGACGGTCTGGGCTTGTTGCCCGACGCGGTCAAGGCTTTCCGGGAGGACGCCCAAGGTGCCGTTGAAAAGCTCCAAGCCGGACTGGATGGTGGGCAAGCCGCTGCCGTGGAGGAAGCCGCCCACAAACTTGCCGGCGCTGCAGCCAACATAGGCGCGGTCGGTGCAGCGGACCTTTGCAGGAACCTGGAGCGGCTCGGGCGCGAAGCAGGCCCGGACTTCGCCGTTACCGGGCCAGGATTGCTCGTCGAACTCCGAGCGGAACTTGCCCGGGTGGATGATGCCCTCGGGCGCACACTATTGGGAGCGCCATGAAAGTACTGATCGCCGACGACGACCAGATCTCCCGGATGATCACCAAGGCCGCCGTCGAGCAGTCAGGCCACGAATGCATCGTGGCCGTGGACGGCGACACAGCTTGGGAGCTCTACCAGGCGCACGCACCGGAGGCCGTGGTCACTGACCTGATGATGCCCGGACTGAACGGACTCGATCTGTGCAGGGCGATCCGTTCCTCCGAGGACGACAACTACACCTACGTGATCCTGGTGACCTCGCACGGATCACGGAAGGACGTGCTTGCTGGGATGGAAGCCGGGGCGGACGATTACGTGACCAAACCCCTGGACCCCTTCAACCTGCACATCCGGCTCCTCGCCGCCCAACGGATCACGTCCTTACACTCGGACCTGGCCAAGTACCGGACCGCCCTCAGCAACCAGGCCCGGACCGACCCGTTGACCAAGCTGCACAACAGGCTCAAGCTAACGGAGGACCTTGGCGAACTCCACAACCGCGGCGACCGCCCGCCCAGGGACTACTGCCTGGCCATGGTGGACGTGGACAACTTCAAGAGCTACAACGACATCTACGGGCACCAAGCCGGCGACGCCGCCCTGGTGGCCATCGCCTCCACCCTGGCGCGCGAAGTCCGGGAGTCGGACGGCGTCTACCGGTTCGGCGGTGAAGAATTCCTGCTGGTGCTGGGGGAACAGTCAGAGGAAACCGCAGCTGTCATCCTGGAACGGGTCCGCTCCGCCGTACACGACTTACGGATCGAACACTCGGGCGACCCCGACGGTGTCCTGACCATCAGCGCCGGAGTCTCTGCCTTCACCCACGGGCATCGCGCCGGCGCTGAGCAGCTCCTACGCGAAGCCGACCTCGCCCTGTATGCGGCCAAGGCCTCCGGCCGGAACCGTGTGACGCTGGCCAGCGCCCTCACCACCGACCGCTGATGACGCCGGGAACAAAGTACGTTTCCGGTTTCAAGGGGATCTCCCCATCGGGGAAGAGTGCATCCGCTTGCGTGGCATACTCCCTGATCCGGGGCGGCTTCGCGGACAGACCGTGGCCCCACGACCACGGCACGTAGCCCAGGCCTTTCATATGGCGTTCATCGGGTTGCTGGGTCAGGTCGTAGGGAAAATCTGAATACAGGACCAGGTTCTCCGGGTGGCCTTCGCCCAGCTCACGGGTCATGAGGTGATCTACGTGCTTGCCCACTCCGGCAGGGCAAAAGAGCAGCTCGGCTTGGGTTTGGGCCAGGAGGCCGGCGACGTCGGTGCGGAGCTCACGGATGAGCGACCGATCGCCCCTGGCTATCCGGCCCATGGCGATATCAAACCGGTACGTGGGGTAACGGTGGGTGAATTCGGGGAGGAGCCGTTCCCACGCACTGCTTCCCAGCCGTGGAGGCTTCCGCCGGCGCCGAAAGAGCGCATCGACTTCGCCCAAGTGGATGGCCTGGATGCCCATGCCTTCCAGGACGGCCCGGTCCTCCGCCTGCCTGGCCCCGTACAGTTGGGCCGCGTCGCCGATGGTGCATTGGCGCAGGAAGGAACGCGCAGCCCTGGTGTGCGGTTGATCCGTAGCCTCGGTAAAGATCGTTGCGACGATGATCTGGCGGCCCTGGGCTTGTGCCTCCATGAGCGCACCGCACGACAACACGGCATCATCCAGGTGGGGTGACAGGAACAACCACGGCGCATCGCCCTCCAACGAACGTTCGATCCTGGTTCTGTACGGCATTCAAGCCCTTTCATGGGTTGTGGGTTTGCGCTGATCCGTGTGGGTGCCACTGAGCGCTGCCAATGAGTCGTTGTAGGACTGGGCCTGCTTCTCAGCGAGTGCATCCCAGTTGTAGCCGGCTGCGAACTCCCGCCCGAGCGCGCCGGCTTCCTCCAGCCCTGGCTGGGCGTATCTGAGGGCGATTTCCTCCGCGAAGGCGTCCACATCGAAGGCTTCCACGAGCCACCCCGCGCCCCGCGGAACGATCTCCCGGAGGCAAGGGATATTGAAGGTGATGACAGGAGTTCCGGCGGCCAACGCATCAATAGCTACCAAACCGAACGTCTCATGGCGTGAAGGCACCACCACCAGCCGGGCATTGCTGAGGGCCTGGAACTTCTCCTCGCCGCTAAGCCACCCGAGCATCTTCACCCTGCTGTTGAGCCCGGCGTCGAGGATGGCCGCCCGAAGCCGGGCTTCGTCCGGGCCTGCACCCGCGATCAGCAAATTGCCGTCGACACGGTCGCAGCACTTGCTCCAGGCAGCCAAGAGAAGATCGAGGCCCTTATGCCCGTACTCCAGGCGCCCGATGAAGAGGACATCCGCGCCCAGGTGCGGCGCTGGTATCCACGCTGCAGGATCAACCCCGTTTCCGATCACGTCCACATGGAGCCCCGGGTTCATTCCGGTCAGGCGGTCCGCGATCCCCTGCGAAACGGAGATCAGGCGTCGGTGCTTCCGGACGCCCAGGCGTTCAACCCAATGCAACGGAAGTTTGTACTGTCGCGCTTTCTCCTCGGCATGCAACCACTGCACCACACCCACCGTGGGGCGAGCCGTCCACAACGGTGCGGCCATGGTGGAGAACGGTGCGAAGAAATCCTCCACTACCAAATCCGCCATGGCACGACGCCGACGAACCTCGAAAGGCAAGCGCGCCACGTACGTCAGCAGGCGGGCCAATCTGTTCCGCCCCGAACCGAAACCGATGGGTACATAGTGAACGCCGTCCTGGACCCGTTCCTGCCAGCCCGGGTAGCGGGTGGTCAACACTGTGACGTGGAAACCCCGCGCTGCAAGGCGGCGGTTGATCTCGTGGGTACGGACAGACCCCCCGCCCGCGCCAGGCATTCGCGGATCCTCGAAGCCCAAATGCAGAACCCTCATCATGACCTTTCTGTCCTGTCATCCCCGGAAGAAACCCCTATGCGGGCTTTGGGGAACCTCTCACAAAGTTCCACCACCATCACGGCCGCGCAGATAGCACCAGCTACAGCGGCCGCATAAGCGGTCTGTTCAGTCAACGTTCCCTGAACTGCGAAACAGGCGCCCGCTGCCCCTACGGCCAGAACTCCCAGTCCGACGAGGCGTCGCCCCGGTTGGTGGCTGAAGCACAAAAGCACGCCAGCCAAAGAGAAGAGGACCAGCAACATCGGGCCCGTACAGCCGTACCCGGTCATCGTGGCCGTGGTCCGGGGCACTCCTTCGGCCGACAAACCTGTGGCATAGCCGTGGGCTGCCACCACCAGGAAGTAGTCCGCGTACAGCACCAAGGCAAAGCCAACCACCACAACCGCCTGGCGCCACGGAAGCGTCCGCTTCCACACTGTCGCTACGATCACGGGGGCCACGGCCCATATGAAGGACACGTCCAGGCAGATGATGGAATATCCCAACAGAACCCCTGCTGCCGCTGGCCTCACGAAAGACTCCCACCCCGCGGAGACGTCACTGGCAGTGGGATCTGTACCTGTACCTGTACCTGTACCTGTATCTGGACCGGGGCCTGTGAGGAGCAACAGCGCCGCGAGCGCCGCCACCATCCCTGACGTCTCAAGGAACTCTTGATGACCGATGCGCAAGATCAGGGGTTCGAAGGCCACCAACGCGGCAGCCAGCCACGCAGCAGCACGTGTCGCCAGTCTTCGGACCACCAGGAAACACAGACCCACGGCCACGGCGCCCAACACCGCGTTGAGTAAGCGCAATTGGAGTGCCGCGTCCATGGCCCCGCCGGACAGGATTGCGGCCACGGTTGCGGTTCCGGTCCCTGTTCCTGTTCCGGTCCCGGTCCCGGTCCCGGGCAGGCCAGGCTCAGGGATCAACTCACGGACAGCGAATGCTGCGGCAACCACCACGACAAATGCGGTCAAGTTGCCTGCGAGCGCCCGGGCGGCCCCCGTGGACCGTGTTTTCACTATGGAGCGGCGGCCTGCGGAACGGGCGTGATCGCCGGCCGGACGACGTCGGGCAATCCTGAAGTCGTTCCTGTGTGGCAACAGGTTTTGTTGGTGGGCGAGGACCGCGACTCCGCTGATGCCCGCCAGACCGAGCCACAGCAGGGGCTGCAGGTAGGAAGCAGCTGCCAAAAGCACGATCAGGCCTAAGCCCAGGACCATGAACTGCCCGGCACCCTTTCCTGGACGGGCTTCCATCAACACGGGCCGAGCCAAAACCACCAGGACCACTCCTGACAGGACCGCCCCGGCCGCTGAGCCCACCGCCAGGCCAGTGACGGCATCCCACTGCCATCCGGCCCACAGTCCACCCACCACCAGGAGACACGAACATGCCAGGCCAAGCTGGCAACGCCTGTAAGCACGCATGGCCAGGAGGATCGTGGACAAGACCATCAGGACTGCATAGCCAAGACCCGAGGCTGCCAGCCACGGCAGGAGCTGAAGGGAACCGTGATATTTCGGTGGAACTATCACGCCCGCCATGATGGGTGGGGCGGTGGCGATGATGGCGAAAGCGACAACGACGAGCTGCCCAAAGGAGGCAAACGACGCACGTAATACCTCCCCAGTCTTGATCCCGGGGGTACGCAGCAGGGGAAATGCCACTAAAGCCGTTCCAGCCGCCACGTAGACGGGCCCTTTGGCGATGGTGGCCAGCGCCTGGAATCCTGCTGCCGCGGCGGACCCGTTATCCAGGAAGCCAACAACGACGACGTCGACGCCCACCAGAACGGAAACGACGCACAATACGGAGGCGATATCGCTGGTTTCGGCCCATCGCCACTTGTCCAGCAGGACCCGTGGCCGCCAACGGAGGTCCCGGTAGAACGACCGTGGCACAACCAACGGCGCAAGGCACGCCACAACGAAGCCCAGGACCGCTCCCCCGGCACCCCAGGCCATCACGATCACCAGCAGGCTGAAAAGCAATCTGAGGACGACCTCGCCGATGGTGGACGCCGCGTACCAGGTGAAGCGAAGCTCGCCCTGCAACCATCCGGCGGGCGCATTAACAATGAAGATGGCCAAGGCCGCCAGGGCCACTGCGGCTGCCAGGGCAGGTGTCGCCAACGCCAGGGTGACGGCCCCGGTGACGACCGCGGCCAGCATGCCTGCCAGGAACGAAACGAAGACCGAGAACGCCACTCCGTTCTGCCGTTCCCGGGAACCTTCCGGGTGTACGGCGACCACGTGCGACAAGGGCAGCGGAACCAGAGCATTGGCAACGATTCCCACCACACCCAGGATCATGGCCGCCGCGGCGAACATTGTGTAGTCGGCAGTTCCCAGCATGTTGGCCATCAGAAGGGTGCAGGCATAGCTCACCACACCCACAACCCCCGCAGAGACGGCCAGGAAGCCGCTGTTCTCGGCGATTTTTACGTCGTCAGCCGGCGCACTCTCCCGACGTTCGGCCCTTGGCCTCGCGCGTACGGCAGTGACCGGTCTTTCCAGGGACACCTCCACGTATGGACCGCCCGCTACTGGCCATCGACGGCATCTGCGGGAGCAAACGAACTCCCGGGACCGGCAAGCAAAGTGTTGGGTCCTGCCGGACGGAGTTCAGCGGTCTCCACGCCAATCTGTTTCAGGGCAGCGAAAGCCTCGAACTCGTCACGGCCTTTCATCATGACCGAAACATGCCCGTCGTCTGTCAGTGCGACTTCGTCCGTTGGCCGCAGGATAGCCCTGAGGTCCGCTCCCTCGGGCAGTTCGAAGCGCACCAGCGTGGAAAGGTCGGAGTGCAGGGAGCGCGGGTCCCGGCCCTCGCGGCGTATCTTCTCCTCTTCCAACAGGACGCCCGTGAGCAGCCTGGTGCTGCGATCCCAGGTAAAGCAGCTCGCCCATTCCTGGCATTCCACTGAAACGTCCCTGGCGGCGTTCGGCTCACCCATGACCGACAATGCCTCGACCATGGCTTTCCCAAACTCCTTGGGTGTATCCACCAACCAGCCTGTCCTGCCATCCACCACGGAGTCCCGAATGCCAGGGACCCGCAAGGCAAGGCATGGCACGCCCCACGCGGCGGCCTCGATGACTGAGCATCCCCAGCCTTCCGAGGCCGAGGTGGAAGCAGTCAGCCAGGCCCTGCTCAGCAATTCGTCACGGACCTCATTGGGCTGGTACCCGTGGAACGTCACCGCATGGTCCAGGCCCAGGTCCATGGCCAACTGCTGCAGGCGTGCCCGTTCCGGACCGTCCCCGACGATGTCCATCCGCAGTTTGGGTATACTCCGTGCGGCCACGGCGAATTGCCCCAACAGCAGGTCCAGCCGTTTGTGCGGTACAAGGCGGCTGACGACGGCGAGGGTAGGCCTGAGTGCGCGGGCGGCAACCGGCCGCGGACTGTCCGTGGTTCCGTTGGGAACCACATGGACGGGTCCGGAGAAACCGAGCTTGCGCAGTTCCAGCCGGGTGGAGGCTGACACCGCCACGATTGAGCGCTGCCCGTACACGGATTTGGCGCCTGAACTCTCCAGGAAGCGGCCCAGCGCCGCCATGGGGGGTGAGAACTTGGTACGGAACTGTTCCTGATGGACATGGTGGATCAATTGGATGATCGGGATCTCCCGCCGCAGGAACAAGGGAGAGAAGAACGGAATGCCGTTCTGGCAATCCACCACGGCATCAAACTGACCGTTGGTCCGCAGGAGCCGCAACGCCGAATGGGCGTAGATGGATAAGGCTCCGCCCCCGCGCACTATGCGGATGCCGTCGATGAGGTCCTCAGCGGACTGACCGGCGTCGCGTCCCGTGAACCAAGTGACCTGGACTCCGTGTTGCACCCATCTCTTGGAGATTTCATGCATGTACTGCTCCGCGCCACCAGCCTGTGAGTGGTTGATGTCGCGCCAGTTGAGGACAAGCAAGTGCTTCCCCGCAAGCCGGGATGGAGAGTTCAGGTCGGGTAGAGCAAAGGTCATGGTGTTGCTTTCTGGAGTTGAAGCACCGAGGCGAAGCTGGCAACTCCGTCCTGGAAAGGGCGGAAGGTTGATTCCGCGCCATCGGTCCACGCCACGGGCAGTTCGATGATGCTGGCGTTGTTGTCCTGGAGCCGAAGTAGGAGCTCAACGTCAAAGGCGAACCCGGTGCTGCGGCATTGCACCATGGCAGCTGTCAGGGCATCGCGTTCAAAGAACTTGAAGCCGCACTGGGTGTCCTGGATGCCCTTGACCTTGGACCGGGTCAGGACCCGGAACGCCGTTCCGCCCACCCGGCGCCCAATGTGTTGGGGACGGACGAAGGTGGAGCCGGGGGCATGGCGGGATGCGATGACAGCGGCCGCACCGTTGGACAGGTGGGACATGGTTTCGGTGAGCGTTTCCAAGGGAGTGGCCAGATCGGCGTCGAAGAAGCCGGTGAATCTGGACGTTCCGCTGAGGAGACCCCGGCGGACTGCCGCTCCCTTCCCGCGCCGGGAGCAACCTACGACGGAGATGGGGACAACGCCCCCTTTCTCGCGGGAGATCCTGCGGACAACCGCCGCGGTCTCGTCAACACTGCCGTTGTCCACCACCACGATGCGTGACGACCAGGGCTGGGTCGCCAGGAAATCGACTGTCTGCCGGAGGGTGCCTGGAATCCTGGCGGCCTCGTTGTAGGCCGGGATAACCACCTCGAGATCCACGTGGGAGCGACGCAAAGTCTCTAAATGTCGGCGTGCTTGTAGACCTCCTCTCCTGCCGATGTGCACACTGTGGGATTGCAGCAGAACCATCTGAGCCTCCAAATATCCGGTAGCGGTCACGAAAACATGCCCGCAATATATGGAGTGGCGGAACCCGGCAACTCATGACGCCAATCCTGGTTTGTGGTCCAAGCCGTGGACTGCGGCCGTGGCCTTGGAGGCTTCCCGGCGCTCTGAGCGAAATTGCTGGTTGGTTGTCTGGGCCCGTCTATAGAGTTGCCACATGAGCCACTCATCTTCCGTTCCTTCGGCCGCCCCGGAAACTACTGCCCCGGAATCACCTGTTGGGCCACCTGTCGCCAAGCGGGTGCCCACTCGCCGCGAACACCACGGCGATGTTTTTGTGGACAACTATGAGTGGCTGAGGGATAAGGAATCCGCGGAGGTGGTGGAACACCTCAAGGCCGAGAATGCCTACCAGGAAGCTGTCACCGCGCACCAGGAGCCTTTGCGCGAAGCCATGTTCCAGGAGATCAAGGGCCGCACGCAGGAGACCGACCTGTCCGTGCCGAACCGGAAGGACGGCTGGTGGTACTACAGCCGGTCGGTGGAGGGCAAGGAATACAGCATCCAGTGCCGTATCCAGGCAAAAAACTCAGGCGACCCCGTTGCGGACTGGACTCCCCCTTCGGTGGAGGCAGGCGTCGAGCTCCCGGGCGAGGAAATCCTCCTCGATGGCAACGTCGAAGCTGAGGGAAAGCCGTTCTTCAGCATTGGTGGCGCTGCGGTCACCGTGGACGGAAACCTCTACGCGTATGCAGTGGACAACGCCGGCGATGAACGCTTCACCCTACGGATCAAGGATCTCCGCACCGGTGAGCTCCTCCCGGACGTCATCGAGAACATCTTCTACGGGGTAGCTTTCTCCCCCGATGGCACGCGCCTCTTCTACACAGTGGTGGATGACGCCTGGCGTCCGTACCAAGTGAAAGCCCATGTCCTGGGCACTCCGGTGGCCGAGGATGAGGTGCTGTACCAGGAGGACGACGTCGCCATGTGGCTTGGTTTCGACCTCGCCTCCGACCGGCGTCACCTGGTGCTCAGCATCGGCTGCTCCGAGTTCAGCGAAACGCGGCTGCTCCGCTTCGATGACTACGAGGCCGGCCTCAGCACCGTTATTTCCCGCGACGAACATATTCTTTACGAGGCCGAGCCGTTCTTGCTCGATGGCCGCGAGACCCTCCTCCTGACCCACAACAAGGACGCCATCAACTCCATGGTGAGCCTGGTGGACCCCGCCGAACTCGACAAGCCGCTGGAACAGCAGGACTGGCGGACCGTCGTCGGGCATTCCGACCAGGTGCGCGTCAACGGCGCGGGCGTAACGTCAACGCACCTTGTGCTGTCCATTCGCAAGGACACCATCGAACGGGTGCAGGTGCTGCCGCTTGCCGGGCTTGGTACTACGTCGCAAGGCATGCCGGTGGAGCCAGCATTCGATGAGGAGCTGTACACAGCGGGCATTTCCGGCTCGGACTACGAAGCTCCCGTGATTCGCATGGGCTACACCTCCTACTTCACGCCGTCGCGCGTGTACGACTTCGTCCTGCCCACCGCCGAGCTGCCCGCGGGCCAGCTGCTGCTCCGCAAGGAAAGCCCGGTCCTTGGTGGCTACAGCTCCACCGACTACGTCGCCACCCGCGAATGGGCAACGGCCGACGACGGCACCCGGGTCCCGCTCTCGGTGCTGCGTCACGCTTCGGTTCAGCAGGACGGCACTGCGGCCGGCCTGGTATACGGCTACGGGTCCTATGAGATGAGCATGGATCCGGGCTTCGGCGTGGCCCGCTTGTCGCTGTTGGATCGCGGGATCGTCATGGTGATCGCCCACATCCGCGGGGGCGGCGAGCTGGGACGCCACTGGTACGAGGATGGCAAGAAGCTCAGCAAGAAGAACACCTTTACCGACTTCATCGCCGCGACTGACTGGCTCGCCGGATCGGGTTGGGTTGACCCGTCACGCGTAGCGGCCATGGGCGGCTCGGCCGGCGGCCTTCTCATGGGCGCCGTGGCGAATATGGCCCCCGAAAAGTATGCCGCGGTGGTGGCACAGGTGCCCTTCGTGGACGCCCTGACCACCATCCTTGACCCGGAGCTTCCGCTGTCCGCCTTGGAGTGGGAGGAATGGGGCAACCCGATCACGGACCCCGAGGCCTACGCCTACATGAAGTCCTACACTCCCTACGAGAATGTGGGGGCTGTGGCCTACCCCAAGATCGCTGCGGTGACGTCCTTCAACGACACCCGGGTGCTCTATGTCGAACCCGCAAAATGGGTGCAGGCGCTGCGTTCCGTTTCCACCGGGTCCGAGCCAATCGTCATGAAGATCGAGATGGATGGCGGCCACGGCGGCGCGTCCGGCCGGTACGTGCAATGGCGCGAGCGGGCATGGGATTACGCGTTCGTCGCGGATTCCGTGGGTGCTACGGAGCTTCTCCCCGGAGCCGGCCCCAAGTAGGAGTTCATCGTTGGCGGGCCCGCAGCAGCGCGAAGTACCCCGGGATCACATCAGGGGCGGAAGGGTTGCTGAGCGGGCGCGTCTCGATGCTCGCTGAGCCTTCCTCCACCAGGTTCCAGTCCGCCGTCGGGAATGCCTTGGCGCGTTGCTTGGCACCGAAGCGGCCGGGCATCGGCAGCCCACGAATCGCCCACTCGAGCGGTCCGGGGATGGATTTCCGCGTAGCTCCGAGGTGGCTCACGTAGTCCACCGGAGTGCCCGGAAAATTCGTCTCAGCCAGGAAAACCCCGCCGCGGGTCCCGACGACGGGCAGCAGGTTCGCTGCCAGGGCGGCACGGCCGTCGCTGTCCAGTACGTGCAGGACACCGCGGATGAACACGTTTGCGTCGCCTGTCCAGCCTGCCTCGGCCAAGGCCGCCGCCACAGTAGCCGCAGCGTCCGGTGCGGTCATGTCGCAGACCGCGAATGACGCCGTCGTAATGTCCGTTGATTCCTGGCGGGCGCGGTCAACTGCGTTCGCCGAGTAATCGAGTCCCACAGCGAGGGGGAAGTGCCGGGCAAGAAGGCGGGTGAAGCTGCCGTTGCCACACCCGACGTCCACCACGGGAAGGTTCGGGTCCAGTTGAGTCACCTTGGGCAGGTAGCCGTTGAGTTCGTGGTCGCTGCCCGAGTCCCACAGGACGTCACCAGTGGCACCTGTCGAGCGGACGTCGCCCCAGTACCGGTCCCACGCCGTCAGCGGGTCCTTGGGTGCGCTGGAGGAGAGCCTGATGAGGCGTGGAATCAGCAGGTATTTCCTGAGGGCGGAGAACATTCTCCAAATATAGGTGGCGTTATGCTTCCACCAGCCACTCCAGGGCTTCTGTTTCGGAAGTGAAGAACTTGGTGGGGCACGGAGGCTTCATAATGCCAAGGAAGAAATTCGCAATCACCCTGTCCACCGGAGACGCACCCCACAGGGCGATGCGATTGGCTTGGCAGGGCTTGGCGAACACCGATCTGGCGCCACGGGTGACGTCGTCCGTGGTCGCCATGTCAACAATCATGGGGTGCCGGTCTTCGCCGCACAGTTCATTGACCCTGTCCATGGCCCTTTGGGCATCCGATTCCTGGATCCTGGCGCCCCGCGGCCACGTCAGGCGCAGGATTCCCTGCTCTTCGAGTTCAAGTTCGAACGACACCTGCTGGTGGTCTTGCGGTGTAGCGTGCTGATCCACAGTGCTCCTCATGCGTTTCGGTGCCTGAGCCGGGGCTGACGTCATCACCCGGTTCGGCTCCCCTCAAGGCTGACGAATCCCGCGGCCAATGTAAAGGGTGTGTTCCACGACTCATCCGGAGGATTTCACGCGGGGAAGCCGCGAGCCTCAATGCCGCTGATAGGGTGTTGCCAAATCCGGAAATACCGTGAATGGAACGTTGGAACGGAAGGGGCTCCGTGGGCGAGACCGTTGCCGATGTACAGCACTCTCCGTCCGCCCTTGTGGCGGATTCGGACGGGGACCGTTTGGCCGCTGCCCAAGCTGCGCTCACCTCAGCCGGGTTCGACGTTTTTACTGCTTCGGACAGTGCGGCATTGGCCCTCAAGCTCCAGCACCACAGTCCTTCTGTGATCGTGGCCGGGAGCAGTTTGGCACGCGGCCTGCGCAATGCGGGGATTCCGGTGCTGCTGCTCCTGGAAGCCGAAGAATCAGTGGACTTCGCCGACGTCGAGTCCTGGCGGATGGCGGACTACCTCCTGGGCCCGGTGCGGTCCGGGGAACTGGTCCACCGCGTCAGGACCCTGATCGGCCGGTCAAAGGAACGCGACCGCTCCCGTGGGGAGATCGAGGCCCTCCGCGAAAGCCTGCGGAATGTGTCATCGGCGATCCGGGAAACCAACGACCCGCAGCTGATCGCCGACCACGTGGTGCGTGGCTTCGGCGAGGCCCTGGGCGTGGACCACGTCTGGTTTGCGACGTTCCGGGACGAACGCGTCCCCAACATCCGCGCCCAATGGAACCGTCCGGGCGTGCCACCCCTTCCCGCCAGGCTGGGTGACAGTGAAGACGCCATCACCGAGACAGTCAATAGGCTGTGGGCCGAGGCCGACGTCCTTGCGGTGTCGGACCACAGGAAAGATCCCGAATCACCGATCGCCAGGGCTTTGCGGGATTGGTCCTGCGAGCTGCACCCCGTCTCCACCGTGCTGCTGCCGGTCGGCGAAGGCGCAACTGCCATGGGCATCATCCTGCTGTCCACCGTGCAGGACGAGCACGACTGGACCCGTCCCGAGATCGCGCTGATGCAGCACGTGGCCGGGAACGTGGCACACGGTCTCATCCAAGGCCACCTCATCAGCGCCCAGCAGCGGGTGCTGCACCAACTCCGGCAACTGGACAAGGCCAAGACCGACTTCCTGGCCACCGTAAACCATGAGCTGCGTACTCCCTTGACCTCCATCACCGCGTACCTTGACATGATCCAGGACGGTTCCGGCGGCCCAGTACCTGAAGGCATTTCCAAGATGCTGGACGTCATCGGCCGCAACTCGGATCGCCTCCGCCGCCTCATCGAGGACATGCTCACCGTGTCCATGCAGGACGGCAGCAACCTGGACCTCAAGCCTGTGGACATCGCCAAGCTGCTTCAGGTAGTTGTGGCAACGCTGCGGCCGCTGGCCGAGTCCCGGCACGTTTCCGTTTCCTTCACGGAGGCGAGCGAGGACATCGAAATCACGGCCGACGAAGCAAAGCTGGAGCAGGTCTTCACGAACATCGTGGCCAACGCCATCAAGTTCACCCCCGAGGGCGGCCGCGTAGGCATCACCAGCTCGGTGTCAGCCTCCGATAACGGCGCGCGGGCGGCCACTGTGCGGATCGCCGACAACGGCCTGGGCATCCCCGAGCACGACCTCCCCCACATCTTCACGCGCTTCTACCGGGCCTCCAATGCCACCTCCGCCGCAGTCCCCGGCAGCGGGCTGGGGTTGGCCATTGCCCACGACATCATCAGCCGTCACATGGGCCGGCTCCTGCTGGATTCCACGCTGGGCTCCGGGACGACCGTGTCCGTGGAGCTGCCGGTGGGAGGGCCGTAAGCCGTATGACATCGCTGTCATGCGGGCCTCCAGGTATTTGTCCCGCCGTCACTAATGCTCGACATGCGGCGAAACAAAACTGATGCCCCAGGCAGCGGCCCAGGGCATCAATTTATGTCATATGGCCTCGAGAGGCGCTCCCCCAATGTTTAGTTTGGCCACCAACCGATGCTGGTGGTGTTCGTCTTGGTTGTGGTGACGCTGTTAGGCCACCAACCAATGGCCGAGCTGTCCTGCGAAGAGTCGGCATTGGCTGGAGCAGCGAATCCCGTTACTGCCAGAACCGCCGCCATGAGCAGGGTTGCCGCAAATTTTTTCATCCGCTATGCCCTTTCGTACTGATGCGAATTTGTTGTGTGTGACTTGAATAAAGTCACGGGGCAAACTATACGAGCTTTTCGTCTGTAATGACATGGATAATGGGCATATGCAAAGTCCGCAGCTCGCCGCCCACGTAGTAGCCGGGCTTTCGGCACGTGCCAAATGGAAGGAGCGGGACTTCGACGAAGCCGCTCGTTTGGCGAGTGAAGCCGCCACCTTGGCTACGCTGGCCGGCGACGAAGAAGCATGGTGGAACATGCGCTACCTGCAGGCTGAGTGCCTGCGTGACCAGGGCCGGATCGAGGAATTCCTTGCCCTGGCTTCCGAACTCAACGATCACCCCCTTACTGCCACCTCAGCAGAGCTTGGCGCCAAGGCCGGCACCATGGTTGCCGTTGCCCTCCAAGGGCTGGGCCGGTTGGCGGAGGCGGCGACCATGGCGGCAGACGCAGCGAAACTTGCGGCCCGGGACACGGACCTGCTCTACGTCCAGATCCTCGCCCAACGCGCCCTGATCGCCGCCCTGGCCGAAAGCCGCCTGCTCGATGACGCCTGGCGGGAGTGCCTGGCCCTGGAGACCCTGCTGACGGACGATGTGGACGAGGACACCGCGGGCAAGGGCTACTGGGTGATTGGCAACGTTGCATTCCTTGCAGACCGCGTCAACGACGGAGGGCGGTACCACGACCTCGCGGCTGAACTGCTGTCGCCGTCAAAGGACGTTGATCTCTGGGCCCGCTTCAACAGGGCCTCCGCCGAAATGCGCCTCCAGGCGAAACTCAGCGACGCCGCTACCCTCCGCTGCATTGAAAGGGCCGAGCTAGCCACGGACATTGTGGGAGGCTCCGAAAGGGACCACTTGGAAATGTCCCTGGTCCGGGCCCATTGGCATTTCCTCAGCGGAGATATGCAGCAGGCTGCGGCAATCCTTGAACCTCTTTGTGCGCGGTCCTCCATTTTGGCTACGCAAACCTCCGCGGAAGCGCACTTCCTCCTCGCGCGGACGCTGCTCGAATTGGGCCGGCGGGATGAAGCGCTTGCAAATTTTGACGAAGCAGCCACACTGTTCGAACAGGCCGCACTGCCTGAACGAAGCGCCGCCGTCCGCGAACACCTGCGGCATAACGATGAGCAACGAGGCCAGCCGCACGGGGGGTGAGCATGTCCGAAGGAAATATCTCCAACGAGGATCCCCGTTTGGGGTTGCTGCTGGACGGTATCGTGCGGTTGGCAGCTGGCGACCTTAACACCAGGATCGAGGTCTCCGACGCCCGCGATGAGATCGATGCCGTGATCATGGGTACAAACCTCCTGGCCGAGGACCTCCAGATCATCTACGAGGAACTGGAGCAGCGGGTCAACGCCCGGACGCAGCAGCTCAACCAGGCACACCTGGCGATGCGCCACATGGCCATGACGGATCCCTTGACGGGCCTGAATAACCGTTCAGCGTTCGCCAACGCACTGGCCGAGGCCCAGACGACCGGGCAGAAGGGCAACAAGCGGCCCGCCATCCTGCTGCTGGACATGGACGGATTCAAGTCGATCAATGACACCTTGGGCCACACCATCGGGGACAAGGTCCTTGAAACCGTTGCCGCCCGAATCAGCGGAGCAGTCCGCGAGCAGGACATGGTCGCACGCATGGGCGGTGACGAATTCGCCGTCATGATCCCGGACGTAACGCCTGCCGAAGCGGCATCAATTGGCAACCGCATCCTCGCGTCCGTGGTGGGCGTCATGGAGATCGAGGGCCAACATCTACGTTGCGGAGCCAGCATGGGCCTGCGGATGGCTGACCCCGGCCACCGCGCCGAAGAGCTGATGATGGAAGCCGACATCGCCATGTACGAGTCCAAGGCGGACGGACGAGGCAAGCTCAAAGTATTTGAACCGGCCATGCTTCATGCCCGGCAAATGCGGAACCAGCTGGTGGGCGAACTGAAAGAGGCCATCGCGGGTTCGCAACTGGTGCTCTACTACCAGCCGATCATCCGTTTGGACACCCGTGAAATCGAGGGTGTGGAGGCTTTGGTCCGCTGGAACCACCCCACCCGCGGGTTGGTCATGCCGGACGAGTTCATCCCGATTGCCGAGGAAACGGGCATGATCTCCGATTTGGGTGGTTGGGTGCTCCGCACCGCCGTCGAGCAGTTAAGGCAATGGCGCAGCGATCCCCTGACGGCGGGCCACAACTTCAGCATGCGCATCAACGTTTCGGCCGCCGACCTGCAGCGGCTTGAGTTCATCGAGGACGTCAGGGAAGCGTTGGCGGCCGCGGACCTGGACCCATCGCTGCTGGTGCTGGAACTGACCGAGAGCGCCGTCATCCTTGGCAACGACCTGGACCGCTACACGCTCAACAGCCTGCGCCGCCTGGGCGTGGGACTGGAAATCGACGACTTCGGTACGGGCTACTCCTCCATCAGCTACCTGCGTCGGCTGCCCGTCGATACCGTCAAAGTGGACCGGACCCTGCTATCCGCCCTGGGCAGCGACCCCTCACAGCCAGCACTGCTCGCCGCCGTCCTGCAGCTTATCCGGGCCTGTGGCCTCAATGCCGTGTGGGAAGGCATCGAGACAGCCGAGCAAGCCCAGTACCTTCTGGGCATCGGCTGCACGAGCGGCCAGGGATACTACTTCAGCCGGCCGTTGCCCGGGGAGCAGCTAACGGAGCAGCTGAAGCACCACAAGACGTGGCCCGTCACCGAGGACTAAACGCCCGACTTCGGCGACGCACCGCCCGCTGCGGTCTGACCGCTGGGTGCCTGCCCGCTCCGGGCCCGCCATTCGGTGTCCAGGATGGCGTAGATGTTCTCGGTGGCCCACTGGCCCTTGTAGTGCCAGTTGTCCACAAGGGTTGCTTCGAGCCGCATACCCAGGCGTTTGCAGATACCCGCGGAACCGGCGTTGAGCGCATCGAGCTTGGCGTCGAGGCGATGGAAGGACAACTTCCCAAAAGCGAGTTCCATGACGGCTTGGGCGGCTTCCGTAGCGATCCCCTGGCCGCGGGCTTCCGGATGCAGGATCCAGCCCAGCTCACCTTGACCGGTCCCCTCCAGCCATTTCAGCACTACCTCGCCCATCAGCCCGGGCTGGTCCTTGCGTTCAATGGCCAGGCAAACCCAGTCTCCTTCCTGCTTGAACTCGAAATTCGCATACCGCCCCAGGACCTCCATGGCCCGTGTCTTGGTCAACTCGTTGCGGAAAAGAAAGCGTGCAGTTTCGGGGAGAGACTGGTAACCGTGGAAACGCTCAAGGTCCTCGGCCTCGAAGCGCCGGAGGATGAGTCGGTCGGTGACGATGGGGAGCTCAATGTCGGGCATGAACATGAGGCTACTAGTCGCGGGTGAATAGTGGTCCAGTCTTGACACTTGGCGCGATCTGGGATTACCTAATGAACATTCGGTAAATAAAGCTGGAGGCAATGACGCATGGTTGAAACAACCCTCTCCGGTGCATCGCACCACATCCTGACGAACGACTACGCGTCCGAGTGGATGGGCATCCAGGTGCTCAAGATCGACGACGGCCACGCCACCATCCGGATGCACCTCCGCCAGGAAATGCTCAACGGCTTCGGCATGGCCCACGGCGGAATGATCTTCGCCTTCGCCGACACAGCCTTCGCACTGGCCTGCAACCCGGCCAACCCCACGCCCGAGGAAGCCGCCAACATCACGGTGGCGTCCGGCGTCGACATCAACTTCATCAAGCCGGCCTTCCAAGGCCAGGTGATCACCGCCGTCGCAAACCGCCGCGCGAGTACCGGCCGAAGCGGCCTGTACGACATCCAGATCTACGCGGCCGACCCGGCCACCACACCCTCCCCTGACGCCGAGCCCGGCGAACTCATTGCTGAGTTCCGTGGCCGCAGCCGCACCATCTCCAAGAAGTAGGAACCCATGACCCAGAACACCGTGGCAGCACCCGACGTTCCCACCTCCAAAGCCGGCACCCCGGTGCTGGACCGGGAAGAAACCATCTCCCGCGACGAGCTCGAGGCCCTGCAACTGACCCGCCTCCAGCACACTGTGGCCTACGCCTACGACCGCGTGCCCCTGTACAAGCGCAAGTTCGACGAAGCCGGGGTACACCCCTCGGACCTCCGCGAGTTGAGCGACCTGGGCAAGTTCCCGTACACCACCAAGGAAGATCTCCGCCTGGAATACCCCTTCGGGATGTTCGCGGTCCCCCAGGACCAAATCGCGCGAATCCACGCCAGCTCTGGCACCACCGGCCGCCCCACGGTAGTTGGCTACACCAAGAACGACCTCGCCAACTGGGCAACATTGGTGGCACGGTCGTTCCGCGCATCCGGTGTCCGCCCCGGCATGAAGGTCCACAACGCCTACGGCTACGGCCTGTTCACCGGTGGCCTGGGGGCACACGCAGGCGCTGAGGCGCTCGGCTGCACCGTCATCCCCATGTCCGGAGGCCAGACGGAACGCCAGATCCAGCTCATCCAGGACTTCAAGCCAGACGCGATCCTGGCCACCCCCACCTACCTGCTCACCATCGCCGACGCCATGGCACACCAGGGCATCGACCCCACCTCCACCTCGCTGAAATACGCCGTGCTCGGGGCCGAACCGTGGACCGAAGAGATGCGCCACGAACTCGAAGTCACCATGAACATCAAAGCCTCGGACATTTACGGGCTCTCCGAGGTCATGGGCCCAGGCGTCGCCGGCGAAGCAGTTGAGACGCAGGACGGCTGCCACATCTGGGAAGACCACTTCCGCCCCGAAATCATCGACCCCTTTGACCACTCCACGGTCCTGGCCGACGGCGAACCCGGGGAACTTGTCTTCACCTCCCTGACGAAGGAAGCGCTGCCGATCATCCGCTACCGCACCAAGGACCTCACACGCCTGCTGCCCGGCACCGCCCGGCCCGCACACCGCCGCATGGGCCGCATCACCGGCCGCAGCGACGACATGATCATCCTCCGGGGCGTGAACCTCTTCCCGTCACAGATCGAAGAAATCGCCCTGCGCATCCCGGAACTCAGCCCACACTTCCGACTCGAAATCACCCGCCCCGAAGGCAAGCGCATGGACTCGCTCACGGTCCGTATCGAGCGGCGTGAGGCTGTCTCCCCCGAGGCAAGTACGACGGCGGCACACACCTTGCGTGAGCAGATCAAGATTCATGTCGGCTCGTCTTGCGTAGTCGACGTCGTAGAGCCCGGTTCCCTGGAGCGTTCCAACGGCAAGCTGCGCCGCATCTACGACCTGCGTCCCAAGGGCTGATCCGCTTCATGAGAAAATGCCAGCATGCCTACTGAGACCAGCACCAAGCGCGGACGGCCCGGCTACGACCAGCAATCGGTGCTCCGCATCGCCGTCGACGTCTTCAACCGCCACGGTTACGACGCAACGTCCATGGGCATCCTGGCTGAAAACCTGGGGATTTCGAAGTCCGCCATCTACCATCACGTGCCGTCCAAGGGCGATCTGCTGAAGCTCGCCCTGGACCACGCGCTGGGCGGCCTGGAGGCCATCCTGGAGGAACCCTCCGCGACCTCCGGGCCCGCCGACGCACGCCTCGAGTTCGTGCTCCGGCAGACCATAGCCGTGCTGGTGGACCGGCTGCCGTTCGTCACCCTGCTGTTGCGCCTTCGCGGCAACACGGAGATCGAACGGGACGCGCTGGAACGCCGTCGCGCATTCGACCACAAGGTGGCTGCCCTGATCTCCGCAGCCCGCGAGGACGGCTCCCTGCGCCAGGACATCGATCCCCGCACCGTCACACGCCTGCTGTTCGGCACCATCAACTCGATCGTGGAGTGGTACAAGCCCGGGGGCTCGCTGTCGCCGGAGAAGCTCGCGGACGACGTCATCACCATGGCTTTCGACGGCCTCCACACGACCTCCTGACCCTCACTCACATCCCACCCCTTTCCGGCCAACCCTCCTGCACATCCCACCCCAGCGGTGGCCGACGGCGGCGGCCAGGTGACGTCGTCGTGCTGGAGCGTTTGCCCCCAACACGGCGGAACGTGAGAGACGGTCGCTTTTCCAAGAGGGTCCGGACGCCTTCCGGCCAACCCTCACTCACAACCCGCCCCTTTCCGGTCAACCCTCACTCACACCCCACCCCCTTCCGGCCAACCCTCACTCACAACCCGCCCTCTTCCGGCCAATCCTCACTCACATCCCACGCCAGCGGTGGCCGACGACGGCGGCGCCCAGGTGTCGTCGTCGTGCCCGCGGTTTAAAAACCAAAACGCTTCCGCGCACTAAGGCGTGGAAGCGTTTCTGGTAAGTGCCGGAGCGTTTACCCCCAACACGGCGGAACGTGAGAGAGGGTTACTTCTCCACGAGGGTCAGGACGTCGTAGGTCGCCACTATTTCGTCGTTTTGGTTGGTCAGGACCGCGTCCCAGGCCACCTCGCCGTATTCGTCGGTCTCGCGAGGGGTGATCTTCTTGGCCGTGAGGGTCACGCGGATCGAATCACCGGCGGCAACAGGGGTGATGAAGCGCAGGTTCTCCAAGCCGTAGTTGGCCAGGACGGGACCTGGCGCGGGCTCAACGAACAGCCCTGCAGCCCAGCTGAGGAGCAGGTAGCCGTGGGCCACGATGCCCGGGAAGAACGGGTTCGCCTCGGCGGCTTCCTGGTTGGTGTGGGCGTAAAAGGTGTCGCCGGTGGAGTTCGCGAAGGCGGTGATGTCCTCCAACTTGACCTCGCGAAGCTCCGAGCGCACGGCATCTCCGATTCGGAGGGACGCCAACGACTTCCGGAACGGGTGCTCGCCTTCAGTTTCCACCGTGAAGTTGCGCTCCGCTCCCGTGTGCCAAACACCAGTGACGGCCGTAAGCATGTTGGGTGAACCCTGGATAGCGGTGCGCTGCATGTGGTGCAGGACCGAGCGGATGCCGCCCAGCTCCTCGCCACCACCGGCACGACCCGGACCACCGTGGACAAGGTGAGGAACCGGGGATCCGTGGCCGGTGGACGAGCGGGCGTCCTCACGGTTCAGCACGTGGACGCGCCCGTGGTGGGCTGCAATGCCGAGGACCAGTTCCTGCGCCACAGCGGGATCGTTGGTGCACACCGATGCCACCAGGGATCCGGATCCGCGGGCAGCCAGGCGGATTGCGTCGGGCAGGTCCGAGTAGCCGATCACGGAGGACACCGGCCCGAAGGCTTCAAGCGAGTGCACTTCCTCAGCTTCCGCGTCGGCCCAGCTAAGGAGTACCGGAGACATGAACGCGCCGTCTTCCACAACGCCCACGGCGCCCCCAACCGAGGTGACCGACGGCGAATCGAGAAATCCGTACGCGAGTTCCCCACCGGCGTCGAGCATTGACTGAACAGCAGCGCGAACATCGGCGAGCTGATCGAGTGAGGCCAGCGCGCCCATGGTGACGCCCTCGGCGCGCGGGTCACCGATCACAACGCGTTCGTTGATGCGGGCGCCGACGGCGGCGGCGACGTCAGCGGTCAGCGCTTGCGGAACGATGACTCGACGGATCGCGGTGCATTTCTGGCCCGCCTTGACGGTCATCTCGGTAACGACGGCCTTGATGAAGGCGTCGAATTCCGGTGTACCTGGCACGGCATCAGGGCCGAGGATGGCGGCGTTGAGGGAGTCGGTCTCCGAGGTGAACCGGACACCGCCCTGAACCACATTCGGGTGGGACTTGAGCGACTTGGCCGTGGACGCAGAGCCCGTGAAGGAGACGAGGTCGCGATAATCCAGCTCGTCCAGGAGCGTGCGTGCCGAACCAGAGATCAGCTGGAGAGCGCCGGCAGGCAGGATGCCGGATTCAATGATGGCCCGCACCGCAGCCTCCGCGACATATCCGGTGGGAGTTGCGGGCTTCACGATGGTGGGCACTCCGGCCAGGAATGACGGCGCGAACTTCTCCAGCATGCCCCAGACCGGGAAGTTGAAGGCGTTGATCTGCACCGCAACGCCCGGAATGCGTGTGTAGATGTGCTCGGCCACGAACGAACCGTCCTTGGAGAGCGTCTCCATGGGGCCGTCCACGATCACCTGCGAGTTGGGCAGCTCGCGCCGGCCCTTGGAACCGAATGTGAAGAGGACACCTATGCCGCCGTCGATGTCGATCATGTTGTCGATCTTGGTGGCACCGGACTGCAGTGATGAGGCGTACAGTTCCTCGCGGCGGCCGTTGAGGTACATGGCAAGCTCTTTGAGCTTGAGGGCGCGCTGGTGGAAAGTCAGCTTCCCGAGTTCCGTTTGACCAGTGGTGCGGCCGTAATTTACGACGGCGGACAGGTCCAGTCCGTCGGTGCTCACGTTGGCCAGGACTTCACCTGTGCTGGCATCGCGAACCGGGACTCTCTTCGCGTCAGGTGAGGGGGTCCACCAGGCATCCTGGACGTAGCTGGGGACGGTTGCAACGGCTGTGGTTTCCGGGGCGACTGCTGTAGTGGTCATCGTCGACGGGTCCTTCCAAGGCACATGAAAGCGGCACGGTCATTGCTGACTGACACCAACATTACTGACCGGCCGTTCGGTAATATATACAGGGTACATGAATGCCCGGCAGAGTACAGCAGGAATTTTTGTTCGGGCCACCCGCCCAAGGTATGGAACAGCGGGAGAGCGTCAGCCTCTGTGGCCGAGCTTCTTCGCCAACAACAGCGGCTTCTTCAGGAACTCGCCCACGCTGGTCCGCGCAATGATGGTCTGATTGAGGGACTCAAGCTGTTCAAGGATGTGGTCCAGCTTGGCCGTGGTCTCGTCCAGTCGCCGCTGCTGGGCAACAATGAGGTCCTCTTGCTCGGCGAGCACGCGGGTCAGGTACAGCATGGTGCCGAGGCCGTTCTGGGCGACGCCGTCGCGGAGATGCTCGTCGCGGACCAAGGCGTCGTAGTGTGCATGCTCGGCGGCTTTCGAAAAGATGCTGTTCCCCTCGTGCCCCTCAGATTCCGGCCGCTGCGACCAGAAGGCGAGGGGTTCGCCGTCGAGGAATCCGACGCGTGAGTGGCTCAATACGCGCAGGTGGAACTCCCAGTCACCCACCACAGGCAGGTTCTCGTTGTAGTAGCCCACGGCGTCGTGCAGGCTGCGGCGGTACAGGAAGGAAATGGGGACTGCGCGGTTGATCTTGAGCATGTCCGCGAGCGTTATCTGCCGCATGTCGGCCCAGAAGATCTCCCGGCGGATCGGTTCGATCCTGCCCTCCACGAGCTCCTCGATGACGATCTCCGTCCGCACCATGACACCGCTTTCGGCAGCGTGCGCGGGGTCATCGAGGTAGGCCACGGTGCGGGCAAGGAAGTCGGGTGACCAGAAATCGTCGTCATCATGGATCACCACGAACTCACCCGTGCCGGCTTTGAGACCGGCATTCGAGGCCGCTTCCATACCCACGGATTCAGCGTGGTGGAGCGTCGTGATTCGAGCCTGCTCCGCCTCGGACCGCTGGGAGGTGAGGCGGTCGACGTCGGCCGGGTCGCCGCCGTCGTTCACTATCACCAACTCGAAGTCTTGGAACGTCTGGCCAAAGATGTCGTCCAAAGCGCGTGCCAGGAAGGTGGGTCGATTCTTGGTTCGCGTCACGATGGTGACGCGGGCGCCGGTAGTCATTCGGGTCCATCCATTTCAGATATCAGTCAACTCTGCATGGTAGCAGCGTCGGTTGCTGCCAGCTTTGCGCGCACGGCAGCCAGCTCGGCCGGGGACACGCCATTGGCAGCCAGGAAGCCGGGAGCGTCGAGCCACTCAAGGAAAGCCCACAGGCTGGCCCGCCGGCGTGTTAACGTCGCTTCAAGTTCGGCCTCAGGCAGGTACGGGTCGTGGGCATGCGGAGCCCCGTGCGTGCGATGCCTCTCATTGATTCCCCGGGCAGCGAGCTCATAGCCGCTCACGATTTCCTCGTCACTGAATCCCGCCAGGCGCTGCAGCATGAGGGCGATCACACCGCTGCGGTCGCGTCCCGCCGAACAATGCACCACGACCTTGCCGGGCGAGGCCGCGATCGCTTTGAACACTGCTGCGACTTTCTCCGCGAAAAGCTGGAGGTAGTCGGCGTACTGGGCAGGGTCCTTCAGGTAGTGGCCGAACAGCTCGCTGAAGCGGCTATGGTCTGGATCCTCCGTGGGGCAATGTACGACGTCGATACGCGCCTTCACCTCGGGCGGCACCTCCGGATCGGTGTCGCGCGACGTCCGCTCACGTGCGGCGCGAAGATCGATCACGGTGCGGACGCCGTCGTCGTACATCTGCTGCCAACCGGCCTCGGTGACCCATTCGTGGCGACCCATCCTGTATACGTCACCAGCGATACGCCACGCGTTGACGGCGCCGTCCCAGTGGACGCTTTGGTGCGCTGAATCCATAAGTGCCAGCTAAGCACATTGGCGCCGAAGGGTTAGCTCCCGGGACTAAAGGCGTTCATTTACTGCCGGAAGCTCAGCCCTCGGCGCGGTACTTGGCCAGACGGAACTCCAGGCCGTTCCGCACCGCGGGCCACTCGTGCTCGAGGATGGAGAACACCACGGTGTCGCGCAGGGCTCCATCGGCGCTGCGTGAGTGGTTACGGAGCACGCCGTCCTGCTTTGCTCCGAGCCGGGCTATGGCCTCACGGGATTGCTGGTTCAGCCAGTGCGTGCGGAACTCCACTGCCGGGCAGCCGAGCGTTTCGAACGCGTGCCGCAGGAGCAGGAGCTTGGAGTCGGGATTGGTTCCGGTGCCGTGCGCCGACGCCGCGTTCCACGTGGAGCCGATCTCGACACGGGGTGTCACGGCGTCGATATTCATGTACGTCGTCATGCCGATGAGTTTGCCGGTGGCATTGGAGCGCGTAGCAAAGGGCACCATGGAACCCTTGGCCTGCAGGTCCAGACGCCGATCAATCTCAGCGGCCATACCTTCCGGAGCCGGAACGGAGGTGTACCAGAGCTTCCACAGTTCACCGTCGCGCGCGGCATCAACCAGCTGGTCATGGTGATCCACGCTAAGCGGTTCCAGCGTCACGAATTTTCCGGTCAGGGTGATGGGTTCGATTGAAGTCACCCGGCTAGCCTAACCGCCCGCGAGTGTTAGTCGTTCCAGTCGAAGAAGCCCTTGCCCGACTTGCGGCCGAGCTCGCCGCGCGCCACCTTGTCACGGAGGATCTGCGGAGGCGCAAAGCGGTCACCCAGCGTGGAGTGCAGGTACTCTGCAATGCCCAGACGCACATCCAAACCCACAATGTCAGTGGTCTTCAGCGGTCCCGTGGGGTGCTTGTAGCCCAGCACCATGGCGGCATCGATGTCCTCGGCGGACGCGACGCCCTCTTCCACCATGCGCATCGCTTCCAGTGCGATGGCCACCCCCAGCCTGGAGGACGCGAAGCCCGGCGCGTCGTTCACGACGACGGCGGTCTTGCCGAGTGCCTCGGTCCAGCTTTTCGCCGCTTCAGCCAGTTCGGGAGACGTTTCCTTGGCCAGCACCACTTCAATCAGGGTTGACGCGGGCACCGGGTTGAAGAAATGCAGTCCCACAAAGTGGGCGGGCCGGCGGAGTTCGTTTGCCAGGCCGGTGACGGACAGCGAGGAGGTGTTGGACGCCAGGAATGCGTCTGCGGACAGGTGCTCCTCCACGGCCTTAAGCGCGCTGACCTTGAGTTCGTAATCCTCGGGGACGGCCTCCACCACCAGGCCGCAGTGGATGAAGGAGGCGTAGTCCGTGGACGTGCTGAAGCGTGCCAACGCGGTTTCGGGTGCCTCGTCCAGGGTGCCACGGGCGGCGGATTTGGCCACGGCCTCGGCGACCCTGCTTTGGGCACCGGCGGCGGCCTCGTGGTCACGCTCAACGACGATCACAGTGGCGCCCTTGGTCAGGAAGGCGTGTGCGATGCCGGCTCCCATCCGGCCGCCGCCCAGGACTCCAACAACGTGCGGTAGGGCGGTAACGTCTGTCATTTCTGGGTCCTGTCGTGCGTGGGAGCGTCTGTGTTTTGCGAAGCTTTAGCCGATTTCTTGTCGAGGAACGCCTGCATCCTGTCGAACTTGGCCTGAGACTCGAAGAGGATGCCTTGGGCGAGGGTGTCGATCAACGGGTGGGCTTCCGCCGGGGCGTGGAACACGGACTTGGTGATGCGCACGGCCAGGGGATCCTGCCGACCGATCCTGTCTGCCAAGGCGTGGGCAGCGTCCATGAGCTCAGGTGCCTCGACGATGGCGGTGATGAGGTTGATCCGTAGGGCTTCCTCCGCCCGGAGGACCGCACCGGCCAGGAGAATCTCCTTGGCCTTGGGTTCACCCACAAGTTCCCTGAGCCGCCATGTGGCACCAGCCGCAGCCAGGATCCCCAGCCCCGTCTCGGGGTTTCCGATCCGGACGCTTGGAGTACCAATACGGAAGTCCGCGGCGTAAGCGAGTTCGGCACCGCCGCCCAGGCAGTATCCGTCCAGGGCCGCGATGACGGGCATGGGAAGTTTGGCGATGCGGACGAAGATCGTGGAGTTGATTCCCTGAAGGGCGTCGTCCCGTCGGCGTTCGCGCAGCTGGCCGATGTCGGCACCTGAGGCAAACACGCCGTCCGTGCCGGCAATGATCAGTACCTTCGGGTTCCGTTCGAGCTCGGCACAAACCAAATGAAGCTCGTCCACCATCTGCTGGTCGATTGCGTTGCGGACCTCGGGACGGTTCAACAGGACGGTGAGTCGATCTTCGCGCTCCTCTACAAGGAGGGTGGAGAAGTCTTCCGGGTTCAGTGCCATTACACGCCTTCCAGCAGCATCGCAGTTCCCTGCCCGACGCCGATGCACATGGTCGCCAAGCCCAGCTTTGGCCCGGTCGCGGAGGCGAGTTCGCGCTTTATGCGGCCCAAGAGCGTGATGGCGATACGCGAGCCGCTTGAGCCGAGCGGGTGTCCCAGGCTGATGGCCCCGCCGTCGTTGTTCACAATGTCCGGGTCCAGTCCAAGGCGACGCATGCTCGCCAGGGACTGGGTGGCAAAAGCTTCGTTCAGTTCCACGGCGCCAAGCTGGCCCACTGTCAGGCCAGTGCGTGCCAGGACCTTCTGGGTGGCCGGGACCGGGCCGATTCCCATGATTTCGGGCTCGCAGCCGGCCGATGCTCCGTCAACGATGCGAGCGCGGGGTGTCAGGCCGAACTTCTTGATCGCGGCTTCGGATGCAACGATGATCGCTGAGGCGCCGTCATTCAGGGTGGACGAGTTGCCGGCTGTCACCACGGAGCCACCCGGCACGACGGGCCGAAGCCCCGCCAGGACATCCATGCTGGTACCCAACCTGGGACCTTCGTCGGTGTCCACCACGGTCTCTGCCTTGCGGGTCTTGACTGTCACCGGAACGATCTCGTCCTTGAACCGGCCTCCGGCGATCGCAGCCAGTGCGCGTTCGTGCGAGCGGACCGCGAAAGCATCGGCGTCCTCGCGGGAGATGTTGTCCACGCGGCCCACTTCCTCTGCCGTCTCCGGCATGGAGTAGGTCATCTTGCCGTCGCGGGAGAGCTCGCCCTTGGTGAAGAGCGGGTTGGCGAATCGCCAGCCGATGGAGGTGTCGAAGATTTGGCCGGGCTTGGCGAAAGCCGTGGTGGGCTTCTCCTGGACCCACGGTGCGCGGCTCATGGACTCGACGCCACCGGCCACCACGATGTCCGCGGCACCCGACTTGATCATCTGGCTGGCCATGATGATGGCACTCAGGCCCGAAGCGCACAGCCGGTTCACCGTGATGCCCGGGATGTGGAGGGGAAGTCCGGCCAGAATGGTTGCCATGCGGGCGACGTTGCGGTTTTCCTCGCCGGCGCCGTTGGCGTTTCCGAGGATGACCTCGTCGATGGAGTCAGGATCGACGCCGGCACGCGCCACTGCTTCCCGGACCACCAACGCTGCGAGGTCGTCGGGACGGACGGAGGACAGAGCCCCACCGTAGCGACCTACAGGCGTACGGGCGCCGCCAACAAGAAAAGCCTCGACCATGAGAACATCCTTCGCGAATTGAAAGGGACCGGCCCGGGAATAATATACCGACCGTTCGTTCTATAAAGATTACACGGCCTGGCGGGACGGTCAACAGATGAAGCTCCCCTGCCGGCCATCCCGCAACCGCTCAAATCACCCGGATCCCCAAGTGGCCCGCCAAAAGCGGCGCCATGAGGCTCAGCTGATAATCGTCAATGACCACACCAGCCAGACCGGCCAGGCCGTTGACTCCGCGGAACTCAGAAGTCCGCAAATCCACGTCCTTCAGCTTGGCGCCGGTGACATCCAGGGTGCCAATGGTGCAGTTCTTCAATGCCACCCGGGTCCCGGTGCAGCCACCGAGGTCCAACTCATTGATGATGCAGTCGGAAATTTGGACATCCATGAGCTTGGAGCCGCGCAGGTTCACGTAATCCAGCTTGCCGCCGTCGATGCGAACCGAGCGCCAGTTACCTTCGTAGAGTTCGGCGGAACCCCAGCGGGGGTTGCTGATCTCCACGTCCTGCCACGATGAGCGCGCAGCCATGAAAACAGGTGCGTAGGGTTCGGCCAGGATGCACTCCCGGAACGTGGCACCACGCAATTGGGCCTCGTTGAAGGACACACTGTTGAACTCGCACTCGATGAAATCGGCGCCGCTCAGTTCTTCTCCCTCCGCAGAGACGCGGGTGAGCCGGACGCCGTCGTACCTTTCACCCCGCTGCCAGTCCGGGGCGTCGTCGTCGCGAAGTTCGTCCAATCGCACCGGGGAAATCTTCGGGGCCGCGACCTTTGCCGCCGGCATCAGAGGGATTCCCGCGTGGGGGTCGAGGACTCTTCCGGAGAGTGCGACTTACCGGGCCAAACCCTCGATGGTCCGGCGGTCATGTGCTGCGTCAGTGTGGTGCGTTGTTCCATGCTTCGAGCCTATCCCCGGGTGCCGACAAAGATCGCCGTCCGGGACGGCCCGGCCTTGCCTGAACGGTGCCGATGGCGAAAACTGGCCTCAGCCGGCGCACTCCATGCCGCTGGAAGCACAGCGAAAGGCCACCCATGGTCACCATCGATTTGAGCGCGAAGAGCCAGGCCTCGGGAGGTTCTTCCGCGCTGAAGGGATATTTGGCCGAGCCCGACGGGGTGGGGCCGTTTCCCGGAGTGGTGATGATCCACGAGGCCTTCGGACTGGACGATGTGATGCGTCGCCAGGCGGATCGGCTGGCAGCAGCGGGGTACTTGACCCTCGCGGTGGATCTTTACAGCGACGGCGGTCCACGGCGCTGCCTCGTCGCGACCATGCGCTCTCTGGGTTCCGGGGAAGGCCGCGCTTTCATCGATGTAGCTACCGCCAGGGCATGGCTGCGGGAGGATGCGAAGTGCACGGGAAAGGTGGGCCTCATTGGTTTCTGCATGGGCGGTGCTTTCGCGCTGATGGCCGCCAACGACGGTTTCGACGCAGCATCCGTGAACTATGGCCAATTGCCGCGGGACCTGCCTGGCGCCCTCGAAGGCGCTTGCCCGATGGTCGCGAATTACGGCGGCAAGGATCGGACCCTGCCGGGAGCCGCCGCCAAGTTGGAGTCGGCGCTCACCAATCTGGGAATTGAGCACGACGTCAAGGAATTTCCGACGGCGGGCCACGCCTTCATGAACGACGCCCCCGTGGGACCGAAAGTGCTACGTCCCCTGATGCGGGTTTTGGGAATCAAACCCGATCCCGCCGCCGCGCCGGAAGCGTGGCGCCGAATCGAGGACCATTTCGCGAAGCACCTGGCCGACTGAACATACAACCAAAACCACAAACGACGGCGGGCGCCGCCTGGGGTGAACTGGTCACCCAAGGCGGCACCCGCCGTCGTGCGTTAAGAACCGCTTGAAACGAGGGAGTTAGCTGAAGAGCTCACTCTTGGGCTCGTTGTTCTTGACCTTCTGCCAGCCCAGCCAAAGGATCAGGGCGAAGAAAGGAATGGTTGCCAGGGTCCACAGGCCCAGCAGGAAGACCTCGCCGGTCTCCTTGTTGGTCATGGAGTCGAAACCGATCAGCACGGTAATGGCCAGCAGTGCGATCAGGCCCAACCAGCTGGTCCACGGCGAACCGGGCATCGGCAGGCTGGAGACCTTTCCGCGCTTCTTCCGCAGGGCGATCTGGCTGGCAAAGATGGAGCCCCAAGTGAAGATCACGCCGATGGATGCGGTGTTCAGGGCGAGGTCGAACGCGTGCGAGCCACCCAGCCAGATGTTGAGCAGGATGCCTACGAGGTAGACGGCGCCGATGGCCAGGATGGCCGCGTACGGCACGTGGCGGCTGGACATCTTGGTGAGCCACTGCGGCGCGTGACCGTTGTTTGCCATGGTGCGGAAAATTCGGCCGATCGAGTACAGGCCCGAATTGCAGGAAGACAGGGCAGCGGTGATGACGATCATGTTCATCACATCGCCCATCCAGCCCAGGCCCATCTGCCCGAACACGGTAACGAACGGCGAGGTGCCGGCCACGTACTGGTCGGACGGGAGCAGCATCGCGAGGAGGGTCACGGAACCGACATAGAAGACCACAATACGGATCACGACGGCGCGGATCGCCTTGGGGACTTCGCGTTCCGGGTTTTCCATCTCGCCAGCGGTAATGCCGACCAGTTCGATGGCGTTGTAAGCGAAGATCACGGCGTTGAGGACCAGGATCATCACCAGGCCGCCCTTGGGGAACATGCCGCCGTCTTCGTGGAACAGGTTGGCAACGGACGCGTGTCCCTGGCCCACCTTGGCGTTGGTAACAACCATGAACGTGCCGACAGCCAGGAAGATCACGATGGCCGCGACCTTGAGGCAGGATGCCCAGAATTCGAACTCACCGAATGCCTTGACGCTGAACAGGTTCACGGCAACCAGCAGAACCAGCGCTGCAATGGCGGACAGTTCAATGGGCACGTTCGGGAAGAAGAACTGGAAGTAGAGGCCGATCGCGATGAGCTCCGCGATGCCTGTCATGGCCCAGTTGATGAAGTACATCCACCCGGAAAGGTAGGCGCCCTTCTTGCCGAACATTTCGCCGGCGTAGCTCACGAAAGAGCCGGACGTCTGGCGGTACATGATGAGTTCGCCAAGGGCGCGCATCAGCAGGTAAGCGATGACGCCGGCGATGGCGTAGGAGAAGATCAGGGCCGGGCCGGTGGAGGCCAGGCGGCCACCGGCACCCATGAAGAGGCCGACGCCGATGGCGCCACCCATGGCGATCATGGTGACGTGGCGGCGGCTCAGGGTCTTCTGGTAACCCTCAGCGCTGAGGGTCGAGCCCGCGGCTGCGGATGAGGCCTTGGGGCTCTGGAGATCTGTGGGAGTACTTTGCGGCACAGCTGTTCCTTGTGGGTCGGGGTGTTGCTGTAGGGGTTTTCGCCCAGTGCCGGAACACGGGCGGCTTTGGCACACATAATTCGAGCTTTCCCGCTTTGGGGATCACGAAGTGTGACAAAGAACGCAGAACGCCGAAGCTTCGCGCAACCCGTCCATCTTACGGGATTAACCGGAATGCCCGTGACGCAGGCAACAACACCCGGCCGCGGAAGGCGAGCGCGGGGTCATCGCTACAGGAGGAAGCCGTCGGCCATCCGCCGGCGTACCCAGCTTCCGGCGCCTGCACTGGCGCCTGCCGCGGGACGGGCGCAACGGTCGAACCACTCCCCCAGCGCGCGGTCATGGCTGACGATCACCACGGTTCCCGCGAACGAAGCCAGCGCGGCCTCGAGTTGCTCCACGAGCACGGGCGCCAAGTGGTTGGTGGGCTCGTCGACAATCATCGTTTCGTAACCGCCGAGGAGCAGGCGGGCGAGGGCGAGCCTGCGTTGTTGCCCCGCGGACAAACTGCCGACAGGGACGTGGAACTCCGCGGGACGGAACAGGCCCAGCCGCAGGAGTCCCTCGGCGTGTTCGTCGATATTTCCGCCCAAGCCAGCGGCGAATGCGGGCAACAACCGCAAACCAGGCCTTGGGGGCACGTGGAGCTCCTGCTGCAGGTACCCCACAGAGCCGTTGACGGCCACGGTGCCCGTGGCAGGCTCAAGGTTCCCCGTCAGGACTGAGAGCAGCGTCGATTTGCCTGCGCCGTTTGGACCCGTGATCAGCACTTTCTGGCCAGCGTCCACCGAGAAATCGGTGGGCTGGAGACGTCCCGGAACGCTGATGCTGCGGGCTTTCACCGCCGGTTCGGACGCCTCAACAGCCACCGTCTCAACAGCCACCGCGCCGGAGGGTGCTGCAGTCTTCAGGGGTGCCGCCAAGGTCAGGGGCACCGGCGGGCGGTCCACGGGATTCTCTTCCAACCGGCGGAGCCGCTCCTGCGCGTTGCGGACCTTGCTGGCAGCAGCGCTCTGCCAGGTTCCGGTCTTGAAGCCGAAAGCCATCTTGTCGTTGTCGCGCTTCCGGCCGTAGCCCATGCCGTCGGCCACGGTGGCAGCCTGAAGTCGCTCCGCCGCCATGGCGTCGAGCCAGCCCTCATACTGCTGAACCCAACGGGCACGCTCGGCCGCCTTTTCGCGGAGGTAGCCGTCGTACCCACTGCCGTAGCGGTTCACAGAGCGGCGCTCAGCGTCCACCTCGACGATGGTGGTGGCCACTTTGCGCAGCAGGACACGGTCGTGGGACACCACCACCACGGTTCCGCGATGAGCGGCCAGCCGCGATTCAAGCCAGGTGGTCCCCTCCGCGTCCAGATGGTTGGTGGGCTCATCCAGCAGCAGGGCCTCGGCCGGATCGGCAAGCAGGCAGGCCAGCGCAACCCGCTCCTGCTCGCCTCCTGACAAAGATCCAAGCGTTCGACGGCGGTCCAAGCCTCCCAGCCCAAGCTTGTCCAGCGCTGCTTCCACGCGCGACTCGGCCGCGTACCCTTCGCGGAGCTGGTACTCCGTCTGCAGGCTTCCGTAGAGTTCCAGGGCATCGGGATCAGCGTCGGCGAGGTCGCGCTCAAGCCCGGCGATGCGATCCTCGAGGTCGCGGAGTGCACCAAGGGAGGTATCGATGACCTCCCCTACGGTCAGCGATTCGGGGAACCCGTGGGTTTGCGCAAGGTAACCAACGCGGTAGCCGGAGTCACCGGCCAAACCGGCAGCGCCGTCGTCGGGCGTCTCCACGCCTGAGAGCAGGCGGAGCAGTGTGGACTTTCCTGCGCCGTTCTCGCCCACAATTGCCACGTGCTCGCCGTGATCAATCACGAGCTCGGCATTGTTGAGAAGTTCGCGGTCCCCATAGCCATGGGAAACGCCGGAAAGGTAAAGGTGGTCAGTCAAGAGGGATCCTCGCAAGTCCGCAGCGGTTGGCAGATAGCCATGTGGGCACTGGGATGCAGCCGAAAGTGGGCTGCGCTCAAGACTTCATCGCTCCAGCCTGCCGGGCGTTCCGCTTCGAGTCAAGCGGCGGCCCTCCGAAAAGACCACAATGGGTGGCCTAAATAATACTTTTCGGTACGCCTAACTTTCGGTTATCCTCGTATCAGAGCACCCCCAACGATGAGGACCACCATGGCTGCACCAACCCTGCAAACACGCGTCACGCCCGGCAAGGTCTGGTCCCGTCTGCTGCTGTTGGGTCCGGCTTTCGTGGCTGCGATCGCCTACGTGGATCCGGGAAATGTAGCTGCAAATCTTACTGCTGGTGCCAACTACGGATACTTGCTGGTGTGGGTCCTGGTGGCCGCCAACGCCATGGCCGTACTGGTGCAGTACCAGTCAGCCAAGCTCGGCCTGGCTACGGGACTGAGCCTGCCCGAAATCCTGGGACAGCGGCTGGGCACAAAACGCAGGCGCCTGTACTGGGCGCAGGCCGAGATTGTTGCCGGAGCTACCGACATGGCCGAGGTAATCGGCGGTGCCGTGGCCCTCAACCTGCTGTTCGGGCTGCCGCTGCTGGCGGGCGGTGTGATCGTCGGCATCGCATCCATGCTGCTGCTGGCCTTGCAGTCACGGCGGGGGCAACAGTCCTTTGAATACGCCATCCTGGTTCTCCTCGGAATCATTGCCGTGGGGTTTGTCTCGGGGTTGTTCGTGAATCCGCCTGATGCCGGAAGCGCGCTGGGCGGCTTGCTTCCACGATTCGAAGGCCCGGACACGGTACTCCTGGCGGCAAGTATGTTGGGGGCCACCGTGATGCCCCACGCGATCTACCTTCACTCTGCACTGGCCCGGGACCGGCACGGCTTCTCCGAGGACCCCTTGGTCCGGACCCGACTGATCCGGACCACCCGGGTGGACGTCGTTGGCGCTTTGCTGCTCGCCGGCATCGTCAACATCTCCATGTTGCTGCTGGCAGCCTCCAGCCTGCGCGGCATCGAAGGAACGGACACCATCGCCGGAGCGCACGCTGCCGTCACCGCAGCCCTGGGCCCCACCATTGGAGTCGTGTTCGCCGTTGGGCTGCTGGCCTCCGGACTGGCATCGACGTCCGTGGGCTGCTATGCCGGTGCAACCATCATGGGTGGGCTGCTGAAGGTCAAGATCCCACTGCTGGCTCGCCGCGTCATTACCCTAATTCCCGCACTGGTCATCCTGGGAGCCGGAATTGAGCCGACACTCGCGCTGGTCCTCAGCCAGGTGCTGCTCAGTTTCGGCATCCCCTTCGCGTTGATCCCGTTGATCCGCTTGACCGGCAAGCGTGAAGTGATGGGAATCCACGCGGATTCCCTTCCCCTGAAGATTGCCGGCTGGACCAGTGCCACCCTGATTGTGGGGCTGAACTGCGTGCTCATAGCCCTGACCCTTGGCGGCCAGTCCTGACGCCATTCCCGCCGTGCGGGATGAAAATCGCCAAACGGCAAAGCTAGTCTGGTCATATGGGCACCATCACCAGCAAGGCACGTTTGTACAGATTTACCGCACTCGATGCCTTGGCTGTGGCCGCATACTTGGGATTCACCATCTACTTCACGGTCGCTGGCGGCAGCGTCGAACGGCTGATGCTTCAACTGTTCCACGACCCGGCCACGGCGTCCTACGCCGTCAACGCCCTCTTTTATGCCGGCGTCGGAATATTCGCGATAGCGTCCGCTTGGCGTGTAGCCGGCCGAGACCTCAGGATTCTTGGCACCCGGCCGTGGTTCACGTTGGGGATGGTCCCGCTGGCCATCGTAGTGATGCTTATCCTGACGGCGATCCTGGTCGCGGCGTTGGGAACCGCCGAAACCTCGGAAAACCAGCTGGGTATCCAGGGCCTGCTGCAGCATGTGCCGGCATGGCTCATGGTTCCGCTCCTGGTGTTGCTGGGCCCGTTTGTTGAGGAATACCTGTTCAGGCACCTGCTGATCGGCAAGTTGTCCCGGTACGTCAACATCTGGCTCTGTTGCATCATCTCCGTGCTAGTGTTCGCATCCATCCACGTGATTGGCCGGGAAGGACTGGTGCTTTCCGCTCTCGCGCCCTATCTGGGCATGGCCGTGGTGCTGGTGGCCGTATATGTGTGGACCGGAAAGAACCTGATGTTTTCCTACTTTGTCCATGCAGCCAAGAACCTCATGGCCGTGGTCCTTATCTACGCCGTCCCGCCCGAGCTCCTCCCCAACTAGGACCACGAGTTCTGCATCGGCTAGCGCCATTACTAGACTCGGACTGTGAACAACCAACTCCCTGCCAAGGTTTCCGACGTCTTCGACCCCTCACGCTGGCGCACAGTGTCCGGCTTCGATGACTTCAAGGACATGACCTACCACCGGCAGGTTGAGCGATCGGCGGACGGCACGGCCAAGGACCTCCCCACGGTCCGGATCGCCTTTAACCGTCCCGAGGTCCGCAATGCGTTCCGTCCCGGCACCGTGGATGAGCTCTACCGGGCCATGGACCACGCCCGCATGACGCCCGACGTCGCCACGGTCCTCCTCACAGGCAACGGGCCTTCCGAAAAGGACGGCGGGCACTCGTTCTGCTCCGGCGGTGACCAGCGAATCCGCGGGCGGGACGGCTACCGGTATGCCGAGGGTGACACACAGGAGACCATCGACCCCGCCCGTGCCGGCCGGCTCCACATCCTCGAAGTCCAGCGGCTGATGCGCACCATGCCCAAGGTGGTCATCGCCGTCGTCAACGGTTGGGCAGCCGGCGGAGGCCACTCCCTGCACGTGGTCAGCGACCTCACCATCGCCTCCCGCGAGCACGGCAAGTTCAAGCAGACCGACGCCACAGTGGGAAGTTTCGACGCCGGATACGGTTCGGCGCTGCTGGCGCGCCAGATCGGGCAGAAAGCCGCGCGCGAGATCTTCTTCCTGGCCCGCGAATATTCCGCCGACGACATGGTCCGGATGGGCGCGGTCAACGAAGCCGTTGAACACCACCGCCTCGAGGAAGTGGCCCTGGAGTACGCGGCGGACATCGCCCGCCAATCCCCGCAGGCCATCCGCATGCTCAAGTTCGCCTTCAACCTGGCCGACGACGGCCTGGCCGGGCAGCAGGTCTTCGCCGGTGAAGCCACCCGACTGGCCTACATGACGGATGAGGCCGTGGAGGGTAAGGAAGCGTTCCTCCAGAAACGCGACCCCGACTGGTCCAACTTCCCCTACTACTTCTAGGACCCACCCGTGGACATCGATCCCGTACTCAAAGCACTCGCCGCTGCCCTGCATGGCGAGGGTCCCGCCGTCGAAATCGTCACCCGAGAAGACGGCGGGCTTGCAGCGGTCCCGGTTGAGACCGGCGTCGAGGACGCAGCCGTGGTGGTCCGCACTTCCGGGTCCACCGGGGCGCCCAAGGCCACGGTCCTGACCGTTGACGCCCTCGCAGCGTCCTCCGTATCCACGGCAATGGCGCTTCGCGGCGAAGGCCAGTGGCTGCTGGCCCTGCCCCTGCAGTACGTGGCCGGTGTCCAGGTCCTGGTTCGCTCGCTGTACGCCGGTACGCGTCCGTGGGTGATGGACCAGTCGAACGGTTTCACGCCCGAGGCCTTCACCGCCGCAGCCGAGGAACTCACTGACAAAATCCGCTTCACGTCCCTGGTACCTACCCAGCTGCAACGGCTTTTGGACTCCCCGGCACCGGAAACGCTCGCCGTGCTGCGCCGCTTCAACGCGATCCTGCTGGGCGGGGCGCCCGCCTCGCCGGACCTCCTCGCAACCGCCCACGCTGAAGGCCTCAACGTGGTCACCACGTACGGCTCAGCCGAGACCTGCGGCGGGTGCGTCTACGACGGCGAGCCGCTGGACGGCGTCGAGGTCCGCATCGGTGAGGGCGAGCTGGAAGGCCGCATCCTCCTCGGTGGCGACACCGTGGCGGCGGGATACCTGGACGCTGCCCGTGCCTCCAAGGCGGCGTTCTTCGAAGAGGACGGCGTCCGCTGGTACGTCACCGGCGATCTTGGCGAACTGGGCGACGACGGCAAACTCACCGTGCTGGGCCGCGCCGACGACGTCATTATCACCGGCGGGATCAAAGCCTCCGCTTCGTACATCCAAAGCAAGCTCGAAGCGCTCGACGGCGTGAACGCGGCTTTCGTGGCCGGCGTTCCGTCGCGCGAGTGGGGGCAGGCCGTCGCGGCATACGTTGCCGTGGCTGATCCTTCGCCCGAGGGTGTGAAGGGATTCTCCGCCCACCGCACGGAAGCGCTGGGTGTCCTGGCGCCCAAGACGGTGTTCGCTGACAAGGAATTGCCCCTGCTGGCGAACGGAAAACCGGACCGCATGGCCATGATTGAACTGCTTTCCAAGCTGCATCAGGGACAATAGACACGTTCTTACCCCACACCCCTGACTAACGATCAACCGCGAAATACACGAGGTACTACACGTGGCGACAGCTGCACAATGGATTCAAGGAGCCCGGCTCCGCACACTGCCCGCGGCCATCGCGCCCGTCCTCATCGGTTCGGCAGCGGCGTACGAGCTCCAGTCGTTCCGGCTGCCGAACGCGATCCTGGCGGCGCTCGTTGCCCTGCTGCTTCAAATTGGCGTCAACTACGCAAACGACTACTCCGATGGCATCCGCGGCACAGATGAGGACCGCGTTGGTCCGCTGAGGCTGGTTGGTTCGGGCGCGGCCAAACCTGAACAAGTGAAGTGGGCCGCCTTCGGCCTCTTCGGTGCGGCGATGGTGTGTGGCCTGATCCTGGTGATCATCACGCAGTCCTGGTGGCTGATCCTGGTAGGCATCGGCTGTGTCCTGGCAGCGTGGGGCTACACGGGCGGCAAGAACCCCTACGGCTACATGGGCCTGGGCGACGTGTTCGTGTTCGTCTTCTTCGGACTGGTAGCGACCCTCGGCACCACGTACACACAGGCCGGCCAGGTCAGCCTCGCCGCCGTGATCGGTGCGATAGGAACGGGCCTCATCGCCTGTGCGCTGCTGATGGCCAATAACGTCAGGGACATTCCCACGGATACGGTAGCGGGTAAGAGGACCCTGGCTGTACGGCTTGGGGACCGGCACGCACGCGAGAGCTACGTCCTGATGCTGGGTGTGGCCATCCTTCTGGTGGTGGTCCTCGCGCCCACCAAGCCATGGATGCTGATCGTGTTGTTGCTGATCCCCGCATGCCTCATGCCGGCGTGGCTCATGATCAACGGCAAGAAGCGCAAGAGCCTCATTCCGGTGCTCAAGCAGACCGGCCTGATCAACCTTGGCTACAGCCTGCTGTTCTCGCTGGGCCTGATCCTCACCCGCATCTGAGTCCATGTACAGCTAACGCCCCTAAAACGCGGTTTCAGGGGCGTTAAGCTGTTTAAAAACTCCTATTTGGAGCCGGGGCGCTTGTCGTTGTTGACTGCGATATCCGGGTTCTGCTCAACGAGTCCGTCCTCGGCCGCTGCATCCTCGACCTCCCCGGCGGTCCGGATGGGCTTGGCCCGCCCGGAGAACCTTTCGCGCATGGACGCCGTAGCAGCGTCACGCTGCTTCTGGAAGAAGAGGTAGCTGATGGCGAAAGCAATCAGCCCGGCGAAGATGACCGCCAGGAACCAGCCCACCCCCAAAAAGACGAAGAGCACGAACAACGGCGCGAACAGCGCCAGACGGATGAGGGAATACTTCAGGAAAGCCACCATCCAAGTTTAGCCGTCCAGATGGTTGCACTCTGATCACGGCCAAAAGTGGGCATCCGGTGAATGCCCTGCGGCGACTAGACTTGGTGCATGCCCCGCGTTATAGGTGTCGTCGTAGTCCTGGTCATCTTCGTCTATGCCCTGGTGGATGTCATCCGCACGGACCGTCACCAGACCCGCGGCATCTCCAAAACCGCCTGGATCATTGTGATGATCCTCCTGCCGCTGCTGGGCGCAGTCCTCTGGTTCATCTTCGGACGCCCCTACGGCAGGCCCGCCGCGCAGCCCAGCCGGCGCCAGCCCACCGCCCCTGACGACGACCCCGAATTCCTCCGAAACCTGGAAACCCGCCGCCGGAACCAGGCAGAAGATGAGCGCCTGAAGAAGCTCAAAGCTGAACTGGAAGCCAAGGAGCGCAAAGCCGGAGAGAATCCCTCCGACGGCAAGAACAAGGGCGCAAAACCAGGGTTCAACGCCGGTGAGGCCAAGCACGGCGAGCCGGATCCGCATGATACCGACGAGCTGAAGTAGGCAAACATGGCCCAGCAAGCTGATGGTTCACGGCAGTCACCTTCCACCACACCATCAGCCAGCGGGCCGACAGCACTACCCGCACCGCCACCCCGCCCTGGGATCTCCCTGTCCAGCGCGCCGCCGATAGCCGCAGTTACCAAGCCTCCCACCTTTGCCCGGGTCTCCCGCTCGCTGTGGGTGGCGAGCTTCCTGGCCGGTCTTGGCGTCGTGGTGACAGGCTTCCTGAGCCGTGATTCGCACTTCGACCGGCTGAAGGGCGTCATCGGAACCATGGTCCCGGACGGTGACGCGACAGCGGTGGACGGTGCCACCGCCGTCGTATTCCTTGGAAGCCTCGCCATGCTGGCGCTGGTGATGGTCATGGAAGCCGTCCTCCTGGCTGTCCTCTTCAAACGCCGCTTGTGGGCGCGATGGGCCATGGCTCCGGTGGTCCTCTTGCACGCGATCGTCACCGTCATCACCAGGGATTTCGTGGTGGCTCCAGGCTCTGAAGGCGTCTTGGCGACACTGCTGCTGGCGGCCCAGTTTGTCCTGGCAGCAGCGGGCCTGATCCTGCTTTTCCTTCCGTCCACTACATCGTGGCTGCTCAGCGAACGGCGACGGTAGAGGCCATCATCCCCTCGCAGCTGCGCATCACCACGCGGCATGCATCCACTGCCTGCGGCTCGGTCAAAGGGTTTTCCGCGGTCAGCCGCCAACGGTAAAGGCTGGCCCTTGCTGTTTCGTTGATCAGGCGGTCGTCTGCGTCCCGGGCAAGGCCAAGCCGCAGCGCACTGCTGCTGCCACGCCCGCCGAGCAGCCGTTCCGCTTCGGCCGATGCCTCGGGTCCCAGGCCAACCCCGCCCGTCCTCAAGGCTGCCAGGAGCTTCAACTCGCGGAACTCGTGGGCACCTGCATAAAGCCGCTCCAACGCTGCCTCCAACGGTGCCGCACACTCCTTCGGCGCACCGCTCACCAGGGCTTCCACACCCACGACGGCGGCACGGGCCTTCAGTGCGTCGGCTCGCGTCTGGAAGAGATGCGAGACAGTGTCGAGCAGTTGGCCAAGACCGCTGCGCCGCGCCAGTTCATGGGCGAGTTCGCCGGGGTTGTTGGTCCCGCCGCGGATGAGGGCTACACCGAGGCGGATGCCAAACAAGCCGAACCTGTTCACCAGGGAGGACTTCGTGGCCGGGTCTAGTCCCGCAGCTCCGGTACCGCGAATAAAACGGTCCGCGGACAGCATCAGCCTTTCCCGTGGATTCCTTTCCATGTGGGCAAGCAATTGCAGGGCCTCGAAATCCGATTGGCGCATGGTCCTGGAGCTTTGCGCGAGCAGGCCTGCCACAGGAACTACTCCCAAAGCCAAGGGCCTCAGGTTGTGGTCCTTGCTGTATCTGTCGGCGATCACGGCCGCGGAGATCAACGAATCAATCCTCCCGGCTCCGATTTCATCGGCCCTGGAGAGCACGGCCAGGGCATTGACCGTCCCGGACTGGCCCGCCGCGGTGTCTTTGAACGACTCAAGGAACCTGACGTCAGAGGCGTGCAGGTGCCGCATGAGGTAGATGACAGCATCAGCAGCCGATGGCGAATCCTCGGGAAGCAGAAAGGCCAGGGACCGCCCGGAAACATCCTGGGACAGGGAGGCAATGCCTGGCGTATCTATCAGTGTGAGATCACGCAGGCTGGCGGCCGGCCAGTCCACCACCAACCGTTCCACATCCTCAGGCCGGACGTCACCCAGGGTAAAGACCAGCCGGCCGTCCTCACGCGTGACCGGAAGTCCCTTCGGCTCGCCTACGAAAGGGTGGAGGGTGATCCTTGGGGTGTGGCCGAAGCGGTACCAGGTGACAATCCGGGTGCACTCCCCCGCATCGGTGGGCGCTATCTCTTCGCCGATGATCGCGTTGAGGAGGGTTGATTTGCCGGCTTTGACCATTCCGGCCACGGCAATGCGAAGCGGCCCGGCAAGCCTGCCCTCCAGGTCGTCCAGAACGGCGAGGGCGGCGGCGTCGTCATGGAAGACCTCCCGGGCCTGCCGAAGCAGCTCCGTCGCACCCGCAATGCCGGACTGCATCATCCGGCGGGGACCGTGGACGGCGTTGGCTGGGGATCGGCGCTCCGGTCCTGCAACTGCTGGGCGCCCGAGCTGAGGGCGTCGACGGTCCTAAGTTGATTCCTGATCTCCTTGATGCGCATGTCACGCTCCACGGCGTAGGTGGCCGCAGCTTTCTGAGCGGCGGCAACAGATTCCGTCAGGGAACGGTGATGCTCTTCGGCGATGTCGGTGAAATGGTCGCGGGTGGCCCGCTGGACCATCCGCAGCCTGTCCTTCAGCTGCTTGCCCACCTGGAAGACAACGTCGTCCACCTGCTTACGGACCAGCATCTTGGCTTCGGCCTGGCGCCGTTTGAGTCGGGCCTCCTGTTCTTCGCGGTAGGCCTTCCTGCCCAGCATGAGACCCGCTCCCACGGAAAGCGGATTGATCAGTGCAAGGCCGAAAAGCCCGGTCAGCAGCCCGAACATCAGGACGCCGCCATAGGACCCACGCATCCCGATCAGGATCTTTTGGAGCGGACCCATGCGGCCATCTTCCATCTGCTGGATGTCTGCCACCGGGTCCAGCACTCCGCCCGTGTCGGCGACCTGCAAAGCGGGCAGCGCCACCTCTTCTTCGGAGAAGTGTTCGGCCACTTGGCCAGCCAGCCATTGTGCCCTTTCGCTGGTCCACACGAAGGTATCCGAAACCGCGGCGGCGGTACTTTGCTCCAACCATTTGGTGAACTGCTCCCATGCTGGTCCGGGGTCGCCTTGGTCGATGGCGGCTTCGGCTTCGCGTTGGATCCTGCGAAGCCTGTCCTTCAGGTCGTACTCCATGTCCGCGATGAGGTCCCCAATCCCATCGTTGAGGGTGATCTGCCAACGCGCCGACCGTTTCCGGAGGGCATCGGCATCCTCTTTCGCCGCTTTCAGGCCGGCGATCATTTGCGGTGTGCCTTCCGGATTCTCCAAGGCGCCGAGCTCGGACTGCAGAGCAAGCCTCAGGTGGTCGGTCACGGAGAGGACATCGTGGGCGACAGAGCGGCGTTGCAGCCGGGCCGCCTCGCCCACGATGTTGGTGCGAAGGTGTGATATCAGCGCAGGGAATCCCGATTCTTCGTTGAGTTCTGTGTCCTGGAGCCTCGCTGCCTGCAGCCGGAGTTCTGAAGAGACAGGGAACAACGGAATTCCTGGGCCGACAGCTTCCAGGTGGCCTTTGTCCAAGTCAGCGATTTGTCGCCAGCTGGGATAAAGGTCGGTTTTGGAGAGCACGCAGAGGACGTTGGGGCTGACCCGCATTGCTTGGTGGAGGAACCGTATTTCCGGCTCCGTGTATTCCTGCGAGGCATCGGACACGAACACCATGGCGTGGGCAGATGGCAGCGCCGTCAGGGTGGTGAGCGTGTGGGACGAGCCCAGCCCGCCGACACCCGGGGAATCAACCAAGGTGAGACCGCCCGCAAGCAGCTTGCGGGGAAGTGCTACTTCGGCCGCCACGATGTTCTTGGCGTTTCCCGGGTTTCCCTTTTCGGAAACATAGTCTGCAAGCTCATCGAGCCCGATCGGTTGCCGCTCCACGGGGGCTTCTTGTCCGCTGTCGGTTTCCGTGGCGCTCCCGCCGTGGCGCGGCACAAGGACAACGGCCGACGCCGGATCCCCCTGCCGTACGACGGTTGGGACAGTTGTTGCGATGTCGTCGTCCACCGGGCAGACCGGGGCGTTGACCATGGCGTTGATCAGCTGGCTTTTGCCTTGCTTGAATTCGCCAACCACTATCACGCGGACGCTGGGGTCCCGGAGCCGCTCCAGGGTGTTTTCCAGGCGTCGCCTGAGGTCGTTCCGTTCCCCCACGACGGCAATGCCTTGCTCCACCAGCGTGGTCATACGTACTGTTTCCGCCACAAATTCGTCCTTTGCTCTGCCCCCTTGGACGGGAGGCCACGAAGTGCCCGGCAGGTGTGTACAACCTGCCGGGCACTGCCCGGGGACTTCGCGGTGCAGCGTTCGCTGCGCCGTTTGGTGCTCTGGTTACTGGTCGATGTCCACGTCGTTCTTGGCGACGACGATCGAGTCGTCGATGTCGTTGTACTCGACATCGAGGTCGTTGTCGGCGATGACCGTGTTGTCCTCGACGTTGGTGTAGTCCACGTCCACGTCGCCCACTGTGGTTGAGTTGTCCTCGGTGTAGGTCAACTCGTTGTCCTGCACCACCAGCGAGTCGTTGATCACCTGGACATCCTCCACGTCCACATCAACGTCGGTGGAGTTGAAGGAGTCCGCCACGTTGACGGAGTTGTTCGAGTTATCCGTGTTCGTGGTTGTGTTGGTCGTGGTATTGGTCGTCGTCGTCGTCGAGTTGTCCGTGTTGAAGGAGTCCTCGATTTCGACATCGATGTCCGCGTCAACGTCTACGGAGTTGTCCTGCGAATTGTCGTTGAACGAATCCGAGATGTTGTTCGTGGTGGTGTGAACCGAGTTGTCGGTCTCCTCGTTGAACGAGTCCTCGATATCGACATCCACGTCCACGTCGGTGTTGTAGGAATCGTCGGTGTTGTAGGAATCCTTCGTCACCGAGTGATCGTCGTTGAACGAGTCCCTGACGTCGATGTCCGTGTTGCCCACTTCAACGTCGCCGTCGCCGGACTCCGTGATGTTGACCGAGTTGTCCGTGGAGTGGTCATCGTTGTTGGTGGTCGTGGTGGTGGTCGTCGTGTTTCCGGAGTCCCTGACGTCCCCGCCGGCTGCGATAGCCCCATCTCCCGAAGCAGTCACGGCGTCCTGGTTGAAGAACTGCGTGACGTCGCCATCGGCCCAGATGTTCTGGTTGACCGACTGGTCGGTGATGGTGTCGCGGTCGTCGATGTTGGTGGTGTACGAGTAGTTATTCACCACGTGGATCAGCTGCTGGACAGCGTGTGCGTGATCATCGTAGTCATCGCCCCCGCCATGCCCGCCGCCGTCGTGCTCATGGTCGTCGCCACCATCGTGGCCGTCCCAGCCACCGCCGGTTCCGCCGTGCCCGCCGCCGTCGTGCTCGTGGTCGTCGCCACCATCGTGGCCGTCCCAACCACCACCGGCACCGCCATGCCCGCCGCCGTCGTGCTCATGGTCGTCGCCACCATCGTGGCCATCCCAACCACCGCCGGCACCGCCATGCCTGCCGCCGTCGTGCTCATGGTCATCGTTACCGGCATTGTGGGGGCGTCCGCCGCCTTGGCCGCCGCCTTCCCAGCCGCCGGCGGAAGCATGGTTGCCGCCAGTGTTGTATTCGCGGTCGAACGAGGAGCGTGCGTTGATGGGTGCGTAGTCCAGGACCACGGGCCGGGCGGCGTCGACATCTGCCGAGGAGACGTGCCGCAGGCCGGCTGCGGACAAGGCCGCTTCCGGGTTACGTACAAACTCTTCGGCTGCGTCAGGATCGTTGAACAGGCTCATCAGGAACTGCACGAGCTGTTGTGCGAGTGTAGGCATTGGAGTGCTCCCTCAAATTCTGTGGTGGGTGGTAAATGGCCCGGCGCCTTTGCCGGGCTCCCACTCAACGTATGGCCCGGGCCAGGGGCGGGGCATCGGGGCCGGTCCCCCTACCGGCCACCCCACCGTTAGGGGATCCGGGGATTCCCGTTAGGGGGTGGAGGGGGCGCCCGGTCACGGAGGTGGGTACCCCTCCCCCAAGGCCAGCCGGAGCCGGACCAGCAGTTCGGAACGGTTGTCGGCCCCCAATCGACGGCGCATCCGGGCTACGTGGTGCTCCGCGGTGCGGGGCGAGATATAGATGGCTTCACCGATTTCCCGATACGTCTTGCCCTCCAGGAGCAACCGCCCCACTTCCCGTTCACGGGCGCTCAGCCCTGAAGCGTCGGGCAGGCCGGGGACCTCCACCGCATCAGGCAGGGGTGCGCTTGGGTTCTGGGGCCGGGCAGCTTCCACCCCTTCGGAGGGCCCCGCAGTGGTGGTTGCACCCTGCGGGTGAATATCCCGGGCGCAGGCCAGCAGCCGGACCATGTCGCGCCGTTCGTCGGCGTGCGCGGCGGCGTGGCCCGCTAACCTTGCTCCTTCCCAGGGCATCCCTACCGCGGCCAGCCCGCGGGCCGCCGTTTCGACGTCGGACGCTTCGAACCGGCTGGCCAGCACGGAAACCCAGGCCTTTCCGCCAGCGGCGAGGACGGAGGCAAGATGGCTATGCTCGGATGCGCGCACCAAAGCGGCAGCGTGTGGGGCCAGTTCGGCGGGGCTTTCGCCCAGCAATGCGGCCTGCACCCCAGCCCAGTGCAGGGGAACCGACCACAAAGGCGGGTTCCCCAACCGGCCCAACAACTCCCACGCACCGTCCATGTAGGGCGAGATTCGTCGCGTTTCCCGAAGCCTCGCTGCGGCGATGGCCAATTCCCCCCAAGGCAGCAGGCTGTAAAGATCGACGGACACGTGCATCATCGCCTCACGGGCCCGGTCCCAGGCAAGCACCAGTTGGTGCACTTCGCTGCCTCGCCGTGCCAGGGCCACGTCCAGTGCAGCGAGCAGGAATGTGTCCCGCGGCGCCAGAGGCCAATGGTTGGCCTTGATGGCCTCGTTGATGGCCAGGCGTGCTTCGTCGGGGTTGTCCTGTTGCATTGAACACCATGCCTGAAGCAGGAAAAGCCTGGGCCGGCTGGCATCTCCACCCTGGCCGGCGGCGATAGCGGCGCTGAGCACCGTGTCCGCCACGGCGGGTTCCCCACTGTGGATTGCACAGAGAGCCGCCAAGGCGGCAGGGGTCTCCGGCAGGGGAATCGATGCGCCCGCGGCGTTCATCATGTCAGAAGCCCGGATGAGTTCGGGCAGCGCGCGTTGCGGTTCCTGCCCCAGGGTCTGCCTGAGCCCCTGGTGGGTCAACGTCAGCGCCACCGCCAGGAGCGTGGGTGAACCGGCCTCTGGTGCGGCGGCCAGGAGTTGCTCAGCCCCCGTTGCATCACCGGCGCCGATCATGGCCACAGCCGCCAGCGGCGCGGAATCGGCGATCCTGTCAGGGCCTACCCACCTGTAAGTGTCTGCGCTGCGGGCCAGCATGCCCCGATGCGCCCACACGGCAGCAGCAACGTCCACACCCAGGCGCAGCCCGGGGGGCTCGGGCAGGGCCAGAAGCCTGTCCACGATTCTTCCGGCAGCGTCCAGGTTACCGGTAGCCGCAGCCGCTTGGGCCCGCCGCGCGGCGGTGGGAAGATCCGGGGCGCCGGCGAGGAGTGCCTCGGCAAAGAGATCGGCTGCCAGTTGGGGATCGGCCTCCAGCACCTCGTCCGCCCACCGTTCCAGCTCCCCTGCCACTCGGGGGTCCTTCAACCCACTCCGGGCCAGGTCCCGGGCAACCTCACCCAAGAGCCTCTCCTCCTGCAGGATCTTCCCTACCAGTTCCCGCTGCAGGGCACGGAGTTGCGGCCTGGGAACGCTGTTCAACAGGGCGTATTGGACCGTCCCCACTACGGTTCCATCCGGGGAGAGCAGCCCCGCATCCTTGCCGGCCGCCACGGCTTCTTCGAGCCCGTCACGGTTTTCCAAATCATCCGGCAGCGGTCCGGGCAGCGTGAACCCTACCGCCAATGCCAGGAGCAGCTCCCGGAGCACCGCATTGTGGCCACCCAGGATCGCATCGGGCCGATCCGGAGTTGCATCCTTGCTGGTGTTGGTTCGGAAAGTATGGTCTGGCCCCGTCATGCCTAAGTCACCGAGGTCGACGCGTTATCCAAACTCGGGCTGTTTTCCGTGGTCGAGGGCGGCGGGACAGGTGTTGGGTCGGTTATGGGTGCGGGATCCTGCGTTGGGGCTGGATCAGCCAGCGGCGCGGTTGGTTCGGGAGACGGCGGCGCAGGGTTTGGCGCAGGTGGAGGAGTCACTGGATCCGGAGCCGGCGGCGGCGTCACTGGGTCCGGCGCAGGTGGAGGAGTCACTGGATCCGGAGCCGGCGGCGGGGTCCCGGGGTCCGTGGCTGGGGGCGGGGTCCCTGGGTCCGTGACCGGTGGCGGCGTCCCTGGAGCGGTTGCGGGCGGAGGTGTTGGGCCACTCGCCGCCCCTCCGGGCTCCGTGGGCGTGGAGGGTATGCCGGTTCCCGGCGTCGTGCCGGGTGTCGTGCCGGTTCCCGGCGTCGTGCCGGTTCCCGGTGTGGTGGGAGTACTGCCGGTCCCGGGCGCCGCACCGGTTCCCGGAGTGGTCGGCGGAGTGCCAATGGTCCCGCCAGCGGCTGCTCCGGCCTGACCCGGAGCCCTGGCCGACGTGCCGGGGCTGGTTCCGGCCGGTCCGTTCGCTACCGAACCGCGTCCTGTCCCGGTGGCCTGCTGCGCCGGGTTTCGTCCCGCACCGGTTCCAGCCCGGGTGACGCCAGTGCGTGCACTGGCTTCGAGTCCCGTCGCCGGTCCCCCCGCCACCGGAGCAGCGGCTGCAGCGTCGCCACCCGCTGCACCGTCACGTGCCCCGGAAACCTGGGCGCCGCCGTCGCGCATGACGTCGGCGGCTTGGGTCCCGAACATCGATGCGAGCAGTCCGTTGCCGTCAGGGCTCTGGGCAGCAGTCGCCGTGGCAATGGTCAGCGCCGTGGCGGCGGCAGCGGCGGCCGCTGCCAACCGGGCGCGGGGGCGCGGCGCGTGCCTGCCGGGACGTGCAGCTGCCGCCTTCACCACGTCAGTACCGGGGACACGGGTGATGACGCGCGGCCGCGCGACCACTGGTTCCTGGCGGATTACAGCCGCTGCGTGGGCCGCAGCGTCAGCCACCTGGGTGAGCCCTGCCAGCGCGGCACCGCGGCAGATGGATGACTTGGGATCGGCGTCCACCGCTATGGGGCGTCCCAATTCAACGGAAATCAACTCGGCCACGAGCGGAATGCGCGAGGAGCCTCCGATCAGCAGCACCGCGCTAAGGTCCTGTGGCTCAAGATGGTTGCTCAGCAGGCTGCGCTCCAGCGCGTCCACGGTCTCGCGGAGGGGCTGTTCGATCATTGCCTCGAACTCGGAACGGACCAACCGAACCGACTGCTGTGTCCCGGGAAGCGCCACGGCAACGCTGGCTTCGCTGTCCATGGACAGTGCTTCCTTGGCTTCCCGGCATTCCCGCCGCAGCCGCGAAAGGGCGGCCAGGGTCTCCGGCGATGTGGGGTCCAGACCCTCACCGGCGCTCCCGAGGTGCTGCATCACGTGCCGCAAAACAGCGGCGTCGAAATCGGCGCCGCCAAGTGTTTCTATACCGGCCGGCCGCCCGAGGAGTTCAAACTTCCCAGCCCCCGCCTTGCGCAGGATGGCTGTGTCAAAAGTGCCACCGCCAAGGTCGTACACGGCAATGACGCTGCCGTCCTCCACCCGGGTCTGGGAGGCGTAGTGCAGTGCGGCCGCTTCAGGCTCGCTGAGCAACGTCACCGCTTTAAGGCCCGCGACATTCAACGCGGCCAGCACCAAGGACGTGCGGTGCTCACCCCAGGCCGCCGGGTGCGTCATGAGGATCGACGACGGCGAACTTCCCTCGCGCTCTTTGGCGCGGTCCACCACCCACCGGGCCATGGAGGCGTAGACGTCTTCCGGCGCCACCCAGTGGTCCCCCACGGACAGGGGGACGGAATCCCCGATCCGTCGCTTGAACTCCCGGACCATCCGCTGGGGGTCGTCCAGTCCACGCCGTTCGGCGGGTTCTCCCACCAAAACCCGGCCGTCGTCGGCGTAGTAAAGCACGGAGGGCACGGCGCTGCCGTGCAATCCCAGGGGAAGGATTTCCGGTGGTGGTACTGGCCCCTGGTGGGGCCTGGCCAGTGCTGCTGCGGTAAAACTTGTCCCGACGTCAATGGCGAGAACATAGCTCATGGCTACCTCGAAAGTTCACATGGCACCGCGCTGCGGTCTTCATCACAAGCGGGTCCTGAACAAGTTAGCACCTGCTAAGCACGTGCAAAAGGCTCAGTTGCTACATCGATTTGTTGATTTCGAGGCCGACGCCGGACATCCTGTGTATCTTTCCTGCTCAGGCCGGAAGTGAGTCTAAAGTCCCGAGTAGGAGTGCAGGCCCTGGAAAACCGTGTTGACGAGCGTGAAGTTGATAATGACGCACGCGTAACCAACAATGGACAACCAGGCAGCGCGGGTTCCGGTCCAGCCGCGAGTGGCGCGTGCGTGGAGGTAGCCTGCGTAGACAACCCAGATGACGAACGTCCAGACTTCCTTCGGGTCCCAGCCCCAGAACCTGCCCCAGGCCTTCTCGGCCCAAATGGCGCCGAACATCAGGGTGAAAGTCCAGCCGATAAAGGCGATGGCGTTGATGCGGTAGGAAAGATTCTCGAGGCTCAGTGCATTGGGCACCACCCGCATGAACGCGAGGTTGTCCTTGCGACCGGCGCCGAGGTTCTTCTGCCGGTAGGACTGAAGCAACTGCAGCACCGACATGGCGAAGGTCAGGGTAAACAGCGCCGAGGACAGGACCGCAATGGAAACGTGGATGATCAGCCAGTAGCTCTGGAGGGCCGGAACCAGGTGGCCCACCGGGGTCCAGAACGATACGGACGCGGCAACCAGCATGATGATGGCCAGGCCCAGTACGAACGTGCCCAGGAACCGCAGGTCACGGCGGATCAGGGTGACCAGGAAGACCGCGACGGCCACGAACGCACCCGTGGTGAGGAACTCGTACATGTTGCCCCACGGCACACGACCGGCGCCCAGCGCACGGGTAAGGACACCCGCGGCGTGGATCAGCACGCCGAGGACCGTCAGGGCCACGGCAATGCGCGCGGGTACCCGCCGCTCCGCGGCGTACTTCATGTCGCCTGCCGCAGTTCCGCCCTCAACGGTGAGGCTCGACGTCGGCCGTTCGGCGCGGCCTGCCGGCCCACCGGCGTCGGCCCCTCCCAGGGCGGCACCTACGCGACCGGCCGCAACCGTCACTTTTTCGCTTGCCGAACTGGCCGCGGCCTTAAGGTCCACGGCTTGGAACGTCTTGCTGCTTTTCGCCAAGTCCCAAGCGAAGGCAATGAACGCCACGGTGTACGTGCCGGCGGCCAACAGCATGAACAGCTCGCTGTACTGGCCCAGGGTTTCGTTGATGGCTGGCATTACTGGTCCTTCGAGGTTGAGGAAGAGACTGCTGTTGTTGAGGGTGCCTGGGGCGTTTCCGGGAGGCTCCATTCCCGGGCAAAGAGTTCACGGAGGGCCGCGGCCTCGCCGGCCAGCCTGTGGTCTTCACCGCGTGCAAGGAGGCCGTATTCCACCATGGTGCGGCCATCGGCGTGCGTTCCGGTGCGTACCCAGACGCGGCGTCGGTTGACGTACAGGGAAGTCATGAGTCCTGCCACTGCCAGGAGGCCGAAGATCAGGGCATACAGCTGGCCGGGGTTGTGGTGGATGTCCACGCCAATGTACTTTTTCACCCCGTCGAACGTGATGCTGCCCTTGCCCTCGGGCAGGTTCACGGTTGCGCCGGGAGTCAGGGTGATGCCGCCCGCCGCCAGGTTGCGGTTGTTCAACGGCTTCAGCTTCTCGACGTCCAGTTCAAACACGTTCTGGGGCACGCCCTTGTCCAGGCCGAGGTCACCGTAGAACGAGTTGAGGCTCAGCTGCGGGTTGACCAGTTCGGGGGCCCCGCTGAAGGAGATTCCATCACTGGTGACCAACGCCGTGGGGAGGAAGAAGCCCACAAATCCGAGCTGTTCAGGCTTGGCATCGGGCACCTTGATGACCACGGAGGAGTAGTAGTTATCGCCCTGGACCTTGGCGATGACCGGGCCCTGGAAGGACACGTTTCCCTCGCCGTCGCGGACGGTCACCATGGGCGCGTAGCCATTACCGGTGAGGTAAAGGCTGGTTCCGCCCAGGGAAACGGGGTCGTTGACCTTCAGGGTTTCCTTCTTGGCCGGCGAATCGGGAGTTTCCTTGGTGGTGACTTCGGCGGTGTAGTCGATGGGCTGGCCGGCCTTGCCCGGTGATTCGCGGTCGAACTTGGCATTGAACTTGTCCAGCTGCATGGAGTAAGGCTGCAGGGAACTGCTCTGGAAGTTCGTGCCGGGCGTGAATTGGTCGTAGCCCACCAGGGTGTTCACGAACGTATCGCCCTCCACCAGGATGCGCTGGCCACTGTAGCCGAACAGGCCGCCGACGGCCACGGACACCAACACCCCGATCAGGGACGTGTGGAACACCAGGTTGCCCACTTCCTTCAGGAAGCCCCGCTCGGCACCCAAGGACGGAAGGTCGCCGTCGGCGTTCCTGACCTCAACACGGTAGCCGCGCTTCTTGAGCAGTCCGGCGGCGTCGTTGATGGCTTTCGACGCCGGGATCCCGGCGTCGGCGGGCAACGCGAGGGTGCCGTACTCCGGCAGGCGGGAAAGGCGCTTGGGAGTGCGCGGGGGCTGCGACTTCATGGCCTTGTAGTGGGCGATCGCGCGCGGGGTGACACAGCCGATCAGCGAGATGAAGAGCAGGATGTAGATCGCCGAGAACCATGCCGACGAGTACACGTCGTAGAGCTGCAAGGCATCCAGGAACTGTCCGTAGGAAGGGTTGTCCTTGATGTATTGGGTGACGACCGCCGGGTTGGCTGGCCGCTGCGGGAACAAGGAGCCGGGCACGGCCCCCACGGCGAGCATGAGCAACAGGAAAAGCGCCGTCCGCATGCTGGTGAGCTGCGTCCACGCCCAACGGAGCATGCCCTTGAAGCCGAGCGCGGGAAGCGCGGCCTCGGACTTTGCCTGCTGGAGTTTGCCTTCGCCTGTTGTGCCTTCAGCGGTGGCGCTGTCAGCGGATGGCGACTTCTTCTTGGCTTTCACGGACTCACTCATCAGATCGGCAACTTCACATCGTTTTGGAACCAGTACTGCAACTCGGTCACCCAGGTCCCCCACACTCCGGTGGCCATCAGGATGCCGAGCAAAATCAGGATGCCTCCGCCGATCCGCTGGATGGCCAGGCGGTGCTTGCGGAAGAAGGACATGACGCCCATGCCGCGGCGAACGGCCAACGCGATCAGGAGGAACGGAATGCCCAGGCCAAGGCTGTAGATAAAGGCAAGGAGTGCGCCCTTGGCCGCCGACGAACCGCCGGACAGGCTCAGCAACTGTACCGCGGAGTACGTCGGGCCGATGCAGGGCGCCCAGCCAAGGCCGAACGTGAGCCCAAGCAACGGTGCGCCCCAAAGGCCCGCCGGCGGTTTAGCGTGGATTTTCGCGTCACGCTGGAGCCAGCCGAAACCGCCCATGAACACGACGCCCATGACAATCACTAAAAGGCCCAGGACTTGGGTGATCCAGGCGTTCTGCGGGCCGGTCAGGAGGGTGCCTAGCTGGCCGAAGGCACCGCCGAGCAGGACGAAGATCACCGAGAAGCCCAGGACGAACAGCCCGATTCCGGCCAGCATGCGGCCGCGCCGCTGCTTTTGAAGGTCGACGCCGGTCAGTCCAGTGACGTAGCCAAGGTACCCGGGCACCAAGGGCAGCACGCATGGCGACAGGAAGGAGACCAGCCCGGCGAGCAATGCCACGGGCACAGCCAGCAGCAGGGATCCGTTGAGGATGGTCTCGGCGAAGGGACTGTTCACGGTTCTACTCGGCCACTGCAGAGGTGATGAGGGCTTTCAGGGTGCTCTTTTCGATCTCGCCGAGCACACGGGAGGCAACCTTGCCCTCTTTGTCAAGGACCAAAGTTGTGGGCACCGCTCCCGGTGGGACGATTCCCGACACGGAGAGCAGCACTGCCCCGTCCTTGTCGTTGAAGCTCGGGTACGTGAGGTTGAAGGTCTTGTCGAAGGCCTCAGCCGTTGGTTGCTCGTCGCGCAGGTTCACCCCGAAGAACTGGACGCCCTGGTCCTTGAATTCCTGGTGCAGTGCTTCAAGCTGTGGAGCTTCGATGCGGCACGGAGCGCAGGCGGCAAACCAGAAGTTGAGGACGGTGACTTTGCCCAGCAGGTCCTCCGGCTTAACTTCCGCGCCGGTGAACAGTGCGCCTTTGAGTGCCACGGGAGCGGAGCGGTCAGCCTTGGCGAACTCGGTCACTGAACCGTCGCCGGCTACGTAGTTCTTGTTGTCGCCCTTCCTGGCCTGTTCGGCCAGGGAGTCCTGCTGGGCACATGCTGAAAGGCCCATGGTGAGTCCGGCGAGCAGGACGCCACCTGCAGTCAGTACGCCGCGGCGTGAAAGATTCTTGTCCATGATCCTTAGGCTCCGGGGGTGCTCGCGGCGCCGGGGAGCAACGCTGCGGCGGGTTCGCTGTATTCGACGTGGACGATCTTGCCGTCGTCGTCGAGGGTCAGGGAAGTCAGGGAGGTGAGCGTGCATTCACGCTTGCGGGGGTCGTGCGCCAGCCGGCGGCCTTCGGCCGTCAAGCGGGTGGACCAGATGGGCAGTTGGTGGCTCACCAGTATGGCCTCGGCACCGTCGCCGCCCAACTCGATGGCCTTGACGCGGGCGTCCTCAACGGCGGCCAGGACACGGGCAGCCTGCTCTTTGTACGGCTCACCCCAGGACGGCCGCATGGGATTGCGGAAGTAGAACCAGTGCTTGGGCTTGAGGAATTCGCTCTTGGTGGGGTGGAGTCCCTGGAAGTGGTTCTCTGCCTCGATGATGCGCGGTTCCGTATGGATCTCAAGGCCCAGGGCCTCAGCTGTGGGCATCGCCGTTTCCTGCGCGCGGGTCAGCGGTGAGGCCACCAGGTGCACTATCTTGGCGCCCTGGGCAGCCTGTACCGAGAAGTGGTCGGCCAGCATGCGGGCCATCTCGCGGCCTCGTTCGGAGAGGTGGAATTCCGGCAGGCGACCGTACAGGACGCCGTCGGGATTATGGACCTCGCCATGGCGAAGCAGATGGACAGTTGCTTGGGGCATGTTTACCAGTTTCTCAAAGAAGCGGGGCGATCCGAAATCTTCTACCGCTAGTAGAACTCAAAGTTTTACAGAAATGTTCCGTGGAGTTGGAATAAAAGATGCATATGCATGTTTATACTAGACACGAAGCTCGGTTGACGCTTCAAGCAATGAGTTCGACCGGGCAAGCACGCAGTACCTTCCACTACCCATAGGAGCAACACCATGATGACCCTTCCCGCTTCCGTCACCACCGGCACCTGGACCCTCGACGCTTCCCACAGCGAGATCGGCTTCACCGTCCGCCACGCAGGCATCAGCAAGGTCCGCGGCCAGTTCAAGGACGCCTCCGCCACCTTGGAAGTTGGCGAAACCCTGGCTGACTCCAAGGTCTCCGCAACCATCCAGACCGCCAGCTTCGACTCCGGCGACGTCAACCGCGACGGCCACGTCAAGGGCGAAGACTTCTTCGATGTGGAGAAGTTCCCGGAAATCACGTTCGTTTCCCGCCACGTCAAGGCCAACGGAAACAGCTTCGACCTCGTGGGAGATCTCACAATCAAGGGCGTGACCAAGGAAGTTTCCATCGAGACCGAGTTCAACGGTGTGGCCGTTGATCCCTTCGGCAACACCCGCGCCGGCGTTTCCGGCGAGACCACCATCAGCCGCAAGGAATTCGGCCTCACCTGGAACGCAGTCCTCGAAGCCGGTGGCGTCCTGGTCAGCGACAAGGTAGTCATCAACCTGGAACTCGCGTTCATCGCTCCGGCTGCCGCGTAAGTCCAGCCTGGACCACCCAGACGGCGCCTCCACAGCATCACGCTGCGGGGGCGCCGTTTCGCTGTCTCGGAGATCACCCGCCAATTATTCGGCAGATACCCCCTGGTTAGCTGCGAGTTGGCTCCGAATTTCCTATGCATCCTTCAACCGCCGGTCTAAAGTGATGCCATGAGTACCCCAGACGAAGCACCACAGCCTCAGCAGCCCGGCTCACAGCCTCCGCAGCCCGGCAATGTTCCTCCTGCGGGTTACCAGCCTCCGCAGGACTACCAACCACCACAGGGCTACCAGCCCCCATCGCAACCGGGGCAGTACTCCCAGCCCGGAGCGGCCCAACCTGGACCAAGCCAGCCCGGACCGGCTCAGCCCGGCGCCGGCCAGCCCGGGTTCCACTTCGAAATGCCTACCGACGGTCCGCGCAACTTCAACGACGTCATGCCACAAGGCGGCTTCTCGGGAATGTTCAAAACCCAGGGCCTGCCCACGGAGTTGAAGGTGTCCTACTTCATCTGGGTGATCTCCGGACTCCTGGGCCTGCTGTTTGGCCTCATCGGGTTCTTCGCCATCATCGCCCTTTTCGCTTTTGCCCCCGGAGTTGCGGCCATCCTGCTGATTCTCCTGATCCTCAGCCTTGCAGTGGCCGCGGCACAGGTGATCCTTGCAATGAAGATGAAGGAAGGCAAAGAGTGGGCCCGCCTCGGCCTCACCATTGTGGCCGGTGTTTCATTGCTCCTCACCATTTTCAGTGCCGCCAGCGCCGGCGGATCCAGCACGGGTCTCGGCAGCAACTGGTTCGGATTCCTGGTCAGCGCAGTCGCCGTCGTACTGATGTGGCTGCCCAACTCACAACTCTGGTTCAAGGCAGTCAAGGGCCAGGTTTAGCGTTCACGCAAGTGCCGCCGTCGAGCCTTAAATGACGGGAAGGCCGCGGTGAAATCCCCTCCGGATTCCCGCGGCCTTCATCATGAAGGCGTAAGCCCACATGATGATTTTCGCCGTAGCCATGGAATTCCTGCGTGTGTTTGGCTATAGCGTCAGACCCGGGATGTACGGTGGAACCAGAACCACGCTGGGGGCAGGGTCATTTTGCTGATCCCGGCGGCCGAACCAGCAGTCGAACAAGCAAAGGAATGCCATGAGCAACCCTCCCTACCCGCCGTCGAACCCGGGTGACGCCAACCAGCCTGAGCAGACCGGCTCGCAGCCGTCCGCACCGCAGTACGGGCAGCAGTCCCCGCCGCCCGCCGCGCCCCAGTACGGACAGCAGCCGTCCGCACCTCAGTACGGCCAGCAGTCCCCGCCCGCCGCGCCGCAATACGGGCAGCAGTCTGCGCCGCAGTACGGCCAGCAGGCTTCCCCCTACGGCCAGGGCCCGGCCGCTCCCCAGTACGGGCAGGACACCAACTGGCCGAGCCAGCAGCCTGGCCCCACCACGGTTCCGCCGATGGTCAACTACGCCTTCTGGATGATCATCGCCGCCGGCGTCCTCTCGGCCATCAGTTCGCTGCTCCTTGCAACCACCGGTGCTGACGCCTTCATCAACGCCATGAACCAGCAGGCTGCGCAGCAGGGCACCGACCTTCCCGCAGGGACCATGGAGGGCATGCGCGGAGCCATCTCCGTGAGCGCCATCGTTGGCGCGGTCATCTCCCTGGGCCTTTACGCCCTGGTTGCTTTCAACGTCCGCAAGGGCAAGAACTGGGCAAGGATCCTGGGCACCGTCTTCGCCGCCATCTCCGTCCTCGGCCTGACCAGCCTCTTCCAGTTCGGCGCAACCTACGGTGTACTGCAGCTCGTGGTGATCCTGCTGGGTGTTGCAGCGATCGTCATGCTCTACCTGCCGGCGTCGGCTCCGTACTTCCGGAAGCCCCAGCCGTTCGGCAACCCGTACCAGGCTCCGTACGGCCGCTAAACCAGCGGGCCTGTTCAAAGGCAACCCAGCGGGCGTGGACCCGGCGAAGGCTAAACAGCCTGGCCCGGTGTCTGCGCCCGTTGTGCGTGGTAAGCCAGAATTTGTAGCTCCGTGGCCATGTCCACCTTGCGGAGGTTGACGTGCGGCGGGACCTGCAGCAGCACCGGAGCGAAACTCAGGATGCTCCGGATACCTGCGGCGATCACGCGGTCGCAGACTGCCTGCGCCACGGTGGCCGGCAACGCGAGCACCACCATGTTCGTGTGCGTACGCTCCAGCACCCGTTCCAACTCGGCTGAGTCGCTGACCCGCAGCCAGCCCACCTCGTTGCCGATCACCATGGGGTCAGCATCAAAAATGGCGACAACGTCGAAACCCCTGGATTCGAAGCCGCCGTACCGGGCCAGCGCCTTGCCGAGGTTACCCGCACCGACGATCGCGACCTTCCAGTCATGGGTCAAGCCCAACGCCGCGGCGATGTGACGGCTCAAGTATTGGACCTCGTAGCCCACGCCGCGGGTCCCGTACGAACCCACGTAGGAGAGGTCTTTGCGGAGGGTGGATGAACTAACTCCGGAGGCTTCGGCGAGAGCTTCGGATGAAACCCGCTCCACGCCTTCTGCCAGCAAAGAGTTGAGCGCACGCAAATAGAGAGTCATCCGGGCCACAGCCGCGGGTGGGATCTGCTTGGCGGCAGGTTCGTTGTCCTCGGATGTTGCTTCCGCGGACGGTTCCAGCGCAGTCACGGTATTCTCCATTGCGTCGCTTTGTTGTTCCACTCTATGACCCCCGGGCGGGCTCAACCAAAGCGATTACTTACGGGTAACCGCACCCTCAGCCCTCCAGGGCTTTCTTCAAGGTGCGCGTCAGCCGCTGCTCGTCGATCTTCCAGAAGTCCCGCTGCACACCGTCAACAAGGACCACGGGAATCTCCTCCGCGAAGCGCTCCCGCAGCTGCGGATCGCCGTCGATACTTTGCTCTTTCCACTCCAGGCCAAGGCTTGTGGTTACACGCTCGACGGCGGCACGCGCCTCCGTGCAGAGGTGGCAGTCAGCTTTGGTGAGGAGTACGACGTCGGGAGTAGCCATGGGATAACGGTAACCGCCCCGCCAACCCTCACTCACATCCCACCCCCATCCCACCAACCCTCACTCACATCCCACCCCCATCACGCCAACCGTCACTCACATCCCACCCCACCGGAGCGGGTGTCAGTGCGCCACCAGCGAGGTGCATCAGCCATTGACTAGACTCAAGTCATGCCCGAGGAGAAGAACGCCGTGGTCGCCGCAGCTGCCAAAGCGCAGAAGCACACCGGCGAAGCTGCTTTCTTCGACGTCGACAACACGTTGATGAAGGGCGCCAGCCTCTTTCATGTGGCCCGGAAGATGTACGAACGCAAGGCGTTCACCTTGCCGCAGGCCGCTGGCTTCGCATGGAAGCAGTTCAAATTCGTGATGCGCGGCGAGAACATGGAAGACGTTCACGCTGTAAGGGACTCCGCGCTCACACTGGCGGCAGGCATCACCGTCGATGACATCAAAGCCTTGGGCGAAGAAGTCTACGACGAGATGATCGAGTCACGGATCTGGCCCGGAACCAAAGCGCTGGCCGAACAGCACCTCAGGGTCGGCCGCAAAGTGTGGCTGGTTACGGCGACCCCGATCGAGGTGGCTACTGTGATCTCAACCCGCCTGGGCCTGACCGGCGCGCTGGGGACTGTCGGCGAAGTGCACGACGGCATGTACACAGGGAAGCTCGTGGGCGACATCCTGCACGGACCCGCTAAGGCAGTCGCGGTCCAGCTGGTCGCCGACCGCGAAGGGTTGGACCTGGACCACTGCTGGGCCTACAGCGATTCTGCCAACGACATCCCCTTGCTGACCATGGTGGGGCACCCCGTCGTCATCAACCCGGACGCGAAGCTCCGCCGGCACGCCCGCGACAACAATTGGCCCGTCTACGACTTCCGGGCCGGTCGTCGAGCCGCAACACTCGGGCTCAAAGCAGCTACGGTGGGCGGCGCGATTTATGGCTTGTGGCGCGGCTTCTCCAGATTCCGCGGCCCCCGCATCTGACCCTCTCTCACATCCCACCGTCTTCAGGCCATCCCTCTCTCACATCCCACCCCCTTCAGGCCAACCCTCTCGCACATCCTCGGGAGGTGGCCTCGATCCCTGTGGATAACTTCTGCACCCCCATCGGTATCTGGGTCAGAATGCCGGTATGCAGATTCCCATACCCGTACCCTCCAAGCTGGCATCCGCCCCATTCACTCTCTCGGAGGCCCAGGCGGCCGGCCTCGCCCATCCTCAGCTCTGGAAGCGCGTCAGCATTGAGGCTGTAAGCAAGGGCATCTACCGTCCGAAGGACTGGGCCTTCGATCTGGAATCGGCTGCTCGCTCGCTCTCGGCGGCGAGCCCTGGCGCTTGGATCTCACATGTCACTGCTGCCAAGATTCACGGATTCTCACTCCCACCTTGGCTATCAGATTCACATGAGCTGCATCTGAGCAAGCCACGGACTCTGCCTGCAGTGCGACGAAAAGGCGTTATCGGCCACACCGTCGTTGTCTCGAAGGATGAAATAGAGCTCAGTCACGGCATGTGGATCAGTACACGGTCCAGGACTTGGTTGGACTTGGCCCGGATTCTTCCGCTGAATGAACTGGTCGGCGTTGGCGACGAACTCATTCGCGTCCCTAGGCCGGAGTTTGAGCAAAGGGAACTGCCGTTCACGACTATCCACGAACTTCGCAATATGGTCGATCGCCACAAGAACTTGCAGGGTGTTGTCCGTGGGAGGGAAGCACTGGACCTGATGCGGGTCGGTGCAGACTCGGCGCCGGAGACTGCGCTCCGTCTGGCTATGCTCGATGCCGGCCTTCCCGCCCCGGAACTACAGGTACGGCTCTACATCAACGATCCCTTCTCGCCTTCAGCCGACCTCGGCTACCGCCAGCGTCGGATCGCAATCCAGTACGACGGCGGTCATCACCTTGGGCACGAACAGATCCTCAGCGATCGGCGCAGGGACAAGGCATTCGAGGCAGCGGGGTGGACTGTGCTCATCTTCGGGAAGTCGGATCTCGCAGACAACTTCGCGAATGCCACCCGTCAGATCAAAAAGGCGCTAAGAAACGGCTGGGTGGACCCGTCGGTCCAGGCGGGCTTCGCGCAGCCGCACGAGTGAGAGAGCGTCCGGGGGAAACAGGCGGGACGTGAGAGAGGGACGGGGATGCAAAAATGCCCGCCACCTCAAAAGGCAACGGGCATTCACGCTTGATGAAGTATCTCTACTTCTTATTGCGGCGCTGGTGGCGGGTCTTGCGAAGCAGCTTGCGGTGCTTCTTCTTGGCCATACGCTTGCGGCGCTTCTTAATAACTGAACCCACGAAAGTTCCTTACAAACTAGAAGGTCCTGTCTGTTGGAACGGATCCGCGGAAGCAGACAGTACAACTGACAGATTCTTACATTGACGTAAAACGTTCCTTAACAGAGTACCGCTTCAAAGGGGCACCCTGTGACCACGGTCCGTGAGGTGGACTGCGGCAGCCTCAGGCAGTCTCGGATTGCCCGTCCACCACGGCACCTTTGAGGTACTGGGATACGGCTTCTTCCGGAACCCGGAAGGAGCGGCCGAACCTGACGGCGGGCATTTCCCCTGAGTGGACCAGGCGATACACGGTCATTTTGGAAACACGCAAGACGTCGGCTACTTCAGCCACCGTCATGAAACGCGCATTCGAGAAGTTAGTCTCCGCGGACATTTCCCATATTCCTTTGCTCTCAGACAGTAGGACACCCCCAGTAGAACGGTGTGCCGATGCTGAGCCATCCAACAACCATGTGCTAGATACTCTAGAGGCTGATGGGGCCAATGTGAAAGCATTTCCGGAAAGTGGGACCCTACTCCCCCGCCGCCACGCGACGCTTCCGGGCCGATGCTGCGAGCTGCTCCAGCACCGAGGCCGTAACGTCCCACTCCATGCAGGCGTCGGTGACACTCTGGCCGTAGACGAGTTCCTGCTCGCCGGCCAACTGCTTGGCGGTGTCCAGGTTCTGCGCCCCGCCCACGAGGAAGCTCTCCAGCATCACTCCGGCAACAGAAGAAGAGGAACCGGTCTCCAGCTGCGCACCGATTTCCAGCGCCACCTCGGCCTGGCGGTGGTGGCTCTTCCCGCTGTTGGCGTGCGAAGCGTCCACGATCAGCCGCGGGTTCAGGCCCTTGGCTGCAAGCTTGGACGAAGCTGCAGCAACGTCGGAGGCTGAGTAGTTCGGTCCCTTGCGTCCGCCGCGCAGGATCACGTGGGTGTCGGGGTTACCGGACGTCGCCACGAGCGCCGCACGGCCGTCGTCGTCGATTCCCAGGAAGGCTTGCTCAGCGGCAGAGGCGCCGCACGCGTCGATCGCCACCTGAAGGTCGCCGTCGGTCCCGTTCTTGAATCCGATGGGCATGGACAGGCCGGAGGCTAGCTGACGGTGGATCTGGCTTTCGGTGGTGCGCGCACCGATTGCACCCCAGGAAACGAGGTCGGCCATGTACTGCGGGCTGATGGGCTCAAGGAACTCGGTGGCCGTGGGCAACCCGAGCGCGGTGACCTGCTTGAGGAAGCCGCGCGCTGCGCGCAGTCCTGCAGCGATGTCGTGGCTGCCGTCCAGGTGAGGATCGTTGATGAGGCCCTTCCAGCCGACCGTGGTGCGCGGCTTCTCGAAGTAGGTCCGCATGACGATCAGCAGGTCTTCCTTGTGCTTCTCAGCCTGGCTGACCAACCGGCGGGCGTATTCAAGCCCGGCCTTGGGGTCGTGGATGGAGCAGGGTCCAACGATCACCAGGAGCCGGTCGTCCACCCCATCCATGATGGCGCGGACCTGGTCACGGCCGCGGTCGACGACGGCTGCTGAGTGGGCGTCCAGCGGCAACTCAGCGATGAGGTCCTGGGGAGCCGGCAGCGGCTCGAAGCGCGCTACCCGCAAGTTGGAGGTTGAGGGCTGCGCGGCGTCAGCGGAGTCGAGCGGGGCGGATTCTGCGGCGATGCTGGTCATTTCTGGGTCCTGTCCGGGATGCGGAGCGGGCCCCTTTTCAGAACCCGCCGGATATGGCGAAGGGCAGAGAATGATCTCTGCCCTGTTGGCTCTGAAGGAAAGTTGGATGCGTGTCAGTTAGACGCGGGCCCCTCCAGAGCCAACGAAAAATACGCATACCAACGGTTTGTCATAGCCACACCATAACCGCGGTTCTTCACAAGCGGCAAATCGTGTCCGTCATGATGACAACAGCTTGCGCAGGTACTGCAGCTGCCTGATCCAGTGGTGTTCCTGGCCGCCCTCGTGGTTGTTGAAGCGGTAAACCTCGATGTCCTTCTCAGGCGCCCCAGCATCCAGACCGTAGTTGTTGTAGCTTGCGAACACCGTGGAGGGCGGGCAGATGTCGTCCATTTGCGCTGCGGAAAAGAGCGCCGGGACGGTAGCCGCGCGGCCAAGGTGGACGCCGTCGAAATAGTTCAGCACGGCGAGCATCGAGTCGTAGCGGTCCCGGTGCCGGCCCAGAAATGAGGCGATCTCGGGGTATGGCCCGCGCGGGGTGATGTCGATGGCACGTGGGAAGTCCTGCAGGAACGGGACGTCGGGCAGCGCGGCGATGACGCCGTCGAGCCTTCCGGCCACAAGCCCGGCGGTGGCGACGGTGATGCCGCCGCCTTGGCTGACGCCCGCCAGCACCACTTTGGCAGGGTCGACGGCGGGATGGCCCTGTGCCGCTTCTACCGCACGGAAGGCGTCCACGTAGACGCGTCGGAAATAGTAGTTGTCCTGGTGGTCGGCGCCGCGCGTCATCAGTCCCGCATACGCAACTCCGCCCGCTGAGGGGTGGGGATCCGGCGTGTCACCTGAGACGCCACCGTAGCCTTGGCCGCGGGTGTCCATGATGAAGTGCGCGTAGCCGGCCTGCGCCCAGCGGGTGTTCTGGTTGACCAGGCCGCGACCTCCGGAGTAGCCGATGTACTCCACCACCACGGGGAGCCTCGCGCCCTGATCCAACCCGGCCGGCACGTGCAGCCAGCCCTTGATGCGGTCTCCCCCGTAGCCGGAGAACGTGACATCGAAGGTATCGATCACCGAGAGGTAGTTGTCCACCGGCTCGAAAACGGCGTTCAGCGGCAAGGTCCGCGCTTCGGTGATGGTGCGGTCCCAGAAGGCGTCAAGATCCGTCGGCGCCACAGCTGTGGAGGTGTAGTCGCGAAGCTGTTCGAGGGGCAGGTCAAAAAGAGGCATGAGGAGATCCTACGTCATGGGTTGGTGTACCCCGTCACAGGGCGTAGCGGCCGGAGTGGGCTGATGGAGAGGTTGCGGTACGCGGCCTTCAACGGGGCCATTTGGCGGATCCCGAAGTAGCCGCCGCCCAGTGGCTCCGGGCTGGGATCCACCCATTCGAACAGGGGCAGTCCGTTAATGGAAAAAGCCACACGAGGCCCGTCCTTGACCAGTTCCAATCGGTAGAAACCATCGGCGTCCTCGGCGGGAGGAAGGGGGTCGGCCCCTTGCGCCACGAGTTGGAAACCCGCACTTTTGCGGAGATTGCAGGTTCTGAAGGCCCGCTCCGCGGCGTGCTTGTGGCGGAAGTAGGAGACGTGGAGGGCATCGACATCTCCCGAGTGGTACTGCGGGTAGTAGCCGGTGCGGGGAGCCAGCGCGGGCGAGAACAAGTCCTGCCCGCCATGACCCCGTGCAGCGAAAAACACCATTGCCAGGCCGGGCTCTTCGAGCGGCAGGAACTCCCAGGCGATCCGGACGGAATCCGGGATTTCTTCCGGGCACCACAGGGTCCAGTGCGCGTGGTCGCCGTGGACTTCAGCGTCAAGGGCGCCCGAGAGGACCAGCGCGCTGGTTCCGTCGCCGCTGGAAGCTGGTCCGGCGTCGTACGTTTCGAACTGAACCGGACCCTCCGCGATCCAGGAGCGAACATCCGCGGGGCCCCGCAGCGGGTTGGAATGGATCACGCGCGCGCCCCGAGGGTGGCAGCAAGTCCGTAGCCGAGGGTTTCCAATTGCCCCGCCACATATCCGGCGATCAACGTGGCCCCCTTCTCGTGGAAGTGCGTGTTGTCCTCCAGGCCGCCGGCCCAGTGCGCGTGTTCGCCGGGTGCGACGTGGAAGAAAAGCTCCGTGGACTTCTCCTCCCCAAGCTGTTCGTAAAGTGCGCGGGTCCACTGGTTGAGGTCGATGATGTCCAGGCCCAGCTCGGTTCCGAGTTCACGCACGACGCCGGGATAGTCACCCACGGTGGCCACCAGGCGGCCGTCGATCCAATGCCGGCGCTCCACCGGGGTGCACAGGATGGGCACGCCGCCCTTGGAACGGACCTCGGCCACCATGCGGCGAAGGTTGTCGTCGTAGCCCGAGCGGGCGGCGAGGTGTGCACGCTTCTGGTCGTTGTGCCCGAACTGGATGAGTACCAGGTCGCCCAGGACCGTCTGGTTGAGCAATTGGTACCAGAGGCCCTCCTCGCGGAATGACTCCGTGGTGGCGCCGCCTTTGGCGACGTTGTGGACGGCGCCCCACCAGTAGGTTTCCGGGGCGAGGTGGGCACCCCAGCCGCTCATCGGGTATTCGTAACTGGGGCAGGCGGCCACGGTGGAGTCGCCCGCGAGGAGGATTTTCATGAATTGTCCTTTGGTTGGCCCCGGGATCAGCCCTTGACCGAGCCGATCAGCATGCCTTTGGCAAAGTGCTTCTGCAGGAAGGGGTAGAAGATGAGGATGGGCAGGGTGGCCACCACAATCACGGCGAACTTGATGCCTTGCTCGGGCGGAATATACGACGGGTCCACGTTCCCGGTGCCCAGCAAATCCGAGGCAGCGGTGACCTGGCGGAGGTACATCTGCAGGGTCCACATGTTGTTGTCGCTCAGGTAGAGCAGCGGGGACATGAAGTCGTTCCAGATACCCACGGCGTAGAAGAGCGCGAACGTGGCCAGCACCGGTTTGGACAGCGGCAACAGTATCCGCCAGAGGATCCCGATTTCGGTGGCGCCGTCCATCTTTGCCGACTCTTCCAACTCGTCCGGGAGTTCCTGGAAGAAGTTCTTGATGATGATCAGGCTGAACGGGTTGATGGCGGCAGGCAGGATCAGGGCCCAGTACGTGTTCAACAGGCCCAGGTCCTTGACCAGCAGGAACGTGGGAATCATGCCGCCGGAGAACACCATGGCGAAGACCACCAGGGACATGATCAGCTTCCGGCCGCGCAGGTTCTTCTTCGCCAGCGGGTAGGCCATGGTGACGGTCAGGATCAACTGGATCAACGTACCCGCCAGGGTCACCAGCACCGTGGTGATCAGAGCCTTGGTGAACGCCGGGGTGGAGAAAATGTACTCGTAGGCACCCAAGGTGAATTGCTCGGGCCAAACGAAGAACGCCCGCCGGGTGATTTCCGCTTCGTTGGCGAACGAGCCTGCTATCACGTAGATGAACGGCAGCAGCGTGATGATGCCGACGAGGCTGAGGAAAACGTAGTTGGCGGCATCGAAAACCCGGCCGCCACGGGTGTTGTGAATCTTCATTTAGAACAGTCCGCTCTGGTTGAACCGCTTGGACAGCCAGTTGGTGCCAAAGATCAGCACGATGCCCACCAGGGATTTGAAGAGTCCGACGGCGGTGCTGTAGCTGTACGCGCCCTGGGTGATGCCCACGAAGTACACGTAGGTATCGAAGACGTCGGCCACGCTGCGGTTGAGGGCGTTGGTCATGAGGTAGATCTGCTCGAAGCCGGTGTTGAGCATCTGCCCGATGGCCAGGATCAGCATCACGATGATGGTGGACCTGATGCCGGGCAGGGTGATGTGCCAGACGCGCCGGAACCTGCCGGCGCCGTCGATGATGGCCGCCTCGTACTGGTCCTGGTCCACGGTGGCCAGCGCGGCGAGGAAGATGATGGTTCCCCAACCCGTGTTCTTCCAGATCTCCTGGAGCACGATCAGCGGCCGGAACCAGTTGGGATCGGACAGGATGTCCACGTTGGTCCCGAACAGCCCGTTCACGAACTGGAACAGCGGGCCGATGTCCAGGGCAAAGAGCAGGAAGCTCAACGAGGCCACGATGGTCCAGGAGAGGAAGTGCGGGATGTACACGAGGGTCTGGACTGTGCGCTTGAGCACCGACAGGCGGACCTCGTTCAGCAGCAGGGCCAGGATGATGGTCAGGGGAAACGCGATCCCCAGGTTCAGGAACGCAAGGATCAGGGTGTTTCCGAGCAGCCGCGGGAAATCGGGGTTCGCGAAGAAATCCGTGAAGTTCGTGACACCCACCCACGGGCTGCCGTTGACGCCCAGGAAGGGGACGTAGTCCTTGAACGCAATGGACACGCCGTACATGGGCCCGTAGCGGAACACCGCGAAGTACAGGACTCCGGGCAAAAGGAGTAGATAGAGCCACTTGTAGTGCGCGAAGTGGACTGCGAACCCGTGCCGCCGCCGCGGGGCGGGTGGCTTGGCGGCCACCCGCTCCGAGGCCTTGGCTTCAACCACCGGCGCTGTCACTTCTTGTTGTCCTGCCAAAGCTTGTTGATTTCTTCCTTGACCTTGTCACCGCCGCTGGTGTTCCACAGCTTGATGGCGTCCTTCAGGCCCTGCTCGTCGCTCTGGCCGGCCAGGTACTTGATGCGTGCATCGGCCACGATGTTGTCCAGCTGGGCACCCTTGGCAACATAGGTGGGCGAAACGAACGCCGCTGCCGGGTTGTAGACGGCGCTCTTGAGGTCCTCGGCCATGACGGCGACGCGGTCATCGAAGACCTTCTGCTCGTACTCGGAGGCCTGCTTGACGGGGTAGAAGTTATTGCCGGTGACGTTTGTTCCGAGCTGCGCGAAGCTCTTGATGTCGGTATTGACGGCCTTGCCCTCAGGAGTTTCAGGCTTGATGGTGGCGGCCAGGCCATCCTCTACGTTGAAGTTCACGCCCTCAATCCCGTTGTTCATCAGGATGGCCACTTCCTTGCTGTTCAGCTTGTCCAGGAAGGTCAGGACGTTCTTCAGGTCGGCCTCGGTTTTGACACTGGACTTGGGGATGGCAAGGAAGCCGGAGTAGCCATCGGTGGGGTGGGCATGCAGTTCGCCGTCGGGGCCCTTGAGGCTGCCCACGAAACCCACCTTGTTCTGGAAGTCGTTGGGGTTGGCCTGCTTGAACAGGTTGATCAGGACGCTCGCCCGGGAGTCGACGTCGATGATGATTCCGCCCTTGCCGTTGAAGAACGGCTCGTTCCACTTGGTGCTGTCGAAGGTGGCGAAATCGGGGTTGATGAGCTTCTCATCCACCATCTTCTTGATGAAGCGATTGGCCTCGAGGAACTGGTCGGTCTCGAAGCTGGGGACGAGCTTTCCGTCGCGCTCGGCCCAACGGTTCCCGGCGCCGTACCAGGTTTCGATGAGGTCATAGGGGCTGTTGGTGCCCAGCCCACCCCATTTGGGGATGGTGATTCCGTAGGTGTCGTTCTGGCCGTTGCCGTCCGGATCCTGTTCGGTGAACGCCTTGGCTACCTTGTAGAGGTCTTCGGTGGTTTCTGGTGCTTTGAGTCCGAGCTTGTCCAACCAGTCCTGACGGAACATCACCGCGGCGCGGATCGGGTTGCGGCCGCGGTAAACGCCGTAGACCTTGCCGTTGACGCTGGCGTTCTGCTGGACTTCCGGAAAGGTGGTGCTGAGGTTCGGGTAGTCCTTGAGTTTGTCTGTCAGGTCCCAGAAAGCTCCGGCTTCGGCATTCTTCACGAAGCCGGGCGTTTTGCCTTGGACCACCAGCACGTGGGGAATGTCGGAGGAAGCCAGGGTGATGTTCATCTTGTCTTCATAAGATGCGTTGGGCGTCCAGGTGATATTGACGTCCTTGCCCGTCAGCTCCTCGAGCTTTTTCTGGACGGCGCCATCGGCTGTTGGCGGTTGCGCCTCCAGGAACGGCGCCATGATCTTGACGGACGGGAGGTCCGACGTCGGCGCTTCGCCACCACAGGCGGTCAGCGCCAGGGCAGCGGAAACTACGACGGCGGCGGCCAGCGTTTGTTTTCTACGGATCATTTTCTTACCTGCTCCACTTCTTCGGAGTTGTTATCGTTCGAGGGGTCAGCTGGAAACCTCTTGATGGTCCACAGATGCTGGCCATTGGTGTCTTGATACGTTTCATTAGTACTCTCGCCAGAGGCGTTCCAGACAAGTTCTGCGTACCCCTGGATATCGAGGGGGCGATGGAGGACCTGTCTCCCGCCGGATTCGGGCCGCGCCGGGTTGATGTCAGGCAATGCCGGCCTCCCTCGTCGCTACAGATGCGGGCAGGGTCATGGGGTCGGCCGCATCTGCCGCCCGGGTGCCCTCCATGGCGTCATCGTTCGCGGTGAAGAAGCGGTCACACAACCAGCCCGTGACGTAAAGCCATGCTCCGATCCCGAAGAGCGGGATCAGCCCAGGAACCGAACGGCAGACAAACAGGGCGGCCGCCGTGACGAACAAGAGGATGACAGTACCGGCCAGATGGCGCATGGCGAAGCGTGACGACATCAGGAAGTACTGCGGCACGGAAAGGTTGTAGCGGGCAAACATCGGAAAGAGGTAGCAGGCTACCCCAACCCCAAACAGGGCCACCATGAGGACTCCCGCTGACGCGATCTGCGAACCGAGGTCCCAGCCTGCCGAGAAGTAGCCCCAGTTGAGCGTTAGGGCCGCTCCGACTGCCGCCAATGGCAGTCCCAAGGCATTGCCCTTGCCGAAGTTCCCGGCATATTCCTTGGCGAAGCGGCGCACCAAGGGAGCGGCACCTCCCCGCACCTTGTCCCGCACCAACACCTGCGCGGCAGCTGTACTGGGCCCGAAGCCCAGAACGACGCCACCCAGGACCGTGAAGACGATCCACAGCACGTTCAAACAGGCTATCCAGACGAGCGTGTCGAAAAGCGTGTAGGCCTTGAAGCCGAATCCACCGGACGCCATGGCTCCCCTTTCTCCATCGTTGCAGAACAGGCCCAACCATCCGGCGGCACTGGTTCTTTCGAGTGGCCAGAAGAACGGCGAGGGCCGGTCACTTGGGTGCGGCCCAGGTGGGCCATCTCACAGAGTAAACGCTTTCCCGAAAACTTAGACGCTCCGCGCGGATGGAGTCAAGACCCTTCTTGAATCGTTACATTTCCGGGCAAGTCGCGTTACACTGGGCTGGACCGGAGATGGGAAAGCGCTTGCTGGGTATAGCCTGAACCCTCCGGAACACTTGATGTGAAAACCCGACGACGGCGTCACCCGCCTTCGTCTGCACCGCCAGCAGAGGAGAGCCATGGACGCCCGCTCCGTCGAGTCCGCCACCAGCCCAAACCCCCTTGGCGCCGCACCAGTGCGCAGCGAAGGAGCAACGAGCGAAACAACAGCACCCGAGCCGACCGCCCGGACTACGCCGGCGCGGATCGCTTTGGTAGGTGTCCATGGCTTCGGCGTCCATCACCTGCACAACCTCGAAAGGCTCCGCGCCGAGGGCCTGGTGGACTTGGTCGCAGTAGCGGATCCCAACCCTCCGGCCGCAGGAACCCTGCCAACGACAACCGCCGTCCATAGCAATCTGGAAGGGCTGCTGGCCGGCAATCACCGTCCGGACGTCATCATCGTGGCCACCCCCATCCAGACCCACGCCCCTTTGGCCTTGTCCGTGCTTGCCGCCCGGGCCGACCTCTACCTGGAGAAGCCACCAGTCGCCTCCATGAAAGATTTCCTCCGTCTCCAGGAAGCTGCGAGCGCGGCCGGTCGCAGCGTGCAGATCGGCTTTCAGAGCCTGGGATCCCATGCCCTGACCGCACTGGAGAAGCTGGCGCAGGGCCAATCCACGGCGGAACTACCCCGGATAGGCACTCTCAAAGGCATCTCCGCCACCGGCCGATGGGTCCGGGACCGCGCCTATTACAAGCGCTCCCGTTGGGCAGGCAAGCGGAGCCTGGACGGCGTTGATGTGGTGGACGGCGTAGCTACGAACCCGTTGGCCCACGCCATCGCGACAGCACTGCGAATCGCCGGTGCACGCCACGCCGGGGATCTTGCCTCCGTAGACACCGATCTCTATCGCGCCAACGACATCGAATCGGACGACACCTCGGTGATCCGAATGCGTACCACCGCTGGTTTGCCCATCACGTGTGCCCTCACGCTTTGCGCCGCGGAGTCGGTGGAACCGTACGTCACGCTGCATGGCACGGAAGGAACGGCGGTATTCCATTACACGGAGGACCGCGTCACCGTTCGCACCGAAAGCGGGGAAACGTCGCACACCTTCGGTCGCGAAGACCTCACCGCGAACCTCCTGCAGCACCTCTCTGATGGCACGCCGCTGCTCAGCCCGCTCGATCACAGCGGCGCGTTCATGCGGGTCCTGGAAGCCATCCGTACGGCCGACGCGCCGGCCCTCATCCCCACGGAAAGCGTCATCTGGGTGGGAACGGGCGATCAAGCCCACGCCGTGATCCCCCATATCGAGGACATCCTGGACCGTGCCACCCGTGCGCATGCCACCTTCGCCGAACTGGGGCTCCCCTGGGCGCGGCCGGTCACATCAGGCGCCGAGGCCCTGTTCACTTCCCCCGCCGCCGCCGAGCCAGCCATGCCGGCCGCCGTCCTGCGCAGCGGAAGGGGCCTCGAGCGGGAGCTCTCCCCCCGTCCCTACCTGCACCCGGTGTCTACCCAAGCCGGAATTGTGGTGACGGACCACCTGGCCTCGGACCATGCCTGGCATCTCGGCACCGGGTTCGCGCTGCAGGATGTCAACGGAAGCAACTTCTGGGGCGGCCGCAGCTACCGCAGGACTGCTGGAAAGTACGTGGACCTGAACGATCACGGCCGGGTGGACATCCTAGGCGTAACCCGCGGAAGTGGCCACGCAGCACTGGAACTTGAGTGGTTCGGGGCCGACGGCAACCTGCTCCTGGAAGAGCATCGAACCTTCAACCGCAGCCTCGTCAGCCCCAGCACGTGGCGGCTGGACATCCAGACCCAGCTCACCGCCGTCGTCGATGTCACGCTTGGGAGCCCGGGTTCGCATGGTGCCGCCGGAAGCGGCTACGGTGGCTTCTTTTGGCGGCTGCCTGTCAACTCTTCGCCGCGCGTCTTCTCCTCCACAGCCGAGGGAGAGCCGGCTGTGCACGGTTCCGTTTCGCCGTGGCTGGCTTGGTCGGGAGAGTTCGACGGCGGCCCCGCCACCTTGGTGTTCGGCGCGCCTGTGGAGTCCCCCGATCCGTGGTTCGTGCGCTGCAGCGGCTACCCGGCAGTGGGCTCGGCCTTGGCCTGGGACAGTGCGGTGGAGTTGGCCCGGGGCACTTCGCTGGCACGCACCAACACGGTCTGGATCAGTGATGGTTCCCTGGATGTGGACGAGATCGAAGCGCTTGTAGCCAGCCGCTGATTACACGCACCACGTCGCCGGGAGTTGGCAGTTAATAACAGTCCGCTCCCGTGGAACTGTCATCAATTGCCACCTCGACGGGAACAGCGCCACAGCAGCAACCCGATCACCGCGGCAGACGCCATGCCCAGCGCCCCGGTGATGACCAGCCCCGTACGCACACCGAAATCCTCGGTCAGCCACCCCGCCAACAACCCACCCAGGGCGTGACCGCCCAGGAGGAGGGGGAAGTAGAGCGCCAGGACACGTCCGCGGACACTCGCTCCGGCTTCGAGTTGGACGGCAGTCGCAGCGCTGGTGAGGAACACCAGGGTCATGAAGCCCACCACAATGAGCATCACCACGAACCACTCCTGCGTCGGCATCAACGCGGCCAGCAGCTGGGTCAGGCCAAAGAGCCCGGCGCTGGCCACCATTCCCTTGCGTCCGAACCGTTTGATCCGGGTAGCGACCAAGGCGCCGGCCAGGGCTCCGAGCGCGCTGACGGTGTTGAAGAGGCCGAAACCGGCCGGACCACTGTGCCACACCCGGTCAGCGAAGGCTGCCAGGACAACGGGCCCGTTCATGCCGAAGGCACCCAGCAAACCGGCCAGGAGCATGGTTAGGAGGAGGGGTGGACGGGCACGGACGAACCGGAACCCAGCCAGGACCTGGCCGCGACCTGACCCGGGGCCGGGCTGTACCGGCGAGTGGTGGAGCTCCCCCGGACGGATGGATGCGATCATCACCAGGACCGCCACGCCAAGGCCTGCGTTGGCAGCGAAGGCCGCTGCCGGACCCGTATGGGCAATCACCACACCGGCAAGCGCAGGACCTGCCATGGCTCCCAGTTGCCCGATCGCACTGTTCAGTCCGATGGCCGCAGGCAGGCCGGCGTCGCCTACCACTTCATTGACGAACACCTGCCTGGCCGGCCCATCAATGGCACTCGTTATCCCCAAGGCGATGCACGAAGCGTAGACCACCCACACGTCGGTGCCGCCCATCGCATTCCACACGGCAAGGCCAGCAGCAAGCACCACGGCGACCGACTGGCATACCAGCAGGATGCGGCGTTTGGGGAAGAGGTCCACCAGCACACCACTGACGGGGCCCACCACCAGCATGGGAAGGAACTGAAGTGCAACGGCCAGGCCCACCGCAGCCGGGCTGCCGGTGAGCTGGAGGACCAACCAGTCCTGCGCGAGCCGTTGCATCCAGACGCCGCCGCTGCCAACCAAGGAAAGGGTGACGAAGATCCGGTAGTTGTGGTGCCGCAGCGGATAGTGCCAGGACTCTGTGGATCGGGCACGCGTGGTTGGGGGCTTGGTTGATTGGGGGCGCGGTGGGAACGGGCGCGGCGACACGGGGAGGTCTGCTCGATTCAGCGGGTTGGTCTGGAATTTCGGTGGGAACGGATCTTGATGGCGGCTGCCGCGAGCACCAGCGTTCCGGGCACAATCACGAACAACGCCTGCAGCATCCAGACGAAGACAACTGCCATGAACACGGCGGCGAGAAGCAGCAGCGAGCCACTCCAGTCACGCAGGGAATCGCTCGTCGCACTGGCATAGGCCGCCGCCCAGCGCTGGGAGCCCGGAACGTCTGTGGGCACCTGGTCCTCGTCCCCGTTCCATGCCACCTGGCCACTCCAATTGGCCGTGATGCGCAGCAAGAGCACCGCACCGCCGGCCGCCAGGATGACTGTGGCAGGCAGGATCGCAGCCCGCCCCGGCAGTTGCCCCACCAGGGCGAGCAACAGGTTCAGGACAATCACGACGGCGGCTGCCGCCGTCGTGATTCCCAGCTTCCAACTGCCGGGAAGCGCCCGGCGGAAGTTTCCCCAAAGGCTTCGCAGGGAATCGTCCCTGCCGCTGAGGTGCCTTTCCAGGTGCGCGACGCCGGCCGCGTAGGCAGCAGGCGCCGTCACCAAGGGAACCGACAGGAGGAGCACGATGACTCCGGCCAGGATGGTTTCGGAGAACAACGCAAAGCGGTTGACCGGGATGCCGGACGTCCCCGATGACTTGCCTGTGGTGTCGATGGTGCTCATTGCCCGCTCCCTTAGCCCTTAAGCCCTTGTGTGGAAACGCCCTCGACGATGTAGCGCTGGAACACCAGGAAGAACACCAGCACGGGCAGCAGCGCCAGCACGGACATGGCGATCATCGCACCGTAGTCCGAGGACTGGGTCTGGTCCACGAAGAGCCGCAAAGCCAAGGGCAGCGGGTACTTCTCGGGGGTGTTCAGGTACAGCAATGGGCCCAGGAAGTCGTTCCAGCTCCAGATGAAGGAGAAGATCGACGTGGAAATCAGGGCCGGCTTCATCAGCGGCAGCATGATGGACCCGAAGATCCGGGCGTGCCCCGCCCCGTCGATGCGCGCCGCTTCGTCCAGTTCGGCCGGCAGGCCACGCATGAACTGGACCATGAGGAAGACGAAGAACGCATCCGCAGCAAGGAACTTACCGATTAGCAGCGGCACATAGGTGTCCACGAGGCCGAGCTGCTGGAACACGATGTACTGCGGGATGATCACCACGTGGAAGGGCAAGAGCAAGGTGGCGATCATCATGCCAAAGAAGAATCCCCGGCCGGGGAAGTTGATTCGCGCGAAGGCGTAAGCCGAGATACTTGCCGACAGGACAGTACCCACCACCGCGCCGACAGCCAGGATCAGGGAGTTGGTGAAGAACGTGAGCGTTGAGACACCGCCGATGCCGTCCATCGCGGTGGCGAAGTTGTCGAAGCTGAAGTTGTTGGACCACAGCGCGTTGTTGGCCCCGCCGATCTCGGAGTTTGGTTTGAAGGACGAAGCGATCATCCAGATAGCCGGGTAAAGAACCATTACCACCAGCGCCAAGGCAACGATGTGGAAGATGGTGCTCTTGATGCGCTTGGCCGTGACGGACTCGGACTTCGGGTTATAGACCGGTGCCGGAGTGGCGGGCTTTATCGGTTGGGGTTGTGTGGGGGTTGCTGTCGTTGTCACTTTGAATCACCGCTGTAGTGGACCCAGGACTTGGAGGTCTTGAAGAAGATCAGCGTGATGATGCCGACCACGATCACCAGTAGCCACGCCATCGCCGAGGCGTAACCCATCCGGAAATCGCTGAAACCGCGCAAGTACAGGTAGAGGGTATAGAAGAGTGTCGAGCCCGCAGGGCCACCTTCACCGTTGGAGATGATGTACGCCGAGGCAAAGATCTGGAACGCATGGATGGTTTCCATGAGCAGGTTGAAGAAAATCACCGGGGAAAGCATGGGCCAGGTGATGTTCAGGAACTTCCGGACCGGGCCGGCACCGTCCATGGAGGCTGCCTCGTAAAGGTCCGCAGGGATCTGTTTCAGGCCAGCCAGGAAGATCACCATGGGCGCACCGAACTGCCACACAGTCAGCAGGATCATCATGCCCATGGTCATGTTGGGGTTACCCACCCAGCCGCCGAGGTTGATGCCGAAGAACGACAACCCCTGGTCGACGGGGCCGGAGTCACCAAACATTGCTTTCCACACGATGGCGATGGACACGCTGGCCCCAATGAGGGACGGTGCATAGAACGCCGACCTGTAGAAGCCCTGGCCCTTGCGCTTGCTGTTGAGAAGCATCGCGATCGCCAAGGCTGCGGCGAGCTTCAAAGGCGTTCCGAACACCACGTACTGCAGGGTGACTCCCACTGATTGGAGGAAGCGCTCGTCCTGCAAGAGCGTGGTGTAGTTGTCCAGGCCGATCCATTTGGGGGCGTCGAACAGGTTGTAGTTGGTGAAGGAGAGGTACAGCGAGGAAATCATCGGGCCTACGGTCAGGGCGATGAATCCCAGCAGCCACGGCAACAGGAAGGTGTATCCGGCGCGGGCGTCGGCCCCCCGCCGCCGCGACGTGCGCGGCTGCGAGGGAGCGGACGAGGCACGCCTGCTCAGGGTTGGGCTTTGAGTCACAAGATTAATCCGTCAGTTGGGAAAGCCTGGATCAGGCGTTCTGCTTGATGAGGTCTTCGGCTTCCTTGAACCACGCATCAGCTGCACCGTCGATGGTCAGCTTGCCGTAGTTCAGGTCCGAACTGACCCGCTTGAACGTTGATTCAAGCGTGCCGAATCCGACGATGGGCGGCTCGGGAGCATCCTTGAGGTACTTCTCGATGGACTTCTCGTAATCCACCACCAGCTTGTCGGTGCCTTCGAACGTGGTGCCGTCGCGCTGGGTCTTGGACGCCGGGACGCCGCGGGAGGTCTTGAAGATCTGGCCAACCTCTGGGTCGTTGACCATGAAGTCGATGAAGCGGGCTGCGGCATCCTTGAACTTGGTCTTGGCGCTGGCCACCATCAGCATGGACGGCTTGAGGAAGAGGCCCAGGTTGTCGGGATCATCGGAGGGTACGGGAACAAGCTTCAGTTCCTTGGCGCCGCTGTCCGCAAGATAGCCGGCCATGAAGTTGTCCCAGGTGACTTCCGTTGCGGTGACGTTGGAGCCGAACGGGGACTTGGGCAGCAGTTGGGTGGTCTTGTCCTCGCCGACGATTGCGCCGGTGCCTCGCAGGTCTGCGCTGAGGTTCCACCACTTCTTGAGGTCGTCCTTGGAGAAACCAAGCTTGCCCTCATCGGTGAAGGCCTTGATGTTGTTCTGCCGCAACCAAATGTTGAAGTTCCACCAAACACTGGTGTAGTCGGTGCCGCCAAACAGCGCGCCATTGCCCTTCTGGCCAACTTCGGCCAGGAAGGCGTTGAACTCCTTGTAGTTCCATGAACCGTCCGGCTCGGCAATGCCCAGTGAAGCGAGCTTCGCGGGATCGTAGTAGACCGCGAAGGCGTTCGTGCTGGTGGGAATGCCGAACGTCTTGCCCTTGATTTGGCCGGACGGAAGGAGGGACTTGTCGAATCCGTCGGTGTTGATCTTGACCGTGCCGAGGTCCAGGAGCTGGTTCCGCTGGCCGTAGTCGCGGAGGTAGGACAGGTCCCACTGCATGACGTCCGGCAGGCCACCGCCGGCGGCTTCGGTGGCGCGCTTCTGCCAGTAGCCTGCGAAGTCGGAGAAGTTGCCGTTGACTTTGATGTCCGGGTTCTTCGTCTCGAAGAGCGCGATGGCCTTGCGGGTTCGTTCTGCACGGTCGCCATTGCCCCACCAGGTGTAGGTGATGGTGACGGGTTTGTCCGCTGAACCGGTCTGGCCCGAGGACGAGGACTGGCCACAGGCCGAGAGGAACGCAGCAGATGCGGTGCCGAGAGCCACCGTGGTGAGGAATTTCCTTCTGTCGATCATGAGAGCCTCCTTGCTCAGTTGGTGCAAGCTTGTGGAGTTCTCTACAACGTGGCAGTGATCTCGCTTACACTCGTTCTGAATCGATACAATAGCGTCAATACGGAAACTGGGCAAGCGTTTTCCAAAGAACGCGTTTTGACCGATATTCTGCATGCATACGTTCAGCAGCACCCGCAACAGTTCGGCCAACCTGACGAAGGAGTCCCCTTGACCTCCCCCTCAATTCCCCGCAGCCCCTCGGTCTGGAACAGCATTGACGGCCTCGCTTACGGTGGCGACTACAACCCCGAACAATGGCCCCGTGACGTCAGGCTCGAAGACATCGGGCTCATGAAGGAAGCCGGCGTCAACTTCCTCAGCGTGGGCATCTTCTCCTGGGGCCTCCTGGAGCCCAGCGAAGGCAACTACGACTTCGAGTGGCTGGACGAGGTTATGGACAACCTCCACGGAGCCGGCATCAAGGTAGCCCTCGCCACGGCCACCGCTTCACCGCCGGCCTGGCTGGCCCGCAAGTACCCGGAAATCCTTCCCGTCACCGCGGAAGGCACCCGACTGGAGCGTGGATCGCGACGCCACTACACGCCGTCGTCTGCTGTTTACCGCCGGTATGCCACCGGCATAACGCGCGTGATCGCCGAGCGCTATAGGGACCACCCCGCACTGGCGCTCTGGCACGTGGACAACGAACTCGGCTGCCACGTTGGCGAGTTCCACGGCGAAGAAGACGCCAATGCTTTCCGCGCCTGGCTGGAACGCCCTTACGGCACCATCGAAGAGCTGAACGAGGCCTGGGGAACGGCTTTCTGGTCCCAGCACTACGCCTCATTCGAAGAGATCATCCCGCCCGGCGCGGCCCCCACAACGCTCAATCCGGGCCAGCAACTGGACTTCGTCCGATTCAATTCGTGGGCATTCATCGACTACTACCGCGAACTGTTGGCCGTGTTACGCGAAGTCACTCCGAACGTACCGGCCACCACCAACTTCATGGTCTCCAGCGCAACGAAAACCCTGGACTACTTCGACTGGTCCAAGGACATGGATGTCATCGCCAACGACCACTACCTGGTGGCGGCAGACCCTGAGCGCAACATCGAACTAGCCTTCAGCGCCGACCTCACCCGTGGCGTGGCGGGCGGCGATCCGTGGATCCTGATGGAACACTCGACGTCGGCGGTCAACTGGCAGCCGCACAACCAGCCCAAAATGCCCGGCGAAATGCTCCGGAACTCACTGGCGCATGTGTCCCGCGGCGCAGACGCTGTGATGTTCTTCCAGTGGCGCCAAAGCAAGGCAGGCTCCGAGAAATTCCACTCGGCCATGGTTCCCCACGCTGGCCGCGACACCCAGGTATGGCGGAACGTCGTGGAACTCGGCGATGCCCTGGACAAGCTCGAACCTGTCAAGGGATCCCGGGTGGAATCGCGCGTTGCGATCGTCTTCGATTACGAGGCCTGGTGGGCTTCCGAACTGGACTCGCACCCGAACAACTCCCTGAAATACCTCGACACGATGCGTGCTTTCCACCGCTCCCTGTACCTGCGCGGAGTGACTGCGGACTTCGTCCACCCATCCGGTGACCTGTCCGGATACGACCTCATCCTGGTCTGCACGCTCTACTGCGTGACGGACGCCGCGGCGGCCTCGATCACTGCGGCCGCCGAGGGTGGCGCCACCGTCCTGATCAGCTACTTCAGCGGCATAGTTGACGAACGCGACCATGTTCGGCTCGGCGGTTACCCCGGCGCTTTTCGGGAACTGCTGGGCGTCCGCAGCGAGGAATTCCATCCGCTTTTCCCAGGCGCTTCGGTGACGCTGAGCGACGGAACAGTTGGCACGGTCTGGAGTGAACAAGTCTCTGCGGGCGCCTCCACGGACGTCCTTGCCACGTTCACCGACTACCCGCTCGACGGCGTCCCTGCACTGACCAGGCGCACCGTCGGCAACGGTTCGGCCTGGTACCTCGCAACGCTTCCCGACGCCGATGGCATCGACGCACTGACCGCCCGCCTAATCGAAGAAGCAGGGGTGACCGCCGTGACCGAGGTTTCTCCCGGCGTCGAACTCACGCGGCGGCGTGCCGAAACCGGCCGCACCTTCCTCTTCGCCATCAACCACAGCCGCGAGGACCAGCCGGTCAAGGCCGACGGCGAGGAACTGCTCAGCGGGGCCCGCTTCACTGGAGTGGTTCCCGCCGGCGCCGTGGCTGTCATCGCGGAGGACTAAACAGCATGCGCAAAAAACCGCGCCCCGGGCAGATCACGAATGATCGCCCGGGGCGCGGTGTCTTGATAAAAGCTAGCTGATGGCGGACTTCATTTCGTCCACAGCCTTCTTGCCTGCTTCGTCCGTGGAGAGCCTGTTGAAGAGGACCTCGGAGGTGTACCTCTTGACGATTTCCTGGATGGCGCCAGCACCCTTGGGCGGTGCTGCCGGAGCATCCCCGAGCTCGCCCTTGATCTGGTCGATGAAGCTCACAACCTTGACGTCGGCCTTGGCGAGCTTGGGTGCGATGGCCTCACGGACATCAGAGTTCGGGTAGACGCCGCGGTCCGCGAGGAGGGCTTCGCCGGCCTTGACGTTGTTGGTCAGGAAGTCGATGAACTTTGCTGTTTCTTCAGGGTGCTTGGTGCGGGAGGAAGCGGACCAGAACTGGGAGGCCTTGTACCAAAGCTTGGCGTCGGCTGCCTTGCCGGTCTTGGACGGGAAGCGCAGGATCTGCAACTCGCCGCCAGCAGCCTTCTCGAGGGCCGGAAGCTGGTTGGACCACCAGAAGGCGAGACCGTTCTTGCCGGTTGCAAGACCACTCTGGTCCAGCGGCGCAGCTTCGGCTTCAACTACCTCCGAGGCGGACGGGACTGCTTTCTTCTCGCTCAGTTCCTTCAGGAAGCTCCACCACTGGGCAATGTCCGAGGGCTCGAAGCCCAGTTTGCCGTCCTCGGTGTAGAGGGACTTGCCGTTCTGCCGGAGCCACACACCGAGGGAAGCCTCATCGGTGCCGTACGCTGCTGCGCCATAGGTACCCTTGGGCGACTTGGCGGTGACCTCGGCAGAGATGCGTTCGAAGTCTTCCCAGGTCCAGGTCTTGTCGTCCGGCAGGGCCACCCCTGCTGCCTGGAATACGGCCGGGTTGGCCAGGATGGTCGCAGCGTTGATGCCTGCCGCGATTCCGGTCAGGCCCTTCTCGCCCTTACCCGCATCCAAGGCGGCCGCGTCCAGCTTGGAGGTATCGATCCGGTACTTGGAGAGGTCCAGCAGTGCGCCGCGGGTGGAGTACTCGGTGATGTACTTCTCGTCCATCTGGATGATGTCCGGGGCGTCGTTGGCGGCAACCTGGGTGGCCAGCTTGTCCCAGTAGCCGCTCCAGTCTCCATACTCGGGCTTGATCTTGATGTTGGGGTTCTCGGCTTCGAAGGCGGCGATGGCTGCCTGGGTTACCTGCGCTCGCTTGTCGCCACCCCACCAGGCGAAGCGGAGCTCCACTTTTCCGTCGGCGCTCTTGGCTTCCGAGCCGCCACCGCAGGCGGTGAGCGCCAGGACGGCGGCGGCCGTTGCCGCGATGAGGGCCGAGGCGCGGAGCCTGCGCTTGGTTCGGCGGGGGGCTCCTGTTGTTGTTGCGAGGGCGACTGCTTCACCCTTGGGTTGTGCGGGCACTGTTGTCTCCGATCTTCATTGATCCTGATGCGATGTGGGAAAGCGTTTTCTTGGCTGTGTTTATGATACGAGTCACATTCTTGTATTACAAGATGGCGACTTGTATTAGTTGCTGGAATTTACGACGGCGGGCCTACTTGATGCCGGTGGTGGCGATGCCCTTGATGAGGAATCGCTGGCCGAACAGGAACACCAGGAACACCGGGAACAACGACACGATGGACATGGCGAAGAGTGATCCCCAGCTGGTTGCGGACTGCGAATCAACGAAGGCGCGCAGGGCAACGGGGACCGTGAACATGTCCGGGTCCGTCAGGTAGATCAGAGCTCCGAAGAAGTCGTTCCAGGTCCAGATGAACGTGAAGATGGTGGTGGTGGCCAACGCCGGGACCATCAGGGGCAGGATCACGCGGAGGAAGATCCGGGGGTGTCCGGCGCCGTCGATGCGGGCCGCCTCGTCGAGTTCCTTCGGGATGCCGCGGATGAACTGGACCATGAGGAACACGAAGAACGCGTCGGTGGCCAGGAGCTTGGGAACGATGAGCGGCCAGAAGGTGTTCACCCAGCCGATCTGGGAGAACAGGATGTACTGGGGCACGATCACCACGTGGAACGGCAGCATGATGGTCAGCAGCATGATGCCGAAGAACAGCTTCTTGCCGGTGAACTGCAGGCGGGCGAACGCGTAGGCGGCCATGGAGCACGAGACCAGGTTGCCAACGATCGAGCCCAGCACCACGATCGCCGAGTTGATCATGTAATGCCCGAACGGGTGGGTCAGTGCGGACCATCCGTCGGTGTAGTTGGTCATGTCCAGGCTGTTCAGCCAGAGGCCGGGTTCGCGGAAGATGAGGTCATTGGGCCGCAGGGAAGAAACCACCATCCACAGGAGCGGGTAGATCATGACAAGCCCCACCACGATCAGGATGGCGTGCTTGACCAGCCCTTTGATGCGGGCGCTGCGGCTGAAGGCCAGGTTTCCCGGCGATTCGCGGCGGCGCGGAGCCTTGCCCGACGTGCCGGGCCCGGTGGTTTTTGCTGCGGGAAGGCTCTGGAGTTTAGTCATCGTAGAACACCCAATACTTTGAAGCGATGAAGTTGATGGCGGTGAAGACGCCGATGATGACCAGTAGGACCCAGGCCATCGCTGAGGCGTAACCCATGTCGAACTGGCCAAAGCCCTTTTGATACAGGTACAGCGTGAAGAACATGGTGGAGTCGGACGGTCCGCCGTTGCCGCCGGAGACGATGAACGCCTGGGTGAACGACTGGAACGAACCAATGATCTGGAGCACCAGGTTGAAGAAGATGATGGGGCTCAGCAACGGGAGGGTGATCCGCCAGAACCGCTGGAGGGTGGTGGCGCCGTCAACTTCAGCGGCTTCGTAGTACATGTTGGGGATCTGGCGCAGGCCGGCCAGGAAGATGATCATCGGAGCGCCAAACGTCCACACATGCAGGAGGATGATCGATCCCAGCGCGGTGCTGGGATCCGAGATCCAGCCGGGCCCCTCGATGCCACCCATGGCCAGGACCTGGTTGACCAGGCCCGTGGTGCCGAAGATCTGCTTCCAGAGGATGGCAACGGCGACGGAGCCGCCAAGGAGGGACGGCAAGTAGAAGATGGAGCGGTAGAACGGCAGGCCGCGAAGACCTTTGTCCAGGACCAGTGCGATCAGCAGGGCCACGGCCAACTGCAGGGGAACACCCACCAGCACATAGGTAAAGGTGACCCGCAATGAGTTGTGGAGGCGGGCGTCGCCGAACATCCGGACGAAGTTGTCCAGGCCTACCCATTCCGGAGGCTGCAGGAGGTTGTAGTCCGTGAAGGACAGGTACAACGACATCAGCATGGGGCCCACTGTGATGGCAACCAAGCCAACGAGCCAAGGAAGAAGGAAGATGTAGGCGGCTTTGTTGTCGCGGCCGTTGGCCTTCTTCTCTTCCTTGGTCATGGGGCCCTTGCGGCGGGTCATCGTTGAGAGTTCGCCAATGGCACTCATTGATTCCCCCTCTCCGGACCGCGAACGCCCTGCGGCGTCCCCGTGTGTACTACAGCGGCCATGTGGTCTCCTTTGGTCATCGTGGCCATCCACGGAGTTCGAGTCTGTTGGTGCTTGCCTTCCGGGATGCCGTCGATCTTCCGGCACTCCCCTGAACTACCTGGATTGGCTCCCGACGTTCAGCGGCTCCGTACCAAAGTAAACGTTTTCTTGACCCGTGTACAGCCTTTTGCTAATTTTTGAGAAAGCGTTTTCTTACGAAGCCGCCACCATCGATTTCCCACGCTGAAGAAGCCCGGCGTGCGCCTCCGCACACCCTCCCGCATCGACAAGGCAGGACACCATTGTTTACCCACCCCAGCGCCTGCCGTGATTGCCGCTGACATGGCTGGCCCCCCTTTCCGCCCGAGCGCGCTGGCCGGGTATGAGGACTGGCCGGGCTACGCGCCACACCTTCACCGAGCCGGGTCCACCGCCGACCAGGAACTCAGCGACGTGCTTGGCATACCGGCTGTCGTCCCGGACCTTGGATACACGATCCACTCGGAAACAGCGCACGACGACGTCATCACCACCCGCCTTTCCTGGCAGTTGGGCTTCGGGCCGAGGACGTCCGCGTGGTTCGTGCGGCCAGCCCAGGCCACCGGCCCGCTGCCGGGGCTCCTCGCGATGCACTGCCACGCCGGCATCAAGTCGCATGGCGCCGAACGGCTCGTGAAGCTTCCTGCCGGGGTCGAAGACCACGACGCCGATACTCCTTTCGCAAGTGGCTTCGGCCCCGTGCCGCTTGGGTTGCAGGCGAAGCTCTACGGCGGCCGGGCCATTGCCACCTGGTTGGCCCAACAGGGCTTCGCGGTCCTTGCCCATGACGCCTTCAGGTGGGGCAGCCGCCGTTTCGGGCTCGACCCCCTGCCCTTCCGCTCTGCCACAGCGGTAAGCGGCCAGCAGTCGCTCTGGCGGGAGGCCGGCGTCGAACCCTCCGTGGCGGAGCTGTACGATTCCGCGGCCGCCGCCCACGAGGAAACCGTGGCGAAAGCGGCGACGCTTCTGGGCAGCAGCGTCGCCGGGACGGTGGCCCACGATGACCTCGCGGCGCTGGATATCCTCGCCTCGCTCCCGGGGGTGGACCAACACAGGATGGGGTGCCTCGGCTTTTCCGGCGGCGGGCGGGCGATGCTGCTCGCGGCCCTCGATTCCAGGATTCGCAGCTACGTGGTGACGTGCATGATGACCACGTTCGCCTCGCTGTTGCCGTCGTATCTGGATGCGCACTCCTGGTTGCTGTACTCCCCCGGCCTCGCCCAGCTGGGCGACTGGCCGGACCTTGCCGCCCGGTCCAGTGCACGCGCGCTGGTCCAGTACGCCCTTAATGACCAGCTCTTCCCGGAACAAGGAATGCACGACGCCCTCGCCCACCTGTCCAGCGCACTACCTGAGCTGTACACCGGTACCTTCTGGCAGGAATCCCACGTCTTCAGCAAAGCCATGCAGGAAGAGGCAGCAGCTTTCCTCACCGAGGCCCTGCGGTTATCGGCCCCCGACACATCCCACGCACCTGACCCCGCTAGGACAGCATCATGACCCAACAATTGGCCGCCACAACAGCGGAGGGACCGGCACGACTTCCCCGCATCGCACTGGTGGGTGTGCACGGCTTCGGAGAACGGCACCTGGAGAACCTGGATCAGCTGAGTGCTGAAGGTGCCTTGGAGCTGGTGGCAGTCGCCGATCCAAACCCGCCGGCTAAGGGCACACTCGAACAGGGCGTGCATGTCTACGCCTCGCTCGACGAACTCCTGGCCGCAGGAGTGGCCCCCGACGTCGTCATTATCTCCACGCCCATCCAGACCCACGCGCCCTTGGCCATTGCAGCACTCAACGCCGGAGCCAACGTGTACCTCGAAAAGCCGCCGGTAGCCTCCATGGTGCAGTACAGGGAGGTGATGGCGGCGGCCGCGAGCGCCCGCCGCCTGGTGCAGGTGGGGTTCCAGAGCCTGGGTTCCGAGGCACTGCCTGCGATCGAAGCACTGGTGGGGGCCGGTGCCATCGGCGAGGTGCGAGGCATCAGCGCCACAGGCTTGTGGCTCCGGACCAAGGCGTACTTCAAACGGTCCCGGTGGGCCGGCAAGCGCAGCCTGAACGGTACGGACGTGGTGGACGGAGTGGCCACCAACGCCTTGGCGCACGCCGTAGCCACCGGGTTGCGGCTGGCCGGGGCAAGGGCCGTGGCGGATGTCGAATCCGTGGACACCGATCTTTACCGTGCCAACGACACCGAGAGTGACGACACCTCCGTGGTGCGGGTACGCACTATCAACGGCACGGTGCTGACGTGCGCATTGACGCTGTGCGCGTCGGAGCAGTCTGCACCGTCGGTCACCGTGTACGGCACCGAGGGCCAGCTCACCCTCTTCTACACGGAGGACAGGTTGGAGATCACCACGCCTGAGGGAGTCCGGACTGAGACGTTTGGGCGGAAGGATCTCCTGGAGAATTTGATGGCCGCACGCAATGACGAGGACCTGCTCAGCCCGCTCGGTGGGGTTGGTGCCTACGTGTCAGTGCTCGAAGCCATCCGCACAGCGGACTCACCCCGAGCGATCCACCCCGAATTCATCACGTGGGTCGGCGACGGCGACGACGCCCACCCCGTGGTGCACGGCATCGGGTCCCTGATCCGGCGCGCTGCCCTGGGTCAAGCCAACTTCGCCGAGCTCGGAGCGCCGTGGACTGCAGTGGGTCCGGCATCAGGTGGTCCGGCGCTGGAGATCGACGGCACTCCCGTCGCCACCGTCCAGGACGGGACCCACATCCGGCCGACCTCGTCCCCCCGCCCCTACCTCCATCCCGTTCGGACCCTTGCCGGTACTGTCGTCACCGACCACATCCCGGAAGACCACGTGTGGCACCTTGGCGCAGGCGTTGCCCTCCAGGACGTGGATGGCATCAACTTCTGGGGCGGCCGGACCTACACCCGCGACGCCGGCGCGTACGTCTGGCGCAAGGACCATGGCCGCATCGTCATCGAATCCGCGGAGCACAGTAACGGGCAGCGGCGCGAACAGTTGGGCTGGATCGGACCGGACGGCACCCGGGTGCTCCGCGAACAGCGCGAGTGGCGCTGGGCCGCCGTCGGGAATTCAACGTGGAAGCTGGCGCTCGACTTCACGCTTGAGTCCGCCACCGGCCATCCCGTCCTCCTGGGCAGCCCAGGTTCCAACGGGCGGCCGCAGGGCGGTTACGGCGGCTTCTTTTGGCGCTTGCCCAAAGTCAGCGACGCGACCATCTGGACCCCCGGCGCACGCGGCGAGGACGCCGTGCACGGCAGCGTGGCGCCGTGGCTGGCGTGGTCGGGAACGTTCGACGCCGGAACCTCCGGCGCAGCGCACGTCACCGGCGACCCCGGGTTGGGCCACCCGGCAACACTCATCTTCCTTGCCTCACCACAGGCTCCGGACCCGTGGTTCGTGCGGCATTCGGGCTATCCCGGCGTCGGGTTGTCGCTGGCCTGGGATGCCCCGGTGTCCACCGAACCCGGGAACCCTGTCCACAGGACCGTCACCGTGCTCATCACGGACGGCTTCCTGGCAACACAAGACATTGAACAGCTCATCACCACTTTGGGGGAATCGGCATGACCACGCCACTACAGTCCACAACGCCCACCACAGCACTTACCGCCCCCGGCAACGTTGCCGACCGCGCAGTGAAACGCCGCCGCGTGCTGGACATCCTGGACGCCGCGGGCCGCGACTCGCTCCTGCTCACCACCAACACCGCGCTCACCTGGTACCTGGACGGCAGCCGGGTGCACATTAGCCTCGCCGGCGATCCCATTGCTGCCCTCCTGGTGGACCGCTCCGGCGACCACCTGGTGACATTCACCAACGAAGCCGGGCGGATCGCCGCTGAGGAATTGCCGGAAGGGGTCAGCCTGTCCACCGTTCCCTGGCACGGCCAACTGCACGCTGCGGCCGCGGGACTGGCCATCGACGGGAACCCGTTGGTGGAAGCGGCCGTGACCACCGAACTGCGGGCCGCCCGCCAGCAGCTCCTGTCAGCCGAGTCCGCCCGCTACGCTGCACTATCGGCGGATGCTGCCGCTGCCATGACCGAGGTCCTCACAGCAGCGACCCCCGAAACCACCGAATTCCAGCTGGTCTCGGCGCTTGCCGCCAGGATCGTCGCGGCCGGGGCCGAGCCCTTGGTCCTGCTCTGCAACGGTGCCGACCGGAGCGACTTCCGCCACCCACTGGCAACACACTCTCCCATCGGTCGCCGCGCCATGGTGGTGGTGTGCGCACGCCGAAACGGCTTAGTCTCCAACGTCACCCGTTGGGTAGCGTTCGACGCCGGCTCAGCGCAGGAACTCGACGCCGAGGCCCGCATCGCAGCCGTTGAGGCCGACATCTTCCGGGCCACAGTCCCCGGGGCACAGCTCAACGAGGTCTTCTCCGAGATCAAAACTGCCTACGCGCGGCACGGATTCGGCGACGATCAATGGACCCTTCACCACCAGGGCGGACCCGCCGGCTACGCAGGCCGCGACCCCCGCGTCACCGCTGACGTCACGGATACTGTGGTGCTCAACCAGCCCTTCACGTGGAACCCTTCAGGGCCCGGGGTGAAGATCGAGGACACGGTGCTGCTCACGGACTCCGGCCTGCGCGTGCTGACCGTGGACGACCGTTGGCCGACCACCCTGGTGGACGGCCGCCGTCGTCCTTTGACCCTGCGCCCGTAACCGCCGGCACTCCATCCGTACCAACGCGAAAGGGGGGGTCACCATCACGGTGACCCGCCCCTTCTGCGTGTGCCTAGCCAACCAGGGTGAGCACACCGTCCACGCGACGCGGGATACCAAGCGGGTTGGCGTCGTGCAGGGCTGGGTGCAGCACGCTCTCCGGAGCATCCTGGTAGGCCACCGGGCGTTGGAAACGACGCACCGCCGTGGCACCCACAGACGTGAACAGCGAGGTGGTTGCCGGGTACGGGCCACCGTGCTGCTGGGCCCAGTTCACGGCGACACCGGTGGGCCAGCCATCGAACAGGACCCGGCCGGCCAGGGTGCTGAGCTGCTCCACCAAGCCGGAGACATCCTCGCCGGGCTGGGCGTGCACCGTGCCGGTGAGGCTCCCCGGGACCTTCGCGAGGGCTGCCGACAGCTCCTCCTGGTTCGCGTACTCGATGAGCAGGGTGGTGGGGCCGAAGCACTCTTCCAGCAGTTCATCCGGGCGTTCCAGTACATTGGCGGCACTGGTGGAGAACACCACCGGCGCGGCGCCGTCGGCCAGGCTGTCCTGCTGCACAGTGCCACTGACGACGGCGACACCCGGCTGTTCCGCGACGCTGCGCAGCCCGTCCGGGTAAGCCTCGGCGATGCGCTCGGTAAGCATGGCAGCGGTGGGCTTGTCCTTGCTCGCCTCGGCCAGTTGTGACGCGAAATCGGTGCCTGCAGGGATGAAGACCAGTCCGGGCTTGGTGCAGAACTGGCCCGCGCCCATGGTGAAGGAACCGGCCAGGCCCGCTGCGAGCTGCTGGCCACGCTCGGCCAGGGCATCCGCGGTGATGACCACCGGGTTCAGGCTGCCCAGCTCGCCGTAGAACGGGATGGGTTCCGGGCGGGACGTGGCGAGGTCGAACAGTGCGCGGCCACCGGGAATGGAGCCGGTGAATCCCACGGCTTTGATGGCCGGGTCCTGGACGAGGGCGGTTCCTGCCTCGCGGCCACTGACCAGGGCAAAGATGCCTTCCGGGGCGCCGGCCTTGGCCAGGGCTTCCGTGACGATCTCCGCGGTCCGCTCGCTCAGGCGCAAGTGACCTGAGTGGGCCTTGACGATCACCGGGCAGCCGACGGCCAATGCGGACGCCGTGTCGCCTCCCGCCACGGAGAAGGCGAACGGGAAGTTCGACGCCGAGAACACCGCCACCGGACCAATCGGACGCAGGATGCGGCGAAGGTCGGGCTTGGGCGGAGTCGCTGAAGGGTCAGCGTGGTCGATAACGGCTTCCAGGTACGAGCCTTCGGTGATCACTTTCGCGAACAACCTCAGCTGCCCGCTGGTCCGCGCTACCTCGCCGGTGAGCCGGACAGCGCCCAGGCTCGTCTCGGAATCGGCGATAGCCACCAGCTCGGTGACGTTGGCATCCAAAGCGTCGGCGACGGCGGTCAGCCAGGCCGCGCGTTCGGCGTCGGAAGCAGCTGCGGTCACCTTGAACGCTGCGGTTGCGGCGCCCGTGATGGCGGTCAGGTCAAGAGTTGCTGTACTCAATGCGGTTTCCTTTGCTCTGAGGTTCTGGGCTGTCAGCAACCGGCGGTGTCTTGCCGGTGAATTCGAAGCCAAGGCCCGTACGGCTTGTACTGCTGAGCCTGCTGTTGTGGATGCGTACCGGGGAGGGCCCGGCCAGGATGCCGAGCTGCTCGAACGAGGCATCTTCCACGTCCTCCACGCTCACGGCGTCAGCCAGGGTGAGGGCCAGCTGTCCGGAAAGCTCCGGAAGCAGGTGCGGAGCTACCCTGATGCTGTTGGCCCGGGCCAGCTCAACGATCCTGCGGAACGGCGTAATGCCACCCACCCGAACAATGTTGGGCTGGATGATGTCTACCGCTTCGGCTTCGATGAAGTCACGGAAGCGGTAGATGGTGTGGACGTTCTCGCCCAGGGCAATGGGCACAGGTGACTGCTTGCGCAGGCGGCGGTAGGCCCAGAGGTCGTCGGCGCGGATGGGTTCTTCCAGCCATTCCAGTCCGTACTCCCCCAAAACATCCAAGGCACGGAAGGTATGGGCCAGGTCCCAACGCTGGTTGGCGTCAATCATGAGCAACCGGTCCGGGCCGATGACCTGCCGGACAGCGGCGACGCGCTCGGCGTCTTCCCTGAGTTCGGGCTTGCCCACCTTGATCTTCACCGCGTTGTGTCCGGCAGCAACCCAGCGCCGGGCCTGCTCGACGAGCTGCTCCAGGGTGTAATGCAGGTTCACCCCGGAGCCGTACACCTCCACGGACTCCTGGCGTTGGCCCAGGAGCCCGGTGACAGAAGTACCCGCCGTGCGCGCGGCAAGGTCCCACAGGGCCAGGTCCACGCCAGCCATGGCGATGGTGGTCAGGCCTCCCCCGCCGGCTTCGTGCAGCCGCTTCCAGAGCTGGTCCCAGACAATGTCCGCGTTCGCTTCCAAACCGACAATGAACGGTGCGATGTCGTGGTCCAGGAGGGCTTTGACCGCCTGGGGACCGATGGTAGGTGTCCACGAGAAGCCATGGCCCGTGCCGCCGTCGTCGGTGGTCAGTTCAGTGACGATCACGTGGTTCTCGGGCGCCTCCGCACCCCAGCTGCGCAGCAGCGGGACCGTGATGAGCCGGGTGGCCAGGCCCGTGATGCGGGCCGGCATCAGCTGCCGGCCAGCTCGTGGCCCTTGGCCAGGATGGACTTGAGCTCCAGTAGCTGCTCCTCCGAGGGGTCAACCAGCGGCGGACGGACGGGGCCGACCGGCAATCCGGCGAGGCGCAGTCCGGCCTTGATGAGGGAGACGCCGAAGCCCGGAGTCTGGTCGCGGAGACGGACCAGCGGCGCATAGAAGCCCTCGAGCAACGCGTGGCGGCGTTCTTCGTCACCGGAAACGTAGGCGTCGTAGTAGGCCTTGGCGATTTCGGGGGCCATGGCGAACGCCGCCGAGGAGTACAGGGGAATGCCGAGGCCCCGGAAGGCGCCCTGGGTCAGTTCGGCCGTCAGCAGGCCATTGAAGAGTGCGAAGTCCTTGCGTCCGCTCGCGTTGATGGCCGAGACGATTTCCTGGGCCAGGCCGACGTCGCCAATTCCGTCCTTGAAGCCAACCACCTTCGGGTTGGCGGTGAGGCGGGTGATGGCCTCGGCAGTGAATTTAGCGGTGCCGCGGTGGTACACGATCACAGGAAGGCTACTCGCGGCGGCGATGGCTTCGACGTACGCCACCACGCCATCGGTGGGGCCCGTGACCAGGTACGGCGGGAGCACCAGGAGGGCGTCCGCACCGGCTTCCTCAGCCACCTTCGCGGCGGCGATGGCGTGGCCCAGCGGACCACCGGCACCGGAAACTACCGGCACGGCTCCCGCAACGGCCTCGACGGCGGCCGTGACCACGGTGCGGATCTCATCAAGGGAGAGCGCGTGGAATTCGCCGGTGCCGCAGGCTGGGAAAACGCCGCCCGGGCCGTAGGGAAGACGGGAGGTAATGTGCTCCTTCAGCAATGCCACATCTACGGTGCCGTCTTCAGCGAAGGGAGTGACGGGGAAGAACAGTACGCCGTCGAAGTTCATGGTGTCTCCTTGGTTGCTCCCGCCGGGACCAGGCCGGCATGGATCTCGTCATTGAGTGCTGCTTGTTCGGATGCTGCGGTGTCAGGGCCCTCGTAGGGCGGAGTGAGCTCGGTCCGCCACGTGCGCTTGGGCTCCCAGCCGAGGAGTTCGCGGGCCTTGTCGATGGAGAACGCCGGGCTGGTCCCCGTGAGGTGTTCGGTCAACGGGCCGCTGCCGGGGAGGAACCGTGGGAAGAGCTCCGCGAGGGGCGCAGTGGCCAAGGCATCCTTCGCGCCAACAAAGAACACCTCGCCGTTGGGGATCGAGCCCATCTTGGCCAGGAGCACGTCCAGGAAGTCGGCCACGTCCCGGGCATCGACGTAGTTGAACTGGGCGGGTGCCGAGAGGGCAGGATCGTCCAGGCGTTCGCGGACCGTGTGCCCCTGCTGCGTCAGGGCGCCCTCCCACTCTTCGGGGGAAATCACATAGCACGGGCGGAAGGCCGCATACCTGGTCTTGTTGCCCTGGGCGGCCGCGAACATCTGCACAGTCTGTTCGGCGATCAGCTTGGACAGCGCATAGGCGTTCCACGGCTTGGGTGGCGTCTGCTCATCCAGCGGGAACGACGGCGGCAACCACCCGGCCGGTGAGCCGTAACCCAGGGCGGTGGGGCTGCTTGCCGTCACGATCCTGGGAACACCGGCGTCGGTGGCCGCGCTGACCACCGCGTAGGCGAGCCGGGTGTTCGTGCTGAAGATGACGTCCTCGGGCGCACTGAAAGGTACGGCTATAGCAGCGAGGTGGATGACGGCGTCGGGCGCTGTTTCGCGGATGAGTCGCTCCGCCTCCCCCGGCGCCAGCAGGTCTGCGGTGTATTGCTCGGTGCCTGCCGGCAGCTGCTCCGCCCGGACGGCATCCCGGTCAACTGAGATCACCTTGTGGCCGGCCTCGGCGAGGCCGGCCACAACGCTGCGGCCAAGCCGGCCGGAACCGCCGGTGACGAAAATCCTGCTCATTCTCTGTTCCTCGTACTTTCGGTAGCCGGTCAGCCCTGGCTACGGCTGAGGTCGGCGCCGAGGCCAAGTTCGCTGATACGAACGGGTAGGTCGGTGTCCAGGGACTGGTTGCCGGCGATGCCCACCGACACTGAACGGAGTCCGTCGATGTAGCCGGACGGGCGGCCCAACGGGTCGACGCCGGGGCCGTTGAAGAGGTCCGAGAGCAGGAGGTTGTCGCCGCCGCCGTGGCCCCCCTCGCCGTTGATGATCGGGACTTCGTAGGCCGCTTCCCAGTGGCGCTGGACCACCAGGCGTTCGCCGTTGCGGCGCACCGCGTCCTCTTCTTCGATCGGTGTGGCGCTCGGGTCCACCACGGTCTTCTTATCGGTACTGGACTCGACGGCGGCGCGTTCAACCACTTCGAGTTCGGCGCGGCCCTCAGTGCCATTGACGGTGACACGGTAGCCCTCCCACGGGCTGTGGGCGTTCAGCGAGTAACTCAGCGTGGGTCCGCCCTGGTAGTCCACCACGAGGGCCAGGTTGTCCTCGATGGTGATGCCTTCGGTGAACACGTCCTGGTCGCGGAGGTAGCCGTCGAACTTCTCATTGTCGTAATACAAGGCCTTCAGGCGCTCGTCTTCGCGCATGTCCAGGCGGAACGGATCGTGTTCCAGGCCGTCAACGGTGCCGCGCTCCGGGCGGGCGCCCAAGCCACGCTCCGCAGCATTCTTGTCACCGTAAAAGCGCAGGCCGCCGGAGGCGAACACTCGCTCCGGGACGTCATTGATCCACCAGTTGACCAGGTCGAAGTGGTGCGAAGCCTTGTGGATGAGCAGGCCGCCGGAGTTCTTCTTTTCGCGGTGCCAGCGGCGGAAGTAGTCAGCGCCGTGCACGGTGTCCAGGACCCAGCTGAAGTCGACGGAAGTGACTTTGCCGATGACCCCGTTCTGGATTACTTCCTTCAGCGCACTGTTGCGCGGCGAGTAGCGGTAGTTGAACGTGACCACAACGTTGCGGCCGGTCTTGGCCACGGCCTCGGTGATACGGCGGCAACCCTCGACGTCGATGGTCAGGGGCTTTTCAACCACGACGTCGGCGCCCGCCTCGAGCGCCTCCACAATGTAGTCCGCGTGGGTGTAATCGGGCGTGGTGACGATGACGCGCTCGATGCCGTTGGCTTGGATGAAGCTGGTGAGCTGTCCGGGCTCGAAGGAAGCCACGGGCTCTGTGCCGCCGAGTTCCTTGATGAGGTCCTGGTAGAACTGCACGCGGCCCTGGTTGACGTCGGACAGGGCAATGAGTTCAGCGACGTCCGCGTGCTGTCCGTAGATGGCCCGGATGTACATCTCGGAGCGGCCTCCGGTGCCGATGAGGGCAATCCGGGTTCGCTGGGGGCTTTCGGCCTGGACTGTGGTTGCGCCAGGTGCGGTCTGGGTCTCGGCTGAGTCGACGTTGACCATGGGGATGCCCCTTTCAAAGAGCAGGAGTGAACCGCTTGACGGCCCGGCTTCGTATGGGAAGAATCATGAGAAAGCGTTTTCTCAGAGCGTTATAAGCTTTGTATCAAGACTCTGGTGGTCACGTCAACCATTGCTCCAACGACGGAGCAAACGGGAGGCGGCCAATGGGAAGGGGCCACATGGCACGCAGGAACACCAACAGGCGCGTCGGGATCGCCGACGTCGCGGAGAAGGCGGGCGTCTCGCACGCCACCGTGTCACGCGTCATGAACGGTAACGCCGCCGTGGACCCTGGTATCGCCGCGCGCGTCCGGGCCGCCGCGGCCGAACTGAAGTACCAACCCAACCCGGTAGGCCGCAGCCTTGCGCTGGGCAAGACAGACACCATCGGCATCGTGGTTCCGGACCTGGCCAACCCCACGTTCCAGGCCATCCTTCGCGGGCTCAGCATCGCAGCCGCGCAGGACGGGTATCGCGTCCTCATCGCCGATTCCTCCGAAGTCACCAGCGAGGAAGCGATCCTTGCCGGCGAGGCCCGGCGGCGCTGCGACGGCGTGGTCCTCTGCGCACCCCGAATGTCAGATGCCGAACTCGAGGAACTCGCTCCCACCCTGCATCCGCTGGTGCTCATCAACCGCACCACCGTGGCCACCAATACGCCCAGCTTGAGCGTGGACTACGGTCAGGGAATCCAGGAATTGGCCCAGCATTTGGTCTCCCTGGGCCACCGACGGCTGGCATTCCTCTCCGGCCCCGAGCACAGCGCATCGAACCGCCAACGCCTGGTTGGGCTTGACCAATTCCGGGCCAAGCACCCGGAGATCGAACTGCAAATGCTCCACGGCGGCTCCAACTTCGACTCCGGTCACGAATCCACCGAAGCCATCATCGCCAGCGGTGCCACGGGAATTTTGGCCTTCAACGACCTCGTTGCCATGGGGCTGCTCAGCGGTCTCCACGAACGCGGAGTGCGCGTGCCGGAAGACATCTCCGTGACGGGCTTCGACGACATCCCGTTCGCGAAATACACCACTCCCCCACTGACCACGGCAGCCGTACCCATCAACGAGCTCGGAAGCCTGGCGTGGCGGCGCATGCGCGAACAGATCCAGCAGGCTGGGGAAGCAGCCACCCAGGCGCAGGATGAGTTCTCGCCCAGGGTGGAGATCCGCAAGAGCACCGCGGCGCCCGCCCTCAAGCCCGCCTAGAAATGCAACGCGGGGTCACTTACGGCCCATGTTGCGCCCCATTATGGGCCGTAAGTGACCCCGCGTTGCTGTCATTCCCGGCAGCCTGCGAGCCCACTCCGGCCTCCGCGTAGAAGCCCTGGATGTGGGCCGCCACAAGCTGGGCTGCCTTGCCGCCGTCGTTGTTGTTCACAGCGTTCAGGATGGCGCGATGTTCGGCGCGAAGCCTGGTGGAAGTCGCGTTCCAGTCGGGCAGGTTTTCCGTCAAAGTGCTTGCGTAGTTCTCGATTGCACCCCTCAGCGAGGCCATCATGGCGCTGACCACCGAGTTGCCGGCAGCCTGGGCTAGCGCCACGTGGAACCGGGCATCGAGGGCAAGGAACGTATCGATGTCCGGCGCCTCATCCATTTGGTCCAGCAGCGCAGCAGCTTCCTCCAAAGCGGGAACCCCCACCTGGGCCCGTTCGGCCGCCCAGGATTCCAGCAGCACGCGGGTCTCCACGATGTCGGCCACCGGAAGATGACGCGTGGCCACATGCAGCCGGAGGGTTGAACCCAGTGCGGACCCAGGCTCTGCGATGACCACCGTTCCGGCGTCCTTACCGGAACCAACACCGGCTCGGACCACCCCCATCGCCTCAAGGATCCTGACGGCTTCGCGCACGGAAGTCCGCGAAACCTGAAGCTGCTCGGCCATGGCACGCTCGCCCGGCAGCCGGCCCCCGAGGGTGAGGTCTCCATCAGACAGCTGCTTCTCGATCCACTGCAGGACCAACTCGTGCGTACGCATATCCGAAATACTAGTTGATGTGGTCCAACCACATGGATTACAGTGTGGTTAGACCACAGACTTCAAGGGAGAACCTCATGACCGAGACAATGGATCCCAAGCTCACGGCCGCCCCTGCCAACGCCGGCAGCGACGAAAACGTGACCCGCCCGCCCCAGCCGCGGCCCGCCGTCGTGCAGCCACCGGCACTCAAGCGCCGCGTACCCAAGGTCTCCGACCTGGCGCCGCTGATGCAGTTCAAGAAGCCGGAATTCAGCAAGGCCGCGCGCCTCAGGCGCGCAAGCACCATCTGGGAACTGCGTGAGATCGCCAAGCGCCGCACCCCGCAGGCACCCTTCGACTACACCGATGGCGCTGCAGAAGAAGAGATCACGCTGCGCCGTGCGCGGCAGGCTTTCCAGGACATCGAATTCCGCCCGGGCATCCTGCGCGATGTATCCAGGATCGACCTCCGAACGGACATCCTGGGCAAGGAATCACGGCTCCCGTTCGGCATCGCGCCAACCGGCTTCACCCGCATGATGCAGTCCGAGGGCGAATACGCAGGCTCCCAGGCAGCCGAAGCCGCCGGAATTCCGTACACCCTGTCCACCATGGGCACAGCGTCCATCGAGGACGTCGCCACTGCCGCGCCGAACGGCCGAAACTGGTTCCAGTTGTACCTGTGGACGGACCGTGAACGCTCACTCGAACTCATCGAGCGTGCCGCGAAGGCAGGCAACGACACCCTCATGGTCACCGTGGACACCGCAGTAGCCGGAGCCCGCCTGCGCGATGTCCGCAACGGCATGACCATCCCGCCGGCCCTGACCCTCAAGACCGTGCTTGACGCGTCCTACCGCCCGGCATGGTGGTTCAACTTCCTCACGCACGAGCCCCTGACATTCGCCTCGCTCTCCCGCTACACGGGCACTGTGGCGGACCTTATCAACTCCATGTTCGACCCCACCCTGACCTACGAGGACCTCGATTGGCTGCGGGAAACCTGGAAGGGCAAGCTGGTGGTCAAGGGCATCCAGACGGTCGAAGACGCCCGGCGCGTTGTTGACCACGGCGCCGACGGCATCATCCTGTCCAACCATGGCGGCCGCCAACTGGACCGCGCTCCCATCCCGTTCCACCTGCTGCCGGAGGTTACGTCGGCACTGAAGGCGGACAACAGCAAGGCCGCGGTCATCCTGGACACAGGCATCATGAGTGGCGCCGACATCGTGGCAGCCCTGGCCTTGGGAGCGGACTTTACGCTGATCGGGCGCGCCTACCTCTACGGCCTGATGGCCGGGGGCCGCGAAGGCGTGGACCGGACCATCCAGATCCTCGAAAAGGACATGACCCGAACCATGGCACTCCTGGGCGTCAGCAAGGTGGCGGACCTGAACCCGGACCACGTCCGGCTGCTGCAGCGCTGACCTGGTGGGTGAGGGCGCTAGATCAGGCCCTGCGCCAGCATCGCGTCGGCTACCTTGACGAAGCCGCCGATGTTGGCGCCCACCACGTAGTTTCCGGGCGCCCCGTATTCCTCGGCAGTGGCCGCGCAACGGTCATGGATGCCCACCATGATTTCGGTCAGGCGCTGCTCGGTGTGTTCGAAGGACCACGAGTCGCGGCTGGCGTTCTGCTGCATCTCAAGGGCTGAGGTTGCGACACCGCCGGCGTTGGCCGCCTTGCCTGGCCCGAACAGGATCCCGGCGTCCTGGAACACCGACACAGCCTCACGGGTGGACGGCATGTTGGCGCCTTCAGCCACCGCAATGAGTCCGTTGCTGACCAGCTTGGCGGCAGCATCGCCGTCGAGCTCGTTCTGCGTGGCGCACGGCAGCGCAACGGTGCCGGTGACATCCCACACGGAACCGCCGGCGACGTGGCTGGCACCCGGACGGCGCGCTGCGTAATCGGTCAGGCGACCCCGCTCCACTTCCTTGATCTGGCTCAAAAGCGCGACGTCGATCCCGGCTTCGTCCACGATGTAACCGGCGGAGTCGGAACAGGCCACGACGGTGGCACCGAGGGATTGCGCCTTGGCGATCGCGTGGATCGCGACGTTGCCCGAACCGGACACCACTACCCGCTGGCCATCAAAGGAAGCGCCGCGCGTCTTGAGCATTTCCTGGGCGAAGATCACCGTGCCGTATCCCGTGGCTTCCGGCCGGACCAGGGAGCCGCCCCATGAGATGCCCTTGCCGGTGAGCACGCCGGATTCGTATCGGTTGGTGATGCGCTTGTATTGGCCAAAGAGGTAGCCGATCTCGCGGCCACCCACGCCGATATCGCCGGCGGGAACATCGGTGTACTCGCCAATGTGACGGTACAGCTCGGTCATGAAGGACTGGCAGAACCGCATGATTTCCGCATCGGAACGCCCGCGGGGATCAAAGTCCGAGCCGCCCTTTCCTCCGCCGATCGGCATGCCCGTGAGCGCGTTCTTGAAGATCTGCTCGAAGCCCAGGAACTTGACGATGCCCAGGTACACGGACGGATGGAAGCGGAGCCCACCCTTGTAGGGGCCCAGCGCCGAGTTGAACTCCACCCGGAAGCCGCGGTTGACGTGCACGCGGCCGGCGTCGTCAGTCCATGGGACACGGAAAATGATCTGTCGCTCGGGCTCGCACAGGCGCTCCAGGACTGCGCCCTCAAGGAATTCAGGATGACGATCGTGGACCGGGCCAAGGCTTTCGAAGACCTCAATGACGGCCTGGTGGAATTCCTTCTCCCCCGGGTTCCGCGCCAACACGGTGTCCCGGACAGCTTCGAGCCTTGAATCCATGCGTCTTCCTATCCTCAGTGCGCCGCCCAGCGGCGGGACGATCAGTCCCGCCCATGGTTGCACCCGAGGAGGTGGGATCTCCATCCGGTGAGTATGTGACCCTCACTGCGGAGTTAACACAACCGTAGAAAATCGTTGGGAAATCAAGGGGGTGGCAGGCCAGCAAGAACTCACAATGTGAGTAGGATCACGCCAGGTTGCCCGCTACCGCTTGCGGCCGAATTTGGGCAGGTTGGGAAGGTTCGGGAGATTGGCGAGGAGGTCGGCGGCCTTCGTGGCAGCCCGCCCTACGGTACGGCCAATCTGCTGGGGAACGGTGTCATCGGACGTCAGGTCCAAGGAAACCGGGGTCCCACTGGCATGGACTTTGACAGCCTGGCCCACTGCGTCGGCGCGGGTGGGCGCAACCTCAGGAGCCGTGCTCGGCGCGGCGGCAGCCACCTCGCTGGAAGGCACGACGGCGGCGGGCGCCGCGGGTCCGACGTCGAACGTTTCAAGCCAACTCACCACACCGGCGAGCGGCTTGGGATTCAGTGCGTAAAAACGCTTCTGGCCCTGCGCGCGCATGCTGACGAGGTCCGCCTCGCGGAGCACTTTCAAATGCTTGGAGATTGTGGGCTGGCTTGCAGCCAGTTCTTCCACCAGTTCGCCTACAGCTTTATCCCCAGAGCGGAGGGAGACCAGGATGTCGCGCCTGGTTGCCTCAGCTATGACGGCAAATACGTCGTCAGTCACCATGCCTCCCACCCTAGCGACATATACGCCAAATGGCATCCCTATTTCGTTGTGATGCGGGCTGCACACGCGAGGTCGCGCGGGCGACGCACACTCAATCGAACCAGGGATCCAGGCCGTACAGCGGGAAGATCTCCTTGCGGGTGGCGATGACCGTCCGATCAACCTCATCGGCGGGATCGTAGCCGACCTCCCATGAGCGCCACCACACATCCACGTCGTCGCCCATCTTCTCGGGCGCCCACACCCCATACGTTTCCTTCACGTACGTCCGCCACGCTTCCGGGACAGGCGTGCTCAGCGGGACCGGCCGTTGGGTCACCATGCCGATCAGGTGGCTCCAGGCCCTGGGCACCACGCCCGTGACGTCGTAGCCGCCTCCCCCGGTGGCGATCCAGCGGTTGTCGCAGTAGCGGGCGGCGAGGCTGCCGACGGCGGATGCCGCCTCGCGCTGTCCGTCGACGCTGAGGTTGAGGTGCGTCAGGGGGTCGTCCCTGTGCGAATCGCAGCCGTGCTGGCTCACGATCACTTCGGGTTGGAACGCCCCCACCAATTGGGGCACCACCGCGTGGAACGCCCGCAACCAGGCAGCGTCACCGGTGAAGGTGGGGAGCGCAACATTGACCGCCGTTCCGGGTGCCTCCGGGCCGCCGGTTTCGTTGGCGAAGCCGGTCCCGGGGAAAAGTGTCAGGCCCGTTTCGTGAAGCGAAATGGTCATGACGCGGGGATCGTTCCAGAAGATACTCTGCGTCCCGTCGCCGTGATGCGCGTCCACGTCGATGCTGACGATCCGCTGCACCCCGCCGTCGAGCAGTCTTTGGATGGCCATTGCGACGTCGTTGTAGACACAGAACCCGCTGGCCCGCTCCCGGGCCGCGTGGTGCATGCCGCCGCTGAAGTTCACGGCCCGAACGGCGCGGCCGGTCAGGATGGTGTCCGCCGCCAGCAAGGAACCCCCTGCCAGGCGTGCGCTGGCTTCATGCATACCGGCAAACGCGGGATCGTCCTCGGTGCCAAGGCCGCGGCTTTCCTCGGGGCGGGTGGGGTCGGCGCTGACGCGGCGGACAGCGTCCACATACTCGCGGCTGTGAACGGTGTAAAGCTCGACGTCGGTGGCCACCTCAGGTGCCTCGACGGCCACGTGCTGGTGGTCGAAGAGCCCCAGGGAACCCGCGAGCCGAGCCGTAAGTTCGAGTCGTTGCGGCGCCATGGGATGGCCGGGGCCGAAGTTGTACGCAGTCATGGCTGGGTCCCACACCACCGTCGTTGGCAGTGCGGAACGCGTAATGCTGGAAGCAGTTGTCCCAAGCCTGGAGTTCATCCAGAACAGGCTACCTGAGGCTGGCGGGGGCCAACGCCCGGTTACGCCGCAGGAATAGTGGTTTACTACTCAGGAAAGCTTGTTTCAACCGAGGAAGAGCGCCATGTCTCAAAGCCAGTCGCGGTCCACCAGCCCGACCAACTGGCAACCCAACCAGCCGGAGCGGGAAGGCCTGTGGATCTTTACACGGGTACGCGACTTCATCGACAACATTGCCAACACCTCACCGGCCCGCCTGGCGCTGACCGTCTTCGCGGTGGTGATCCTGGTCTTCACGGGTTTGCTGTCTCTGCCCGCCGCTTCGTCTGCCGGTACCGTCACACCTTTGCACCAAGCCATGTTCACTGCGGTGTCCAGCGTCTGCGTCACCGGGCTGACCGTGGTTTCCACGGCAGCCCACTGGACGTTCTTCGGTCAGCTGGTCATCCTGGTTGGCATCTTCGTTGGCGGTTTGGGCACCCTGACGCTCGCCTCGCTCCTGGCCCTGATGGTCAGCAAGCGGCTGGGCGTGCGCGGCAAACTGATCGCGCAGGAAGCCATGAACAACGCGGGCCGCCTCGGTGAAGTGGGTACCCTCCTGCGGATCGTCATAGTCACGTCCGTGGTCATTGAGGGAGCCCTGGCGTTGGCATTGATTCCGCGCTTCATCGTGCTTGGCGAAGACTTCTGGCAGGCCGTCTGGCACGGCGTCTTCTATTCGATCTCATCTTTCAACAACGCCGGCTTCACGCCCCACTCCGACGGTATCGTCCCCTACGAAACCGACCTCTGGATCCTCATACCCCTCATGCTGGGCGTGTTCCTGGGCAGCCTTGGCTTCCCCGTGGTGATGGTTTTGCAGCAGAACGGGCTCAACTGGAAGAAATGGAACCTCCACACCAAGCTCACCATCCAGGTCTCGTTCATACTGCTGGCGGCCGGGACCGTTCTGTGGGGGCTCATGGAGTGGGACAACGTGCGGACCATTGCCCACATGAACCTTGGTGACAAGATCACCCATTCGCTGTTTGCCTCCGTCATGACCCGTTCGGGCGGCTTTAGCCTGGTGGACCAAAACCATATGGAATCCACCACCATGCTGCTCACCGATGCCCTCATGTTTGCCGGCGGCGGCTCAGCTTCCACGGCGGGCGGCATCAAGGTGACCACCATCGCCGTCATGTTCCTCGCCATCATGGCCGAAGCCCGTGGCGACGCCGACGTGAAGGTCTACGGCCGCACCATTCCCCAAGGAACCATGCGGGTGGCCATCTCCGTGATCGTCGCTGGCGCCACCCTGGTATCCGTGGCAGCATTCCTGTTGCTTTCCATCAGCGGAGCCTCGCTGGACAGGGTGCTCTTCGAATCCATCTCGGCCTTTGCCACCGTTGGACTGAGCACCAACCTCAGCGCCGAGCTGCCGCCGTCGGGCGTTTACGTCCTCACAGCGCTCATGTTCGCCGGACGCGTCGGCACCGTGACCCTTGCTGCCGGGCTCGCCTTGCGCCAGCGCAGCCAGTTGTTCCACTACCCGGAAGAGAGGCCAATCATTGGCTAGTACCACGGGGGCCGCCAACCGCCCCGCCCACAACGCCCCAGTGCTGGTCATCGGCCTGGGCCGGTTCGGCTCAGCGACGGCCGAGCAACTGGTCAAGCAGGGCCGCGAGGTCCTGGCGATCGAGCGCGACAGGACCCTTGTCCAGAAATGGGCACCGGTCCTGACTCACGTGGTCGAAGCCGACGCCACCAACATCGACGCCCTGCGCCAACTCGGCGCACAGGAGTTCAGCTCTGCCGTGGTGGGTGTAGGCACGTCCATTGAATCCTCGGTGTTGATCACCGTAAACCTGGTGGACCTGGGCATCCAGCACCTGTGGGTCAAGGCCATCACGCCCTCGCACGGCAAGATCCTGACGCGGATCGGCGCCAACCATGTGATCTACCCTGAGGCCGACGCCGGCGTCCGCGCCGCGCACCTGGTGTCCGGCCGCATGCTTGACTTCATCGAGTTCGACGACGACTACGCGATCGTCAAGATGTACCCGCCCAAGGAAACGGTGGGCTTCACCCTGGAAGAATCCAAGGTCCGCTCCAAGTACGGCGTGACCATTGTCGGCGTCAAAACCCCGGGCGAAGACTTCACCTATGCCCGGCCGGAAACCAAAGTGTCCGGCCACGACATGTTGATCGTGTCCGGACACGTGGACCTGCTGGAGCGCTTCGCCGCAAGGCCCTAAGGGTCAGCCGAGCTGCTTGGTGATCTCCGCCGCCCGGGCGGCCGCGGCCCGGGCGCCGTCGGCGATGATCTTGGGGATACCGCCGTCGTCGAAGGCCATGATGGCCCGCTCGGTGGTGCCGTTGGGGCTGGTGACAGCAACCCGCAATTGTGTGGGGTCCGCGCCTGGCTCAGCCAACATGAAGCCAGCGCCGGCCACGGTTTCGCGGGCCAGCATCACAGACAGCTCCCGGTCCAGGCCAAGCTCGACGCCGGCCGCAGCCATGGCCTCGGCCAGGTAGAACGCATAGGCCGGTCCGGAACCGCTGATGGCCGAGAGCGCGTCAACCTGCTCTTCGGGGATCTCCACCACCGTGCCGGCCCCGGCGAGGGCCTTCTTGGCCTGCTCCAGTTGCTCCGGGGTGCAGTGCGTCCCGGGCGAAACGGAGACGACGCCACGGCCCAGCCGGGCCGGCGTGTTGGGCATGGTGCGGATGACCGGCTGCCCCTCAGGTAAAGCGGCTTCAAGTTGGGCGATGGAGACGGCAGCAGCGACGCTGACCACCAAGGTGTCCTTGGCCAGTGCTGGGCTGATCTCGCGGGCCAGATCCAGGATGCCAACGGGCTTGACGCCCAGGATGACCATTCCGGCGCCCTTGGTGGCCAGTTTGTTGTTATCCGGCTCTTCCTCGCCGGCGATGGCCATGACGCCATGGCGCTGGGCCAACTCGTCCGCCCGTTCCGCCCGGCGGACGGTGGCAACAATATCGGACGGGTCCGCCCCCGCGGCCAGCAGACCGCCCAGGATTGCCTCGTTCATGGATCCACAGCCAAGGAATGCGATTCGGTTGCTCATGGCTCCATCATTGCAGTTGGCATCCGACGCGGTCTAACAGGTTCAGCATTCCCAGCTTGTTCCCAAGGTTATTGCAGGCAGCACTCATGCTCGGTGCCTAATGTAGTTATTACCTCATTGAGGGTGCGAGTGATGAGGCGGGCATGGGGATGTCCGCCACAAGCACCGGTGGCCGGGCGGGTTTTCCCCCATTTCCCGATTCGGCCACCGGTGCTTTCGCTTTTAAGCAGCAAAATCCCGCCCTCGCCCGCCTGCCGGGCCGTAGTACGGCGGGGCAGGCGAACAAGAACGGGAAAGCCCGACGCCGTTACTGCTCGGAGCTGCGCACCAGCGGAACGCTGAGGTGCTGGCGGGCGAAACGCAGGGTTTCGGCCAGCATCTCCTCGCGCTCCCCCGCTACCTTTGCTTTGCGGGTGGAAATCTCTGCCACCACCACGCCGTCGAAACCGGTCGCAGCCAAGTGCTGCAGGGCATCGGCACACTGTTGCGTCCCGGTACCGGGCACCAGGTGTTCGTCCTTTCCGGAACCCGACCCGTCCGTCAGGTGGACGTGGCGCAGCTTGCTTCCCAGAGCCTTGATGGCTTCCAAACTATTGGCCCCGGCAGTGGCAGCATGCGAGAAGTCCCACGTGACGTCGTCGTAATCCTGGCCCAACGGATCCCAGTGCGGGAGGTAAGCCACGGCCTCCCGTCCCCGGACCCGCCACGGATACATGTTCTCCACGGCGATGCGCACCTGGTACGTGGCGGCCATCTCCCGTACGCCCTCCACGAAGTTCTCCGCGTAATTGGACTGCCAGCGGAAGGGCGGGTGCACCACGACGGTGTCGCAGTCCACCTCTGCCGCCATCTGGCACGACTTCTCGATCTTGCTCCATGCCGTACCCCACACCTGTTGCGTCAACAACAGGGTGGGCGCGTGGATGGAAACGATCTTTTGGTGATACCGGTGGCTCAGCTGGATCAGGGCATCAGGGTTTTGGCTCACCGCGTTGTTGGTGACCATCACCTCCACGCCCTCGTACCCCAGGTCCTGGGCCACTGCGAAGGCGTCATGGACGCTCAGGGGGTAGACGGACGCACTGGACAGCGCCACTGGGATCTGGCGGTCATTCACTTCAGGTTCGACGTCGTTACTCATCTCAGGAGGCCAGCCCGCCTGCCACAGGGGCTGGGATGGGTGATGGGGATGGGTTGTTTACGGGGACCGGGAATTCCTTGACCGGGTTGGGCTCGTCAATGTCCGTGGTCTTGCCGCTTTCTTTGGACTTCTTCTTGGATTTGTCCTTCTTGCGCTTGCCCACGTGCGGCGCAGGATCCAGGGCGTCCTCGAACACCAGCTGGTCCAGGCGGCGAAGGATCAGGCCTTCGCGCAGTGCCCAAGGGCAGATCACCATGGTGGGGAACTCGAAGAGCTCCAAGGCAGCCTCGGCAACCAGGGCGCCAGCCAACAACTGGCGTGCGCGGGCGTCCGATACACCCGGAAGGTACAGCCTGTCCTCCACCGTCATAGCCGAAATGCGTTGCGCCCACAGCCCCAGGTCGGCCGCATGCAGTTCGCGCTTCACATAAGGGCCGGCCGCACTGGGCGCTGCCCCCGCGATACGCGCCAGCGAACGGAACGTCTTGGACGTCCCAGCCACCAAGTTGGCCCGGCCGAGGTCGTCGAATTGACGGACCACCGGTTTCAACGTGGAACGGATATAGCGCCGCAACTCCTTGACGCTCTTGGCCGTAGGGGGATCATCGTGAAGCCAATCGCGCGTCAGGCGGCTGGCACCCAACGGGACAGACGTGGCGAACTCCGGGAGCTCGTCCGTTCCATAGGCCATTTCAAACGAACCGCCACCGATGTCGAGATCGAGGATGGGGCCGGCGCCCCACCCGTACCAACGGCGAACGGCGAAGAACGTCATGGACGCTTCCTCGCTGCCTGTGAGTTCCTGGAGGGTCACCGTGGTCTCGTGCTTGACCCTTGCCAGGACCTCAGGACCGTTCGTGGCCTCGCGGATGGCGGAGGTACAGAAGGCCAGGAGGTCCTCGGCCTTATGAGTGGCAGCGAACTCCCAGGCTTCCAACACGAACTCAATGAGCTCATGTTGTCCGGCGTCGTTAATGTTCCCGTCGCCGTCGAGGTATTGCACCAGTGACAGCGGGCGCTTATGGGAAGCGAAAGGTACCGGGCGCGCGCCGGGATGAGCATCCACCAGCAGGAGATGGACGGTGTTGGACCCGATGTCGAGAACGCCAAGACGCATTCTGCCATTATTCCCCGATTCGAAGGCCGCAAAGCAACTTGTGGACTTCGTTTCGCGTTCGGGGATCTGGTTGGCCGCTATTCGGTGGGCTCGCCGGCGTCATCCGCTCGCTTGAAGTCGCGGCGGATGTTCGCGATGCCCTCGGGATCGATTTCGAAGCCGAACTCGCTGCCCGGATTGATGACCATGCCCAGCTCATCACCAATGTTGCCGAGGATGGCCGAACCCATGGTTCCCAGGACGTGCGGGGCTGCTTCGAGGAAGCGTTCGTCGACGCGGCTGGGGTGGCTGAACACAGCCAGGACGGGCTGGCCGTCAGCGTTGGAAAGCACCAAAGGCTCAACCGAGGAATCAGGGCCGTCCACGGCTTCCGAGCTGACAAGGTAAACCTCGTTGTTCAGGAAAGCGAGGATGACGTCCACCGGGTTCGCGTCCGGTTGTTCGGCCAAGGCGAGCTTCGCCTCGAGGTCGTTCAAGGGTTCGTTGTCCGGGGAAACGGTCTGTTCAGTCATGGTTCTACTCGACCACGATGCAGGCCGGGACGCAATTCGCGCATGCTGTCCCGGCCGGCACCGTTGTTACTTCTTGGCTGCGGCCTTACGTGCCGGTGCCTTACGGGTTGTGGTCCGTTTGACCGGGCCCTTGGCCCGCTTTTCAGCCAAAAGCTCGACGGCGCGTTCCCGGGTCAGTTCCTCAAGGGACGTTGAGCGGGGAACCGTGATGTTCGTGACGCCGTCGGTGATGTAAGGCCCGAAACGGCCTTCCTTCACCACGATGTTCTTCTCCGAAACCGGGTCAGGACCGAACTCGGCAAGAGGCGGCACCGCTGCCCGCGCACCACGTTGCTTGGGCTGCGAGTAGATCTCCAGGGCCTGTTCCAGGGTGATCGTGAAGATTTCCTCTTCCGATCCAATGGAACGGGAGTCGGTGCCCTTTTTCAGGTAAGGCCCGAAACGGCCGTTCTGAACGGTGATGGGGTTGCCTTCGGCGTCCTCACCGAGGACCCGGGGAAGGCTCATGAGCTGAAGGGCCTCGTCCAAGGTGACACTGTCCACTGTCATGGACTTGAACAGGGAACCCGTGCGGGGCTTGGCCTTGACGGGCTTCTTCGGCGGCTTGGGCTTGCCGTTCTTGTAGTACTCCACGGGCTGGTTGGCCAATTGTTCCTCGGTCATCTCAGGGATGATCTCGGTGACGTATGCGCCGTAGCGCCCGTTCTTTGCAACAACCGTGTGGCCGGTGTGCGGGTCCGTTCCCAGGACGCGTTCCTCCGGGGCTGCCGTTTCCATCAGCTCTTTGGCTTTGGCTGCGGTGAGTTCGTCCGGAGCCAACTCCTCAGGAACGTTTGCCCTGGCGGACTCCACTACTTCGCCGGTCTTCTCATCCACGGTGGGAATGGAGCTTTCCAGGTACGGCCCGAACTTGCCCACGCGAAGGGTGATGCCTTCGGCAATGGGCACGGAGTTGATTTCGCGGGCATCGATTTCGCCGAGGTTGTTGACGATGCTCAACAGCCCGGGGTCGGCGTCTTCACCGTAGTAGAAGTGCTTAAGCCAGGCGGTGCCTGCGGCTTGGCCGTTGGCGATCTTGTCCAGATCGCCTTCCATGTCCGCTGTGAACTCGTAATCGACATAGTCGGTGAAGTGCTGTTCCAGCAGGCGGATCACGGAGAACGCAATCCAACTCGGGACCAGGGCGGAGCCCTGCTTCCGGACATAACCGCGGTCCTGGATGGTGGAGATGGTGGAAGCGTACGTGGAGGGGCGTCCGATGCCACGCTTTTCCAGCTCAGCAGTCAGCGACGCTTCCGTGTAGCGCGGGGGCGGCGAGGTTTCGTGGCCTACAGCCAGGATGTCCGAAGCGGTCAGGGCATCGCCCTTGGCGACGTTCGGCAGGCGCCGGGCCTCATCGGAGTCGTCGTCGCCGCGGCTTTCGTCCTTGCCCTCTTCGTAAGCGGCCAGGAAGCCGGGGAAGGTGATAACGGTGCCGGAGGCCGAGAACTCTGCGTCGCGGCCGTCAGCGGCAACCGCTCCGAGGCGGATGGTGGCCGTGGAGCCCTTCGCGTCAGCCATCTGGGAGGCAACAGTCCGCTTCCAGATGAGCTCATAAAGGCGGAACTCGTCACCGCTGAGCTGCTTGGCAACCTGGGCCGGGGTCCGGAAGGAGTCACCGGCAGGACGGATGGCTTCGTGCGCTTCCTGCGCGTTGGCCGCTTTGTTGGCGTAGACGCGGGGACTCTGCGGCACATACTCGGGGCCGTAAAGCTCGGCGGCCTGGCGACGGGAAGCGGTCAGGGCTTCGTCACTCAAGGCCGACGAATCCGTACGCATATAAGTGATATAGCCGTTTTCATACAGGCGCTGGGCTACCTGCATGGTGCTCTTCGACGAGAAGCGCAGTTTACGGCCGGCTTCCTGCTGGAGGGTGGACGTGGTGAACGGCGCGGCCGGCCTGCGGGTATACGGCTTGGTGTCCACCGAACGCACGCGGAAGTCCGCGTTTTCCAGGCCGGACGCCAAGGACGTGGCGAGTTCCTCATTGAGGTGCACCACGTTGGAGGAAGTGAGTTGGCCGTTGTCGTTGAAGTCACGGCCACTGGCAACCTTGGAGCCGTCCACGGCGGCGAGCTTGGCCTTGAACGAGCCGGAGTCCGCACCGAACTGTCCGGTGAGGTCCCAGTACGACGCTGCGCGGAAGGCCATGCGTTCACGTTCACGGTCCACCACCATGCGGGTGACCACTGACTGCACACGGCCGGCCGACAGACCGCGGGCCACCTTGCGCCACAGGACGGGGGAAATTTCGTAGCCATAGAGGCGGTCAAGGATTCGGCGCGTCTCCTGGGCATCCACCAAGGCCGTATCGACGTCGCGCAGGTTGTCCATGGCGCGGTGGATGGCTTCCTTGGTGATTTCACCGAAGGTCATGCGGTAAACGGGAACCTTGGGCTTCAGGACCTCCAGGAGGTGCCACGCGATGGCTTCGCCTTCGCGGTCCCCATCGGTTGCGAGGTAGAGCGCGTCAGCGTCTTTCAGCTGGGCCTTGAGCTCGGCAACCTTTTTCTTCTTGTCCGGAGAAACAACGTAGTACGGCTTGAAGTCGTTTTCGACGTCGACGGCGAACTTGCCCAGCGAGGTCTTCTTCAGTTCTGCAGGCAGGTCAGAGGGCTGCGGGAGGTCACGGATATGGCCGATCGAAGCCTCGACGATGAAGCCCTCGCCAAGATACTTGGCGATGGTCTTGCTTTTGGCTGGAGACTCCACAATCACGAGTTTCTTGCCGGTTTTTGCCTTGCTGGGCACGGTGCTCCTACAGAAAAAATGTGTCATTGGGCTGGTGCCCATACTGGCCTAGTTCACCATAGTTTGTAGAATCCTGCGTTGCGGCAGGGAAACCAGGGCGGTGGTGCGAGGACCCGGATGGGCTCCTACTGTCCGGGTGCTACGCGGTCATCCGGGATCATTGACCACAAGGTTGCCACACGTTCGGCACCTTCGGGTATTTGGGTGGGGTCGTCGAGTTCGTACTCGCGCAGAATTTCGCGGATCCGGTCCGAAAGCTCCTTGCGTTGCGGGTTGGTGAGGTACAGCAGGTTGCTTGCCAAGACCACGGCAGCAGGCTCTTCGGCGGCGCCGCCCCGCTGGCGGCGTTCGCCACGGGCCCTGGCGAACGCCGAAGCCCTCCGTCGGAAAGCATCGAGCTCCAGGTCAACCACTGCAATTTCAGGGCTGGCGACGCTGCCGCCGGAAATAGTGAAGTCCGTCCCCGCGGCCTTCCATCGCCGCTCGCGGGCATCCCCTGCGTTCTCCGCCGGGGCCACGATCCCCCACTTTTGGAGGGCCCGGAGGTGATAGCTCATTGCGCTGGGGGTGAGACCGGTCCTTGCAGCGAGTTCGGTGGCCGTGTGGCTGACCTGGGTGGCGTAGAGCTCGGATATGACCTCGATACGGGCAGCGTGTGCCAGTGCGCGGATGGCCTTCGGATCGGTGATCTCAATCGTCTTTTCGGCACGCTTGCGCCGCGGAACGTCGCCTGACGCTTGGGATGGCTGGTTGTTCGCAATCACTTCATCAGTGTAGTCAGCGTCACTTCCGCGCGGATCGCTGGGCGGCGCATTGTCCTTTTTCATGCCGTGGCCTGCCCGGCGTCGGGAAGAAGGAACGTGTCAGGGAGCAGGAAGCCATCCAGGACCAGGTTGGTGACCTCCCGGGTCAGGCCTTCCCGAAAGGCATCCTCGTCAAAGTCTTCGCTGCCGCCCAGCAGGGCCACCAACGCCGATACGATCTGCCCCACGGACAACTGTCCATCGCATGCCGAGACGAAGCCGGCGAGTTCGGTGCTAAGCAAATTGGTCCGGCGGAGGCCTGCACCCTGGCGCAGGAGAATGACCCCGGGGTGCTCGGCACCCGGACGCTGGTGGCGTTCCTCAGTGACGTCTTCCGCGACCACCAGATGAGCGTCCGGCAGCGAATTGGCTGCCACCCAGTCTGAGCGTTCCACGGCGGCGCCGAGGTGGGGTCCAATCGGCTGCTCGATGGCGTAGGTGATTTCTTCGAAGCGGTTGACGCTGGCCCCATTTGCGGAGACCGGACGGCGGAGCCAAATCATGCCAAACCCGATGCCCTGGACATTCCTCGACGCGAAGTCCCGCAGATAGGCAGCGTAGGCCTCTTTATACTGGCCTCCCTCACGGTTTTGCGAGGCGTCCTGCAACCAAGTTTCCGCGTACTGCTCCGGACCAACCTGCTCGCGTTGAATAAACCAAACATCCAGTCCGGAGTCCTTCAGCCACGCTATGGGACGGTCCCTCCAGTCTGTCCCCGAGGTAACTTCCCAGTTCCCGAGCATTTGGGCGGTTCCTCCGGGTTGGAGGACTCCCTCAAGTGACTGGACCAGCGAAGCCACGATCTCGTCGCCGGGCAGGCCACCGTCGCGGTAGGTGAACTGCTCCGAGGCCAATTCACCGCCTGTCCGGGGCGTGATCACGAACGGAGGGTTGGACACCACCAAACCGAACTGCTCCCCCTCCACGGGGTCAAGCAGCGATCCCAACCGGAGGCTTACCCTGCTCCCCAAATCGGCGGGGTCCAGTTCCAACTCCTGTGCATTCAGGAGCAGGTTGAATCGGGTGAACGCCAGGGCCCGCTCGGAAATGTCTGTGGCGGTCACATGGTCGCAGTGGTGCAACAGGTGGAAGGTTTGGATGCCGCATCCGGTCCCCAAGTCGAGCGCCCGCTCCGTGTGGTGCCTGACAGTTGTTTGGACAAGTGTTGTTGATGCGCGGCCGATTCCCAGCACATGGTCGTGCCTCAGCACACCTGGCTGCTGGTGGGCGGCGAGGTCGCTTGCCACCCAGAGGTCCGCTCCCCCGCTGCCGTCTGGGTTGGCATCCCAGCCGTAGGGTCGCAGGTCCACCATGGCTTGGACGATTCCGGACTCCGCCGTGACCAGCCCCAGCTCCACCAGTCCCTGCACGCCGGTCCGGGGGACGGCTGCCTCCATTGCGGTGGTGGATTGCGGGACGGCGAGCAGCCATAGCCGGACCAGGGTGGTCAGCGCCCGCACCACCGGGTCTTCAGAGACAGCGAGCCGTTCGCTGGCCAACAATGCGGGGATGAGTTGGTCCCTTCCCAGCGCATCTGACGCGGATTCGCCCAACAGCTCAGCCACCCCGTCCACGGTGTACGAAATTGCGCGGAGGTCCCCGGCGAGCGCCGTGAGCAGTTCGGGACGGTCGCTGCGGGGAGCATCGTCAGTGTTGCCGGCGGTAAAGAAGGTAGCTGTCTCAGTCACCTTGCAAGTGTAGGTGCGGTAAACAGTGGCCGCGGGCGATGGACCGATGCTATGTGGACAAAGGTCAGTGGCCGAACCCGGTAGCGTTGATAACATGCTCAACTTTTCCTCCACAAGGCGCCGCACGGGCCTTGTTGCCATCACTGCTGCAGTCCTCTTGGGAGCCTGTGCCTGCCAGGCACCGGTCAACATCGCGGACGCGGACGTCCCAGCGTGGAAGGCGACAGCTCTCCCGGAAGCCAACGGTGTGGTGTTGGAGGACTCGGGAAAGATACTGAACAGGGACCCGCTGCTAAAGGAAGCGGCAAGTGTCCAGGCAGGAACCTACACCCTGACCATGGCATGCGATGGGAGCGGCAAGGCCTACTTCGCGGTCTCCTCGGGCGGGAACAAGATCACCGACGCGGCTGCGGCATGTAACGGTAACCGCGACATCGTCAAGATCAAGGTACCGGTCACCGGCCCCCTCAGCATCTCCACCAGCAGTGTCGACGCCCCGCTGATCTTCGCCTATCACCTGGCCCCGGCAGCCAGTTAGGCGAGCGCTGCCACCTCCCGCATTCGGGCCTTCAGCCGCCGGCCGGGCGGGCGTAAAGTCAGTGCATGGGGAGCAACGCAGCTCGCTCGGTGATGGCGCGGCGGTTGGCGAGGGCCGCCGTCGTACTTCTTATTGCGCTGTGCGGTAGCTTGTCGGGCTGCGAATACACTGACGACGGCGACGGCAGCCCGGAGGCAGCTCCCACCGCTTCCGCGGGTAACGTGGTGCTGCCGCCCGATCCCGAGCTGGAACAGACCGTCACCGGGGAGGCACTGCAGGAATGGGCGACGGCGGCGCTGCCCGAATCCCAGGGCAAGTCTTTCTACTCAAGCAGTGGTTACCTCAACGCCGGCGAGTCGAAGTCGGAGCAGACGGTGCAGTTGCCGGGCGGAACGTACGCGGTGACACTGGCATGCCGCGGCACCCGAAGGGTGATGTTTGCGGTCAAAGTGGGCGAAGCGGAGCTCGTGGACCTCACGCTGGGGTGCGCCAATGCGCGCGTGAACGTGGTGCAGCTTGAAACGGACGCCGTGCTGTCCATCACGGTGGGATCCAGGTCAGAAGCGAACTTCGCCTACCGGGTGAGCAAACTGTAGGTCAGCCGATCACGCGGCTTCGCAGCCCCCGGGGCAACGCAGGGTTTCGGGACTGGAAGCACACTCGGCACAGTAAAGGGTCAGGGTGCGGCAGCTGAGGTTTGAGCAGTTCTCGAACTTGTTGGTCGGAGCTGCACATCGGACGCATTCACCAATGGTTTTCGCTTCGTCGCTGAACTCAACGTGCATGCGCTTGTCGAACACGTAGAGGGAACCCTCCCAGAGTCCCTTGTCCTTGAACGTTTCGCCGTATCGGACGATTCCACCATCCAGCTGGTAGACCTCTTCGAAGCCGCGGTTAACCATCAAACTGGACAGCACTTCGCAGCGGATACCCCCGGTGCAATAGGTCACGACGGGCTTGTCCTTGAGGTGGTCATACTTGCCCGAATCAAGTTCCTTGATGAAGTCGTGGGTGGTGTCCACCTCCGGAACGATCGCGTCCTTGAACTTGCCGATCTGCGCTTCGAAGGCGTTGCGCCCATCAAAGAACACCACGTCTTCGCCACTGGATTTCTTGGCATCAACCAAGGCATGCAGTTCCTCCGGCTGAAGGTGTTTGCCACCGCCAACCACACCGCTGGCGTCCACCTTGAGTTCGCCGGGTGCGCCGAAGGACACAATTTCGTCGCGCACTTTGACGCTCAGGCGCGGGAAGTCCGCGGCGCTTCCCTCCGACCATTTGAAGTCGATGCCGTGGAATCCCCGATACTCACGGGTTGTCTTCACGTACTGCTTCATGTTGTTGAGTTCGCCGCCAACAGTGGCGTTGATGCCGTCCTTCGAGATAAGGATCCGGCCGGTCAGCCCGAGTTTTTCGCACAGGGCACGCTGCCACAGACGCACGGCGTCGGGGTCGGCAATCGGGGTAAAGCCGTAGAAGAGCACAATTCGGTTCAAAGCCACTATTCAAGGGTACTTGGTGCAGTAAAATCGGCTCCGCCGGGATCGCGGCTGCCCGTCATCCATGGAGAAGTCACAATTGCATAAGCAACGATCCTCCGGCTGATGTCGCTCTGTTGCTTCCCCGGGCGCTGGCATACTCTCTCTACATGAGTCCAGACGCCTTGGTTGAAGACATTGCGCACCTCTTGGAGGTCTGGGTAGCCGGCTGGGCCGGCTGCCGTGGCTATGAGAAACGCCAGGAGGGACGCTTCCCTGCAGCCCTTCGAGCCGACAAAACCGGTGACTGGGAGTACTTCGCCCACGATCCCTCCGACGAAGAGTTCACCACCCTCGCGGGAAAGACCTCGGAAGCAGCAGCCCGCATCCTGACGGTCCTCACCAACGACGTCCAAAGGTACAAATACCTGGCCGAGCAGCACGGGCTGACCGTGACGTCCGCTTCCCAGACCATGATGATCGTGGACATGGAAACCCAGGACGCGGAGGATCCGTGGCTTCCTGATGACGACCTGGAGCTTGCTACGTCCGAGTCGAACGGAGTCCACCACGCGGTGGTCCACAGCGGGGAGAAAGTCGCTGCCAGCGGCCGGGTGTTCGTGGTGGATGGAACCGCCGTCTTTGACAAGATCGTCACCGAACCTGATTTCCAGCGACGGGGATTGGGAACCTTCATCATGAAAGCCCTCGCGGCCCAGGCCTTTTCGCACCACGTGGAGAACGGGCTTCTCCTGGCATCCTTGGATGGCCAGAAACTGTACTCGCACCTTGGGTGGGACGTGGTGTGCCATGTGCTGATGATGTCCGCCAGCGGAACTGAAGGATCTGACCTCTCGGGCGCCTAACAACCCTCCGGAAGCCACGAACGACGGCGGCGCCCTTGGGTGCCGCCGTTCATGGCTCTGCGGGGCGACAGCATGAACAGTGACAGAATGATTCGGTGGCTTTACCAAATTCGCTGATCTCCTTGCTGGGCCGGACTCCCGACCCAGAGCAGCTGCGCCACGTCCACACCATCCCTGCCCGAAAAGCCGTCAACGAGCCATGGCCCCAGTGGGTGCACCCGGACATCGTCGATGCCTACGGGACACTCGGCATCCAGGAACCGTACCTTCACCAGGTCCAGGCTGCCGACATCGCCCACTCCGGCCAACACGTCGTCATCGCCACGGGTACAGCCTCCGGAAAGTCGCTCGCCTACCAGCTCCCCGCCTTGGACGCCATCCACCGTTCGGAACTGCGGGTCCTCTCCGACCCGGGAAAAATCCACGACGACGGCGCCGTCACCTTGTACCTGTCCCCCACCAAAGCCTTGGCGGCAGACCAGCTCGCGGCCATACGCTCGCTGAAGCTGCCCACGGTCAGGGCAGAAACGTACGACGGCGACACGGACGTCTCCGCGCGCCGTTGGATCCGGGACCACGCCAATTTCATCCTCGCCAACCCGGACATGCTGCATTTCGGAATTCTTCCCAACCACACTTGGTGGGCCCGGTTCTTCCGGCGGCTCCGATACGTCATTGTGGACGAAGCGCACAGCTACCGGGGCGTCTTCGGTTCGCACGTGGCCAACCTCATGCGACGCCTTCGCCGGATCTGCGCTTACTACGGGGCTGGCACCTCTTTTCCGGAGCCGGTGTTTATCGCGGCTTCCGCCACCGCTTCCGACCCCGGAGTCTCGTTCGGCCGGCTGATCGGCGCCCCCGTCAGGGTAGTATCCGAAGACTGCTCTCCCCACGGTTCCACCACGGTGGCGTTCTGGGAACCCGCGCTGACCGACGTCAGGGGTGAAAACGGCGCCAAGCAGCGCAGGACGGCCGTGGCGGAAACCGCGGACATCCTGGCCAATCTGGTCTCCTCCCGTGTCAGGACCATCGCCTTCATCAAGTCCAGACGCGGGGCCGAGTCCATTTCCTCCATCACCAAGAGGCTTCTGGACGAGGTTGACCCCAGCCTGCCGGGTAGGGTGGCCGCGTACAGGTCCGGTTACTTGCCCGAAGAACGGCGAGCCCTGGAACAAGCGTTGAGGTCCGGGCAGCTTTTGGGGGTCTCCAGCACATCTGCGTTGGAGCTCGGCATCGACATATCGGGGCTGGACGCCGTGCTGGTGGCTGGCTGGCCGGGAACCCGGGCGTCCCTTTTCCAGCAGATTGGACGCGCGGGGCGCGCTGGACAAGACGCCATCGCGGCCTTCGTAGCCAGCGACGACCCCTTGGATACCTATCTGGTGAACCATCCGGAAGCCATCTTTGACGTGTCCGTTGAGGCCACCGTCTTCGATCCGGGTAACCCCTACGTCCTGGGTCCGCATTTGTGCGCGGCGGCGGCCGAGTTGCCCATCGGACCCGCAGAGCTGGAGCTCTTTGGTGCCACAGCCGAAGGTCTCCTGGATCGTTTGGTGGCCCAGGGGTATCTCCGCAAACGTCCGGCGGGATGGTTCTGGACCCACCCGGAGAGTGCGGCCGGAATGGTGAACCTCCGGGCCGACGGCGGCGGACCTGTGAGCATTGTCGACGCCGGAACCGGATCCCTGCTGGGAACAATGGACTCGCCGCAGACGCACTACCAAGCCCACACCGGCGCTATCTATGTTCACCAAGGCGAAAGCTACTTGGTGGAGGACCTGAACGAGGCAGATCATTGCGTGATGGTTCGTCGGGTGAACCCCGACTTCTACACCACGGCCCGTGACGTCACCCAGATCGAAGTGCTTGAAACGTCCCGCACGGTCCAATGGGGAGACATCACGGTGCATTTCGGCGATGTCAAAGTAACGACGCAAGTGGTTTCCTTCCAGCGCAAGGCATTGATTTCGAACGAGATCCTCGGGGAGGAACCGCTTGAGCTCGGGGCCCGGGATCTGTTTACGAAGGCAGTCTGGTTCGTGGTGGACAACCGTTCGCTTCATGGCGCGGGGCTGGTGGAAGCCCAGTTCCCCGGCGCCTTGCATGCTGCCGAACACGCTGCCATTGGGCTCCTTCCCTTGGTTGCTTCCAGCGACCGATGGGACATTGGCGGTGTATCGACTGCCTTGCATGCCGACACCGGAGTGCCCACGATCTTCGTCTATGACGGACACCCCGGGGGCGCCGGCTTCGCGGAACGCGGCTACGAGAAAGCCAAAATATGGTTGTCGGCCACCCGGGACGCCATCAAAGCCTGCGAGTGTGAGGCTGGCTGCCCGTCCTGTGTTCAGTCTCCTAAGTGCGGCAATAAGAACAACCCCCTGGACAAGGCAGCCGCCGTCACCCTGCTGGACGTCCTGTTGAAGGACGCCATCTAGGCTCGCGGAAGGGCCCGACGCCCAAGGCCCGACGCCCGACGCCCGAGGCCCGAGGCCCGGCTGCCTAGGGTGGTGGCCCGGCACGAGCCCGTCCGGTGGCAGTGCCCCACGCAAAGGGGTACGCCAGTTCGGTGACGACTTCTACCTCGTCCCCGCCGAGCACCTTGCAGGACGCGAGCCGGGCTTCGTGGCGCCCAGCAACATCGCCAGCCACTGCACAGGGTTCTCCCGACGCAAGACCCCGTTGGACATCAGCCGCTGCCAGCGCCGCGAGGTCTGCCGCGGTGGCTGCCCGCGATGCCATAACACCGGCCTGGGCCAGCAGCAGCAGTCCCGCCAACAAGGCCATCACCACAGCTCCCAGCGCCAAAGCCAGGACCGTCCCGGCCCCGCGGTCGGAATGGACATCGCCTGGTGGCGGATCATGGGATGTCGCAGTCGCTTTCACGGGGTACCCGACTCGCTCCGGGCAGACGCAGTGGCCGTCATGGTCCAAGGGATCAGGTACCCCAAGGCCCCGCCAACCGGAGAGGAAGCTGTGACCGTGCGCCAGCCGCCGTCCTCGGATAAGCCGGGAACTGCAGCTTCCCCGGCCAAGCGCTTCACGATGGCTTCCACCGACCCAGCGGACTCACCCCGTGCTGATGCACGCGCTCCCGCCCGAACCGCTTCCTCCAGCCGTACCTGAGTGATGCCCGCAGCGCCGCCTGCCAACAGGAAGGAAAGGAGCAACACCACGGCCGGCAAAGCGACGGCGAACTCGGCAGTGACAGCGCCCTGTTGTTTGCCCCAGCGGAACTCACTCCTGCGGGCAGGCAGCACTGGCGTCATGGCAAGGACAGTGCCGTGCGGATCAGGTTGAGCAGGAAGCCGCGGACCTCTTCGCTGCGAAGGATGACCACCAGCAGACCCGCCAAGCCCACGGCCGCCAATGTAGCAATGGCGTACTCCGCGGTAGCCATGCCCGCTTCCGAACCGAAAAGCCGGGCGTCAGTGCCCATGCGCCTGCCCCGCTCCTTCCGCCGCTTGATTGTCCCGGCTCCGTAGGGCCCAGCGAGATGAAGGTCAGTTGCGGGCCTTGGAGCCGGCACGTCCCCGAAGCCCGAATCCCTAAACGGCTCCAGTTCGAACTGCTCGATTCCGAAGGGTTCCATTGCATGTCCTTCCCCTCCAGTGGCGAGTGCCTGCCTTCCGCGGCGCAGTTGGGAACGGCGTCCGGACGGAGCACGGAAAAGTGTTTTCACGATTGGTTCCTTTCAAGAGATGCCAGCGGTTCCGCCGACGAATCAGACTCTTCCGTGGCCCCATCCGGCCTGGTCGGGGACGATTCCCGCAAGTGGATAACCCCGGGCGTCGCGTCGTTTGTGGAGGAACAGTGCAACGACGGAGGCGACACGACCGAGCGCCCGGCACGATGGCGTATCGGGCGCTCAGGGAGCTATGTCGAGGCTGACCCACTTAGCCGGAGGGGATCATGGCGATCAACACGGGCACGATGCCAAGGCAGATGAACGCGGGCAAGGAACACAGGCCCAATGGAATGACGAGCTTCACTCCCAACGCCGCCGCCCGCTTCTCTGCGGCACGGAATGCTTCGCGGCGTTCCCGGGCAGCTTGGGCGTAGAGGATGGATGCTGACGGAGCGCCTGTGATCGCGGCGAAAGCCAACGCGTCTTTCAACCGCACCACTTCGGGGGCGTGCTGGGTGGGCGTACGCCAGGCGGTCTCCCAATCGGCACCGATTGCCAGGGCCGCAACGACTGGTCTCAGCGACTGCTGGATTGGAGGGGAAGCGGCTCGAGAGATGAGTTCCAGCGCACGCCCGATGCTTGCACCGGCGTCGAGCATGGAAGCCACCAACTCCAGCATCATCGCGGTGTCCCGGAGACCGTCGGTCGGAGAGGCAGGATGGTCCGAATCGTTGGATCGGTCGGGACCGGAGGCGTCCGCCAAGGCCCAAGGAAGCCCCTGCGATGTTCCGGGCGGCCCCTTACGACGCCCCCGCCCGGCACAAGAGATGAACGAGGCCAAGGCCAGAACGGCAACCATCAGCATGACTCCGGACATCAGTATCCGCCGGCAGCAGAGGCAACCAGCCGTGATGACCAGACCCTGCCCGCAACGGTCAACAGGAGCCCGGCTCCGAAGGTGGCAACACCAAGGACGTTGTCCAGCAGGATTCCCAAGGGATCCACCCCGAGGGCCATCCCCAGGACCAGTCCGAAAACCGGTAGCCACGACAACAACTTCACTGTGGCTTTGGGACCTGCGAGCGCAGTCTGCCGGGCAGCCTCCGCATCCTCTTCGGCAATAAGTTGGGCTGCGAAGCGGGTGAGGAGATCTGCCAGTGGGCAGCCGCTGGTTTCGGCAACATCCAGGCAGGCGGCCAATTCCATCCATACACGCCGCTCAAGGCTCGCCCTGAGCGGGTATGACTTGGCTGCTGAGGTGCGGATTGCGTGGGCGGGTGAATTTCCCACGGCGGACGCTGCCCGTGCAGCGGTCAGGACCCTTTGCGATCCTTCCGAAAGCAGTGCCGCTTTGGCTGGTAGGAAGGGGTCTTCATCCGGCTGCGCTGCGTGGACGAGCCATAGTTCTTCCCACAGACGGGAAGGCCCGCGGCCACCACGCAACAAGGCAGCGAGCTGCTGGACCAGGACCACGAGGGACAGGGGCGCCGGGCGTTTTCTCTTTCGTAGGAAGCCCCAGGTGAAGCCGTGGATAATCCCGACCCACACCGACTGTTTTCCCAGGCTCCGCCTGACACGTCGGCTGTCCGCTCGGGTACCTCGAAGATGCACCCACGCCGCGGACGCTGTGACGAGGACGAAGACGGCCATCATGCGTTCAGGCCAATCCCAGTGGAAGGCGTCGAAGCATGCAGGCCGTCGTACGTTGCCGCCACGTTCTGGTCTGCCAGCTCCAGCGCCAGCCGGGCGGCGAGTTCCGGCCACGCTGGTCCATGCTCCATTCCGGATGGACCACGTCGAAGTGCCGCTACTATCCGCTGCCCCTCGCTGGTGTCAGCCAGGACACCAATGGATGCCACCTTTCGTCCCCTATGCGTCCGCTCTACGTGGATCACTACGTCCAGCGCGCTTGAGACCTGCAACCGGACGGCCTCCGCGTTCAGCCCGGCGAGCGCGCCCAGCGCCACCAGCCGGGCCGGCACTGCCTCTGCGGTGTTGGCGTGGATGGTGCCCCCACCACCGGTGTGCCCGGTATTGAGAGCCGTCAGTAATTCCCGGACTTCAGCTCCCCGGCACTCTCCGACGATCAACCGGTCGGGGCGCATGCGCAATGCCTGCCTGACCAGGTCACCGAGGTCCAACGCACCCCCACCTTCCAGGTTCCCGTGCCGCGATTCCAGCGTCACCACGTGCGGGTGGACCGGGTTGAGCTCCGCCGCGTCCTCGATCAACACAAGGCGCTCCGTCGGACTGCTCAGCCCGAGGAGCGTAGAGAGCAAAGTTGTCTTTCCCGAGCCTGTGGCACCACTGATCAGGAAGCTCAGCTTGCGGGCCATGATGGCGCGAAGGACTACTTCCACGTGCTCCGGAAACATGCCCCGTTCCCGCAACTCCTCCAGCGCGAAGACTTCCTCACGTCGGATGCGGATGGACAGCAGGGTGCCTGCTGTCGATATGGGCGGGAGCACCGCGTGAATCCGATATCCGCCGTTCAGCCTGACGTCCACGCACGGCGAACCGTCATCCAGCCTTCGCCCGCCAGCCGAGATCAAACGGGATGCCAGCGACCTGACTTGTTGCTCTTGGTCGAAGCGGACAGCTGAACGTTCCAGGCCTTGGCCGCGGTCCACCCATACTGAATCCGGGCTGTTGACGAAGATGTCCGTGACCGCGGGGTCCCTTGCCAGCTGCTGCAGGGGACCCAGTCCGTTCAGTTCCGCATTGATCGACTCTGCTGCTTCCAGCGCACCGGCCGCGCCCAGGAGCCTGCCGCTCGCCTGGACTGCTGCCGCAACGGTGGACGGAGTAACAGGCCCGCTACCCGCGAGCACTGATTCGCGAACTGTTTCGAGAAGGACGGAGTCCAGCCGCCGGCTGTGCCTCCTGCGTGCTGGATCGGGCAAGCGGTTCATTGGCCGGTTCCATTCAGTTCAAGGACAGCCTCGGCAAAACGATCCACGGGTTTACGACGGCCGAGTTCCAGCAGGCGTCCCAGTTCGGTCCCGGACGCGACTCCCCGAAGCTCCGGAACCCGGCCTACCAGCGGCAACCCCAAGGAGTCGGCAATCAGTGAAGCGTCCAGGGATGTGGCACTGTTTCCGCGGAGGAGCAGGCCGGCATCCACCGGCGGGAGCTCTTGCAGGATCCGCGCCGCCGCCACCGCGGACTTGAGGTGGGCCAGGGCTTGGAGCAGCAATCTGTCGCAGTCCCATGCGAGCGTTGCCATTCCTTCACCGCTGCGTCCAATGTCCACCACAATGAGTTCGAAGCTCCGGCGCGCGGCATCCATGACTGCAGCGACGGCACCTGCGTCAGGACTCGGGACTGCGTCCCGCGTTCCCGGCCACGACAGGTACGCGAACCCTCCGGCGATCGGCAGGGAATCCCGGAACTGGGTGGGATCGATGCTTCCCTTGGTTTCCGCGAAGTCGGGCCATCGAAGGCCAGCGATATCGTCTGCCGTCACCGCCAGTTCCAGCCCACCACCCCAAGGATCGCCGTCGATAAGCATGGTGCTGATGCCATGGCTGGCTGCCGCCTGGGCCAGCCAGATGGCGGTGGTAGTGGCTCCTGCCCCGCCGCTGCCCCCGATAATGCCCACCACTGTCCCGCCCGGGTCAGGGGAGCCGGACATGCTGAGGTGCTCGGCCAACCAGCCCGCCGCCTCAGGCAGTACCGCGACCCGTTCCGCTCCCAGGGCCGCTGCCAACCTCCACAGTCCATCCCCGTCCGAAGCCCTGCCCAGCAGCACCGTGGGCGCTCTTCGCCGCGGTGGTAACTCCCGGACATCGCTGCCCACCAGGACGACGCCGGAGCTATCCCAGCCATGGAGGGCTTCCCCGACATCCACTGCGATCCTCAGGCTTCCTCCTGTGGCCGCGACGATTCGTTTGGCCTCCTCCTGAAGGTAGGTGTCACCGGAAACGAGGAGGACTTCGGCTGCATCCTGCGGCAGCCAGTTGGCGCCCACCTCGACACCTTGACTGCCGGTTCGCTGTTGCCTTCGATCGTGCTTGCTCATGAAACCCACAATGGCGGCAGGGGGACGGCCCTTGAAGCCGCTATCGTCCGTATGTGCATAAACCGGCGCCCATGGCCGTGTGGAGGAATGGAGGGAAGGCCCCTGTGGGGAAGTACACCCCCGCACAAGGCAGAATGGAGACCATGTATTTGCTGCTCGCCGCCCACCCGGAAGGCGCAGCCATACAGAGGATCTCCCCCACGGGAAAACCGACCTCCGACCCGCGTCTTGTCACGCGAGGCGAGCTGCCCGGAGTCGTACGTGAGCTGGAAGCCCAGCGGCCACGCTGGGTGTGGCACCGGGCCCAGGATTGGTACCCGGAACTCCTGGGTCACGGAGTCGAGCTGGAACGCTGCCACGATCTTGCCCTGTGTGGGGCGATTCTGGCCCATTCGGAGTTCACAGCCCACACGGACTACGCCAAGCACGCCGTCAAACTCACGCAGGACGACGACGCGGCACCTCCCCGCGTCCTGCAGCCCCCGCCCCCGCCGGCCGATCAAGGCGCCCTCTTCGATGACATCATCAGCTCGACCCCGAAGGCAGGCCTGGCTGAACTCAAGGAAGAGTTCACGGCCCAACAGCACGCCGTCGCCCAGGTGTCCACGGACCAGCAGCAGAGGCAGCGCCTCCAACTGCTGCTCGCCGCTGAGTCAGCCTGCGCAATTATCGCCGTCGAGATGCAACACGCCGGTGTCCCCTGGCGGGAGGAACTCCATCAGCAAATTCTCGCGGATGTCCTCGGTCCACGGCCCCAACCGGGACACCGGCCGCCCGCACTTGAGGCCCTGTGCGCCCAGCTCCGAAGCATCCTTAACTCCCCAGGTTTGAACCCCGACTCCCCGCAGGACCTCATGCGTGCCCTGCACCGGAACGGAATCGAAGTGAAAAGTACGCGGCAGTGGGAGCTCCAGGAGTCGAAGCACCCTGCCATCCAGCCATTGCTTGCGTACAAGAAGCTATCGCGCCTGCACACTGCCAACGGTTGGGCCTGGCTGGACGCATGGGTCAGTGACGGGCGGTTCCACCCGGAGTACGTCGTGGGCGGAGTAGTTTCCGGTCGCTGGGCTTCCCGGGGCGGCGGCGCCCTGCAGATTCCGCGCAACATCCGGGCAGCAGTCCATGCCGACCCGGGCCATAAGCTCATCGTCGCTGACGCGTCCCAACTGGAACCCCGGGTCCTGGTGGCATTGGCCCAGGACACCAAGATGGCGGAAGCGGCGCGGGACAAGGACCTCTACGCAGGCATCGCGGCGCAGGGCTTTGGCGGTGATCGAGCCAAGGCGAAGGTGGCCCTCCTGGGAGCGATTTATGGCGCTACCACCGGCGAGTCGGGCCGGCTCATGCCTCAACTGACGCGCACCTATCCCCGCGCTGTGGGGTTCGTGGAGCATGCAGCCCGTGAGGGCGAAGCGGGCCGGACCGTGACCACGAGGCTGGGGCGAAGCAGCCCACCGCCGTCGGCCGGCTGGTTACGGAGTCAGCAATCCACCACCGCAGAGGAACAGCGCCGGGCGGATAACCTGGCCCGATCACGGGGCCGCTTCACCCGCAATTTCGTGGTCCAAGGCTCCGCGGCGGAATGGGCGGCCTGCTGGCTGGCGGAATTACGACGACGGCTGCGGGCTTTCCGGGCCGAAGGATCGCCTTCCGGAGAACTCGTCTTCTTCCTCCATGACGAAGTCATGGTTCACGCGCCTGACAATGCTGTGGACGACTGCATCAGGGCCATCGAAGAGGCGGCGGCAGCGGCGAAACTGCTCATGTTCGGGCAGGTGCCTGTGGAGTTCCCAGTGAGCGTCGCCGTCGTCGACTCCTACGACAAGGCGAAGTAACAGGAACCGGCCCGGGTATCCAGTCACATCTCGCCATATGAGCCGCCATGACGAGTACCGAAAAGTAACTTTGGATATCCCGCCGTTCTGGATACTTTCACTGTGTGGACAGGTTTGCCCTTCCATATTCGCGTGCAAGGAAGCATCAGGGGGAAAAGCGATGGCTGGCAGGTTTGAGATTCTCAAAGGCACCGACGAGACGTACCGCTTCCGGCTCACGGCAGCCGACGGAACCGTCGTGGCCGAGTCACCGACATTTAGTCATTTGGAGGGCGTTGTTGCGGGCATCAACGCCGTCCGTGAGAACGCCGCCACCGGCCTGATCGTGGACCGTTCGACGGCGGCCCGCACGGCATCTCGGGTGGCGTCAAAGTCCTAGAGATCGATGTCGTGGAGCTTGTTCTGGTCCCAGGGAACGGTCCAGCCCAGTTCGTCGAAAAGGCCGCTGAGGACCATTCCGGTAAAGCCCCACACCACCACGCCGTTAACGGTGAAGCCCGGGCTGGTATATGTACGCCCGAACCGCGAAATGGTGGCGCTTACACGGTTGACCGGATCAAGCAGGTCCCGGACGGGAACCCTAAAAACCTGGGCCGATTCGCCATAGTCCACCACGCGAACCGGTGATGGCGCATCCCACCAGGCCAGCACGGGCGTGACCCGGAAGTTACTGCGGATAAGGCCGAGCTCGGGCATGACGCCGAGCACCCGGACGCCGCTGGCGTCCAAGCCGGTTTCTTCCACTGCTTCCCGGAGGGCCGCGGCCACAACCGACTCGTCCTCCGGGTCCACGCTGCCACCCGGAAACGCCACCTGCCCCGGATGGTCGTCAAGGGTATGCGCCCGTTCCAACAGGAGGACGTCAAGGTCTGCCGGGGCGATGGGACGCCCGGATTCCGCAGGCACATCGTCCAGCACGCCGAACAACATCAGGACGGCGGCGGCCCGGTTTGTCTCCTCAAGGACGGGCAGCTGGGCCCAAAGGCTCGAGTGCTGTTGTTCGCCGGACTCGTAGCGGGCAACGAGTGCGGACAACTCCTCAAGCGCGGTCACCCGGGCCTCCTTTGCGATTCCATGCGGATTTCCGCGGCCCGGTGGGTCTCAGCGAGCAATCGTTCCAACAGCGCTTCATTTCCGGGCGCGAGCTCGTACTTCAACAACTTGGCTGCTTTGACGGGGTCCGTCTCGCCGTCGCCGTAGCTGGGGCAGAGACTGGCGACAGGACAGGCACCGCAGGCCGGCTTCTTGGCGTGGCAGATCCTGCGTCCGTGGAACACCACGCGGTGGGACAGCATGGTCCAGTCCCGGCGTTCAAACAGCTCGGCAACATCAAATTCGATCTTGACCGGATCCTCGGAAGCAGTCCATCCGAACCGTCGTGCCAAGCGTCCAAAGTGCGTGTCGACGGTGATTCCCGGAACTCCGAAGGCATTGCCCAAAACAACGTTCGCGGTCTTCCGCCCGACTCCCGGCAGCGTCACCAGGTCTTCCAACCGGCCCGGGACCTCGCCGTCGTACTCGTCCACCAACCGTGTGCTCAGCGCCAGGACATTGCGGGCTTTTGCCCTGAAGAAACCCGTGGGTTGAAGGATTGCTTCGAGTTCGAAGGGATCCGCTTCAGCCATGGTCCGCGCGTCCGGGTAGCGGGCAAACAGGATCTTGGTTACCTGATTGACCAGGACGTCGGTTGTCTGGGCGGAAAGGACCGTGGCCACTACCAATTCAAACGGGTTCCGGAAGTCCAACTCCGCATGCGCGTAAGGGTACTTGTCAGCGAGGACCCTGTTGATCTTGCGTGCCCGGCGTTTGAGTGCGAGCAGCGAACCAGCTTCGGCGATGGCCACGGTGTCGCCTAGCCGCGTTCGATGTTGCTGAGCTCCCTGAGGACCCCAACCTTGCCGTCAGTGTCCTGCACCAGGAATTCGTGTCCTCGGTCCTCAAGCGCGAGGACCCAGCCGCCGGGTTCTATGGTGAAGGAAGGAGCGCCGGAGTGTTCGTCGTACGCCGTGCGTGGCTGGGCGACCGCGAACCAGAAGGCCTCATACGCGGGGGAATCGGACTCCTCGGGACGACTTGCTGGGTCCACGGTGGCGCCAATGGAGTCGCTGACCCGGCGGGTGTCACCGGAAACGATGGGCGTGGCCATGGTGGCAGCCCACGGCTGCTGCGCCGCGGGCTGCTGCGCGGGGGGCTGCTGCGCCGCGGCCTGGGCGTTGGCGGCCGACTGCCCGGCAGCGGGCTGAGTCGCGTGCTGGGTGGTGGCGGGCTCCGGAGCGGACGCCGGGGCTTTGTCCCCTTCACTGGACCCAGCAGCCCCGTTCCTCGTGGCTTCGTGAGCCGCAGGAGTTGCCGGCGACGCACCTGCACCTGACGGAGCAGGTGCGGTACCGGATGGAGCAGGTGCGGTACCGGATGGAGCAGGCGCGGTACCAGCGGTGCCGTCGGCTGAATGAACGGTGGCGGGCGCCGCGGTGGCGGGCGCCACGGTGGCCTGCGCTGCGTGAGCCTCCGCTGCGTTGGCCTCTGCCGGGGCAGCCGGAGCGAACGGGCTGGAACCTGCGGCGCCGGGGGCGCCGGCTGAAACTACAGGACTGGGAGCTTGGTATCCGGGCGCCGATCCTTGGACGCCAGGAGTAGACGAAGTTGCAGCCGTTTTGGGAGCTTTGGGGGCCTTGGGAGCGGCAGGTTTACGGCTAGGTACAACTGCTTCGCGGGCCACAATGTGCGCCGGCGTTTCAGCGCGACCCTTGAAATCGGCAGACAGCCACGGAAGATGCGGGCCAAGTACGGTCGCAGCCAGCAGGCCAACCGATCCGACCAAGCCCAGCAGCACACTGCCGTTGAAGGAGTTGGCGATGGTCAGGAAGAACAGGGGGAAAGCGAAGGAAGCCGTGACCGACGCGAACTGGTCAATGGACAGGGAGCCGACGCGCACGATGGTCTTTGGCTGCAGCCTGCGGGCGACGACCAGCGCCGTCACCACCAGGGGCAGGATGATGCCCAGCAGCAGGAAGAACAGGTTTCCAAGGTTCCACAGGTTGTATTGCTCTCCGAACATTGGCAGGAGGGACGCTACGAACATCATGAGGGTGGAGCCGAAGACGGTGAGGTCCCTGATGGTGAAGGGGCCGGCCACAGCTTCATATGTGGCTGGCGCTCCGGACGGGTCCTTTGTGGTACCGCTGTGGGCGTTGCTGGCGGCGGCGTCGCCACCTGCAGGGGTGGCCGTTCCAGCCGTGGTGTCCGGTCCCGTCGGTTGTGAGTCGTGCGGGCCTGGGCTCAGCTGGTTCATCTATTTCTCCTTCGTACGGCGGTGCCTTGGACAGTCCGGCCCGGTCCTCTCCACAGGATTCTGCGGGGAAACCGGACACGCCAGAAAATGCGTCCCAAGGCCTCTTCAGCCTATGCCACCCCACTGACAGGGTTCCAGCAGAAAACGGTCATACGGCTTCGCCCACAGCAAACTCCAAGGTCCCTTACAGTAATCGCCGCCCGACTTCCGCCCCGACGGCGCCGGCCCGGCTCCGCCGTCGTCGTCATGTAAGCGGTTCCTCACGACCCCAGCCGCCATTCGGCGCTAAATTTACGCCGCTCACGGCCACGTTTGTGACCACGCACACGTAGGACCTTCCAAAGCGATAGTGTTGTTGGCGGACAGCACTCTGCGGACCTTCCGCGGGACCTGCCCGACGCCGGAACGCGGCTCGGGCGCGGACCCCCGGAAAGGCTCCGCGAAGCAAAGATCGATGAATAATGAGGTTCACCATGTCCCAGGACACCACCGGATCCACACACGTCGAGGCCCTCGAAAACCTCCTGCACGAGAACCGCAAGTTCGCGCCGTCGGCGGAGTTCGCGGCCGACGCCGTCACCAGCGCTGACGCCTATGCAGAGGCTGAGGCGGACCGCCCCGCGTTCTGGGCCAAGCAGGCCCGCGAGCTGCTGACCTGGGACAAGGACTTCACTGAAGCCCTTGACTGGTCCAACCCGCCGTTTGCCAAGTGGTTCGTTGGCGGCGAGGTCAACGCCGCCTACAACGCGCTGGATCGGCACGTGGAGAACGGACTGGGCGACCGCGTTGCCATCTACTTTGAAGGCGAACCTGGCGACACCCGCAGCTACACGTATGCGGAGCTGACGGAAGCGGTAAAGAAGGCCGCCAACGCTTTCGAAGCCCTCGGTGTTGCCAAGGGTGACCGCGTTGCTGTGTACCTGCCCATGATTCCCGAGGCCGTCATCACGCTGCTTGCCTGCGCCCGGATCGGGGCCGTGCACTCGGTGGTCTTCGGTGGTTTCTCCGCTGATGCCCTGCGCTCCCGGATCGAGGATGCTGAAGCCAAGCTCGTTGTCACCGCAGATGGCACCTACCGCCGCGGCAAGCCCTCACCGCTCAAGCCAGCCGTGGACGAAGCCCTCTCCAAAGAAGGACACACTGTCCAGAACGTTGTGGTGGTCAAGCGCAACGGCGAGGACGTCAAGTGGGTGGAAGGACGCGACCTCTGGTGGTCCGAGACTGTTGATAAAGCCGAAACCGAGCACACCGCCGTCGGGCATGACTCCGAGCACCCGCTATTCATCCTTTACACCTCCGGGACCACCGGTAAGCCCAAGGGCATCCTGCACACCACCGGCGGCTACCTCACCCAGACCGCCTACACGCACAAGGCAGTATTCGACCTCCACCCGGAAACGGACGTGTACTGGTGCACCGCCGACGTCGGATGGGTCACCGGCCACTCGTACGTCACCTACGCGCCGCTGGTCAATGGCGCCACCCAGGTCATGTATGAAGGCACGCCGGACTCCCCGCACCAGGGCCGCTGGTGGGAAATCGTGGAAAAGTACAAGGTCTCCATCCTGTACACGGCACCCACCGCGATCCGTACGTTCATGAAGTGGGGCCGGGAGATCCCGGACAAGTACGATCTCTCCTCCATCCGTGTGCTGGGCTCGGTGGGCGAATCCATCAACCCCGAGGCCTGGATGTGGTACCGCAACGTGATCGGCGCCAACGCAGGTAAGAACGGCGAGAAGAAGGAGAACCCGGCACCCATCGTGGACACCTGGTGGCAAACCGAAACCGGTGCCCAGATGATCGCGCCGCTGCCGGGCGTAACCGCCACCAAGCCGGGGTCGGCGCAGGTCCCGCTGCCCGGTATCGCCGTGGATGTGGTGGACGAGAACGGCGCTTCGGTGGCCAACGGCGAAGGCGGCTACCTGGTGGTCCGCGAACCGTGGCCTTCCATGCTCCGCGGGATCTGGGGCGACCCCGAGCGTTTCAAGGACACCTATTGGTCCCGGTTCGAGGCCATGTACTTCGCCGGCGATGGCGCCAAGAAGGACGAAGACGGCGATGTCTGGCTCCTTGGCCGCGTTGACGACGTCATGAACGTGTCCGGCCACCGGCTCTCCACCACCGAGATCGAATCCGCCCTTGTCAGCCACCCGTCCGTCGCCGAAGCCGCCGTGGTTGGTGCCGCTGACGAAACCACGGGGCAGGCCGTCGTCGCGTTCGTGATCCTCCGTGGCGATGCCGTGAACAACGGCGACGAAACCGTCCTGGAACTGCGCAACCACGTGGGCAAGGAAATCGGTCCGATCGCCAAGCCCAAGCAGCTCCTGATCGTGCCGGAACTGCCCAAGACCCGCTCCGGCAAGATCGTCCGCCGTCTGCTTAAGGACATCGCCGAGGGCCGCGACACCGGCGACGCCACCACCCTGGCAGACCCCGGCATCATGACCCAGATCGCCGACTCGCTCCGCAAGTAGCGTTTCCCGGCGCGGATTATCGACGGCGCCGCTCGCCTCCCGTGGTGAGCGGCGCCGTCGTGCGTTCATGCTGCGGTGCCTTACCGCCCTCGGGGAGTCCTGCGTCCTAGACTGGAGCCAGACTCAGCCGCACGTTTGACGAGGTTCCCAGAAAGGCCCTGATGCTTCAGGCAGCACGCCACTCCGCCATCATCGACGCCGTCCAGCGCGAACGCGTCGTACGGGTCTCGGACCTCGCCCAACTCCTTGGCGTCTCCCCCATGACCGTGCGGCGCGACATCGAAGCCCTGGAGGAATCCGGTCGGGTGGAGCGCATCCACGGCGGCGCCAAACTGCCCGGCGATGCGAGCACCCACGAGCCCGGTTTCGAGCTCAAGTCCACGCAGCTGACTGCCGAGAAGCACGCAATTGCCGTGGAAGCCGCTTCGATAGTCCAGGAGGGCATGGCGATTGGGCTCGGCGCCGGCACCACTACCTGGGCGCTGGCGAAGGAACTCGTCAACGGTCCCCGCATCACAGTGGTGACCAACTCTGTCCGGATCGCCGACCTTTTTCATCACGGCGCCTCCTCCGGCCCTGCCCGGTTCGGTTCCACCGTCATCCTGATCGGTGGCGAGCGTACGCCGTCGGACGCTTTGGTTGGACCCATTGCCACCGCCTCCTTGAAGCAACTCCACCTGGACGTCCTGTTCCTTGGCGTCCACGGCATGGACGCCCAAGCAGGCTTCACCACGCCCAATCTGCTTGAAGCTGAGACCAACCGTGCCTTCATGGCCTCCGCGCGGAGCACGGTCATTTTGGCCGATCACAGCAAATGGGGCGTGGTGGGCATTGCTTCGATCGCCCAGTTGGAGCAGGCCGACGAACTCATCACGGACTCGTTGCTGGGTGAGGACGCCCGGCGGGTGCTGGAAGAGAACGTGGCGAAGCTGAGGATCGCGGGCGCCCAACCCAGCTAGGCCGCTCTCATACCGCGGGTGGGTGGCTGAGCGGGGAGTTCAACCGGTGGACTGACGCGCGGCGATGGTCCGTTTCGGGATGCTGGATGTATGAACGCCATCCTCCACGCCCAGCAACTCACCAAGCACTATCCAGGCAGCCTCGCCTTGGACCACGTCGACTTCACTGTGAACACCGGCGAATCCATTGCGATCATTGGAGCCTCGGGTTCCGGCAAGACCACCCTGCTGCACTGCCTCGCCGGGATTTTGAGGCCCGACGCCGGTTCGGTCACCTTGAACACCCCCTCGTCAGCTTTACGACTGGACACCTTGGGTGACGCTGCGCTGTCCCGTTTGCGGCGCGAGGAGTTCGGTTTCGTTTTCCAGCAAGGCATGCTCCTTCCGGAACTGACGGCCATCGAAAACGTGGCTCTCGCCTTGATGCTGAACGGCACCGACAGGGCCACCTCGGAATCCCGGGCCGCGGAATGGCTGGCCGCACTTGGCCTTGGCGGGATGGAGCAGCGCCGCCTGGGTGAGTTGTCCGGCGGGCAGGTCCAGCGCGTCGCCATTGCCCGGGCCCAAGTGACCGGCGCCCGGGTGGTCTTTGCCGATGAACCCACGGGAGCCCTCGATTCAGCCACGTCCAGTGAAGTGCTGGACATACTGCTTGGTTCCGTTGCAGCCAACGGCCGAACCTTGCTGGTGGTTACGCACGATCCCAACGTCGCTGCCCGTTGCCAACGGGTCGTGGAATTGCGGGACGGCCGGATCGTGGCCGATAACGGTGGACCCTCCAGTCCAGCCGCGCCCGCAGCAACCAACTTCAAGGGTGCCTTCAATGTCTAGCCTCACCATGGCCCTCCGCCTCGTCCCTTATCTCGCCCGGAGCAACGGCAGCAGCGTCCGGGAAACGGGTCTCCGGGACGCCGGCCTGCCCATTCTTGCGTTCGGCACAGTCACTGCACTGCTGCTCACTGTGGCAGGCGGCTCGCAGGTTTTCTGGTCTTGGACGGACGATATCGCCGGAACCTACCAGGCCTTGGCCGTCGTCGCGATGGTGCTGCTGATCATCCCGTTGCTGACCCTTGGCGCCTCGGCTGCCCGACTGGCCGCCCGGCGTCGTGATGACCGTTTGGCCTCCTTGCGACTTTTGGGCGCGAACAGCGCCACGGTCGTCTGGATGACGGTCATGGAATCCACGGCTCTGGCGGCCGTGGGCGCGCTGGCCGGCGCGGGGCTGTACGCCTGCACCGCCCCGTTCCTGGGGCTGATTCAGTTCCGCGGGCAGGCCATAGGAAGCCACGCTTGGCTCTCCGTGCCCTCCATCCTTGGATGCGTTCTTGCCGTCTGCGTCCTGGCAGCCGCGAGCGCGGCGCTTGGGCTTCGGAAGGTTGTGGTAACGCCTTTGGGCGTCAGGACAAGGCAAACGGCCGACGGCGCCCATTGGGTTCGCGGGCTCATCGCGGCTGTTGTTGTGGTCATCGGCGTGGTGGCCATGGGGATGCTCAGCAGCTTCGGCGCGTTCATCGTGATCATCGCGGTCATGGGTGGCTGCTTCGGCTTGGCTCTGCTGGCGTTGAACCTCATGGGCCCGTGGATCCTGCGGTTGCGGGCATCGTCGCAGCTCAAGCGCGCCAAACGTCCTGAGCAACTTTTGGCTGCCAGGACTGTGCTCGAAAGCCCTAAGGAATCGTGGCGGCAAGTTGGGGGCGTCGCGATGACCAGTTTCGTGGGGGTGTTCGTTGGGGTGGGCATGGCCGTCGCGGACACCATGGGCGGCAGTGCCGGCGACGAAACTGCCTTGCTGGTGCGGGACATCAACACCGGCGTGATGATCACCCTGTTGGGTTCGTTCCTGATGGTGGCGTGTTCCGCTGGCGTGAACCAGGCCGCGGCGGTGCTCGACCGGGCGCCGATGCTGGTGGCCCTGGACCGGGTAGGCATGCCGCAGAAGCTCATGGTGGCGGCCAGGGTCAAGGCCGTGATGTCGCCGCTCTTCCTGGTGGCAGGCATTTCGGCGGCAGCGGCGGCCGTCCTGGTCCTCCCGCTCACCGGTGCCGTGTTGTTGACCCAACCCGTGGTGTTCGTGACCATCGGTGGGGTGTTCGCGGCCGGGTTCCTGCTGGTCCGCTTGGCCGTCGCTGCGGGGACGGCGCAGATCAGCCAGGTGCTCGCCCGGCCGGAACGCTACGCGAGCATGGACTCCTGACCCTCACTCACATCCCTACCGCTTCCCGCCAACCCTCGCTCACATCCCTACCGCTTCCAGGGAACGCTCGCTCACCTACGGCGGCTTTTAGACGGCGTCGGCCAGGTAATCGATAGCGAGCTTGTATCCGAGTACGCCGGCACCCACGATGATGGCGCTGCACACGCCCGACAGGTACGAGTGGTGCCTGAATTCCTCGCGCTGGTGAACGTTGGTGATGTGGACTTCGACGGCGGGGAGCTGCACAGCCGCCAAGGCGTCCCGAAGGGCCACGGATGTGTGCGTGTAAGCACCGGCGTTGATCACGATGCCCACTGCGCTGCCTCGTGCCGCATGGATGGCGTCAAGAAGATCGCCCTCGTGGTTTGACTGCACGCAGTCCACGGTGAAGCCGTGGGCGGCCGCGGCCGCCATGGCGAGTTGTTCGACGTCGGCCAGCGTGGACGTGCCGTACTTTTCGGGCTCTCGGGTGCCCAGGAGATTCAGGTTGGGGCCGTTGATCACAAGGATGGTGCCGCGACCGGCTTCGGTGGCGGGAGTGGCTTCAGTCATGGCTCCCAATCTATAGCCGTGTAGAAGCCTCAGGGAACTCCGCCCACCAAGTGAGAGAGCGTTCCTCAAAAACCGCCACTATGTGAGAGAGCGTCGCCCAAAAACGGCCGGGATGTGAGCGAGGGATGGCCTACTTACGGGTGCACTGGCCGGCTGAAACCGCACTGTTGAGTCCGGGCGCCTGGGCTGCCACGGGCTCAAGGTCTTCCATGGTGAGGGCAAAGCCAAGGGCGGCGTCAGTGGTGGTCTTGGCGAAGATCAGCCCTGCCACTTGCCCCTGCGTCGTCAGCAGTGGTCCGCCCGAGTTTCCAGGCTGGACGTCGCCGGCGAGCTTGTACACCAGCTCCGGTGACGGGTTATTGCCGTAAATATCCGGAACCAGGATGGTGGAGATACCTTGCACGGTAGCCGGTTTCGACTGGAACGGGCCGCCATGCGGGTACCCTGCGAAAGCAGCCGGGGTGCCAGCCGGCAGGTCGGCGCTGAGCGGCAACGGTGCGGACCGGAGGCCGTCAACGGCCAGCACTGCGATGTCCCGCTGGGAGTCGAAGTAGACCACGCGACCCGGCAGCGCACCGCCGTCGGGAATTTCCACCACAGGCTGCGACACGCCCGCCACCACATGCGCGTTGGTGACGACGCGCCCGGGCGAAACAACGAATCCGGATCCGGTCTGGTTTTGACCGCATTCGTAGGCCGTGCCGGCGATTTTCAGGACAGATTGGGCGGCTTGGTTCAGCGCGGGAGTGTCCGTTGATTCGTTCGGGATGGTCAGCGGGGTTGCGGGCCCAATGCCCTCGATGAGCTTGGGAATCCCATCGCCGATCACCGTCGACCTGAGTTGCGCCATGGTGCTCTTGACCGGCGTCGGTGTCAGATTGTCAATGGAACGGATGACGCGGGACTCCGCGATTTGCTGCGAAACGAACGGCACGCCCAGCGAACTGATGCTGAATGCGAGCATGGACATCACCAGCGCAGCGACCACTACGCTCACCACGCCACCGATCAGCCTGTCGACAGCGTGCAGCGGCTTGATCCGGACAGCGTGGCGGATACGACGCCCAATCATGGTTCCCAGTCCATGACCGACAGCAATAAGTACGACGGCGGCGGCCACCGTGGCGGTAAGCCTCCAGCCGCTGTCGCTCACCCAGCCACTGACGAGCGGGACCGCTACGAAGGCAGCAATGGCGCCGACCACGAAACCGGCAATCCCGCCCAACGTGACCATGAAGCCGTTGCGCAGGCCGTAGATCAGGTAGGAGAGCAGCATCAGGATCAATGCCAAATCCAATATCGTCAAGCCAAACACCAATGCTCCTCATAGCCGGGTAGCGACAATTCTAGTTGCGGACCCTGACAGCCAACCGTTAGTCACATCACGCCGGATGACGCATTTGGACTGATTACTGGCCAGAGACGGGCGCTGAAGGCGCCAAACCCGCGCCGTTTCAGCGTTTCGCATGCCAAGTACGTCACAGAAGCCCAAAAATTCTGAAACAATGGCTGAAGCGCCACGACCGAAACTTATATTCAGGAGATTTCATGGACATCGAGGTATTGCGCCGCGCACCCCTCTTCGCCACCCTTGACGACGACGCATTCCGCCTGCTGACGGACGAACTCACAGAGGTGGACCTTTCACGCGGGGCTTCCGTGTTCCGCGAAGGCGACCAGGGTGACCAGCTCTACTTCATCGTTTCCGGCAAGGTGAAGCTCGGCCGCACCTCCCCCGACGGCCGCGAGTCCTTGCTCGCCATCCTCGGCCCGGGTGAACTCTTCGGTGAAATGGCTTTGTTCGACCCCAGCCCGCGCACCGCCACGGCTACAGCCGTCTCCGAGACCCGCTTGGCTGGCCTCAAGAACGAGAGCCTCAACGCGCTCCTGCGCACACGCCCGGAAGTTTCCGCGCAGCTGCTTCAGGCCCTGGCCCGCCGCCTTCGCCGCACTAACGACTCCCTCTCGGACCTCGTCTTCTCTGACGTTCCGGGCCGCGTCGCCAAGGCCCTCCTGGACCTGGCTGACCGCTTCGGCCGCCCGGCCACCGACGGTGTCCTGGTTGCCCACGAACTGACGCAGGAAGAACTGGCCCAGCTGGTTGGCGCTTCCCGCGAGACCGTGAACAAAGCTCTGGCCGAATTCGTACAGCGCGGCTGGCTCCGCCTCGAGGCCCGCGCAGTGGTCATCCTCGACATGCAGCGCCTCCGCCAGCGCTCCCGCTAGAGCATTCAAAAAAGCCGCCCCGGTCGATGGACCGGGGCGGCTTTTTGTTGCCTTGGTGAGCGAGCGTTCGGCTCAAACAGGAGCAACGTGAGCGAGGGTTCGGCTCAAGCGGGCGGAACGTGAGCGAGGGTTGGTCAGCGTTCGCGCTGGGGTTCGCCGGCTATGGTCCGGGCGGCTTCGACTTCGAGCATCAGGATCCCGCCTTCGTCCACCAGCTTTGCCTGGTACACGTGGGCTTTGCGCTTGTAGCTCAGATAGGCGATGCAGCCGTTGGCGGCGGCCATTTTCTCGAGCATGATCTCAGAGCCGGGCACCAGGAGCTGGCCAAGGTTGAGGCCTACGGTGTTGGCCTGGCCCACCTCGTCGCCAAGCGCAGGAGTGTCCCGCAAGGCGATAGCTTCGGCAGCGCAAACCCAGCGCCCCCAGACGCCCTTGCTCCCCAGGATCGAAGGCTGTTGATTCACAGGCACTGTCGCGGCAAAGTACCGGGTGTTGAACCGGGTGTGCGCGAAATCCGGGCTGAGCCAGTTGACGAGCGGCTTCAACAGATCGGTCCGCAGCGAGAGCCCACGCTTGGACAGCATCTCGGTGAAGGACTTCTCCTGCGCCGCTACTGCTTCCCGGGCCCGCATCCAATCCACCGTGGAGTTTGACTCAACCGTGGAGGACGCGTCCGGCCCAGCGAGCAGGACGCCGGTCTCCTCAAAGAGTTCGCGGATGGCGCCCACCACGTGGCGGCGGGCGAGTCCGACGTCGTCCGTTCCCATCTGCTCAGCCCAATGCTGCGGTGAGGGACCCAACCAGCCGACGGGGTCGTCGTCGGACGGGTCCAGGGAGCCGCCGGGGAAAGCGACAACGCCCAAGGGCGAAGACCCCGGCCTATAACCAAGCCAGGTCTCCAGACCCGTGGGCGAGTCCCGCAAAAGGACAACAGATGAGGCGTAGCGGGCGGCCCGGGGGGTCCGCTCGCCGAGGTCAAGCCAGTTTCGTGCCGCCCCTTCGAGCTCGGGGGGCAAAACGAACAGGCGGCGTGCAAGCTGCGGCAATTGGGTGAACCGGTTCCTTAGCTGAATTCAGCAATGATCTCGACCTCAACAGGAGAGTCGAGCGGCAGGACGGAAACGCCGACGGCGGAACGTGCGTGCTTGCCGGCGTCGCCAAGGACCTGGCCGAGGAGTTCGGAGGCACCGTTGATCACACCGGGCTGGCCGGTGAACGTGGGGTCGGAGGATACAAATCCGACAACCTTGACGATGCGGGTGATGCGGTCGAGATCGCCGATGACGCTCTTGACGGCGGCGAGGGCGTTGATCGCGCACACTGCGGCGTAGCGCTTTGCGTCCTCGGGACTGACGGTGGGCTCGTCGGAGGTGCCCAACTCGCCGAGCGAGACCTTGCCCGTAGCTTCGAGTTTGCCGTTAATAAAAGGCAGCTGTCCGGACGTGTATACGTAGTTGCCGGAGACGACGGCGGGTACGTAGTCGGCTACCGGGGCGGCGACCTCGGGGAGGGTCAAACCGAGTTCGGCGAGCCGCTGCTCAACAGCAGACGTGGGGGCGCCGGATTCCGCGGCAGACGTGGTTTCTGCGGGGGTGGTCATGGTTACTGCTTCTCCCTCTTCAGGTATGCAACAAGGCCTTTGCCATCGGGTCCACCGACGACCTGGACAAGCTCCCAGCCGTCCTCGCCCCACTGGTCCAGGATCTGCTTCGTGGCATGGATAATGAGCGGAATCGTGGCGTACTCCCATTTGGTCATGACAGAAAGCCTAGCCCTTGCCGGTAAAGTGGAAAACATGGTGACTCGCAAGAACCCACTATTCGACACTGCCACCACCCTCGGAAAGATTCTAGGTTTCCTTGGCGTGAGTGCGATTTGTGGCGTCCTGGTAGCGGGCCTTTTGGTCCCCGCCGCGGCCGTCTCAGGCAGTGCCGCGAGCGGTTCAATCCAGTTCTTTGACACTCTGCCGGCGGAACTCCAGGTGGATCCGCCCAGCCAGAACACGACGATCCTGGCGAAGGACGGTTCGCCGATCGCCTCGATCTACGCAGAGAACCGGACCAAGGTTCCGCTGGACCAGATGAGCCCGTATATCAAGGACGCTGTCATCGCTATCGAGGACAGCCGTTTTTACGAGCACGGCGGCATCGACACCACCGGCATCCTGCGAGCCATCGTCAGCACCGCGCGCGGCAACAAGCAGGGTGCGTCCACCATCACGCAGCAGTATGTGAACAACGTCATCAACGAGTCACTGGTGGCGTCAGGCAACGACTCCGACGTCAAGCTCAACGGTGTCAACAAAGGCGTAGGCGACAAGCTTCGCGAAATGAAGCTGGCCATCGCACTGGAGAAGAAGTTCTCCAAGGAACAAATCCTTGAGGGCTACCTCAACATCGTGTTCTTCAACCGCGACGCTTACGGCATCGAGGCTGCGGCAAAGTTCTTCTTCAGCACCTCGGCCAAGGACCTTACCCTCCCCCAGGCTGCACTGCTGGCAGGCTTGGTCAACAGCCCATCCGCTTTCGATCCGATCACCAACCCGGATAACGCCAAGGTCCGCCGTGACCTGGTACTCGCTGCGATGGTCAACCAGAACAAGATCACCAAGGTTGAATACGACGCAGCTGTCGCAACCCCGGTGACCACCAAGGTCACTCCGGCCCGCCAGGGTTGCGCTTACGCCACCATGGCCCCGTACTTCTGCGACTACGTGCTGCACCTGCTCTTCAACAACCCGGCCTATGGTGACACCCAGGAAGAGCGCATCAAGCGCGTCCAGCGCGGTGGCCTCACCATCAAGACAACCCTTGATCCCACGGCACAGGCAGTGGCCCAGCAGCAGGTTGACGCCACGGCAGGCGCCAACCCGGACAAGTGGGGCGCCTCCATCACCTCCGTCCAGCCGGGCACCGGCCAGATTGTCAGCATGGCCCAGAACACCGTGTGGCTGCCCCAAGAGGGAAAGTTTGATCAGACCCAGAACTTCAACGTTGATGTTTTGGACGCCAATGGCAACGACCTCAACGGCATCGGCGGCTTCCAGCCTGGTTCCACGATGAAGCCCTTCACGTTCGCCCAGTGGCTGAACGAAGGCAAATCGATGAACACCACCATCAACGCGTCCCGTCGGACCTACCCACAGAATTTCCCTTGGCGGAACACTTGTCCAACGCCGGTCAATGGTTTCTACGACAAGAGCGTTCCCGGCAGCTTCGATCTGCAGAACTCCGATGACGGCTACTACCGGAACATGACCGTCCTGTACGGCCTCATGAACTCCATCAACACGGCCACCTTCGCATCGGCGTCCCAGGTAGATCTCTGCGGCATCCAAGGCATCGTTGACGCTACCGGCATCCACGGTGGACTTCCTGCCCGCGATGAAAACGGCAAGATCACGGACCCGAACCCCAAGGTCACCATGACTACGCTGGCCAACCTGATCGGTTCTACCCAGACGGCTCCGCTGACCATGGCATCTGCGTTCGCTACGTTCGCCGCTGATGGCAAGTACTGCGAGCCGATCGCCATCACATCAGTGAAGGACCAATCGGGTGCTGATTTGCCTGCCCAGTCATCGAACTGCAAGGACGCCATCAAGCCCGAGGTTGCCCGCGGCGTGGCTTACGCCATGCAGGAAGTGCTGAATGCCGGATCCGGTTCGCTGATCCGCCCCGCCCTTTCTACCAGGAACAACTTCCCGGTGGCTGCCAAGACCGGTACCAACGACTCCAACGGTTCCACCTGGGTTGTCGGCTACACCACCGGCCTGGCGACGGCTTCCTGGTTCGGTGATCCGCTGGATAACCAGCTCCGTCCCGGCCGGAACATTACCGTCAACGGCAAGTTCTACCCATCCATCGACGGTTACATGATCGCCGGTCCGCAGTTCACCAACTACATGTTGTCGGTGGCTCCCGCCTACGGAACCAACCCATTCCAGGCCCCGCCTTCCAACCTTCTGGGTGGTGCACCGCCGCAGCGGAATACGACGCCGGCACCGACCACGCAAAACGCGCCTCCCGCTACAGATAACGGCAACAACGGCAACGGCAACGGTCCGGGCAAGGACTAACCAGGTGTCGTTCGGAGATTCACTGGCAAACCGCGTCCGCAGTGTCGGGCGCGGTTTCGCCGTCACCACAGCAATCGGTGCAACGGCAGGCGCGGCGGCCGCGGCTTACGGCTGGTGGGAGAAGGACCAATTCGAGGTTCGCCACGAGACCCTTCCCATCCTCCCCGAGGGCTTCGGCCCGATCAGGGTCCTGCATGTAAGCGACATCCACTTTGTCCCCGGCCAGGAGAAAAAGGCCGAATGGCTGACGTCCCTCGCCGAACTCAAGCCGGACCTTGTGGTGAACACGGGCGACAACTTGAGCCACGCCAAGGCGATCGATCCCCTGGTCCAGGCACTGAGGCCCTTGTTGGAGTTCCCTGGCGTCTTCGTCCCGGGATCCAACGACTATTACGCGCCGAGGATCAAGAACCCTGCCGGCTACTTCCGCGGTCCCTCCAAGCCGAAGAATGAGCCAAAAAAGCTGGATTGGCCCAGGCTCAGGTCCGCATTTGGCATGAGTGGCTGGATCGACCTCACCAACCGTGCACAGTCTGTTGTGTTGAATGGCCTGCGTTTCGATTTTTCCGGGGTCGACGATCCCCATTTGAAGCGCGAACGCTACGCGGGCTGGCCGCGCGGCACGGTCAACCAGGACGCCCGCCCGCACCTGAAGGTCGCCGTCGTCCATGCACCGTATCAGCGCGTGCTCGACCACTTCACCCAGGCCCAAGCCGACCTCATCATCGCCGGCCACACCCACGGCGGACAGATCTGCATCCCCGGCTACGGCGCTTTGGTCTCCAACTGCGACCTGCCAACCTGGCGCGCCAAGGGCCTCCACGACTGGGAAAGCAACGGATTCACGACGCCGGTGAACGTCTCGGGCGGCATCGGCACCTCACGCTTCTCACCGGTCCGCATTGCGTGCCGCCCGGAGGCGGTCCTGCTCACTCTCACGTCACGCAGCTAGAACCGCGGCGCCCATTACGATCCTCAATAACTGGGTCAAACATTTCACCGACGTTGCGTTGTCCTGTGAAACGAATCACGGCATGGCATAGGGTAGTTGCTACGGGAAACTACCTCCGCACCATCTGAAGATCCAGCTGTTGAGAAGCGGGCATGTCCAAGCAAACGTCTTTTTTCACCTCCGTCGGCCGCCTGTATCCCCATGTGCGGCCCATCATCCCCCGACTACTTATGGGCCTCATGTGCGCCCTGCTCGCCAGCATTGTCGCGTTGACCATCCCGCAAGTGTTGCGGGTGCTTGTCAATAACTCCCTGCAGCCCGGCGGTTCCACGGATGCAGTCTGGATTGCCGCCGTCGTGATCCTTGGCTTGGGTATTGCCGAAGCCGGGCTGGTGGCGCTGCGCCGCCAGTTCGTCATCAACCCGGCCACCACCGTTGAGACCAGGATGCGCGTGACCCTGTACGGCCACCTCCAGGAGCTCACGGTCGCATTCCACGATCGCTGGGGTTCGGGCCAGCTCCTTTCGCGGGCCATGACGGATCTCAGCTTCCTTCGCCGTTGGATGGCGTTCGGCGCGATCATGCTGGTGGTCACGACGCTGACGGTGATTATCGGCGTCGGCGTCATGTTCTCGATGAGCTGGCAGCTCGCACTGATCTTCCTCGCCGCTGCTGTGCCGATCATGATCAATTCCTTCCGTTTCCGCCGCCGCTTCAGCCTGGTGACACGCCTCAGCCAGGACCAGGCAGGCGACCTCGCCACCACAGTGGAGGAATCCGTCCACGGCATCCGAGTGCTTAAAGCGTTCGGCCGCAGCCGGGAAGCGCTGGAGAACTTCAACGGCCAAGCCGAGGAACTGCGCCAGACCGAGATCGCAAAGGCCAAGCAACAAGCGGGCTTCACGCTGGTGGTTACGTTGCTGCCGGAGCTGGCGCTGGGCGTAGGTCTGGTAGTCGGCGTCATGCTGGCCGCCAGCGGACAGCTGAGCATCGGCTCACTGGTTGCGTTCTTCGCAACCGCCGCTGTGGTGGCAACGCCGGTTGAATTCTCCGGCATGCTGCTGGCCATGGCCCTGACGGCCAAGACTGCGCTGGACCGGCATTTCGAAGTCATGGATACCGAGAACACCATCACTTCCCCGGACAAAGCTGTGGTGCCGGAAGCCGTCAAAGGCGCCTTGCGTTTTGAGCATGCGGGTTTCGGGTTCGACGACGGCGGCACCCTCCTGCACGACGTCACCCTTGATATCCACCCGGGTGAGACTATGGCCCTGGTGGGCATCACAGGCAGCGGAAAGAGTGCACTGCTCCAGCTGGTCCCCCGCCTGTACGACGTGACCGAGGGTGCGGTGACCATCGACGGGGTGGACGTGCGTGATTACGACATTGACGAGCTCCGACGGATCGTTGCGGTCGCGTTCGAGGACACTACCTTGTTCTCCAGCTCGGTGCGCGACAACGTCCTCCTTGGCGCTCCGGATCCCAGTGATGCCGCACTGGACGAAGCCCTGGACGTTGCCCAAGCACAGTTCGCGTACTCGTTGCCGGACGGTGTGGACACGCTGATCGGAGAGGAAGGGCTCAGCCTGTCAGGCGGCCAGCGCCAGCGCATTGCCTTGGCCCGTGCCATCGCCGCCAAGCCCAAAGTATTGGTCTTGGACGACCCCCTGTCCGCGCTGGACGTGAACACCGAGGAACGCGTTGAGGCCCGGCTGCGGGAGGTCCTTCGCGACACCACAACGTTGATCGTGGCGCACCGGCCTTCCACTGTGGCCCTGGCTGACCGGGTCGCGTTGCTCGAAAACGGAACCATCACCGCCGTCGGAACCCATACGGAACTGCTGGCCGCGAACGACCATTACCGTTACGTCATCGCCAGCCTGGACGCTGGCCCCAAGGACCTGGACACCGAGCTGGATGAGCTCGAAGAGGCTGAGGAGGCCCGCCGGTGAGTGCCACAACCTTTGGAACCGCCAACGAGGACAACACGCACCTCACCAAAGCAGACAGCAAAGCCGTACGACGCCGGTCCCTCACCTTGCTTGCCTCGCTCATCCGCCCCGTACGGTTGCGTTTCTGGATGACGATCGTGATGGTGGTGGTCTCGCAACTCACCCGCGTGGCAGGGCCAGCACTGATCGCTTTCGGAATCGACCGCGCGCTCCCTGCACTGCAAGCCGGCGATAACGGTCCGCTGGTTCTGGCCGGTTCGTTGTATCTTGCCGCGGCTATTGCGACGGCCGGGATGACGGCACTGTATGTCACGTCGACGGCACGACTGAGCCAGGCGATGCTGCTCGATCTTCGGCTTCGAGTGTTCCGGCACACCCAACGGTTGAGTTTGGAATTCCACGAGAAATACACCTCGGGCCGCATCATCGCCCGGCAGACCTCCGACCTGGAGGCACTGCGGGAACTGTTGGATTCCGGTGTCAGCTCCCTCGCCTCGGGCATGCTGTTCATGGTCTTCACGGCTGTCACCGTCTTTGCCTTGGACTGGCGCAGTGGCCTGATCATGCTCGCGGCCGGCGTCCCCATGTTCTTCCTGGCGCGCTGGTACCAGAAGCACTCACAGATAGCTTTCCGGGAATCACGAGTGGTTTCAGCACGGCTGATCGTGCATTTCGTGGAAACCATGACCGGCATCCGTGCCGTAAAGGCCTTCCGCAAGGAGCGCGAGAATGCCGCCGAATACGGACAATTGGCTGAGGATTACCGTAAGAACACTGTCCGGTCCATCAACCTCAACGGCATTTTCCAACCCGGCCTGGTATTGATCGGCAACGTCTGCGTCGCCGTCGTACTGCTCTTTGGTGGCTTCCGGGTGCTGAGTGGTGACCTCGCCGTCGGTGTTCTGTTGGCCTTGATCCTGTCCACCAAGCGCTTCTTCCAGCCTGTGGACCAGATGGCCATGTTCTACAACTCGTTCCAGAGTGCCCAAGCAGCCCTGGAGAAGGTATCCGGCTTGCTGGAGGAAGTTCCAACCGTCCGGCCGCCGAAGAACCCCGTGCCATTGAAAAGTCCGCGCGGCGAGATCGATTTCAACGAGGTGGAATTCGGCTACAACGACGGCAGCATTGTTGTCCCCAGGCTGGACCTGCATATCCCCGCCGGTCAGACTGTTGCGCTGGTGGGCCAGACAGGTGCCGGGAAATCCACTTTGGCCAAGCTGGTGGCGCGCTTCTATGACGTCACGTCGGGCGCGATCACCCTGGACGGTGTCGATCTGCGGGACCTCGCCACCACTGATCTGCGCCGTGCAGTGGTGATGGTCACCCAGGAGGCCTTCCTGTTCAGTGGATCGGTGGCCGACAACATCGCCTTGGGCCGCCCGGAAGCATCGCGTTCGGAGATCGAAGCCGCGGCCGCAGCGGTGGGGGCCCACGAGTTCATCATGAGCCTCCCCGAAGGCTACAACACCGACGTCAACAAGCGTGGTGGACGCGTGTCCTCAGGGCAACGCCAACTCATTGGCTTCGCCCGCGCCTTTCTGGCTGCACCCGCCGTGCTGATCCTGGATGAGGCTACGTCGTCGCTCGATATTCCCTCGGAACGCATGGTCCAGCAAGGGCTGTCCAACTTGTTGGAGGGAGTGGCCGGTGGCAGAGGAGCCCGTACAGCCATCATCATCGCCCACCGCCTATCCACCGTGGAAACAGCGGACCGGGTCCTGGTGGTGCACGACGGCCGCATTGTGGAAGACGGAACCCCCGCCGAACTGATCAGCGGCGGTGGCCGGTTCGCCCAACTGCACGGGGCTTGGCGGGACTCGCTGGTGTAGTCCTCCTCGCATGGATGCTGTGAGGAGCGACACCCGGTCCTCGATTTCGCATCACGGGGCTATTCAGCTATCCTTGAACAGTTGCTTTCGCAGCGGATCGGGATGTAGCGCAGCTTGGTAGCGCGCTTCGTTCGGGACGAAGAGGTCGCAGGTTCAAATCCTGTCATCCCGACCAAACACGAAAATGGCGTCGAGAAATCGGCGCCATTTTTGTTTGCCCAAATGACGGCAAAAAGAAACCCCCGGGGCCTCGCTCGTCACGCCCCGGGGGTTTCTTCACTACAATGGATTTACATAGGATCCGGCCAGTTGCCAATGGACATCGGCGTGTACGTGGTGTCCGCTGACTTGGTCGGCGCCGCCACGCGCATGGGATCGGGCCAGTTGCCGATAGCACTTACCGTGCTGGAGTCTCCTGCCGAAGCAGCGGAGACGACTGCGGGAGCCGCGACTGCCAGCGACAGCGCGCCTGCCAAAGCCGCTGAAGCCGCTGAAGCGATGATTTTCTTGAACATGGTATTTCCCCAATGCGAGTCGGATTCGTTACGGAAATTGCGTGGTCCCTGTTGACATACATTGTAAAATGTTTTCCACAGAGACTGTCAAGGTTTTGGTCAAAAGACACCTGTAGGAGGAACCCGTGGGAAACGGATTCGGCGAGAAGCTACGTGCCGAACGGCTCGAACGTGGGTTAACGCAGGCAGAGCTGGGCAAAAACCTGTATTCGCCTAGCTACATTTCGCTACTGGAGACGGGACGCCGGGAACCCACTGCCGAGGTCATCGAAGAGCTGGCACGGCGCCTGGAACTTGCCCCGAAGGCTTTGGAAGCGTGGAGCCAACCGGTTTCCGTCAGCGACGCCGAGTATGTCCTCGCCGGCCTTTATGCCCGGCAGGCGTGGGACCTTCGCGACTACCAACTCGCAGCCAGCCACGCCGCCACCGCAGCGCAGATCGCCCTTGAGGCCAAGAACAACAGCGCCTGGTGGAACATGACATACATGCAGGCCGAGTGTGTCATGAAGCAAGGCCAACTCAAGGAATGCCAGCAGATTGTTGAGCATCTCCTGGAACACCCCATGGCCACCGAATCCGCAGGCTTGGGAGTGCGCGCCTGGCAGATGCTTGCCGCCGTGTGTCACGGACAAGGTCAGCTGGCCACCGCCGTCGAGCATGCAAAGCAAGCAGTCAAGCTGTGTGAGCAGCTGCCCAAGGGCTCGACGCTGATCATCGGTGCGCACCGCGCACTGATCGGCGCCCTCGCGGAGAGCGGCAAGCTGGATGAGGCATGGACCTACTGCCTGGCCATGATTGAGCACATGGACGAGCACTCCATGTCACAACTGGCTGGCGAGGTCGCGTGGGTTGTGGGCAACGTAGCGTTCATGCGCCACGACTATGTGGAAGGCATCAAGCACCACGAGCGAGCCGCCAAGCTGCTCTCCCCCGCCAACGACATCGAGCTGTGGGCCCGGTTCAACAAGGCCTCCGCCGCGGTCCGGCTGTCCTCCGGGATCGTGGAACCTGAAACACTGTCCGCTATTGAGCGCGCGGAACTGGCCCTGTCCATCGTGGGCGGCAACAAGACGGATCAGCTGGAGGTCGCGTTCATCCGGGCCCGGTGGCTTTACCTGACGGGCGACATTCTCGCGGCAGTCGAGAAGCTCCGTGAAATATACGCCGACCGCAAGGTCCTGGCCCGGCACACCGCAGGCGAGGTCTCGCTGCTGCTGGGCAAGTCCCTGAAAGCCGCAGGCGAAACCACCGAGGCGCTGCATTACCTGGAAGAGGCCCAGCACGACTTCAGTGCTGCCGGAGCCTCGGACCGGGTCCAGCAGGCCATGGACGCGGTGCTGGAAATCCGGCTTGCCGAGCGTCGCGCCGCTGCAACACACCCGGAACACTCCCAGGCCTGATTAACCAAGTAAGTCGCAGTTAAGCGCGTTTTGAGGGGTCAAAACGCGCTTAACTGCGACTCAGTTGGGTGCTCTAGGCGAAGGTGCGGCCCGTGAGCTTCTCGTAGGCCTCGACGTAGCGTGCGCGCGTGCGCTCAACCACTTCGGCAGGCAACGCCGGCGGTGGCGTGTCTGAGGACTTATCCCACCCTGACTCCGCCGAGGTCAACCAGTCGCGGACGTACTGCTTGTCGTACGAAGGCTGGGACTGGCCCGGCGTGTACGTGGACGCATCCCAGAAACGTGAGGAGTCCGGGGTGAGGACCTCGTCACCCAACGTGATCACGCCGGTAGCCGCGTCGATCCCGAACTCCACCTTGGTATCGGCCAGGATGATGCCGCGTCCGCGGGCGATCTCCTCGGCGCGGGTGTAGATCTTCAACGTGAGCTCACTCAGGCGGGCGGCAATGTCGTCACCCACCATGGCTACGACGTCGTCATAGGTGATGTTCTCGTCGTGCTCGCCAACCTCGGCCTTGGCCGACGGAGTGAAAAGCGCCTTCTCCAACCGCGAACCGTCAACGAGGCCCTCCGGCAGCGGAATCTCGCACACCGTCCCGGATTCCTTGTACTCAGCCAGACCGGAGCCGGTGAGGTAGCCGCGCGCGATGCACTCCACCGGGAACATGTCCAGCTTCTTGCAGATCATGGCACGGCCTTCAACCTCGGCCGGGACGCCGCCCTCAACTGTGGAAGCGAGGACGTGGTGCTCAACGTCCAACTGGTCGAACCACCACAGGCTCAGCTGCGTCAGGACACGACCCTTGTCCGGGATCTCGCTGCTCAGGACATGGTCGTAGGCGCTGATACGGTCGCTGGCGACCACCAGGACGCATTCCTGGCCCACCTTTTCCGTGATGGACTCATCGGCCGGGACGTAGAGGTCACGGACCTTGCCGGAGTAGACGTGCGTCCAACCAGGAAGCTGCGGGGCCTCGGTTTCCAGGCCGCCTGTGGGAAGGGAATCAGTCATGGTCAGGCCTTCACTTTCGGGATGGTTCCAGTGCCCGTGTAGGGCACCCGGATTTCGCCGCGGGCGGCCTTGCCTCCGATGTCCGTCCGGAACTGCGAGCCTTCAAGCTGAACCAGCTCCACGCCGTCGTACGCTTTTTCGCGGGCTTCCACCAGGTCGGAACCGAGCGCCACAACGGCGAGGACGCGGCCGCCGGCGGAAACCACCTTGCCTTCGTCATCCAGCTTGGTACCGGCGTGGACCACGTGGACGCCGTCCAACTCGTCAACCTTCTTCAGACCTCGGATCCGGTCGCCGGTGCGGGGCGCGTCCGGGTAGTTCTCGGCAGCAACGACGACGGCGACTGCCGTGTCCTTGGACCAGCGCAACTCTTCTGCGGTGTCCAGTTCGCCCTTGGCAGCTGCCAGCAGCAGCGCACCGAGCGGGGTCTTGAGGCGGGCCAGGACTGCCTGGGTTTCCGGGTCGCCGAAGCGGACGTTGAATTCGATGACGCGGGTGCCGCGGGAAGTCAGGGCAAGGCCGCAGTACAACACGCCGACGAAGGGCGTGCCGCGGCGGGCCATCTCGTCCACGGTGGGCTGGGCCACGCGGTCGATGACTTCCTGGACCAGGCCCTCGGGGGCCCACTCAAGCGGGGTGTACGCGCCCATGCCGCCGGTGTTGGGGCCTTCGTCGTTGTCGAAGATGCGCTTGAAGTCCTGCGCCGGGGACAACGGAACTGTGGTGCGGCCGTCGCACAGGACGAAGAGGGAAACTTCGGGGCCGTCAAGGAATTCCTCGATGACCACAGTTCCACCGGCGTCGAAGCACGCCTGGGCGTGCGCAAGGGCCTCAGCGCGGTCCTTGGTCACCACAACACCCTTGCCGGCAGCCAGTCCGTCGTCCTTAACAACGTGCGGAGCGCCGAAGGTGTCCAGCGCGTCCGCAGCTTCCTCCGCGTTGGTGGCAACCCGGGCCATGGCCGTGGGGACGTTGGCTTCGGCCATGATCTGCTTGGCGAATGCCTTGGAAGCCTCGAGCTGGGCTGCTTCCTTGCTGGGACCGAAGACCGGAATCCCGGCCTCACGGACGGCGTCGGACACACCAGCAGCCAGCGGCGCCTCGGGTCCTACGACCACCAGGTCCACGCCCAGCTTGGTGGCGAGGGCAGACACGGCTTCCGGGTTGTTCCCGTCAATCGCGTGGGTGGGAACGAGTTTGCTGATGCCCGCGTTGCCCGGGGCCGCGTGGACCTCGGAGACGTTGGGATCTTCAAGCAGAGAGCGGACAATGGCGTGTTCGCGGCCGCCTGGGCCAATGACGAGTACCTTCACGGCTTCAAGGGTACTTTGTGAAGGGCGCGCGGCCTAAGCTGTGTCACTTCCCGGACCCCGCCGCGCCATAGACTTGCATCATGCCCATGAGTTCGCATGAAACGTTCAACGTTGAGTCAGCCGTCGAACTGGCAGTGATCGAACGCAGTGGCTTTATCGAGTCCCGGCACGTAGGCGCTGCAGTCGTTCTTGCCGGTGACGGGTCCGTAGTCACCCGGCTTGGTGACATCGACGCCCCGGTTCTGGCCCGCTCCACCCTCAAGCCCTTCCAAGCACTGGCTTCCATGCAGTCCGGCGTTCCCCTCCGCGGCGCCCAGGTTGCCATCGCCTGCGGAAGCCACACCGGTTCCCTGGACCACATGGACGTCGTGGAAGGGATGCTCAAAGCAGCAGGCGTGAAAGAGGAAAACCTCCAGTGCCCTGCCGCCTGGCCTCAGGACGAAACAGCCCGCAACTGGCTGGTCCGCTCCGAACGCGGGCAATCCCGGCTGGCCTTCAATTGCTCCGGCAAGCACGCAGCCTTCCTGTGGGCATGCACCGAGAACGGCTGGGACCTGCGCAGCTACCTCGAACCGAACCACCCGCTACAGCAGCGCGTCCGTTCCGTCATTGAGGAATACAGTGGCGAAACGATCTCCCACCTGGGCATCGACGGTTGCGGGGCCCCCGTCGCGGCCCTTTCCCTGACCGGTCTGGCCCGGGCCTACTCGCGTCTGGCCAAGTCCCCCAGCGATTCCTCGTCCAACGCACGCGCGGCCACCATCGCCACGTCCATGCTCGACTACCCGTGGGCGGTCCAGGGCCAAGGCGAGTCGAACACCATTGTCATGGAAGAACTTGAGGTCCTGGCCAAGATCGGCGCCGAGGGCGTCCTGGTCCTCGCAACGTCCACCGGTGCCACCGTGGCCGTCAAGATGCTGGACGGTAACCTCCGCGCCACATCCTTGGTAGGCCTGACCCTGCTGGCAGTGAGCGGAGCCGTGGACATTCCGGCGGTATCCAACGTTCTGGAACGCGTGGTGGAACCCGTACTCGGCGGCGGTCGTGCGGTAGGCAGGATCCGCCTTGGGCACGCCGTCTCTGCCTTGCTCGACCAGTCGGCCTGAGAGGGAAGAACGAATGGCTGTTGCACGACGCCGTGTCGATATCTCGGAGGGCCGCGCTGCGCTGGCAGCCTGGCAAACCGCCGTCGAACGTTCCGAAACTGCCGGCGAGGCAGGCACTGAGGCCGCCGCACCGCCGTCGCGCGCCTTAATCGCGACGGCGGTGCGCTACTCCCTGGAGGAGGTCACCGCCCGGGCGCCCGGCAATTCGGTGGAAGTCCGGGTACCGCCGTTCGGCGTCACCCAGTGCGTCGAGGGGCCCCGCCACACGCGCGGCACTCCCCCCAACGTGATTGAGTGCGACGCCGCCACCTGGCTTGCGCTGGTGACCGGCAGGATCTCGTGGGGAGAAGCGGTGTCGTCACACAAAGTGACAGCCTCCGGTTTGAGGGCCAACCTCTCCGAACTACTCCCGCTTTAAGCAGATGATGCCCTCCGGAGCTATCCGGAGGGCATCATCACTTAAGTCAGTCGGGGCAGATCGGGTCCTGTGACTTGCCCGGCTTGCTCATCTCGAACTGGGGGATCTCATCGGAGGTCGGGCCGCCGCGGAATTTCGGCGACGGGTTCTGGCCGCTGCTGATGCGCTCCAGTTCCTGCTGCTCAAAGACGTCTTCCTTGCCGAGCATGATGGCGGTGTCCTCATTGGTGATCTCACCATTGAAGGCGCGGACCATGACGCTGCGGTCGAACTGGCCTTCCCACTTGGCGACGACGAACGTTGCCACGCAGTTGCCGAGCAGGTTCACCACGACTCGCATGGAATCCATGAGGCGGTCGGCTCCAAGGAGGAGCGCCACACCGGCAACCGGGAAGATGCCCAGGGCTGCGGCCGTGGCAGAGAGCGCCAGGAAGGACGATCCCGGTACACCGGCCATTCCCTTGGAGGTCAGGAGCAGTACGCCAAGGGCGGCCAACTGCTGACCCAGGTCCAGGTGGTGGCCGAAGGCCTGCGCCAGGAACAGCAGCGAGATCGAAAGGTAAATCGCTGCGCCGTCCAGGTTGAAGGAGTAACCGGTGGGAACCACCAGGCCGGTGGTTGCCCGTGAGCAGCCGGCGTTGGTGAGCTTGGTCATGATGCGCGGCATGACCGCTTCCGTTGAGGCTGTACCAAGCGCCAGAAGGAATTCTTCGCGGGTGTACTTGAGGAATTGCCACAACGGAACCCGCGCGAAGCCCCACGCCACCAGGAACAGCAAGCCAATGAAGATGATCGCCGCTCCGTAGCAGGAGGCGATCAACAGGGCGTAGGTCCCAAGCGTCCCCACACCGTACTGGCCGATGATGAAGGCCATGGCACCAAAGGCACCGATCGGGGCCACCCTCATGATCCAGGACATGATCTTGAAGATCAGCTCGAGGACCGTCTCCATGAGGCTGATGACCGGCAAGCAACGTTCCCGGCCGATGACAACGATTGCCGCGCCGAAGAAGACGGAGAAGAACAGGACCTGGAGCAGGCTGTTGCTGGCGAAGGCACCGATCACGCTTGAAGGAATGACATCCAGGATGAAGGCGGCCGCGTCCTTGGGGACTGCGTGGCCGGTCTTGGCGTCGAGCGCCTCCTGGGAAAGCGTCGAGGGATCGATATTCAGTCCTGCACCGGGCTGGACAATGTTTCCTACGATAAGCCCGAAAACGAGGGCGAAAAGCGTGGCGCCGGTGAAGTACAGGAGCGCCTTGACCCCGACCCTTCCGACCGCCTTGACGTCGCCCACTGCCGAGATGCCCGTGACGATCACGAGGAAAATCAGCGGGGCGATGATCATTTTGATGAGTTGAATGAATCCATCACCCAGTGGCCGGAGGGCGGACCCGATATTCGGCCAAAAATGACCGATGAGCACACCTGCGACGACGGCGATCAGGATTTGAAAAAAGAGCGACTGGTACAGCCGCTTTTTCTTCTGCGGGGCCGAACTCGCCTTCAGCGCCGCGGGGTCTGGGATCTTCATTGATCTGAACCAATCAGTTTGGGAACAGCCCCTCGTTTTGGGGGGATGTTTTCAATGTAAGCCGGGTCACATGATTCCGCAAGGGGAAATTGAGTTTCCATATTATGGAAGTCACAATCGGCTTTTTGGGGTGGAGTGTGTGCCGCTGCCACCTCCTTTGACGCGCAAAACCCCCGACACGCCCCTTGCAAGGCGTGTCGCGGGCTCGTGGAGATCAAAGTGGGTGGTGGCGGCGCGGGGCCCTCCGCCGAGGGGATGCAGAAGCTAGCCGCGGCCCACGAACGGCATGCCGGCTGCGGTGACCACCAATGATCCGACACTGGCCGACGCCGGCATGTTGGCCATCATCAGCACGGCACGGGCTGCGTCGTCCACGGGGAACATCGGCTCCACCTTGCGGCTACCGTCGGCCTGCAGGGCACCTGATCCAACACCAATCGTGTCCATGATTTCCGTGCGCGTGTTGCCGATGTCGATCTGGCCGCACGTGATCCCGAACTCCCGGCCGTCCAGCTCGATGCTCTTAGTGAGGCCAGTCATCGCATGCTTGGTGACCGTGTACGCCACGGACCTGGGCCTGGGTGAATGCGCCGAAATGGAACCATTGTTGATGATCCGCCCGCCCTGGGGCTCCTGGGCTTTCATGGCCCGCACCGCTTCAGCCGCGCACAGCATGGAACCGGTGACATTGACCCGCAGGGTTGCTTCCCATTCGTCCACGCCGATCTCGCCGACATCGCCGGCCGGGCCGAAAATCCCCGCGTTGTTGAACAGCACATCAACCCGGCCCCAGCGCTGGCGAACCGCCGCGAAAAGGCGAGCGACGTCGTCGGGCACTGTCACGTCGCACGGAACCGCAAGCGCCTCCGGATGGTCCCCCGCAGTCTCGATCAACTGAGCCTCACGACGGCCGGCCAACGCCACGCGGTAACCCTCCGCGAGCATCAGCCGAGCGACGGCCCGCCCTATGCCGGAACCGGCGCCGGTGACGACGGCGACCCTCGGGTGGGCGGGCAGGCTGGACTCAGTCATGTGGTTGCCTTTCGGGAAATGCTCTTGGGCAGCGTCAGCGTGCGGCTTCGGGCTGGTCTGTGGAATGCCGGGCTGCGGTTATCGGCCAGCCTATGACAGTCTTCGGGCGCGGCGTGGCGTAGGTTCGCACCTTGGACGTGGTCAGGCCAAGGCGGACCAGTGACTCGGCGATGGTGACGGCCGAGGCTACGCCATCCACCACGGGAACGCCGGTCCGCTGACGGATCTGCTCATCCAATCCCGCCATACCGCCGCAGCCAAGGACAATGACCTCGGCCTTGTCATTCCGGACGGCCTCTTCGGCCTGGCCAACGATCGCTTCGACAGCCCGCTCGGGGTACTCCTCGAGTTCCAGCACCGCCATGCCGCTGGCCCGGACGGAAGCGCAACGCGCATCCAGCCCTGCAAGTTTGAGACGGTCCTCAATCAGTGGCACGGCGCGGTCAAGGGTAGTGACCACCGAATACTTATGGCCCAGGAACATTGCCGTGCTTGCTGCCGCTTCGGTGATGTCGACAACCGGCACATCCAGGAGTTCCTGGAGGCCTTCGCGGCCGTGTTCGCCGTAGCCTGCCTGGATGACGGCGTCGAACGGCTCCGGATAGTTGACTACGGCGTCCATGACCGCAATCGCGGCGAGGTAGCTTTCGAAGTTCCCTTCGCAGGAGTCGGCGCCGAAGCGGGGCGTGATGCCGATGATCTCGGTGCCCGGAGCAGCCGCTGCCCGCGCCTGGGCGGCGATGGAGTCAGTCATGGACTGGGTGGTGTTGACGTTTGCGACAAGGATGCGCATGGAAATCCTTTCAACGGCGACGCCCACCCCCGGGGCAACTGGACCGGAGTCCGGTTGCCAACGAGGATGGGCCTGGCCTTGGTGCTGGGTTGCTGGAGGGTACTGGCGACTTTGCTAGTGGGTGCTGGCGACGGCGATCGGCTCGCCGGACACGTCGTCGTGAAGTTGCTTCTTGTCAGCAACGGCGAAGAACGTCAGGGCGGCAACACCTGCTCCGATGAACCACGCGAACGGTGCTGCTGGTGCCAACGCCGGGATGAACGCGATGGCAATGGCGATAGCGGCAGCTGGGATCAGGGCGATGATGGCCCTGGGATTCACGCCGCGCTTGTAGAAGTAGGCACCCTTGGGATCATCGGTGTACAGCTCGGGGACGTTGACCTTGCCCCGGCGGACCAGCCAGTAGTCGGCCATGATCACTCCGAACAGCGGGCCGAGCAAGGCGCCAAGTCCGCCCAGGAAGTAGACGATGACAATGGGGTTGTTGTAAAGGTTCCACGGCAGGATGACCAAGCCGATGGTGCCGCTGACCCAGGCGGCCTTCCGGAAGTTCAGGTGCCGCGGGAAGAGGTTAGTCAGGGCATACACCGGCGCCACGAAGTTTGCCATCAGGTTCACAGCCACGGTCAGGATCAGCAGCGCCAGGCATGCCAGCACCAGCAGGAGCGTGTTCGGGATGCTCTGGACAATATCGGACGGGCTTTCGATGACCGTGCCGTTGATCTTGTACTGCCCGCCGGCCATGACCACGACAATGGCGCCGAAGACCAGCATGTTGATGGGGATGCCCCAGAAGTTTCCCTTGACGATCGACTTCCTGGTGGTGGACGAGCGGGTGAAGTCGCAGAAGTTCAGCACGAAGGTGCCGTAAATGGAAACCCACAGGGCTCCGCCTGCGAAGATGGTCAACCACATCTCGCCACCTTCAAGGCCCTTGATCCCGGACCACTGGATGGCGCCGCCGGCTTCGACGAAGACCCACACAGCGATGGCAGCCATGGTGACCAGGATGACCGGACCCGCGAACGCCTCGTACTTACGGATCATTTCCATACCGAAACTGACGATGACAAGCTGGACGATCCACAGGGCCACGAAGGACAGCCAGCCCAAGGTGGAAAGTCCCAGAATGGAGTTGCTGTCCAGATCCTTCAGGCCAGGCGCCATGGCAACGAGCATGACGCGCAGGACGACGGATGCCAGGTACGTCTGGATTCCGAACCACGCCACGGCAACGGCGCCGCGGATCAGGCTGGCAATCTGCGCACCGCGGATGCCGAAACTGATGCGACTCATCACGGGGAAGGGGACGCCGGTCTTCTGGCCCATGAACCCGGAGAAGTTCAGGAGGGCGAAGAGGAGGACCGCACCAATCCCGAGGGCCACCAGAATCTGCCACCCGCCCAATCCGAGCGAGAAAAGACCAATGGCGAAAGCATAGTTACCCAGGCTGTGGACGTCGTTGGCCCAGAGGGTGAAGATGCTGTAGCTGGTCCACTTTCGACCTTTGGCCTTGGTGGGGGCCAGGTCGATGTTGTAAAGACTTGGGCTGATGGTACGGCCTGATGCTTCGGACGCAATTTCACAGAGTTCTGTGTTGCCTACTGCACGGTGGTTGGGGCCACCCTGCGGTTCGTCCGGAGTCTCAGTGACGCCGACTGATGAAGTCGTCTGCATCGTGGATCTCCACTTCGTACTGCTTCCGCATTGCGGAAACTAGTTATTGAATAGTGAAAGCACTCTATGACGCAGGTCACTCGCGGTCAAGGTGCTCCCGGTGTATGCAGGGTCACATTTGGTTGCCTGGTGGCAGGATTGCCAGTTGACTGTTGCGGACAGGCGATCCGTGTTGACGCTGCCCATCGGCAGACGTAATCTCGAATTGCAGAATTTTATTCTCACAATACGAAATTCCTTGAGCGCCCCCACAGAGCAAGCGCCCAGACATTCAATGAAGAGAGGTTGGACGTGGCTGTAGGAGAAGAGACCTCACACATCCTCAGCGGGTTGACTGCCCAGCTGCCTGATCGTGATCCGGAAGAGACTGCGGAGTGGATTGAGTCCCTTGA